>DATHDF010000105.1:0-6641 GCA_035319185.1 Dissulfurispiraceae bacterium | reverse complement strand
TTTGCAGGTTCATCCTGCTTTGCATAAGCTCGTCCTGGGCCTTTTTCCGGTCTGTAATATCGTGGAGAGTTATAATAGAAACTGTTGCTAAAGAATGGGACCTGTCCGAAACGTCATAAGCCGAGAATGAAAAATAGCGGCCTGATGAATGGCTGTATTCTACACAATCCGAAGCACCGGGTGTCATTGTGAACCCACCGACGTTCAGGACGTCCTGCCAGGATTGGTTCAAAAGGTCACGATACGTTTTCCCTGTCAGGGTGCTTAATGCCTTGTTGCAGCGCAGCAGAAGACCGTTCGCATCGATCAATAGCACAGCATCTTTAATGCAATCCATGCTCTGTTCCCATTCCCTCTTTGCGGCCTCGATCGCCTTGAGGGATTCTGCGAGGATTGCGTGCTTTACCTTGATGTCCTCGAACTGTTTTAGCTGAACGAGGTTTCTGATCCTGATGAGCAGCTCAGCAAAGTCTACCGGCTTGTTGATAAAGTCATTCGCCCCTGCATCTAGGCAGTCAAGACGCAGTTTTCTGTCGTCCGCTCCAGTGATTGAGATAATCGGGATATGTCGTATTTCTTCCACCGATTTCAACTGCTTGCATGTCTGAATGCCGTCGATATCCGGAAGCAGCACATCCAGAAGGATGATGTCAGGATTGAATAACCTGGCCCTTGCAACGGCATCGCCCCCCCTCGACACGGTTTCGCAGATATAGCCGTGGCGCAAGAAGTTGGCCGACATGAGTTTCTGTTCCATCAGGTCGTCTTCGACGATGAGAATTCTGGCAAGGGGATTACTTGGGGCTTCCTGATGCGTTATCATAGCTTATATAGTATAATTATCGGATTCTGCGAAAAGAAATTTAGAATAGCCCCGCCGTTAAATGCCGGGGCAGAACATGGTGACGGAACTCACATGGATTACCGTTTGACGGAAAAGATCAAGGCTGCCGGCTGAGCTGCGAAGATAGGTCCGGCGGACCTGGAAGAAATAATAGGCGATATTCGTAATACTGCCTCTCCGGATATACTTGTCGGTCCTGGCGACGACGCAGGCGTGCATCTGATCGGGGACAGTGCGGTAGTTGAGACCGTTGATGTTATTGCGCCCGTGGTGAACGATCCGTTTAATTTCGGGGCGATTAGCGCCGCAAATTCGATCAGTGACATTTATGCCATGGGCGGCAGGCCGCTTTCGGCGCTTGCAATTGCCGGTTTCCCTTCATGCGACTACGAGCCTGCCGTGCTGAAAGAGATAATCAAAGGGGCGGTATCGACTCTCAACCGTTCAGGGGCCGCATTGATAGGGGGCCACAGCTTTCAGAATGACGAGATCCGGTTTGGCCTTTCCGTTACCGGGGTGGTCGACAGGGAGCGGATTCTGCGGGTGAGCGGATCGCAGGAAGGCGACATTATTGTAATGACAAAGCCTCTGGGGGTCGGCATACTGACAACAGCGCTCAAGGGCGGCAAATTGACCGATTCGGACATCGGGTCTGCGGTTGACTGGATGCTGACATTGAACGACGTGGTATCGGCAATTGCCGTGCGGGCCGGGGCTAGCGCATGTACGGATATAACAGGCTTTGGCCTGCTCGGACATGCTGTAAACATGTTAAGGGATTCATCCGTCGATTTTGTTTTAAACGCCGGCAGTGTGCCATTTATGGACAGGGTGAGGGAAATGATCGATTCCGGCATGGTACCCGAGGGCGCATATCACAATCTACGGTTTTTAGAGGGCAGGGTTCAATTTGCCCCAGCCATTTCGGAAGAGTTGAAACTGTTGCTGTGCGACCCTCAGACTTCGGGAGGGCTTCTCATTACCGTGAAGGAGGCCGGTCTGAAATTTTTCGAAGAGGCCGGGGCTTATTACGCGGTTATCGGCAAGGTTGCGGGCGGTTCTGGAAAAGTGGTAGTGCGATGACTATATTTTGTATTCGGGGACCATTTTTTCGTAGGAATATGCCTTCAGATAACTGATAAATTCGTCCACTGCATGCGGCAGAATCGTGTTCTTGGGTATCACCAGTGAGAATTCCCTTGTAATCCTCCCTTCCTTCGGGGCAATTGCCTTCAAAATACCCCTCTGGACCTCTTTTCTGACGGCCCACTTGGAAAGAATCGAAACGCCCATGCCTTTTTCGACAGCCTCTTTGATAGAGCTTGTGCTGCCGAGAATGACTGCGATCTGAAGATTGGACACGCTCACGCCGTTGTCGGCAAGGAAGCGTTCTATGATGAGCCGGGTGCCCGAACCTTCCTCCCTGAACACGATGGGTTCCTTCTGAATCTCAAGGACTGATATCGTCTTTTTCTTGCTCCACGGATGGTCAGGCGGCGCAATAAAGTAAAGCTCGTCGGACATTATCGGCTCAACTACAACCTTGCTTTTCGAAGGAACATCACCGACTATGCCTACATCAACTGCGCCGGCATGCAGCAGGTCCATGATCCGCTTTGTGTTGCCGATGAAAACATCGATTTCGATCTTCGGGTGCGTACGCTTGAAGTCGACGATTATGCTTGGAAGGATGTGGTTGCCGAAGGTCGTGCCTGCGCCTATCTTGATGCTGCCCTTCACGAGTCCGGTGATCTTGGAGATGTCTTTTTCAGCGAGGGCATACAACGCGAGAATGTCTTTGGCGTATTTATAAAGGACTTCGCCAGACGGGGTCAGATTGATCGAGCCGCTGGTCCTGTCGAAGAGCTTTGTCTCATATATCTCTTCGAGCGCCTGGACCTGCAGGCTGACCGCCGGTTGCGTGAGATGAATGATCTCTGAAGTCTTCGAGAAGCTCTTCGTCTCAGCTACAGTGCAGAAAACCTTGAGCTTATGATCTTCCATTCCCATGTATTGAATACTATAGCATAAATATTGCTTATAAAGAAATTAGCTATTTTGTCTCGTCCGGCAATAATCCCATGCTGAACAGCAGGTACTGCTGCAATGCCTATCCCTGAGCCGCCGCGGGTTCGCTGCCTTCCCCCGCCGGTTTCTCGTAATAAAGTATGCGTCTGCACTGAGGGCACCGGAAGATAGTCCCGCTGGTCTTTATCTCTACAAAGAGCTGTGGAGGTATATTCATATTGCACCCTCCGCATATTTCTTTTTGCACCTCGGCCACAGCCAGACCCCTGCCGCTCTTCAGGAGGTTCATATAGAGCGTATAAAGATCAGCCTCGATTTTTTCGGAGAACTCCTTCCTCCTGTTTTTCAGCGCAGCAAGGTCTTGTTCAAGGACGCGGACTTCCTGTTCCTTTTCCTTATTTAGAGCATCTGCCTTCGCCTTGGCTTCCGCGAGCCGCGCATTTTCTGCTTCCGTTCGCTTCGTCGCAGCGTCGATGATCTCCATGACAGCAAGAATATCATCCTCAGCCGACCGTATTTCCGCCTCCACCGATTCAATCTCTTTAAGGTTGGCCTGATACTCCTTGTTGGTCTTTATCTCAGGTGATCGCGACTTCAGTTTTTTGATCTTTTCGGTCAGCTCGTCTATCAGGCGCTCCTTGTCCTTTTTCTTTTTCTCAAGGGATTGTTGCTGCTGGCGTGCTGTTTCGAATGACTTCAGGGCCTCTTTATAGGAAGCCTCGTCCGTTTTTACGGCGGCAGGCGCTGCCTCGATCTTCAGGCGCAGATTGAGTATGTTTGTGTCGAGCTTCTGCAGGTCGACCAGAATTTGCAACTGTTCGTCCACTTTAACTCCTCTCGTGCTGCGGATGTCCGGTGCTTTGTACCCGGCGCGACTTGACGATATTTGATGGGCCCACCAGGACTCGAACCTGGGACCAACCGGTTATGAGCCGGTAGCTCTACCAACTGAGCTATGGGCCCGCTTAAAGCAGACGAAGCGGCTTGGGCCGGCAAAAAAACAAACAGTGCCAGGGGCCCGCAAGCGTTTACTATAATCGCAAATGGACGCGCCTGTCAAATCAGAAGGCTGCGCCCGCTATTGCTTATTGAGAAAATCTCTTAACCATTTGTTGCGGGAGGGATGTTTGAGTTTCCTGATCGCCTTGACCTCGATCTGGCGGATCCTCTCTCTCGTTACGTCGAATTCCTGCCCGACTTCTTCGAGGGTGCGAGGCACGTCTTCGTCCAGCCCGTATCTTCTGCGTATCACCAGCTGCTCCTTGGGAGAAAGAGTGCAGAGGACCTTGTCTATCTGGGCCTTCAGGTCGTCCTGAATCGCAATTTCGAGCGGAGACTGTATGGACTTGTCCTCAATGAAGTCCTTGAGCATGGCGTCTTCCTCGTCGCCGACCGGCGTCTCAATCGATATGGGCTCCTTTGTAATCTTCATGATGTTTCGCACACGGTTGACCGGGATATTCACCCGTTTGGAAATGTCCTCGGCGTTCGGATCGGCCCCCGCTTCCTGGACCAGCTGCTTGGCTGTCCTGTTTATCAGATTTATGTTTTCGATCATATGGACGGGGATCCTGATAGTTCTGGACTGGTCCGCCAACGCACGGCTGATGGCCTGGCGTATCCACCAGGTCGCGTATGTGCTGAACTTGTAGCCCCTTCTGTATTCGAACTTGTCGACCGCCCGCATGAGACCGATATTACCTTCCTGAATGAGATCTCCAAGGGTGAGCCCTTTACCTATATATCTCTTGGCGACGCTGATGACAAGCCTCAGATTCGCCTCCACGAGCCTGCTCTTTGCCCTGTCAACCTCCTGGTCCGCGTCAAGCACCTCACGCGAGATCCTGACGATCTCGTCGCTTCCGACCCCGAAGGACTCTTCGATGACGGCAGTTTCAGCCATGCACTCCTTCATTTCGCTGTTGTTGCGAGATTTTTTCATGGCGCACATCTTTTCCTGCAGCCTCTGTATCTGATCTCCCATTATTCTGAGCTCTTCGAAAAAAGCGTTTGTAACATCCGGCCTCAGGTTCAGCTCTTTGATTTTGGCGATCAGCAATTCCTTGTTGTCCACCACTCTGGAGTCCGGCGATGCAGCTGCTCCGGACGCCTGAGGCCGCTTTGTTTTCTTAGATGGCGCGTCAGGTTTCAGCAGCAGCCGTCTTTTTTCGGCCAGGTCCGCAATCTCGGCAGTGATGCGGGAGAACCTCTCTTTCTCTTCAAGTATGTCCTCATCGGAGAGGTCTTCTCCATCCTGGATAAGATCTACAAGCGGGGCCTCGCCGCTGTCGGCAAGCTTGCCCAGCATAGCGAGTTTTTTTATCACGAAAGGGATTGTGTACAGTACGCCTTCGATCTTTTCTTTGCCTTCTTCGATCTGGCGCGCGATCTCGACTTCGCCTTCCTTGGTAAGCAGGGGGAGGGCGCTGATGCCTTTCAGGTAAGATTTGAGGGGGTCGAACTCCTTGTCGGTATCGGCTCCGATCTCTTCGGTTTCTGCAGCGTCGCCTTCCTGAAATGAATGTTCATCAGAAAGGTGCCCGTCAGAATCGTCATCTTCGCCGTCATCGAAGCCGTTTTTATAAACGTCAAAGGGTCCCTTCAAGGATACCTCCTCTCCTATTTTGATTTTTTTGAGCGAAAAAGTTCAACAACTCTTTTGCATCAATCCTTTTTTTTCAGCGTGCAGCAGGCGAAGCGTCTTTTCATCTCCAGCGTTCCTGGCGGCGATGATCTTCTTGTCGACCTGTCTGACGGCAAGTTTCCTTATGCAGCCGTCGATATTGCGCATGACCTCATCCATGTCTATCCCCGGATCGATGGAGAACCTGGAAAGGAGCGCCTGCTCCTCAGGACTGCAGGACGCCATGATCGTGCCGGTTGTAAAATCCCCGCCCGAGTCGTCTGCCCTGATTGATTCAAATATGCGCCCGGCAAGCGGATGCTCTATTTCCAGCCCGTTGATCCGCTCCGCTATACGCCTGGCTACCCGCGGTATGTTGAACGCTATGCCCAGCAGGATTTCTTCTTCCCTACTCATCGGGACTGCGAACGGGCCCTTGTCATTTTCCGAAATCCGCGGCTGTATGTCCGGCGACGCCGCATGTCCGGCAGTCGGGCGCCTGCGGGCAAGGCCGGCAAGCTCGGCTCTAAGCACCTTTTCGCTCGCGAGGTCCGCCAACTCCCTCAGCGCGTCGTCTCTGAGCAGGCTGTCCCGGCATGAAGAAAGGATATTCAGCAACTGGCGCACGCCGTCGATCCTGTTTTTTCCTGCCCGCAAAAGGAAGAATTGGACCGGCGAAAGGGCCTTTGCCAGAAATTTCCTGAAACTGTCGGCACCGTATTTTCTGAGGAATGTATCGGGGTCCTCTCCCTCGCTCAGCATTACAACTTTAGAAAGCATTCCCTCCGCATACGCCAGCTCGATAGTCCTCCTGGCGGCCGCGATTCCTGCTGCATCGGCATCGAATGTAAGGAGCACCTTGTCTGCGATCTTTTTCAGTTTCCTCAAATGACCGGACGTCAGCGCGGTGCCGAGCGGCGCTATAGTGTTCAGAAACCCGAACTGATGGCAAACGATCACATCGAAATAACCCTCGACGACGATAGTGTATCCCTTTTTTGCTATGTGCGCTTTGGCGGCGTTGAGCGCGTAACACGACTCGCTTTTCTTAAAGATGGTGCTTTCCGGGGAATTAAGGTATTTTGGTATGCTTTTGGACGATGAGAGGGTCCTGCCGCCGAATGCGACCGGCTTGCCCCGCAGGTC
>DATHDF010000104.1:0-51086 GCA_035319185.1 Dissulfurispiraceae bacterium | reverse complement strand
GAAGTTCGTCACCTGAGCGTCCATGCCGACCGGCTTGCCTGTTTCGGTGTTCACTCCAGGATTACAAGTATATTCGACATGGCACTGTGCGCACATAACGTTAGAATCAGGCCTGTTCATGATTCCAATGGCCCTGAAGTCTTCTCTGAACATTACCTTTTTAAGTGTCGTCTTTTTGCTCTTTTCCTTGTCGTATGGATACGTACCTTCACCACGGTCGACAACAGCCTGTATCAGGGCATCCCGGACAACTCTCGGCTGGGTGGAATGCGGATCATGACACATAAAGCAGTTCATGGGATGGCTGACGCTTCGCGCCAGATCCACGACTTTCGAGGTCCGGTCCCATTTTGCCCGCGGGTCCTTTTCTCCCATGTATTTCCACTGAAGTATGTGGTCCTGGGTTTTGCACTGGAAGCAAACCGGATTGGCTGCGGCAGCCGTCTGAGGTGCAAATATTTTCTGATCCGAAGAGGACGGCTCTTTGTCTACGAGGATGCTCCACAGGTTTTTTTCTGCGTCTTTTGCATCGCCGATCTTCGTCCAATCCTTTAACTGGAACCTACCGCCGTAGGCCCTGTCAACTATCAGATGATCCATCAGCATAAAGACATGGCTTCTCGGCTCATCATGCTCTTTCGTAAATCCGTGAGGCGTCAGCAGTTTGTCGAAAAGCGGGGAGCGGCTTTTGAATGTTGCCTTCTCGACCTTGGCCTTTGAATCGATGTCAACGGAGACGAGAGACTCGTATTCCTCTTTATGACATGCGCCGCAGGTCGCAAGGTCCGTCTTGGTGACCGGCTTGTTTGAGACATCCTTCAGATGTTCTCCGAGTTTTTCGTGGCACGACACGCAATTCACCTTGGCGTGCTTGCCGCTGCTGTGAAATCCTTTGATGTCGGAGTGACAGTCGTAGCACTGCTCGACCTTAACCGGCTTTTCAGCCGGAGCCGCCTTCTGGGCGTCAGCGTCGGACAACTGCAGCTCGCCTGCAATCGCCAGCGCAAGGGCGCCGACCAACAACAGAAACATCCTTTTACTCATACTCACCTCCGCGATAAATATGGATTCCTAAAAGAGGCCCTGCCCCTGAAAACACCGTCCACTGCATCACGCCCTGAGACCTGAAAGAATTATATACATAAATAGTTTAGTCGCGAATCGGGTAAATCTTCGGTGAAGAACGGTAAATTTTCTGTAAATTTTAGCCTTGGCTGCAAAGATGACTTTTATCAATAGTTTCGGATAAACTTAACGGTTATGGAAAAAGCTCTCCGCGAAATTTTGCAGGATGCCGTCAAGAAGCTCTCTGAAACGGTCGCCGTCAATATAGAGATCGAGGTGCCAAAGGAAGAAAGCTTCGGCGATCTTTCGACTCCGGCGGCCATGAGTCTTGCGAAACCCCTGAAGAAGGCGCCCCGCAAGATAGCCGAAGAGCTTGCAGGACTCTTAGGGAGCCGCGACATCTTCGAGCGTATCGATATCGCCGGTCCGGGGTTCATCAATTTCACGTTTTCGAGGTCGTTCATATGCGCCGAGTTGCGCGAGCTGCTATCTGCGGGCGATAGTTTTCTGACTGAAAATGTGGGCAACGGCAAGAGGGTGCAGATCGAATTCGTCAGCGCCAACCCGACAGGCCCTCTGCACCTCGGCCACGGGCGGGGCGCAGCGGTCGGGGCGGCCCTCGCCAACCTGCTGAGTGAAACAGGTTTCCGCATAGAAAAAGAGTTCTACATAAACGACGCGGGCAAACAGGTCAGGCTGCTCGGTCTGTCGGTCTTCGCCAGATACAAGGCATTATGCGGACAGGGATACGCCTTTCCCGTAGACGGGTACCGCGGCGGATATATCGATGATCTCGCGGCCGAATTCAGGGCAGCCTTCGGTGATCTTCATGCCGCACACGGTTTCGACGAATCGGCGGAAGACTTTATAAATTTCTCATACAGAAAGATGCTCGACCTTATAAAACAGGACCTTGAGGATTTCGGCGTAACCTTCGATACATGGCAGAGCGAGCGCGATTTGTATGCCTCAGGAGAGATTGTCAGGGCATTATATGATCTGAAGGCACGCGGATATATCTTCGAGCAGGATGGAGCGACATGGTTCAGGACAACCGACTTCGGAGACGACAAGGACCGCGTCCTGATAAAGAAAGACGGCGATTACACTTACTTTACGCCTGACATCGCATACCATCGCAAGAAATTCGAGAGAGGGTTCGACGAGCTGATAGACATATGGGGCGCAGACCATCACGGCTACATCCCCCGTATGCAGGCGGCCGCTCAAGCCCTCGGACATTCCAAAGATAGCCTGAGAGTATTGCTCGTCCAGATTGTGTCTTTGCTGAAAGGCGGGCAGCCTGTCCAGATGTCGAAACGTTCCGGAGAGTTCATCACCCTCCGCGAAGTAATGGACGAGATAGGCCCTGACACCACCAAATTTCTATTCCTGACCAGAAGATCGGACAGCCACCTTGAGGTAGATATCGAGGTTGCAAAGGCCCAATCCAGCGAGAACCCTGTCTTCTACGTCCAGTACGCTCACGCCAGAATCAACAGTATTTTCGAGAAGGCGAAAGAGGCGGGTATAGACCTGGATGCTGCGCGGGGCTTTGACGGAACGCTCTTCAATGAGGAAGAGATGCGGTTGATCAAGAAACTTCTCTGTTATCCCATGATGCTAAGGGGCGCGGCCCTGGCGCGGGAACCGCACAGGATCACCTTTTACCTGCAGGAACTTGCCGGACTGTTCCATCCCTACTATCACCGTCACAGGGTGATATCGGAAGATGCCGAAGTAACGAAGGCGCGACTGGCTTTATGCGAGGCTGCGATGATCGTGCTCAAGCATGGTGCAAAGGTGCTCGGGGTAAACGCGCCCGAAAAGATGTAGGCCAATTGATCACGGAATCAGCCAAGCCTTTTGAATGCCTATGAAATTTTCAGTTTTGGTGATGCTTACGAGAAATCACAGCTATATTTCCGACAGAAGTCTGAGTATCTCTTTATTCCAGCCGGCAGGGCCAATGCCTTCAGCTTTGATCATCCCCTGCGAGTCCAGGGTTGAATCGTATGTCCCGTCGTCTTTCATAACTATCACTGGATAGTCTACACGTTCCAACATGGCAAGGTCGTTCGGGCTATCTCCGACCGCCGCTGTGGTAATATTCCCGAAGTGCTTTTTATAGAGCTCGATCAGCATGGAAACGGCTTTCCCCTTGTCGCTGTCGCCGACGATGTGATGGAAACGCCCGGTTGCAACGTGAAAGCCCGCTTCCTCGATGCGCCTCAGCACAGGGTTAATGCCGCATGCGTCGCCAGCTATAAACGGTTCGTCGAACTCCCGCTTTTTTGCAAGCGCTGCCTCCTTCAGAGACAGGCCGGTCAATTCAACAAGATCGGCAACAGACATATCTCCGAAGCCCTTCAGTTCATATCCTTCTGCCCTCATCGCGCGTACAAGGTGCCGCAAGTCTTCATATCGCGCTCCCAGCCGTAATAGCTGGTAACCATGCGTCTCTTCGAAGGATTTGTCCACAAAGCCTACGATGTCAGCACTGAAATATCCATTTGGGATAAAGATTCCGCCGCCGTTTTCAGTGATGAAGGGGTCGCTGTTGCCGAGCCGTTTCCTGTAGAGCTGGAGTTCGGACCTTGTTTTGCTTGAGCACAGTATGAGTGGTATGCGACGCTCCTTAAGATTGTGAAGGGCCGGTAGGGCCGCCCGAAAAGAATACTTCGAATCTACAAGCGTTCCGTCCAGATCGGTAAATATTATAAAGGGTCGGAGGACATGCCGCATGTTAAATTATTACATTTCTCATTTGCGTTTAGTCAAAGGGGTTTTATCGTATACACCTTCTAATGTATAATGAAAACATGAAAACCGGCATACTTAAAATTCCCGTCGTCGCCTGCAGGCGTCACTATGCCGTTATTTCCCTGCTTTACTCCGGTCTTTTTCCACCAGCAGCCTGATTCAGCGTACATATAAATACCCGGATCGGGAAACTTTGTACTAACGCTGCAATACAACCATATTTAGCTGACGCGTCAAAGAGAGGTGAGAAATGTCGGATTTCTATCAGACTGGCGTAATCGCCACTTTTCACAGACTTGGGGGCCGCAACCTCGCTAAGATCGAAGCCGAGCTGACATGGTATGCAAGGGAGCGGCCCATTGCATTGGTGCTGCCGTCCCTGTACAGCGAGCTCGATGGCGCAGCCCTGGGCGGCATAATCAAAGAGCTTGCGGAGGTCAAATATATAGATGAAATTGTCGTCACTCTCGGTCCGGCATCAGCGGATGAATTCGCGCGCGCGAAGAAATTCTTCGGCGTGCTTCCGCAGAAAACCAGAATAGTATGGAATACGGGGCCGCGCATCAAAGAGATCTACAAATCTCTTGAGGGGGCCGAGCTGCCCATCGGCGAACCAGGGAAAGGGAGGTCCGTATGGATGGCATACGGATACATACTTTCACAGAAGCGCATTCATGCCATTGCATTGCACGATTGCGACATACTTACATATAGCCGCGACCTGCTGGCAAGACTTTGCTATCCGGTAACCAGCCCAAGTCTTGACTATGATTTCTGCAAAGGATATTACAGCAGGGTAACCGACAGGCTTCACGGCAGGGTCACTAGACTTCTCGTCACGCCGTTGCTGAGGGCGATATACAAGATAAACGGCTACCATCCGCTTCTGGCATTTTTCGACAGTTTCAGATATCCGCTTGCAGGAGAATTCTCAATGGACGTCGACCTTGCGCACATTAACCGGATTCCCGGTGACTGGGGACTCGAAGTCGGTGTGCTCGCAGAGGTTTACAGGAACACTTCGTTGCGAAGGGTCTGTCAGGTCGATATCGCCGAGAATTACGAGCACAAGCACCAGTTGCTGTCGCCGGATGATGCGACCAAGGGCCTTCACAAAATGTGCGTAGACATCTGCAAGTCTATATTCAGGACATTCGTTTCAGAGGGGCTCGTATTCTCAGAAGCCTATTTCAAAACTCTGGTTGCAACCTACGTAAGAACTGCCCAGAATATGCTGAAGAGGTATGAAGACGACGCTGCGATTAACGGCCTATTTTTCGATCGCCATGAGGAGAGCCTCGCGGTGGAGACCTTCACAAACGGCATAAGGAAAGCAGCCGAAATAATTACTGAAGACCCTTTAGGAGTCCCGCTGATCGCCAGCTGGGACCGCGTGGCTGCCGCAGTGCCCGATATCTTTGCAGATATCAGGGATGCCGTCGAAGAGGACAACAAATAGCCTGTAAAGACAAGGAGCGGAATCATGACGGAACCATTCGATTTCAAGCAGTGCACGACAATGCTTAAATCAACCGGCAGAAGGGCTCGCAACCTTCGGGAGCTCCGCGAGTGCATAGCAGTCATTGACGACGAATCCATGTTTCATCACACATTTCAATACTTCCTGAAGGGGCACCTCCTGGAATATACGAACGACTTCGCGCACTGGGCCGGAGAAAGTCTGGAGGAGCGGGCCCTTTCGGAACGCCTTTCAAGCATTGACCCGTACGAATTTGACACGATGGAGTCTCTCAGGAAGAGCATCCTGACGGTCATAGATGATTATCTGGAAAAGTTTCCGGAACCAAGGCAGGCTATGGCCGGCGATGAGTTTTACTTCAATCAGACCCTCACTCTGATATTCAGCAGCGGCATAAGGGCAAGGAACCTAGCTGAATGCCTGATGGGGATAAAGTACGTCGACCCCACTTCGATCTACTATCATTTCTTCGAAGCCAGGATGCGTCTGGGCACAGACGATTTCTCGACATGGATCGCAGGACCGCTGGAAAGAGGGGATCTCGCTGAAAAAATAAGGGCGATCGATCCTTTCATGCACAGTCTGGAGGAGATCAGGCAACACCTTTACGAAACGATCGAGACCGAGCTGAAGACGGAGATGAAAACGCCTGGAGGCGAGCTATGATAGAAAAATATCACGGTATTTCACCGAAAAGCGACCTCATTCTTCTGCAAAAACTGGGGGGAAGGCTTGCGGGCAAATCTTTTCTCCACATCAACTCAACGCGTGCCGGAGGCGGCGTAGCCGAGATACTTCATCGCATGATCCCGATAATATCGGAGCTCGGCATTGCGGCACGCTGGGAGGTAATAGAAGGGGACGAGCTTTTTTTTGATATTACGAAGAAGATCCATAACAGCCTGCAGGGAAAGGCCGAAAGCATAACGGCAGAGATGTGGGACTATCATCGGGAGGTGAACCGGAGAAACGCTGCAAAGCTTGATCTTGGGGCGGATGCGGTGCTAATCCATGATCCGCAGCCGATCGCTCTTGTCGAGTCCAGGGCGCCCGGCAAATGGCTTTGGCGGTGCCATATCGACCTGTCTGCCCCGTGGGAGGGGATTTGGGAACACCTCAGCCGCTATTGCAGCAAGTATGACGCGGCAATATTCTCGGTTGCAAAGTTTGCGCAGGCCATGAATATAGATGAATTCATCATACCCCCATCGATAGATCCGCTGAGCGCAAAAAATCGTGAAATGACGCCCGATGAAATACGCGGCACAATGGCTAAATACGGGATCCCGGCAGACAGGCCGATGGTACTGCAGGTGTCCCGCTTTGACAGATTCAAGGACCCTGTCGGGGTAATAGAGGCCTTTAGAATGGTGCGGAAATACAACGACTGCGTGCTTGTGCTTGCAGGCAGCCCTGCCACCGATGATCCCGAAGGCGAGACGGTCCTGAACGAGGTCAGGAACTACACGGACGGAGACCCGGACGTCTTTGTCCTGCTGCTTCCCGCCTTCAGCGATGAGGATATAAACGCACTTCAGCGGGCTGCTACGGTTATCCTGCAGAAGTCGCTCAAGGAGGGATTCGGCCTGACCGTATCAGAGGCTATGTGGAAAGGCAAGCCGGTAATAGGCGGAGCTGTAGGGGGCATCCCCTTACAGATCATACATGGTCATAACGGTTTTCTGGTTTATTCCGTTGAGGGCGCCGCCTTCAGAGTTCGGCAACTGCTTAACGATCCTTCAAGGGCCGAAACGATGGGCGGCAATGCACGGGAATATATAAGAAATAATTTTCTCATAACGAGACAAACCAGAGACTACCTGTCGGCATGGTTCGCCGCAGAAAACAAGGGAAAGAACGTGCTGGAACTCTAGTCACATGAATCAGTATAAACTCGATCTGCGCAGCGGGGCGCATTATGTGGGGGATGGCAGATGCATGTTTGTCGCATGGGCGCCGTTTCGCAGCAGCATGGAGGTCAGGTTGCTTATGCCCGGCGAGCAGTTGCTGCCGATGCAAAGGCAGGCGATGGGATACTGGAGCGTAATTGCAGAAGGCGTTCGGCCGGGCGCACATTACTTCTTTCGTCTGGATAAGACTATCGAAAGACCCGATCCTGCTTCAGCTTTTCAGCCTGACGGAATCCATGGCCCCTCCGCAATCGTGGACCACGGACAGTTCCAATGGAACGACGACAAGTGGTCAGGCAGGCAATTGGAAGATTATGTCATATACGAACTACACGTCGGTACGTTCAGCGCCGCCGGAACATTCGAAGCCGTAATCCCTCATCTGGAGTATCTTGCAGGCCTGGGCATCACCGCAATAGAGCTGATGCCGGTTGCTCAGTTTCCGGGCGACAGGAACTGGGGATACGACGGCGTTCATCCTTATGCACCCCAAAATAGTTATGGCGGCCCGACCGGGCTGAAGGCCCTTGTCAATGCATGCCACCGGCAGGGCATCGCGGTAATTTTGGATGTGGTATACAATCACCTCGGGCCAGAAGGCAATTACCTTTCAGATTTCGGCCCGTACTTCACCGACCGCTGCAAAACCCCGTGGGGAGACGCCGTCAACCTTGATGGTCCATATAGCGACGAGGTACGCTTATACTTTATACGTAACGCACTGCAATGGATTTCAGACTATCACATCGACGCCCTGAGGCTTGATGCAATACACAGATTCTTTGATTCAGGGGCTGTTCCGTTTCTGTCGGAACTGACGGAGGACGTCCATTCATTGTCTGATGATCTGGGCAGGAGAATCTATATCTTTGCCGAGAGCGACCTCAACGATACCAGAGTGACAGATGCCGTCGAATCAGGGGGGTTTGGGTTTGACTCCCAGTGGAACGACGACTATCATCACGCCCTGCACGCACTCCTTACATCTGAGCAGAACGGCTATTACGAAGATTTCGGCAGCGTGGACCATCTGGCCAAGGGGCTCAAAGAGGGGTTCATCTATTCCGGACAATATTCCGCATTCAGGCAGCGGAGGCACGGCAAATCGTCCGCGGGAAAACCGAAGAATACCTTCATCGTTTTTTCACAAAACCACGATCAAATCGGCAACAGGGCTGCCGGAGACCGGCTGAGCGCAACCCTGCCGTTTGAAAAGCTGAAACTTGCGGCATGTTCGGTTATATTCGGACCGTACATTCCACTTCTGTTTATGGGGGAAGAATACGGCGAAACCGCTCCATTCGCATATTTCGTAAGCCACATCGACAAAGCGCTGATCGACTCGGTTCGCAGAGGCAGGATTGAGGAATTTTCGTCTTTTTCATGGAAGGCTAAGGTGCCGGACCCTCAGGATGAAAAGACCTTTCTGAAATGTAAAATTGACCTCTCGCGCCGCTTTCAGGGACCGCATAGCGTGCTGCATGATTTCCATAAGGCTATACTTAAAATGAGGGCATCGGTTCCGGCGCTTTCGTGCCGTGCAAGCGACGACCCTGTTATCAGCTCGTTGAAGGAACATAAAGTGGTGATGATGAAACGGCGCTCGACCCGTGAAGAAATAGTTGTGCTGTTGCATTTTGGAGAAAAAGCAAAAACAGCTGCAGTCCCGCTTGAGCCCGGCTGCACGTGGGAATGTATTGTCGATTCATCTTCGGTACGATGGGGCGGTACATCCGCGTTGAGTCCGGATATAGTCAAGCCTGCAGACGCACTGACTGAATTGAAGCTGAAACCGTGGAGCTGCCTCGTTTACAGGCGGACAATGGAGGCGTAATTGAACCAATACCCCCGCATACCGGTTTCGACTTACAGGCTCCAGTTCAATGCGGATTTCGGGTTTTCGGATGCTGCAGGCGTCGTAGGGTATCTTGACGATCTTGGTTTTACCGATATCTATTCTTCTCCATATCTCAAGGCCAAGACAGGCAGCAGTCACGGGTACGATATAGTTGACCCTGCCTCCCTGAATCCTGAGGTGGGCAGTTCCGACGAGCTCGATATGTTGGTCGAGGAGCTTGCGAAAAAGAATATGGGACAACTCCTCGACATCGTTCCCAACCACATGGGCATCGGTCATGAAAATGCATTATGGATGGACCTGCTCGAAAACGGGCCTGCCTCTGTCTACGCAGATTACTTTGATGTAGACTGGGCGCCTGTAAAAAAAGAGCTGAAGAATAAAGTGCTGTTGCCTGTACTCGGTGACCACTACGGGAAAGTGCTTGAGAGCGGCGACCTGCGGCTCCGATTTTACGAAGGCAGTTTCTTTATATCCTATTTCGAACATATCTTCCCGGTGCGGACCGGCTCGATTTCGGAAATTCTTGAATGTAGGATGGGGGCTCTTGTCGCCTCACTGCCCGAAGGGAATGAAAACCTGTCGGAGTTGAACAGCATCATGACCGCAATATCTCATCTGCCGTCTTACACGGTCACTAACGCCGAAAAAATCACAGAACGGTATCGTGAAAAGGAGATCATAAAGAAAAGACTCTGGAATCTTTACAGCGGCAGCGCAGAAATAAAAGATTACATCGACAGCACTGTAGAGCTTATAAACGGCTTCAAGGCAAACCCTGACAGCTTCGATCGACTCGACCGGATTATGCGCAGGCAGGTTTACAGACTTGCCTATTGGCAGACTGCGACCGAAGAGATCAACTATCGCCGTTTTTTCGACATAAATGATCTTGCCGCAATCAGGACCGAGAACAAATCCGTTGCAGAATATACCCACCAGCTTGTCTTCAGGTTGATACGCGAGGGAATGGTTACGGGCTTGAGGGTCGATCATCCCGACGGGCTCTACGATCCGGCTGAATATTTCAGATGGCTCCAGCAGCAATGCTTTGAAAACGTCCGACTGTGGCACCTTGAAAAAAAAGATGTGGCAGTGGGAGACAGTTCGGACCTGTCGCGGTCGGACAATGGTTTCAAAGACGAGTCTGAAACGATGATGAACGGAGATACTTTAACAAAACCATTCTATATTGTCGGGGAGAAGATACTGACCAGGGGCGAGCGGATGCCGGACAACTGGCCCATATTCAGCACCACCGGATACGTCTTCCTGAACTCGCTGAACGGGATCTTCATCGATGGAACAAAGGCGAAGGCTTTCGACCGCATATATTCCTCTTTTACCGGGCATGCGAACAACTTTCAGGAAATGGCCTGCGACAAGAAACGGCTGATTATGCACGTGGCGATGGCAAGCGAGATAAATACGCTGGGGCATGTGCTCAACCGTATTTCCGAAAAGGACAGGCACACGAGGGATTTCACACTTAGAAGCCTGATTATCGCAATCATAGAAGTAATAGCAGCCTTCCCGGTATACAGGACATACATCAGTCAGGCAGGCATCGACGACAGGGACCGCAGATACATCGAGCATGCGATATCGCGGGCCCGAAGAAACAATCCGGCAGTCAGCTCTTCGATCTTCGACTTCCTCAAGGACGTGCTACTGCTCAACTATCCTGATCATCTTCACGAAGCCGACAGGAAGGAGTGGATTGATTTCGTGATGCGCTTCCAGCAGATCACCGGGCCGGTAATGGCAAAGGGTGTAGAAGATACCGCCTTTTACGTGTATAACCGGTTCATTTCTCTTAACGAGGTCGGCGGGTGGCCCGAGCGCTTCGGCATACCACTTGAAACCTTTCACGGCCAGAACATAGAAAGGACGAAGTACTGGCCTCACGCGCTCATTACTACAGCCACCCACGATACTAAGCGCGGCGAGGATGTCAGGGCCAGGCTCAATGTTCTCTCAGAGATACCGGACGTGTGGAAAGAGGCTGTCAGGCGCTGGTCGCGGATGAACAAAAAAAGGAAACCGCTGGTGGACGGCTCTCCCGTACCGGAACGAAACAGTGAATATCTGTTTTATCAAACACTGGTCGGGGCGTGGCCGGTCGGTACTGCGAACAAGGATGAATATTTATTCTTCCGCAAACGCATTCGTGATTACATGTTAAAGGCCGCGAGAGAAGCCAAGGTCAACACAAGCTGGACAAGCCCGAACAGGATGTATGAAGACGCGCTTATGCATTTTATAGACGCAGCCCTTGAAGAGAGGCATGACAACCCCTTCCCAGGAGATTTTGCCGTTTTTCAGAAAAAAATTTCGCATTACGGCATGCTGAACTCGTTGTCTCAGACACTGCTTAAAATCACCTGCCCAGGGGTGCCGGATTTCTATCAGGGTACCGAGCTATGGGATTTCAGCCTCGTCGATCCGGACAACCGAAGGCCTGTGGATTACAGCACCAGAAAGCAAATGCTGGAGGAGCTGAAAAGACGTGAATCAGCCATGAAATTGTGCGACCTTGCTAGACAGCTGACCGTCGGCAAGGAAGACGGCCTGGTCAAACTATTTCTGGTCTGGAAGGCTCTGAGCTTTCGCAGGTCTAGGCGCGAGCTTTTTGACGGCGGCGAATATATACCACTTGAAGTTCTGGGACCCGGAGGCGAAAACGTATGCGCTTTCTCACGAAGGCTTGGCGGCGCCGTAGCAGTTATCGCTGCGCCAAGATTTTTTACACAGCTCTGCACCGGTGACTCCGGCATGCCCTTCGGTAAAGAGGTCTGGAAAGATTCCGAACTGGCGGTTCCGTTCGTCAAGAGCGGTGCTAATTTCAGGAATATCCTGACCGGGCAAAGTGTTGGGCCCAGTATGTCGGACGACTCGGCGGCGCTCCGGTTATCCGATGTCTTTGTGGACTTTCCGGTAGCTCTTCTGGAGAAGATAGGACATGAAGAAGATTGACAAAGGCGACGGCATTGCCGACCGTAAAGAACTGCGAGATAGTCTTCGGGCCATGAAACGCGCAGACATACTCGTCGGTATCCCCAGCTACAACAACGCCAGGACAATCGGACATGTCGTCAAAGCAGTTCAGGCCGGACTTGCAAAATATTTTCCGCACATGCGTGCAGTGCTGGTGAATTCCGACGGCGGGTCTACGGACGGGACGCCCGAAGTCGTACAAAAGGCGTCTATCGAGGATTTCCAGTCCATCCTGGTGCGGCACCGTGCGATCCCGGTATTCAAGATAGCCACTCCGTACAGCGGCATGCCGGGCAAGGGCAGCGCTTTCAGGACTATCTTCGAAATTGCAGGCTTGCTAAAAGTAAAGGCCTGCGCCGTTGTCGATTCAGATCTCAGAAGTATTACGCCGGAATGGATCGAGCTGCTCATAAAACCGCTTATTGACGACTCTTATGATTATGTCGCGCCACTATATCACCGCCACAAATACGACGGCACGATTACCAACAGCATCGTCTATCCCCTGACAAGGGCACTGTACGGAAAGCG
Organism: Dissulfurispiraceae bacterium; assembly: GCA_035319185.1. Classification (GTDB taxonomy): domain Bacteria; phylum Nitrospirota; class Thermodesulfovibrionia; order Thermodesulfovibrionales; family Dissulfurispiraceae; genus Fen-1308. The sequence goes on along the minus strand of DATHDF010000104.1, from coordinate 38,482 downwards.
CATACGCCAGCCTATTGGAGGTGACTTCGGATTTTCGGGAAGGCTGGCTGAATTCTATCTCTCAAAGGACGTATGGGAAACAGACGTGGCCCGGTTCGGCATAGACGTCTGGATGACAACAACAGCAGTGGCCAATGATTTCAAAGTCTGCCAGGCATTTCTGGGGGCTAAGATCCATGATCCCAAAGATCCCGGCGCGGACCTGAGCGCCATGCTGTATGAAGTGACCGGAGCTGCATTTGACCTTATGGAGACTTACGCAGATGTCTGGAATAAGATAAGCGGCTCGGAAGAGGTCCCCTCTTACGGATTTCAGTACGCGGTCGGCCTTGAGCCCGTATCGGTCAATCTCGAAAGAATGGTCGATAAATTCAGGCTTGGCGTCGAGGAGCTGGGGCCGATGTGGAAGGAGGTGTTGTCGCCGGACATAATCGATTTTCTTTATGAAGCAAAAAAAGTGTCCGTGGACAAGTTCCATATACCTTCCGAAGCCTGGGCGGAGATAGTATATTCGTTTGCCGTGGGGGTACACCGGAAGGTAATGAACAAGCAGCACCTGCTCAAATCTCTGACGCCCCTCTACATGGGCAGGACTGCATCCTTCGTGATAGAGACGGCTGACAGCGACTCGTCCGAAGTCGAATTAAGGATTGAAGAGCTCTGCCGAATTTTCGAGCACAAAAAAAACCTGTTGACAGCTGAATGGGTGCAGCAAGGAGGACATCATGAATTTTCTTGATCGTATATTTGTAGAGCCTATCGAGCAGTTCTGTGAAAAAATAATACGCTTCATGCCGAATATGCTCACATCGGTTGCAATGCTGCTGATAGGAGTCGTGGCCGGGTCCGTCCTCAGATGGCTATTCCTCAGGGTCTTCAGCGCCGTGAACATCGACAAATACTGCGAGCGTTTCGGCATGATGGAGATACTCCGCAAAGGCGGCGTCCAGGAGCCGGTATCGGTTATATTGTCGAGGATCATCAAATGGATCACGATATTTATTTTCATAGTGATAGCCCTGCAAAGCCTGAACTTTCCATCGGTCATTATGCTGATGGACCGCTTTTTCCTGTACCTGCCGAATGTGTTCATCTCGGCGCTTCTGTTGTTTGCCGGATATATCCTGGCCAACTTCGGAGGGCGCGCAGTACTTATTGCGGCGGTCAACTCCGGAATCAGGTCGGCCGGGCTGATGTCAAGACTTGTCAGGATTTTTATACTTCTCTTGTCGCTCTCAATGGCCCTCGAACAGCTCGATATCGGCAAGGGAACGATCGTTTTCGCTTTCTCAATACTGCTGGGTGGAGCTGTCCTGGCGCTTGCAATAGCTTTTGGGCTGGGAGGCAGAGACATCGCACGTAAGTATTTGGAAAAAAAGATCCTGAAAAATGACGAAAAAGACGACATCGAGCATTTATGAGATAGAATTATTTTGGATGTGGATTCTGGACGCAGTCCGGCAAATCTTACGGACAGAGATGTTATCTAGCTATGATTACGATCTGAATGTCCGCGACATTTGTGCCGGTCGGTCCCGTCACAAAAAGATCGTCCGACTTCCGGAAGAAATTATAAGAGTCGTTGTCTTTCAGATATGCCAGCGGGTCCAGGCCGGAGACCCTTGCATTGGAAACAGTTCTCGCGTCCGCTACAGCCCCTGCCGCATCTGTCGGACCATCCGTTCCATCGGTGCCGGCTGACAGAAGGGTAATCCCGTCTGCACCCTCAATCTCCAACGCAAACGCCAATGCGAATTCCGTATTCCTCCCGCCAAGACCGCTGCCCTTGACGGTAACTGTTGTCTCTCCGCCGGAAACAAGACAGACCGGGCCTTGCGATTTCGGAGCCAGCCTGATTTCAAGGGCCTTTTCTGCGAGCCATTTTGCGGCTTCCTTGGCCTCGCCCTTCAGTTCCGACGAGACGATCTGTGCTTCAATGCCAAGTGCTTCAGCCGCATCCCTGGCTGCCTTCAGGGCTTTTGTATTGTTTCCGATAATAAGGTTGGTTACCCGTTCAAACAAATGGTGGCCGGTCTTCGGCGTCTCCGGCAAGGCCCCATCCGCACCCTTTTTCAATAGCGCGATCACAGAGGCCGGCGACTTTTTCTCCAGCTCGTATTTAGCAATAACATTCAGCGCATCGCCGAATGTCGTCCCGTCGGGCGACGTGGGCCCTGAGGCTATAACGCCAAGATCGTCACCGATGACGTCGGAAATAATGAGAGATTTTACTTCAGCCGGATAAGCAAGCCCTGCAAGTCTGCCGCCCTTGACCATCGAGATGTGTTTTCTTACGGTATTGAGATCGTGGATATCGGCTCCTGCTTTGAGCAGAAGGTCTGTCATGCGCTGTTTGTCGGAGAGGGTGACACCTTCATAAGGACATACCAGCAGGGCCGATCCTCCACCCGAGATGAGACAGACTACCAGGGAATGTTCATCGGCATCTCTCAGGAGGCTGATCACTTCCTGCGCGCCTCTGACTCCGGCTTCATCAGGCAAGGGGTGACCGGCTTCATGCACTGAAACCTTCCTTAACTCATGCCCGCGGCAATGGCCGTATTTCGTAATTATCGCCCCGGAATAATCTATATCAGACAGAGAGTCTTCCAGCGCTCGCACCATAGGGCATGAAGCCTTGCCGAAACCAACCATTACCAACCTTCTGAATCCACCCTCCAAAAATGCATTTCGAATTTCCCCGGCATGAGCCGAAACCAATCTGTATGGATCAACAGAGGCGACCGCCGACCGGAATATCCCGGCTGATATATTCTTGAAATTATAGTTTGCCATAACGTCCTTGCTTCCGGTCAGCCGGATTAAACAAGGATCACATGCCATGACCATGCTGCATGTGGTGACTCATGCCATGATCTGTTTCCATATCCGATGGCTGACTGCTCCCTGGTCCGTGGTCCATCATCATATTAATATGGGCGGCATGTCGCGCAGGGATTCCGTGAGTGAGAAGGGCAACGCATAGTAGTATCGCCAAAAACAAATAGGTGTCGACCCTGGCCCGCCGGGCAAATGGGATTGCGTATGCCGCTTCGTCTCTTCCCCTTTGCGGCAATACCAGGTATCTCCAGGACAGGCACGCAAAGACGATCAGCTTGACCGAAAGAATCCATCCGTAAGTTGTAGTTGCGAGGGCTTCGAAAGAATTGACCTCCACCCAGCTGTTATAGAGACCGGTTGCGACTATGACTGCGAAGACCGGACCGAAGAGTTTGTAGAAACGGTCGGCCATTGCCGCGATTATATGCTGTTGTTCAGGGCTGTTTGATATGTCGGAAGCTGACAGTATGATCGACATAGAAATCAGTGGACCGCCGAGACATATCGCAGCCATTAAATGAAAAAAATCGGCAAACTGCTGGAGGCTCAAGTCGCCGTAATCGGCAGCATGGCTCGAATCGCTGCGCGCAAAGGCAATAACCGCGCATACCGTCAGCAACACGAGGATAACCGGCTTTGAATCGAGGCGCTTTCTTCCCAGCAGCCATACGCTCCATGCGAGCAGAATAGCGCCTGCTCTCAATAACCACATGGTACCAAAATGAGATTTGAACAGGACAACCGGCAGCATCGGCGAAATTTCCATGATCCCCACGCCTGCCATCTCCATTGTGCGCTGGAACAGGATACCTATGCTGCTGATGCTCAATCCGAGGAGGCAATATAGAAGCAGTCTGCGGGAGCGGTCGAAGCATGGATTGGTAGTCGGCGCTTCACCGGCGCAGACCGGGCAGATGGTCCAGTGCAGGCACAGAATTGTACCGCAGACCGCAGACAGGGCCGACAAGTCGATAAACGTCATAAGGCTGTGAAACGTCAGGAGAATCGTCATTTTATCTGAAACGAATAATCACCTGAAGTACGGTGTCCGTCCCTCGATACCACATTCCAGAGTACCTTATACGTGCCAGGCGGGAGCTTCGGCAAACCAACTTCCAGCAAAACCGAGTTGGAAGGGTTGACTCGTCCATTGCCCTGGTCAACCGCCTTACCGTTTGTGTCCTGGACGACTATCTTGCTGAAGGTCGGCTCAAGATTTCCGTCAAACCATATATATACGCCGGCCGGCGGAGCAGTAACAGCCTCACCGACCTTGGGCGCAGAATGGTCTGGAAAGGCATGTCCCGAAGACACGCCCGGCATCGCCAGCAGCATCAGGAAGAGCAGCGCGGCCATCTTCGTATTGATGACGCTGCGCATTGCCTAGTGGAAAATCGGCGAGCCTATGCTCCCGGGAAATAGGTCGTCGAGAAAGAAATGAATCAGACCGAGAATGCCGACAGTCTTTCCGGACCTTGCGTTGACCGGCAGCTCCGCAGCAATCCCGAATTCAAAAGATTTTCCTGCCCAGACGATACCGGGGTTGATCGTACCCGTTGTAAGGCCTTTATTGTCGCGACTCAGGTTCGTCTGCATCGGAAATTCCACTACGAGGATCATGCGTTTGAAGGGATCCGGCAACCCTATGTCCTTTACATGTTGCTGCAGATACATGAGACTATACTGAACGGTAAAGCCCCAGTTGAGTATCTTGGAGTTGTGCTCAATGTCCTGATCGAAATCCCCGGTCTCTTCGTTAAAAACAGTGTGCACGTTCCTGCTTCGCGTGGGAAAGCTAACGCCAAGGGCTCCGGTAACTGCAAGGGGCCTGAGAAAATTGACCGAGCCAGGCAGATCGCCGAGGCCCTTACCGAAAAAAAACATAGGTGTAATTGTCGAAAATGACTCGGCAACCTGGTGCGCACCGGTGCCTCCAATATCGAAATCAGTGCCTACAGACATGATCAACTCTCTCTTTTCATCAGTCAGAAATTGCCACTTCGCACCAAGTCCAAGATTGTCCCATCCATGGGCAGAACTTCCGTCGCTGAATTTCTGGTGCATATACGCCTCGTGAAATTCAAATCCGAAGTTCGGGAAAAGACGCTTTGAATAGTCTATGCTGATATCCGTCTGCTTCGACGACGGATCTCCGGATTGCTTGTTATGATGAACAAGCAATGAAAACTCGTCCGAAATAAACGGATCATCAACCGTGAAAGTAGTAGGAAAAAACCTGTTGCCCGCAATACCGTGTGCCGAAGCGTTCCGAGGCGCGAAAATGGGAGAAAAAAATATCACAACAAATAAACAGACAATCAGAAGAGATCTCAAATAAGGTCTGCCGCATACTGAATATTTCTCAGCCCCGATCATTGTCCGAATCTTCATTACCGATTCCTCTCTTTGTCTTTGTTATAGATATTTGTTAAGGATAACAAGTATCGAACGATTCAGGAAGCATCCCGAAGCTAAACCTTCCCTTTTTTTATCGCATCGGCCACTTTGGCCACCTTTGCAATCTCCTTCACATCGTGCACCCTAACGATATTGGCACCGTTCATGATTGCAATCGCAACGGCTGCAGCCGTGCCTTCCAGTCGCTCCGACGGAGCAGCTTCGTCCAGTACCTTCCCCAGAAACGCCTTTCTCGACACTCCAACTGCGATCGGTTTTGCAAGAGCCGAGAATTCGTCAAGACTTCTCAGGATCTGAAGATTGTGGTCATATGTCTTGCCGAACCCAATCCCTGGATCTATAACTATGCTGTCCTCATTGATACCGGCATCAAGCGCAATCAGTATGCTCGCTCGCAAGTAATCCATGATTTCTGGAATGAGAGCTTCATAGACAGGCTCGGTTTGCATGTTCTTCGGAGTACCCTTGATATGCATCAGGATAACGGGTACGCTGCGCGATGCCGCAACCCTTGCCATATATGGATCGAAGCGAAGCCCGCTGATATCGTTTATTATCGAGGCGCCTGCATCCAACGCCTGCAAAGCAACATCGGCTTTGCACGTGTCAATTGAAATCGGAACCGAAACGATCCCGGTGAGCGACTCTATTACGGGAATCGTTCGCCTGAGTTCTTCTTCTAACGGGACAGGATCAGAGCCGGGCCGTGTGGATTCTCCGCCGATATCGATTATGTCGGCCCCGTCTTCCACAAGCCGCAGGACATGGGCTACCGCTCTTCCGGCATCGAAGTGGAGTCCACCGTCTGAAAATGAATCGGGGGTCACATTAAGGACCCCCATAATGCAGGTTCTGGCTGATAAGTCCAGGGAAAGGTTATTGCGCAGCCGCAGCTTCATCAGAGGCAACAGGCCTCAGTTCCTGTATTATCTTGTCGAGATCGGGACCATCTATGGTTTCCCGCTCAAGGAGCGTTCTGGCAAGCGCATCCAGCAGGTCTCCATTGTCGCTTAACAGCTTTTTTGCGTTTTCGTATGCATTCATCACGATGCGCTTCACTTCATCGTCGATCTCTTCAGCAGTCTTTTCACTATAGTCCTTATGACGCGCTATCTCGCGGCCAAGAAATATCTGCTCGTCCTTCTTTCCGAAGGTCAGCGGTCCCAGCCTCTCGCTCATTCCCCACTCGGTGACCATCTTTCTGGCGAGGTCAGTAGCCCTTTCAATGTCATTACCCGCGCCTGTCGTCATATGACTTAGGGCCAGTTCTTCCGCAGCGCGTCCGCCCAAAAGCACATTCAGAGCCTTTTGCAGATAATCTTTTGAATATGTATAACGGTCGTCTATAGGCAGCTGCTGCGTAACTCCAAGGGCCCTGCCCCTGGGTATGATGCTGACCTTATGCAGGGGATCGGTGCCAGGCGTCAACTTAGCGACCAGGGCATGGCCTGCCTCATGATATGCCGTATTTCTCTTTTCTTCGTCGCTCAGGACCATGCTCCTGCGCTCGACGCCCATCAGCACCTTGTCCTTTGCAAATTCGAAGTCGGTCCTGTCGACCTTCTCCTTCGACCTTCTGGCCGCAATCAGGGCTGCCTCATTGATCAGATTGGCAAGGTCGGCGCCTGAAAAACCGGGCGTGCCACGCGCAATCTTTTCAAGCTCAACATCAGCAGCCAGCGGAATGCTCTTGGAATGCACCCTTAGAATCTCAAGCCTGCCCTTGACATCCGGAACAGGGACTACAATCTGCCGGTCAAACCTTCCAGGCCTTAGCAATGCCGGATCGAGGACATCCGGCCTGTTGGTAGCCGCAATGATGATTATACCTTCCTTGCCCTCAAACCCGTCCATTTCGACGAGCAGCTGGTTAAGGGTCTGTTCCCTTTCATCGTGGCCCCCGCCCAAACCTGCGCCTCTGTGTCTGCCGACTGCGTCGATTTCATCAATAAATATGATGCAGGGAGCGCTCTTCTTGGCCTGGTCGAAAAGGTCTCTCACTCTTGAAGCGCCGACACCCACGAACATCTCCACAAAATCAGAGCCCGATATAGAGAAGAAAGGAACACCCGCTTCGCCTGCGATCGCTTTGGCCAAAAGAGTCTTGCCCGATCCCGGCGAACCTACGAGGAGGACCCCTTTGGGTATTTTGCCGCCAAGCCGCGAGAATTTCTGCGGGTCTCTGAGGAACTCGATGATTTCCTGGACCTCATTCTTGGCTTCCTCTATACCTGCGACATCTGCGAAAGTAACCTTCACAGACTTGTCGGAGACCAGTTTAGCCTTCGCCTTTCCGAATGACATCGCCTTGTTGCCGCCCATCTGCATCTGCCTCATAAAGAATATCCATATGAGCACGATGAAGATTATCGGCCCCCACGAAATCAAGATCGTCATATACAACGGAGGCTGGTCCGGAGGCTTTGCAATAATCCTGACCCCCTTGTCCCGCAGTTCCTTTACCAGGTCCGGAAAGTTGGCAATATAAGTCTTAAACTTGGTGCCGTCCTTCAGCCTGCCGGTCAGGTTGTTTTCCTTGATAGTTACTTCTTCGACTTCACCGGAATCCACTTTATTGATGAAATCGGAAAATACAAGCTCCTTCTCGCTCTTCTGAGGCACATTGAAAAGGTTGAACAGCAATAGTATCGACATGCCTATCAGCAGCCAGATAAGTACGCTTTTATACATTGTTACCCTGTTTTGCATAATTTAATATTCTACCATATTCGTAGCCAATATCTCCGTCTGAATCTTGATCAGCTCTCCTATACCTTTTTCGGCAAGACCCAGCAGTGAGTCAAGCATATCCCTGGAAAAAGGTTCGGCTTCGGCAGTGCCCTGGATTTCTACGATCTTTCCGCTGCCGGTCATGACAACGTTCATGTCCACATCAGCAGATGAGTCCTCAGCGTAGCAGATGTCCAGCATGGGCTCGCCGCGCACGATTCCTACGCTGACTGCGGCAAGGCTTTCAGTGATCGGGTCTTTATTGATGAGTCCCTTGCTCATGGCAAGACCAACCGCATCGTGCAACGCAATATAGGCCCCGGTGATGGAGGCCGTCCTGGTACCGCCGTCAGCCTGTATGACGTCGCAGTCAAGCCAGATAGTGCGCTCACCCAGGACGTCAAGGTTTATGACCGCCCTCAACGCCCGCCCTATAAGCCTCTTGATCTCCATGGTCCTGCCGCCTGTCTTGCCGGTCGTTGATTCCCGTGCAGTACGCACTGATGTGGCCCGCGGAATCATTCCGTATTCAGCAGTTATCCATCCCTTTTTCTGGTCCCTCAGAAACGATGGGACCCTTTCTTCTATCGTGGCAGTGCATATGACCCTGGTATCACCGACTTCGATGAGCACGGAACCTTCTGCCGGTTTGATGTAATTGCGCTTGATGCGTACCTTGCGCATCTCGTTGTTTCGTCTTCCGTCGGGCCTCAATTTGTCCTCCGATATATTTTGGTTATTAAATTATACGTATATAAACAAGCTGAAAAAAGTGGGCTGCAGGCAGGTTCTAGCTAAAACATAACTCTCTCTATCTCGCTGATTTTGCTGCCAAGGAACCGCTCACCCACAGAAGTGAACTTTTCGGTCGAGTCAGTAACGTAAAATTTGTGAACAGCAGACTCCCCGGATTCCCTGAGAAGAGGGCCCTCCTCCAGAACTGCCTTCAAAACCTTTCCGGTTTCTACAGCAGAATCGATTATCTTTATGTCTTGCATAACATCCTGGATGACGCCTTTCAGCAGCGGATAATGAGTGCACCCGAGCACTATGGTATCGATCTCGAAGGTCCGAAGCCCGGACAGATACCTTTCTGCCACAAGCTTCGCTATTTCGCCATCGGTCCAGCCCTCTTCCACAAGTGGAACGAACAACGGACAGGCGAGTCCGTACACCTCTACAGATGCGTCGATTGCTTTTATAGCGCGTGAATAAGCACCGCTCCTTATGGTGGCTTCGGTGCCGATAACTCCAACTCTCCCTGTTTCGGTTGCCGAGACCGCCGCCTTTGCGCCGGGCTCTATGACGCCGATTACCGGAACCGGCACGCGCTCCCTGATCTCGTTCAGGCTAATGGCGGATACCGTATTGCATGCAACGACCAGCACCTTTATGCGCTTGCCCATGAGAAAATCGGCGCACTCAAAGGAATAGCGCGCTACCGTTTCAGCCGATCTTATACCGTACGGCACCCTGGCCGTATCCCCGAGATAAATGATATCCTCGAACGGCAGCATCCTGCTGACTTCCTTGAAGACCGTAAGCCCGCCGATTCCGGAATCGAAGATGCCTATAGGATTGTTGTTAGGCATCAGAAGATCAATACCAAACCGTCTCACGCAGGGGCATGAGGATTTGCACATGCCCCCCCAGGCTGTCTATTTCACGGCCTTCGACAAGTATCTTGACGTCTCTCACTTCCACAATATTTGTCGTCAGTGTCTGGTAGATCGACTTGAGAAGATAATATTCGTACCGCGCCTCGCCTGAGAAATGCCTGCGCAGGTCGTCCGAGAGGTCCACATACAGCACCTTGTTGCGGTCCTCATAAACGCCCCGTACAACAGTATTCTTAAGGTCGCTGCTGAACCCTTTGAAATATTCCTGCAGCACCGATTCCGCCAGCTTGACAGGGACCGAGCCGCCCGATAGCGTCTTCTCCACCTTGGTCAATCCATCTTCAGCCGGGTAGAAAAGGGTAATGGGAACCTTGATCTCCGAAGACTGCATGGGCGGCAGCTCTACCTTGCCCTGTTTGGAAGAATCCTCAACAAGCGGCCTTTCCTCAGGAAAAAGGAAATGCTTGGATGTCAGCCATCCCGCGAGGCCGGCCAACATCAATATAAAGGTTGTCAGTACCGCTTTCTTTTTCCAGGATACCTTGTTCTGCCTTCTCATGTCCTACATCTTTTCGGTTCTGTCAGCCGACTTCTCAATCGGTCTGGGTTCGGGTTTCTGAGTGGTCGGCGGAAGCACAGGCTTCTCTTCTTTCGCACCGGTGGCAAGCGCCTTCAGGATAGTTGAAATAAGCCGCTCCCTGTTCTTCTTTTCATAACTGAATTCGTCCGGATTAGGCAGTTCAACTAAAATCGCCGGCGCCTTGCTCTTCACAAGAAGAGTCAAAGGCAAGGTCTCTTTTAGGGGCCTGACCGAAAACTCCTTTTCGATGCCGGCAGCAATCGCCGCCGTGATGCTGTTGATCATCTCCCTCTTCTTCTGGTCTCCGTTGCTGGCTACCGGCAGCTCCATACCAGCTTCAGGCCTCTCCGGCACGACGTATATGATCGGTATTTTAGTCGATGCCAGGTGGAAGCTCAGCAGCAGTTCCGGCACCTTCCTGTTAATGGCAGCAATCCTTTCCGTCAGTGTCATGATTTGATCGCTCTTGCGAGTAAGCTGCGCCTCTCTTCCGCCCTTGCCGAATGCAGCCGCAAAGTCCCTGGAGAACTGAAGCGCGAAATCCTTCTCGGAATAATTCTTTCCCCTGATGCCGTAATCGTATCCTCCGTGTCCCGCATCGACAAATATATATCTGAAGGGGATCTGTTCAGCAGGCGGCTTCAAAGATTGCGGGACCGCCGCAGATTCCCTGGGCGCAGGACCAAAAAAGGCATCGATCACCAGTCTGGACGGCGATTGAAGTTTCAAAACCTTGATGTCTTCGACCTTCGGTATTGTGATAATACAGCCGGTGCCCTTTGCAACGACGGTGACGGAGTTCATGATCTCGACCGGCACATCGCCTGTCAGAGCGCCTTTGTCGGTTTCAAAAGCGATGGTCGGCCTTTCTGCACCTGCCTCAGCAGCCGGATGCAGGTCTACTATGACAGCTTTGTTCTTCGTAAGGATGACGGATGCGCTCTTCACAATCGCCTCATCAGCAGCCAGCACAATCCTGATCGAATCCTGATGTTTTGCGGCCCTGAGCTTAACTGCAACGGAAGATGATCCCGATTCAGCCGGGACAAAGATACTGACGGCCAGCAAGAACAGCATGATTAAGGAGACAGATGTAAAGGACCTTTTAACATTCATCATAGATATTATAGAAGATTTCATTTCCAAACAGTATATTGAACCATACAAGCAATCTGCCGGGCAATAGTACGGAAACAGGGCCGGCCCGATATGAAGGAATGTGCTCCTGGAATATCGGCTGCTTTCAGCAGATTGACAAACCCGGCAGCGCCGCAATATAATTGAGATAGAGTCTCAATTACAATATATTTCCCTTGACGGAGGTTTCTTTGAAAGGTATCGGACACAGGAACAGGCACCGCGCAGGACAGCAAAAGTGCCATCTGGACAAGATCACGCTTGTCGGCAATCCGAATGTAGGCAAGAGCGTCATTTTCGGCCTGCTCACCGGCAAGTACGTGACCGTCTCGAACTATCCGGGGACCACGGTCGAGATAACCAGCGGTAACATAGCCCTCGACGACAAGCGGCTTGTTCTGATCGATACGCCGGGTGTCAACAGCCTTATCCCCATGAGCGAAGATGAAAAGGTCACCCGTGATATTCTGCTTGCTGAGTCTCCATCCTCAGTATTGCAGGTGGGAGATGCAAAAAACCTGAAGAGGACTCTGCTGATAACGCTTCAGATTGCCGAGATGGGATTTCCAATGACCCTCGACCTGAATATGATAGACGAGGCTATGGACAAGGGCATTACGATCGACATCGACACCCTTCAGGGCCTGCTTGGGATTGACGTGGTTTCGACGATTGCGCCCCAGAGAAAGGGGCTAAAAGAGCTTCGCGAAGCCATGTTGTCGCCGAAACATGCAGCCGTCAGATTGAACTACGGCCCTCTGATAGAAGAATACATTTCGAGGATATCGAGACTCCTGCCGCAGACAGCGTTGTCCAAACGCTCTCTTGCCGTGATGATACTTTCGGAAGACGACAGCCTGAAGGACTGGCTCAAAACGAATGTGCGAAACAGGGACCTGGCTGAGATAGAGCATCTGAGGCACGAGTGCATCCTTAAGGCCCATGAATCGCCGGCCTTTCTGATCAATAAAAAGCGGATTGAAGTAGCCGATCAGATTGCGCAAAAAGTAATCAGAAAAGCGGCGCCTTCAGGCGGCGCGCTGCTGAACGCTATCGGCAACGCCAGCATGCATCCCGTATACGGCATTCCGGTCCTGCTTATTGTCCTCTATGGGCTATATGAGTTTGTGGGCGTCCTTGGCGCAGGCGTGATGGTCGACTTTGTTCAGAGCGTGATATTCGGAAAGTATATCAATCCTATGGCCACGAAAGTCGTTGAAGCCTTGATACCGGTCCCGTTATTACAAGAATTGCTCGTTGGCCAATACGGACTAATAACAGTTGCACTGACGTACGCAATCGCCATCATCCTCCCAATTACCGTAACTTTTTTTATCGCGTTTGCAGTGCTCGAAGATAGCGGGTATCTGCCGCGGCTCGCAATCATGAGCAACAGGGGCTTCAATATGATCGGGCTGAACGGCAAGGCGGTGCTTCCGATGGTGCTCGGCCTTGGCTGCGGAACAATGGCCGTTATGACATCGAGGATACTCGAAACGCGAAGAGACCGCATAATCACGACCTTTCTGCTTGCGCTAGCCATTCCATGTTCGGCTCAGCTCGGAGTTATTCTGGGAATCCTCGGATCGTTGTCCATAAAAGCAGCAATCATCTGGACCGCATGCATACTGATCGTTCTCTTTGTATCCGGGTTTCTCGCTTCAAAGCTGGTATCCGGCGAGCGAACTGAATTTTTCCTTGAGGTGCCTCCGATCCGTATGCCTAACCTGATGAATATAATAGTCAAGACGGTCGGACGCGTAGAGTGGTATCTGAAGGAGGCGGTCCCGCTGTTTCTTCTCGGAACCTTCATATTGTTCCTGCTTCACAAGCTCAACCTGCTTGTTTGGCTTGAGAACGCGGCATCACCGGTAGTAGTCAATCTTCTGCACCTGCCGCCCAAGACAACAGCATCCTTCATTCTGGGCTTTCTCAGGAGAGACTACGGCGCAGCGGGCCTCTTCGACATGGCGCAGCACGGCGAACTGTCTCCAGTCCAGTCGATAGTCAGTCTTGTAACTATCACTCTGTTCCTGCCGTGTCTGGCCAGCCTCTTCATGATCATCAAGGAGCGCGGCCTGAGGACCAGCCTGTGGATAGTGGGGATCGTTTTCCCGATCGCCTTCCTGTATGGTGGCCTGATCAGTTGGCTGTTAAGACGTTTTAATGTGGGGCTGTGATGGAGAAAAAAGAATTTGACGCCTTCATCTCGAAAAAGGGCCTCAAACGCACGAGAGAGCGCGATGAGATAGTCAGCGAGATCCTTTGCTGCCAGGGACATTTTGCGCCGGATGACCTTTTCGTAACAATGAAGTCGAAAGGATCCAAAGTTTCGCGCGCGTCGATCTACCGGACAATCCCTCTTCTCGTCGAAGGCGGCCTTATCGCGCAGGTGGAGAAGACGGACAAGCATGCGCACTACGAGAAGGTATCGAAGAAGTCGCATCACGATCATATGATATGCACAGTCTGCGGAAAAGTGATCGAGTTCTACTCCGGATCGCTTGAGCGCATGCAGGAACGATTGTGCAGGCAGGAGAGCTTCAGGGGCATCCATCATTGTCTGGAGATAATGGGCGTGTGCAAGGATTGCGACAGATAATGCGTTCCGGTTTGTTTGCGCCGCTCAAATATCTTCTTATATAATTAGTAAATCATGACAAGCGTGATACTGATAGCACTGCTGGCATTCGCAGTCAACATTCCATTCGGCTACCTGAGAAACCGGTCAAGAAAGTTTTCTTTCCACTGGTTCCTCTATGTCCATATATCGATTCCGCTGATAGTAGGAGCCCGCCTCCTCTCGCATACCGACTACAGGTTTATCCCTGTCTTCATACTCGCTGCAGTTGCAGGACAGTATCTGGGAGGAAGGCTGGAGTTGACGCTGTGAAAGTCGTCTATCTTAATCGTCCCGGAAACCTGGAAATAAGGGACATGCCGGCGCCGATACCGGGGGAGGGAGAAATCCTGGTCAGGATAAAGGCTGCCCTCACCTGCGGGACGGACCTGAAGGCATTTTTGCGTGGACATCCGATGGTACCTATGCCCGGAGTGTTCGGTCACGAATTCGCAGGTACAGTGGAGGAAACCGGGAAAGGCGCCAGAAAATTCAGGCCGGGGGACGAGGTCATGTCCGTGCATACGGCGCCGTGCCGCGCATGCCGTTATTGCGCAAAGAAACTCTACAATCTCTGCGAAAACATCATGAGCACAAAGGTCCTTGGCGCCTTTGGCGAGTATATCCTGATTCCCCGCCATATCGTCTCCCAGAACGTCTTCATCAAGCCCGACCGACTATCATTTGAGGAGGCTGCGCTTTTGGAACCACTTGCATGCGTCGTCCACGGAATGCGCGGGCTAAAGATAAAGAAAGGCGACTCAGTGTTGATAATCGGCGCAGGGCCGATTGGTCTGCTTCACCTGCTGGTTGCCACGCAAAAAGGGGCGCGCGTGATGATGACCGGACTCGAACATGAACGGCTGCGGATTGCCGAAAGGCTTGGTGCGGGCGAGACAGTAGCGCCGTCAATACTCTCCGACAGTGTAAAAGCCTTTACCAAGGGGATAGGATTTGATTTTGTGTTTGAATGCACCGGACAGCTCGCTGTATGGGAAACCGCTGTAAACTATGTGCGGCGGGGTGGCACCGTGATACTGTTCGGAGGATGCAAACAGGGAACGGTCGTTACCTACGATACATATCGAATCCACTACGACGAGATAACCCTCAAAGGCATTTTTCATTTCTCACCGGCTGACGTGAAAGCGGCCTATGAACTGCTGGGCAGCGGCACGATAGATGTGAAACCTCTGATAAGCGGCAGCTATCGGTTGGATAAAATCCGCGAACCTTTTGAGAAGCTCTCTCGCGGGGAAGGCATCAAGTTCGCGATAATTCCGTAAAGCCGTTTATGATTTTAGTAGTTCAAGGTTCAAATCATTCTAACCCTTAAGCTCCTCAACTCTTACACTCTCTTCTGACGTTATGTTTTGCCTCATAATCCAGATAGTGCCGAACTGTCTGTCCTGGAAGACCCGCCCCAGCCCAAGGCGCAAAATCTCAAGCAGCGCAAGAAAGGTGACGATAATCTGCACCCTCTTCCCGTCCTGATCGAACAGGACGTCGAACCTCACCGTCTCTTCCTGATCAAGTCTGTTCAGAATCGCCGAGATGCGGTCTTTTACCGTGAGCGTTTCCTTGGTTATCCGCACCTCTTCAGGCGGAGCCTTGCTCAGGATTTTGTTCAACGCACCAACCAGATCAAAGATATTCACTTCGAACAGCGTCAACTCCGGCTCGATAGCAGACTTGTCCATTTCAAGCGGCTCACGCGTAAATACGTTTGTCCATACTTCCTCGCGCTTTCTTAGCTCCCCTGAAGCCTCCTTGAACGCCTGGTATTCCAGAAGTCTCTGCACCAGCCCCGCCCGCGGGTCTTCCTGATCGCCGCTCTCGACGGCCTCTTCCTGGGGCAGCAGCATTCGGGACTTTATATAGATGAGCGTGGCAGCTATCACAAGAAATTCTGATGCTATTTCGAGGTTCAGCTCCTGCATCAGCTCGATGTATTCCAGATACTGCTTTGTAATAAGCGATATCGGGATATCGTAAATGTCTAGTTTGTTTTCCTTGATCAGATGAAGCAGCAGGTCGAGAGGCCCCTCAAAAACCGGCACTTTTACACTGTATACATTGCTCGTTTCAACAGGTTCCATAGAAACTAAGTTTACCGCACGCCTTTGCAAAACATCAAACTGCCGATCGCGATTATTCCTATCAATACTCCTTTCAGTTGTTGTCCTTGATTTTGCGTATCATTTCCTGCTTAAGCTCCCAGAGCCTCGCAGAAAGAGAGACGTGATAGGTGTGAGGATTCACGAGCCGCTTGACCCCGATATCAAGTCTTTCCAGGTCCTGAATACGCATGCTGCGCATTGCATCCAGCGGTGGCAGGTCATATACAATCGACCCGTTCTTCTGGATATCGACCAGAAGGGGCTCCACGTCGGAAATTGCTTCTTTCTCAAGACACCTGAACTTAGAATGATCGGTTGGGTGGTGCAGGTTGACAACGTCACAGCCTCCCGGGTCTTCTTCTCCAGTGCTGATCAGATCGGCAACGGCCATGTTCCTTTTGTCATAAATGCGCCACACATGTTTATCGCCGGGGTTAGGCACCTTCTTGATTGTTTCCGATATCTTGATGGCGGGAATCCAGCCCGCACCCTTGTTGACGCCGACCAGCTTGTAAACTCCGTCCAGGGCCGAATCCCCTTTAGATGTTATCAGGCGGGTGCCCACTCCATATATGAATCTGTCGATCAGCTTGTCCGGGTTCACCCCATAGCGTGGCGCCTCTTCTCTGATCTGTTCGATTATCTGCATTATGACCAGCTCATCGAGATTATTCGACAACACAATGGATGTGTTCGGAAACCCGGCATCGTCAAGCATCTTGGCCGCCCTTATGCTGAGATAGGCCAGGTCGCCCGAGTCCAACCGCACCCCAACAGGTTCATGCCCTTTCCGCCTCAATTCTTCGAATACCTTTATTGCGTTGGGGATGCCGCTTTCGAGCGTGTTTACAGTATCCACAAGCAGCAGGCAGTCATCCGGATATATATCGGCATAGGCCCTGAAGGCCCCCAGCTCTCCCTCTCCGAGCGCCATAAAAACCTGCACCATGCTGTGCGCGTGGGTGCCTTTCGCAGTCAGTCCCATTATATGCGACAGCCCGACGTTGGAGGTAAAATCGGCCCCGCCGATCAGGGCTGCCCTGGCCCCGGCATTAGCGCCCTTCTCATGTCCGCGTCTCATCCCGAACTCAAGCATAACTCTGCCTCGTCCGGCCTCCTTAATCCGCGAGGCTTTGGTCGCTATGAGAGTTCCAAAATTAAGCTGATTGAGAAGCGGAGACTCCAGTATCTGAGCCATTGCAAGCGGCCCCTGCACAACGGTGACCGGCGCGTTCGCATGGACGACCCGGCCCTCCGGAACGGCCCGCAGATTCAGCGCCGCAAAATCCCCGTGTTTTTCGAGCCATGCCAGGAAATCGTCGTCGAATATTCGCTTGCCCGTTTTACCCGTCTGACCGCGAAGATAGTCTGTATCTTTTTTGCGGAATCTTGCCTCCCGCATCCAGTCCAGCAGCCACTCCAGGCCTGCGTTTATGCAGTATCCAGCCTGGTGGGCGCCATAATCCGGGCAGCTGCGGAAAAAATGGTCAAACTGTGCAGACAACTCATGCAGTCCCAGCCTGAAATAGAGCTGTGCCATGGTAAGCTGATATTGATCTGTAAAAAGGATACCTTCAGCGGTGAGCCTATCCGCCTCTTTCATGCGCCCTCCGGCGATCAGCCCCGGCCGGACATCATGCCCGTCGTCAATCCGCCATCATCCGGAATCGGCTCGGTTTTAGAGAAAGCAAGGACTGCGGGATAAAATAGATTGACTATCGGGACAAGCATAAGGAGCCCAAGCCACCTGTTCTTGCCCATATTCCCGCTGATGCATGTCCACAGGTATATGATGATGCCGACATTCACAAAACCGAGGACAACGCCAATTACCGGCACCACCGACAGAATAGCCAGAAGGGCCACGATCAAAATCCACCACCACGACTTTCCTGCGCTCTCAACAAACGTCCATAGGTTGACAACAGGCACCCAGGCTGTCCAGGCATCTGCAACGCCCAATTTCCGGGCGATCAGAAACAAACACAAACAAATATAAATATAAAACACAATCGCAAAGACAATCATAAAGCCGGCCACAAGGGCAATTGACGATGAAGACATAAGCGATGAACCTTCGCCCTGAAAAATATCATTTATCCTTTTGCGAACATCTTCCGGCAAAGAAGCCAATCCCGGAATGGAATCCTTCTGTTCGGGCCGATCGCCTTCGGGCTGTGTGGCCGCAGCATCCTCGGTCTTTGACTGTTCCTGAGCAACGCCTCCGTGCTGCTTATTGGATTTCTTCGGCGCCGGGTAATCGGTTATCCAGACGCGCCCTTTTTCATCTACCCATTTGTGCATTGCGGCACAAGTCGGAAACGTGTAGATGAAAACCAGCCCGATAATCAGCAGTGCGGTGAGTGATTTTTTCATCAGTCAACACTCCTAAATTAGATTATTTTAAATCTTAGCACAAATTCCGCTAATATCAGCAGGTTTCGATCTATATATCAAATTGTAAGACAATTACTTACAATCAAATCATACCTGCTCTTATGGATTAAAACGCATGGGGAGTGATATTGTAAGAGGCAGTTATTTATCAGAATTCTTAATAACAAATTCGAAAGGAGCTACCTGAATGAGAAAGTTTGTGATCGCAGCATTGAGTCTTGCCCTTCTGACGGGGCAGGCCGTTGCAGAGGAGAAAAAGGCTATGAGCGAAAAGGAAAAGCTCAGTTACAGCATGGGCTACACTCAGGGCACAAGCATGGCCGGCTTTTTCAAGGCGCAGTCGATCGACATCGACACCAACACCTTTGTAAAGGCCCTCAAAGAAGGACTTTCCGGCACGAAGCCAGCAATGACCGATCAGGAGATGCGCGAAAAGGTCACAACGCTGCAAAAAGAACTGATGGCCAAGAAGGCTGAGCAGGCCAAGGCGGTCGCCGAAAAGAACAAGAAGGAGGGAGAGGCGTTTCTTGCAGAGAATAAAAAGAAAGAAGGAGTGGTCACGCTGCCCGACGGTCTCCAGTACAAAATCATTACGGATGGAAAGGGAGACAAGCCTAAGGCTACTGATAAGGTCAAGGTGAACTACAAGGGAACGCTTATTGACGGCACGGAGTTCGACTCATCGTATAAACGGGGCGAACCTGTTGTATTCGAGGTGGACAAGGTCATTGCAGGCTGGACCGAAGTGTTGCAATTGATGAAGACAGGATCTAAATGGACGGTCTACATACCTTCAACCCTCGCTTACGGTGAAAAGGGCACCGGCTTTGCCATAGGCCCAAATCAAACTCTCATCTTCGACATCGAGCTGCTCTCGATAGAAAAATAGTGTTAGGGCGCCGGCGCAACGCCGGCGCCTTCTTCTCATCATGAAACCTTCCTAATCGACCTCCAGTTGTGATCAGAGTCACACAGGTTCAAAATTGTATATTTTCAGTCTTCATTTTTTCTTTGTGATCACCGATAATGAAAGTAAGGAGATCGCAATGAGACACTCTTACCACATACCGGGATACGACAATGCAGAACGATGCGCAAGGGTCATGGAGATATTGCATACCGAAGGTATCGAGTCAGCACAGGCGTGGTTAGACGATGTAAGGAAAAACGATCTCTATGATCTTATAGAGCAGCAATACCTGAAAACGAAAAAAATAATCCTTATCAACTAGGCGTGCGCGGGAGGGGGGACTAACAGCAGGCGGACATCAGCGGATGCTCTGCCCTGTTGTCAGTCCGTGCCTTTTTCACCCTTCTTGGCCTCGTCCCAGAGGGAATCCATCTCTTCTAGCGTCATGTCTGTAAGCCGGCGGCCTCCGTCGGCAGCCTTCATCTCTATATAGCGGAATCGCGATATAAATTTCGATATTGTCTTTCTAAGGGCCTCTTCTGCATTCACGCCGACAAAACGCGATATATTTACTAGAACGAAGAAGATGTCTCCAAGTTCATCTTCGATCTCGTTACAGTCTTTCTTTTCGATAGCCTCCCTGAACTCCTTGAGCTCTTCGTCGAGCTTTCCGAAGACATCGTCGACATTCGCCCAATCGAAGCCCACTTTCGCGGCCCTTGACTGCAGCCTTTGCGCACGCAAAAGAGACGGCAATTCCTTAGGCACCCCTTCAAGAGCGGAATCCCTTAATTTGCCCTCCTCCCTCTTGCGCTCCTGCCACTGCCTAGTCACTTCCTCTGGCGTATCGAACTTTGCGTCTCCAAAAACATGGGGATGGCGGGAAATCATCTTGCTGCTGATCTTTTCGACCACATCATTTATGTCAAACTCGCCGTCGTCGCCCGCTATCTGTGCATGAAAAACTATTTGCAGCAGAAGGTCTCCGAGCTCTTCTTTCAACTTGATGGGGTCTTTCTCATCAATAGCCTCTATCACCTCGTATGTCTCTTCAATGAGGTAGGGCTTCAAAGATTCGTGCGTCTGGACCTTGTCCCAAGGGCAGCCGTCTTCAGATCGAAGACGTGACATTATTTCGACAAACTTCCGAAAATTATCCATTATGCCTCTTTACTTCGTCAAAATCGTCAGAATATCCCGATATCTCGCTGCCGTTTTCTGCACGATCTCGTCGGGCAGCTTCGGTCCGGGATATTTCATGTCCCAGTCTAGGGTAAGCAGATAGTCTCTGACGATCTGTTTGTCATAACTATCCTGTCCCTGTCCCGGCTTGTAAGTCTTCGCGGACCAGAAGCGAGATGAGTCCGGCGTCAGAAGCTCGTCGATAAGGATTAGCCTGCCATCAAAAATGCCCATCTCCATTTTGGTGTCGGCTATTATAATGCCCTTCTTTTCCGCGACTTCGCGCCCTTTGCCGTAAACGGCCAGCGCGACCTCTTTCACTCTTTCGGCCTGTGCATCTCCAACTATCTTCTTTGTCTCTTCAAAACTGATATTTATGTCGTGACCTTCCTCAGCCTTGGTGCTTGGAGTAAATATAGGCTCAGCCAATCTGGATGATTCGATAAGGCCGGAAGGCAGCCTGATTCCGCAGACAGCGCCTGTCTTTTGATAATCCTTCCAGCCGGAACCGGATAAATATCCCCTCACAATGCACTCCATGGGAAGCGGCGACGCCTTTCGAACAAGCATGCTTCGCCCCTCAAGAACGTCGGAGTATTTTCTCAGAACGTCAGGGTAGTCCTTCACATCGGTCGCAATGATATGGTTGTCGATAATACCTTTCATCTGCTCGAACCAGAATATCGATATCTGATTCAACACATGTCCCTTGCCCGGAATGCCGTCCGGCAGCACAACGTCGAAAGCAGAGAGGCGGTCTGTCGTCACTATCAGAAGATGTTCCTCGACTTCATATACGTCGCGCACCTTACCGCGTCTTGCGAGCTTAAGGTCCTCGAAATTGGTCTGAATCACTATATCGGTCATTATAGGCCTCCAGAAAAAGATTGTATATTATATAAGCGTGTCCGGCTTCAAATCCACAAAAAAGGCCTGCATCTCGCTCGATACAGGCCCGCCGTATGTTCACGACATAATTTAGCGCCTGAACTTGACCGATTTCTTTTCGAGCTCCTTCCGGGTCCGTGTGCGGTACTCATCGAGACTCCTGGCATACTTGGGATACTTCACAGAGAGTATTGAACACGCCAGATAGGCTGCGTTTTTTGCTCCATCGATTGCGACGGTGGCGACAGGAATGCCCGGAGGCATCTGCACGGTTGAATAAAGCGCGTCAACACCGTTCAGAGCGCCGGACTTAAGCGGAACGCCGATGACGGGAAGAGTGGTATGCGCAGCGATCACTCCTGCCAGATGCGCTGACATGCCAGCCCCGGCGATTATAACCTCAAGACCCCGCCCTCTCGCCGATCTTGCATACTCGGCAGTCTTGTCGGGAAGCCTGTGCGCCGAACTGATATCCATCTCGAACGGCACTGCCAGTTCCGTCAGCACTTCAGCAGCCTTCTCCATCACCGGGAGGTCGCTGTCACTGCCCATGATAATGCCTACCAGGGGTTTGACATTTGCCACTTGCTATACCCGTCCCCGCATAGCTTCGAGCCTTGCGATTCTCTCTTCCATCGGAGGGTGCGTGCTGAAAAGCTTCATCAGTCCGCCGCCTGTAAGCGGGTTGACGATAAACATGTGCGCGGTTGCAGGATTGGCGTCCATTGGTATCTGATGGGCAGCCCTGTCCAGCTTCTTCAATGCATTTGCAAGAAATATGGGATTGCCCGCAATCTCTGCCCCCCCCTCGTCCGCGCTGAATTCTCTCGACCGTGAAATCGCCATCTGCACCAGCATCGCCGCGATAGGGGCCACGATCATCATTACAATAGCCGCAATAGGATTGCTGTTTTCTTCATCCCTCCGGCTTCCGCCAAAGATCATAGCCCACTGCGCCATCTGAGCGAGATAGCTGATCGCCCCGGCGATTGTTGCCGCTATCGTGCTGATAAGTATGTCCCTGTGCTTTACGTGCGCAAGCTCGTGGCCCAAAACGCCTTCAAGTTCCTCTTGCGAAAGTATCCTCATTATGCCCGTAGTAGCCGCAACGGCAGCATGCTGAGGATTTCTTCCGGTCGCAAAGGCATTAGGCTGATCTTCCTCGACTATATAGACTTTAGGCATCGGCAGTGCCGCTTTCTGCGCCAGCCTTCTTACAATGCCGTACAGTTCCGGCGCCTCTGATTCTGTAACCTCCTGAGCCCGGTACATACGCAGCACAATCTTGTCGCTGAACCAATAGGAGATGAAGTTCATTCCAAAGGCCATGATGAAAGCAAAGGTCATGCCGGTCCTGCCTCCCACGGCCCCACCTATGGCTACCAATAATACGGTAAGAAATACCATTAACATCATTGTTTTCACGGTATTCATAATTTACCTCCTCATGAGCGCAATTAAAAAAACCTTTACCGCGCACTTCCCGCATGGTAAAGGTAACTGATTTAAGATTAGCCAAAAATAGAAGTGAATGTCAACAGGCCGCACCAGCAATATTAAGGAGATGCGCACCGTTCGCCTGTAGCGTTAATAAATGGAGGCGACGAGCGGATTCGAACCGCTGGATAAAGGTTTTGCAGACCTCTCCCTTGCCACTTGGGTACGTCGCCGTTTTTGTGGGCTTCAACCAGACTAATCAGAACCGAAAATGCCGGGTTAAGGCGTTATCTGTAACGCGTAGTGTAACTCAAAAAAGGGCTCTACTGTCAACAAGCGGAAGGAAAGATTCTGCGGAGGGACAACGGCTAATGCACTTTTCCCTGATCGTCGCCCATGAACACCTTCTCAACTCCCTCGTTCAAGTTGATGTGCACGACGACCTTATTGTCCCTTTCCAGGAAGTAATTAACATACATCACATCATTCATGCCGAAGGCTACCCGGTTGTATAGCGGTCTGACCTCAT
The DNA here is from genome assembly GCA_035319185.1 of Dissulfurispiraceae bacterium. Classification (GTDB taxonomy): domain Bacteria; phylum Nitrospirota; class Thermodesulfovibrionia; order Thermodesulfovibrionales; family Dissulfurispiraceae; genus Fen-1308. Next base: position 15,074 of record DATHDF010000104.1, on the reverse strand, counting down.
AGGCAATCACGTGTCCATCATTATCGAGCACTTCGCTCGTTTGAGACCTTATAAAATCGGGGTGCCAGCTCACAAACTTCCTGGCCATCTCAAAGGCGTCCGCGCCAGCCACCTTTTTGATGCTTCTGTAGTTATAGTCTGGCGAGTAGATGTCAAATAAGTACTTGCCTCCATCCGGAATAATCAGGGCTACTGTCGCAATATTGTTATAGTAATGCGCTCCATAAAGTATTACCGTGCATGTACCGGTTATCCCCGGGTTCCCCGCCAATTGAGTACGAAGTGCCCCTCCGTTCAAGGTGCAGGAACAGCTGAAGATACAAATTAATAGAAACATGATTAAACCGATATGCTTATGCCGTAAATGACTCATGCTATTTATTTTATCAAGTCGTGCTGTGAATGCAAGCGATCGTGCATGCGAGGCCGTATTCCCGGCAACAAACGGCAGAAGAAAGTTGCAGGACGCGCAAAAAAAATCAGCAATCAGTGTCTTTATTCAAAAATCGAATACGTTACACAAATTGCTGATTCGTCTCTTTTTGGAGCGGGCGACGGGATTCGAACCCGCGACCCCAACCTTGGCAAGGTTGTGCTCTACCAGCTGAGCTACACCCGCATTAACGACCGCCTTAATTCCGGAGTTCTTTGTCGAAATACCCGTACTAAAGCGTCCAGAAAGTTATCATAATCAAGCCGGTCCTGTCAATCCTGAGACTTCGGAAAATGGCCGTAAATTGCCAAAAGTGGCATGGATTCTATAATATATTCGGATGAATATCAGCCTTGAAGAGTTCCGCTCGCTTGCAAAGCATGCCAATATAATACCGCTGTACAAAAATATACTTTGCGATACCGAAACGCCGGTGAGCGCCATGCTCAAACTGAAGAAAAAACCCGCTTTTCTTCTGGAAAGCGTTGTCGGCGGAGAGAAGTGGGCTCGCTACTCGTTCCTTTGTGTAGATCCGGTGCTGACCATAAGAGGATCGGGCAAGAAATATGAAATAACCAATGGCCGCCGGGCTGTCCCTGTTGTCTCCGATGACCCGCTGACCATTGTCAAAGATATCCTCGGGCAGTTCATTCCGCACGAGCCGGCTGAATTGCCGCGTTTCTCCGGAGGCTTCGTCGGTTATCTTGCGTATGATGTTGTCCGCGCATTCGAGCGGCTGCCCCAAAGAAAAAAACCTGCAGTAAAAGTTCCGGATACGCTATTGATGCTGTTCGATACAGTCCTTATCTTCGATAATCTTAAACAGACCTTGTCCATTCTTACGAATGCCCACACAGGCGCGGATATCACGCTGCGTGGAAAAGTATTATTCCCCTCAAAGAAAAAAGCCGACCTCAAAGCCATATATCAGGAAGCCCTCGGCAAAATAGACCGGATTGTCGCGGCCCTGCAGAAAACATGCGTCATGAAAGCGCCGCTTTCGATGCCGCAGGGCACAGAACTGCTGCCCCGACCGGAAGCAACCTCGTTCAAGTCCAACTTTATGAAGGCTGATTTTCTTGACGCTGTCGACAGATCTCGCGAATATGTACACGCAGGAGATGTGGTGCAGGTAGTCATCTCGCAGCGTTTCGAGCGGTCCTGCAATGCACATCCGTTTACCATCTACCGGGCACTGCGAATGATCAATCCCTCACCGTACATGTTCTACTTTGATATAGGTGAAGCGCATATTGTCGGGTCGTCGCCCGAGATTCTCGTCAGGCTGGAAGGCGACAGAATAACGGTCCGTCCCATTGCCGGCACGAGAAAACGCGGCAGGACCGAAGAAGACGACAAGGCGCTCGAAGAGGACATGAAGAAAGACCCCAAGGAAGTCTCGGAGCACATCATGCTGGTGGACCTCGGCAGGAACGATGTAGGTCGGGTTGCCGAGATTGGCTCGGTCAAAGTCACTGATCTCATGGTGACCGAATTTTACAGCCACGTAATGCATCTGGTGTCGAATGTCGAGGGCAGGCTCAAGCAGGGCTGCGATGTCTTCGATGTGTTCCGGGCATGTTTCCCTGCGGGCACCGTTTCAGGCGCTCCAAAGGTGCGGGCGATGGAAATTATTGAAGAGCTGGAACCGACGAAGCGCGGCGTATATGCCGGTTCTGTGGGATATTTCGGCTATTCGGGAAATATGGACACATGCATCGCTATACGCACTCTTGTCATAAAGGACGGAAAGGTATACTTCCAGACCGGCGCCGGTATAGTTGCTGATTCAATATCGGAAAATGAATACTGGGAATCCGTGAACAAGGCGATGGCTATGATGACCGCCGTCGAATTCGTCGAGAGGAAGAAGAAATAGCATGCTCTTAATGATAGACAACTACGATTCGTTCACGTACAATCTGGTTCAGTATCTCGGCGAGCTCGGAGAGGACGTGCACGTCTTCAGGAATGACAAGATCACCGTTCGAGAGATAGAGGAGCTGAACCCCGACCGGATTGTGATCTCACCCGGGCCCTGCACGCCGAACGAAGCGGGGATCTCAATTGAGACAATCAGGCATTTCGCAGGCAAGATACCGATGCTGGGAGTCTGCCTGGGCCATCAGGCGATTGGGGCCGCTTTTGGCGGCGACGTCATCCGGGCGCCTTACCTTATGCACGGGAAGACATCCATGATCCATCACGACGGCAAGACCCTATTCAAGGGTCTGCCGAACCCTTTCGAGGCGACACGGTATCACTCACTGGTCATCAGGCGCGAAACATTGCCGGATTGCCTTACTGCAAGCGCATGGACGGAGGCTGAAGGCGTATCGGGTATTATCATGGGAGTCCGGCATAAAACGCAGCTTATCGAGGGCGTCCAGTTCCATCCGGAATCCATACTCACGCGCGTCGGCAAAGACCTTCTCAGGAATTTCATTCGCATAAGCACTCGATGATAAGGGAATCCATCAATCTCGTCATCCAGAATATCAGCTTGTCCGAAGCTGAAATGGCCGAATGCATGAGCGAGATCATGGAAGGCCAGGCCACTGACGCACAGATCGGCGCGTTTCTTACTGCGCTTCGAATCAAAGGGGAGACAGTCGATGAGATCACCGGTGCGGCACGCATCATGCGCGACAAGGCAACTCGCATCAACGCCCCCGAAGGGACAGTCGATACCTGCGGCACCGGCGGCGACATGTCGAATACATTTAATATTTCCACAACTTCAGCGATCATTGTTGCAGCGGCCGGTGTGCCGGTAGCAAAACACGGCAACCGCTCTGTATCAAGCAAATCGGGCAGCGCCGACGTGCTGGAAGCCCTCGGCATAAAAGTGGACCTTCCTCCGGAAAAGGTAGAAAAATGCCTTTTCGAGACCGGTTTCGGATTTCTCTTCGCACCTCTGTTCCATCCGGCTATGAAGTTCGCCATAGGCGCCAGACGCGAGATCGGCATCCGCACAATATTCAATATTCTTGGTCCCCTGACAAATCCGGCAGGGGCGAGGCGTCAGGTGCTGGGCGTCTTTGCCGCAAAACTTACCGATACCCTCGCTTCAGTGCTGGGCAATCTGGGCACGCTTGACTGCATGGTAGTCCACGGAGAAGACGGCCTCGACGAGATCACGGTGTGCGACGGCACGAAGGTGTCCCGTTTCAGAAACGGTATTGTGGATACCTTTTACATCAGACCCGAAGATTTCGGATTCAGGAGACATGACATTTCCCTGCTCACCGGAAACGGCAGGGAGGAAAATGCCGGGATCACACTGTCCATATTGGATGGAGATCCCGGGCCCAGGAGAGAGATAGTGCTGATGAACGCCGCGGCCGCCCTGATGGTTGCGGGCAAGGCAGACGACTTTGTCACTGCAAAAGACATTGCGGCTGAGACGATCGACTCGAAGAAGGCAGCGGCCAAACTCGAAGAGATCAGAAAGACAACTAATTCACTGTAGATCCTCAGATCTTGTCCAGGGCCTGCTTCAGGTCATCCATAAGATCGTCCACATCCTCAAGCCCCAGCGCAATACGCACAAGGTTGTCCACCATGCCGATGGCTTTCCTGTACTCTTCCGGATAGTCGAAGAATGACATCACCGCCATTTGGGTGACAAGGCTTTCGCTGCCTCCCAGGCTGGGCGTAATGAGAAACAGCTTAAGCGAATCGATAAACCGTCTCGTCTCCCTGTCTCCGCCTTTCACCAGAAAGGTTATGAGGCTGCCGAATCCGCGCATCTGCTTCTTTGCAACCTTATAATCGGGATGTGACTTCAGGCCCGGATACCATACCTTTTCTATCTTCGGATGGGACTCCAGCATCTTCGCAATCTCCATCCCGGCCCTATTGTGATGTTCCATCCTGAGCGCGAAACTCTTGAGTCCGCGTTCGAGCAGAAAGCATGTAAAAGGTCCCGGTGTAGCTCCTATCATCCGCTGCATGCGGTAAAGCGCATCCAGTTTCCTGTGACCGCCCAGTGCAACCCCTGCGAGCAGGTCATTGTGGCCGCCCAGGTATTTCGTGGCCGAGTGGATTACTATATCAACCCCCATCTCAAGCGGTTTTATATTGTATGGAGTAGCCAAAGTGGCGTCGATTATAGTCATGATGCGGTGTTTCTTTGCGACCTTCACGATTGCCACCATATCAAGCACGCGCAGATATGGATTGGTCGGCGATTCAGTGAAAATTATGTTTGTGTTGGGGCGGATCGCCTTTTCAATGGCGTCAGCCGTAGGGTCGACTATTGAGACCGGTATGCCGAACTCCGACAGCATGTTTGTCGCAAAATCGCGGGTCTGGCGATAACAGTCACTTGTGAATATGATATGTTTGTCGCGCTTCATATATGCCATCAGAGTCATGATTACAGCGCTCATACCCGTCGCAAACAGGAGCGCCCTCTCGGCGCCTTCGACTGCCGCCAGCTTCCGCTCGCACTCCTGTTGTGTCGGGTTGCCGTATCTGCCGTATTCATGCTCCCTGACAGTCCGACCCTCGCTCTTGGCTTTCATGAATTCGAAGACCTCTGCCGTCGAGTCGAAATAAAAGTTCGAAGTCTGCACTATCGGCGTCGAGACCGCATAATGGGCCTTGGGGACTCTGCCCCGGCCGTGCACTCCGAGCGTGGCTGGCCGCCACCCGCCGGATTTAGAAGACTTATTTGACATCAGTGTTCCTCCTCTTCTGCAATGCCTGTTTGAGCGCTTCTTTGACCGCGTCAACGCTGGCCGGGAGTTCCACCGGTTTATTAGCGAAGCGGCATGGAAAGCCTAAAGCTTCCTCATGATATTTGACTTTGAACTCTGTGAATTTAAGCCCATGGGCCGTGGATATGACTACAACCCTCTCGGACTTGTCTATCTTGCCCGCCTTGAGCAACTTCAGCATAGCGGCAAGCGCAACGCCCGTATGCGGGCAGTTGAACATTCCGGCCAAATCGCCAAACGCAGCAGCATCCGCCAGTTCCTGTTCGGTAGCCTGCTCGACTATACCGTCAAACTGCTTCAATGTCCGGATCGCCTTTTGCACGCTAACCGGATTGCCGATCTGGATGGCGCTGGCAAGCGTCTTTTCGGCCTGCATAGACTCAAAAGACTCGAAGTTCTTCAGATACGAACGATATAGCGGATTCGCCTTCTCCGCCTGTGCTACGACTATTCGTGGAAGCTTTCGGACCAGACCGAGCTTCTTCATCATAAGCAGCCCGTTGCCTAACGCAGAAACATTACCCAGATTTCCGCCGGGTATTATTATTACGTCGGGCACAGTCCAGTCGAACTGCTGGCATATCTCGATTCCGACCGTCTTCTGGCCTTCGATGCGCAGCGAGTTCATCGAATTGGCGAGATATATTGTCTCGTCCTTCGTGATCTCCTGCACCACCTTCATGCATCCATCAAAATCGGTATCGAGAGACATGACAAGAGAACCGTTCGCAATAGGCTGAATCAGCTGCGCAATCGAAATCTTTCCTTTGGGCAAAAGTACAATGGATTGTATGCCCGCAGCCGCGCAATAGACCGACAGGGCCGCGGACGTATCGCCAGTCGATGCACAGGCAACAGCCTGGATGGGCGAGCCCTCGCTGATCATCTGCTTGACCTGGGACACCAGCACTGTCATGCCAAGGTCCTTGAAAGAGCCGCTGTGCGAGTTGCCGCAGAGCTTTATCCACAGGTCGCTCATGCCCAGCATCCTGCCGAACCTCTCCGCCCAGAAGAGATTGGTGCCGCCCTCGTATAATGAAACGATGTTTTCGTTGCGTATCTCGGGCAGGACCCATTCCTTCTTGCCCCAGATGCCCGATCCATACGGCCATTCCGTTGATTTATACCTTTCGTCAAAGAGCTTCTTCCACGCTTCCGGACCCTGCTGCGAAAGGGCCTGCATATCGTGCGTCACCTCCAGAAGAGATCCGCAGCTGCCACAGCGATAGACCACCTTGTTCAGCGGATACGTCGCCCCGCATTGCTCGTTGATGCATTGGAACCATGCCTTATAGGACATAATCAACCTTCTCTCTTGATATTGTTATTACAGTGAATCACGCAAGAATATCATAATAATCAGGGGTCGATCAATAGCTGCGGGCTGACGTGGCTGCAAATACAAGCCTGAAACTCCTGCAGAAATGAAAAGCTCCCCGCCGGTGCAGGGAGCTCTCGGAATACGGCCAATCGTCGATTATTTGGACACCTTTTGCAGGATGGCCTTTAAAAGATCTTCCTCCGCATGCAAGGCTTGCTTGTCATGTTTGGTTTCGACGATTTCCAATCTGAGTTCTGAAAGGTAGGAGTTGAGGGATTTCTTGACCAGTTCCAGCTCCTTGTCGTTTAAATCGACAGTCATGGTGAACCTCCCTTCATCAAGTATTTTTTAATTAAATTATAGCAGAAAGGCACTGACAGTCAAATCGAAGAAACCGAGGGTTCGTATGCGGATCTACAGGCTGATATTCGGTGAGATAAACGTCTGCACAGATTCGTTTTCGCGCATCATGCGGGCAAACCGCACGCCGAGTTCCACCATCGAAAACGGCTTGTATATAAAATCCTTTGCGCCTGCTGAGAATATGCGCTCTGCCGTAACTTCGTCCATTTCTCCCGTCATAATCATGACCGGCAAGGAGTTATTGCCTTTCAGCACTTCGTCCGCGAGTTTCAGGCCGTTCATCCGGGGCATCCGGATATCGGTGATCAGGGCATCAAACTGGCCGTTGGTTGCCTTATTGAGGGCTTCAGCGCCATCCCCTGCCATCTCGCAGAAGTGACCTTCAAGAGAGAGGAATTGCGAAACCAGGTCCCTGATATCGGGATCATCATCTACAACAAGGACCTTATATTTGCGCGTGCTCATGCGGACTCCATCGCAAAAAGATTTTATTCACCGTCCGGCGCCGGGACCGATGGTAAAGCTCTGCTTCTGCGCGCCCGATCAAATCTCATTTATCAAGCATATGTAGTGCCTGAACTTATGTCCATTGAATAATAAGCCTTAAAGCAATTCGGTTAAACAAAACCTATGTAGAAATTACAGAACAGGGTATACTTTTTACATAACATCGGAAAGCCGTGACAACCGGGAGGCCATATGAACAATACAGGAAGAAAAGGCGTCTTTTTTGCAGCCCTGCTTTTTTCATTACTATTCACTGCAGCGGTAATGCCCGCTGAAGGCGCCGAACGGGCGCAGACCAAGTGCAGGATGACATTCAATCTCAGCGGATGGTCTATTGTCTATGAAACAGCAGCCGGCAGCGGCACGGTGACATGCGACAACGGCCAGTCTGCAACAGTCAGATTAAGGGTGAAAGGCGGCGGGCTGACCGCAGGCAAATACAGGCTCCATGGCAAGGGCGAGTTTTCGGATGTGTGGGACATCTCCGAGATTTACGGGGCATATGCAGCGGCGGAAGCGCACGCCGGAGCGGTGAAATCTGCCGACGCTCAGGTCCTCACAAAAGGAAGCGTCTCGCTGGCAATCGCATCGAAAGGCAGCGGGTTCAATCTGGGCGTATCATTCAGTGGGTTCAAAATCGAACCGGCACGGCACAGGCGCAGATAAGCCTATCGCTCAAGATATCCCGGCGGCAGGTTCCCGGCAGAAGTCGCCGAATACTGCATAAATATCCGGACAATATCGGCTGTCTCATCTACCACATGGAAAATGCCGGTGTCTTCTTCGGCAAGAGCACCGCGCTGAATCAGGGTGTCATGCATCCAGTCTATCAGCCCCTGCCAGTATGCCTTGCCGTAGAGCACTATCGGGAACCTCTCGATCTTCTTTGTCTGGACAAGCGTCAGCGCCTCGAAGAGCTCATCCATAGTGCCGAAGCCTCCTGGAAATATCACGAAGCCCGTCGAGTATTTTACAAACATGAGCTTACGGACGAAAAAGTATCGGAACGAAAGATTGACGTCCAGATGGGTGTTGGGCATCTGTTCATGCGGCAACAGGATATTCAGTCCGACCGACTTACCCTTGCCCATCTTGGCCCCTTTGTTGGCAGCCTCCATGATGCCGGGCCCCCCGCCTGTAATAATCGAAAATCCGGCCTCGGACAGGGTAGCGCAGACCTTGACGGCATCGTGATAATAGTCGGAGCGTTCGTTGAACCTGGCGCCTCCGAAGATACCGATAGCCGGGCCAAGATCAAAGAGGGTTTCAAACCCCTCCACAAGCTCCGACTGAATTCTGAAAACGCGCCAGGTCTCAGACTTTCTTAAATCTTCTATCACAGGAACCTCCTCTGTTCGGGCACATCGATGAATTCTGTCGCCAGATGATCAACGGTTTTGGCGGTCTGCCCTATTTCCTCCGGCGAAGGTGCTTCCTTGGCGCTCGATATCCCAAGGTCCTTGAACTTTCTGATGGAAGGTATCAGACGTGTTTCCAGAGACCTGACTCCGTCATTATAGGAATCCACGGCCTTGCGCATAGCAGCGCCGGTCCTGGCGAAATGTTCGAGGACGACCGCAAAGCGTTCGTAAAGCTCCCTGCCGAGCCTGTTGATTTCCTGCGCACTCTTGGTGACCTGTTCCTGCTGCCAGCCGTACGCTACCGCCTTCAATAACGCAATAAATGTCGTGGGCGTCGCGAGGACTATCTTCTTAATGCTGCCGTCTTCAATAAGCTTCGGATCGTGCTCAAGGGCCGAGCTGAAGAAAGACTCCCCGGGCAGATACATGACGACAAGTTCAGGAGACCGCGGGAACTGGTCCCAGTAGGCCTTGGAGCTGAGAGAGTTCATATGATTTCTGATCTGCTGAATATAATTATCGATGCCCTTCTTCCTGTCGGCTTCCGATTGAGCCGAAAGCGCATTCAGATAAGCGTCTACCGGGGCCTTGGCATCAACAACAATCTCACGTCCGTTCGGCAGTCGCACGATCATGTCGGGGCGGAGTTTCCCCGCCTCTGCGGATACCGATTCCTGCTCATAGAAATCGCAATAGGCAGTCATGCCGGCCAGTTCGGCCACACGCCTCAGTCCCAGCTCTCCCCATGAGCCGCTTACCTTTGGTCTCCTGAGAACAGTGACGAGGTTCTTGGTCTCCTCCTGCAGCCGTTCCTGCATCGAAGAAAGCGACCTGATCTGTTCAGAGAGGCTGCCGAAGGACTTGTGGCGGCTCTCCTCTATCTCCTTTATCTGCTGCTCGTATCTCTTGAGCAGTTCCTGCAGCGGCTTGACGGTTGCATCCATTGCAGCATGATGCTCTCCGAGCTTTCCTTTGGTCTCGACCACAACCTTTCCGAGATGCTCCGAAGCCAGCCTCAGGAAGTCTTCGCTGCTGCTCTTAAGCGCAGCGGACGAAAGGGCGTTGAAAGTGTCCGACATCTCCTTCTTCATTACTTCGAACAGGGCCTTCTGCTCGTCCAGGTTTCTGTACGAATCCTCCAGTCGTTTGTAAGATTCCTCAAGACGTGTAGCAGTCTCCACTCCCTGCCGGCGCTCCGCATCGAGTTCAGACCGCAATCGGCCCCTGTCGGACTCGCTATCGCGCACTTGCTGGCGCAGCTCTGCTGCCAGCGCTTCAGCTGCCTTCGCCCTCCCTTCGATGTCCCGGACCTCTTCGGAATGCCGCGCTTGCAAATCGAACGCCTCTTTTGCTGATACAACTTTAAAGCGAGACGAAAGGACAAGATAAGCCGCCGCAGCCCCAACAGATATCCCGATAACGACAAAAAGGGCTTCCGTCACTCGTCGCTCTCCGCAAGCTCGGTGCGCACAAGCGCCAAAACAGCAGAATGCGGCACTATCAGGTATTTTTTGCCTTCGAACTCGATTTCCACTGCAGCATCTTTCAGAAAGATCGCATAATCCCCTTCGGCTGCCTGCAAAGGTATGTATTTCAAGTCTTCGCGTTTCTTTGACACCCACGGCTCATCAGCAACAGCGTTAGGGTCGCTTACCGGATAGCCCGGCCCCACCTTGACAATGTGGCCGCACTGGATCTTCTCCTTTTCTTTAACGGTCGGTGGGAGATATAGGCCGGCAGTAGTTCTTTCCCTGCTTTCGTCAAGCTCGATAAGCACCCTGTCGCCGATCACTATCAATTTCTTAGTGGCTTTCATGACGATATTGTAAACTATTTGCCGCGGACAGAGAAAACTTTATGTCTCGGTTCCGATCATGGTATCTTATAGAGTCATGGACAAATCGAGATACTTCATAACATTGGGGACTGCTGCAGCAGCCGGGGCGGCAGCCGGAGTGCTTGCAAACCGCAGGAACGCCGGGCTAGGGGGTCTGTTCGGGGCACTGGCCGGACTCACTGTTGCCGCTGCCGCAGCGATAGCTTACGACCGCCTTCAGGTCTGCAATGACGACGGCATTGATTATTACACGGAAACCTCTCCGCTGTATCAGGACTTCGACGATATAGAAGTGGAATAGAATCTTTTCCTGGTGCTAATCCAGGAACCTGACCTTCATATCGAAGGGCTCTTTTTGCGGCCCGCCGCCTTCGCGCGCTGCATAGCCCACCGGCACCACAGCCATGAATTCTCCTGCAGGCTCCCCGAGAAATTGCAGTACCTCGTCCTTGATCAGAAAAAGAATGCCAAGCCACACAGTGGCAAGCCCCAGGGATGTTGCAGCCAGCAGCATGTTTTCGACGGCGGCTGCAGAGCTCTGGATTTCCATAGTCCTGAAAAAGTCGTGCGCCATCTCCTTGTTGACTTTGAACAGCTCCGTACCGTGATTGATGAGATCGCCGGTGTTTGCCACAGCAACGACTACCGGCGCACTCGCGATACTGCGGGCTGCCATGCGGAGCAGCGCCGATGCAGGCCTGGGGAAACTCTCCGACCTCGCCGTCACAAGGTCCGCGAGCCCCTGCTTCTTCCCGCCTCTCAGAACAATAAACCGCCACGACTGCTGATTGTGTGCCGACGGCGCCTCGTTGGCCGCCTGCAGAAGCGCATTTATCCGGTCGTCCGTGACTTCTTCCTTCTTAAACATGCGGATGCTGCGCCTCTTATCGATCGTCCGCAAAGTATCGTTCATTGAAAAAACGGCCTCACTTGATTTCATCAGCACCTCTGGGGAAAATATTAAGTAGCTGAATCTATTTTAATCATTCAAGCCTGCTCAGGCAATCTTGCGGGCGGGCGAAGGATCGGTCGATGAATCCGATAGAAATTTATAAGAAGCTTCCACGGACAAACTGCGGAAGGTGCAGGCAAAAGCTGTGCATGCCATTTGCGTTCGCGCTGACGAAAGGTGAGGCAGATATTGCCGAATGCCCCTGGCTGTCGCCTGATGAACGCGAACATCTGGGCGCGCGCATCAAGACCTTCGATTGGCGTAAAGACCTCATATCCAAACTGAAGGCCGAAATAAGCGGGCCTCTTCTGCAAAGCGTGTCCAGCAATCTTGGCGGTGAGTTCAAGAACAATGAGCTCTATCTGAAGTGCTACGGGAAAGACATCATTGTTGATTCTTCCGGCGAAGTGAGGTCGGATAGCCGCCTTTCTTCGTGGATGAATATGCTAGTGCTGTTTTATGTCAAGAACACCACGGCTGTCGGCCTTTCGGGGAAATGGGTGCTTCACAACGAACTGCGAGGCGGCATGATGAAGCAGCAGGCCTTTGTGCGTGAATGCGAGGAGCCTCTGCGGGAACTGCTCGATGTGCACTTCAAAGCGGCGGAAGATGCCCTTTGCCTTCAGGGGGCGCAACGCCGGGAGGGATTTGCCACGCCTTATGCCTGGCTCATAAACGCATTCCCAAAACTGCCGGTACTGCTCCTCTACTGGCCGAAAGATGAAGAATTTGGGTCCAAGGTCACGATCTGTTTCGACTCTACGGCAGATCAGTACTTCGATGTGGAGCAGCTAATATTCCTAGTTGAAGAGATGGTAAGGGAGATCGAATCTTCCCTGCAATAGTGCTTGTATGGTCAGCAGGCCGCCCATCTCTCCGAGCGGGGTGAGGGATTTCCCCGCACGGAGAGACGAGAGGGTGCTATTCAGCGCCTGTGTCCTTCTTCCAGCTCACTCACCCACTTGGGGTGTTTCTTCTGAGCCCACCAGTACGGTATCTTGCCGGTCAGCATGATCCTGAGAGTGCCCGGGTTTCCGAGCGTGCTCAGATAAATGTGGATCGGCATAAATGCGGTGATAACAATAAAGCTCGCATTATGAATAAAATGCGACAGTACCAGTATGGATTTGTCCTGGGGCATTAGCCAGATTATGAAACCGGTGATTGCAATGGCATAGCCCGACACAAGTAATGTGAGATAGAAGAACTTCTGCCCCGTGTTTAGCTTGTGCATAGGCGGGACCTTGGACTTGTGGCTCAGGTATCCGCCTGCGGTCTTTATCCAGCCAATGTCGTCGGCATCGAACGTCAGTGACTCCTTCAGCCAGTTGAACATACTGAAAAAAAGCGATGCAGTAAATACGACGCCGGCCCAATTATGAATTCCCTTCATAGCCGGAAAACCGCCGAACGCGCTGCCGATTTCCTGAATCCTGAACAGAAAACCGAAGCCGGAAATAGTCAGCACTATGCAGCTTATCGCAAGCGTCCAATGATTGATAATGCCAAATGCGCTTTCTTTAGTCATAAGGTCATTCTTATTCATCGCCCTTTTCCTCCTTGTCCTTCTTCGGCCCTACGGCGACATAATGCAGGAGCATGAGGGCTGCCGTGCCGCCGATGCCGATCCATGAAAGGGGTTTAAGGTATTTGTGCCAGAAAACCACCATCTCCGGGATAGCCGGCTTCTCTTGCAGTCCATAAAGCTTCGGACCGTCATGGAAGGCATAGATTGCGCCCAGACCGCCCAGGTCCGCCTGTCCGTAAAGCGTCGAGTAACCGGCTTTATGAGCCTTTGCAATCAAGGCCTCCCTGTCGCCGAAAGTGATAGCGCCAGTCGGGCAGGTCTTTGCGCAGGCCGGTGAAAGAGCGTTCGCGATCCTGTCGGCGCAGAGGTTGCATTTTGATACTTTGTCGTTCTTGTCGAAACGCGGAACATTGAACGGGCATGCCCCGCTGCATAGCTTGCAGCCGATGCATTTGTCCTTGTTAAAGGCGACTGCGCCCTCTTTCGTCCTGAAAAGCGCGCCTGGAGCAGGACAGATCTTCATGCAACCCGCATCTTCACAATGCATGCAGCGCTGGCTGACGAAGAGCCATCTTACCGGGTTTTTATCGGACGGCACTTCTACAAACCTTATCTTGTTGTACAGATATGGGGTCAGATCAGGAGGATTCTCAAAGCTGCCCCGATTCGCGGTCTTGTCAGCAGGCAGCTGATTCCATGACTTGCATGAGACCTGACAGGCCTTGCATCCTATGCACAACTCAGGAGATATCAACAGACTTGCTCTTGCCATGGTATCACCCCCTCGCCTTTTCGATATTGACCATGAAGGCCTTTGATTCGGGTATCATTGTGTTGGGATCGCCGACGGTCGACGTGAGGAGATTCGCGCTCTCGCCGCCGCTTCCATCCGCCGGAAACTGCCATCCGAAGTGCCATGGCATGCCTACCTGATGTACGGTGGTATTCATGACCTTAAACGGCTTGAACCTGTCGGTAACTATCGCCACAGCCCACAGGCTGCCGCGCGCCGATGAAACCGTAACCTTCTCGCCGTTGGCAATTCCCCTTTCAGCCGCGAGTTCCCTGCTCATCTCGACGAACATTTGCGGCTGAGCTTCGAGGAGCCAGGGCACGTGTCGGGTCATAACTCCAGTCTGCCAATGCTCGGTTACCCTGTATGTCGTGCAAACGTACGGATATCTCATGTCGCACGAGTAGAAGACATCTTCCTGCAGCCCGCCCTCCATGCCGAAAAATAGCTTGACTGTGGGATTGATACGGTGCTTATTCGACAGCGGGTTTCGCGGCAGGGGGCACTCGAGCGGTTCATAATGCTCTGGAAACGGGCCGTCAGCAAGTCCGGGCCCGAATATTGCGCCTACGCCGTCGGCCCGCATGATAAACGGCAGCTTACCTTTTTCGTCCGCAAGTGGCGGAGCTGGTCCGTCGGGGACATCTCCTTCCCAGACGCCCGGCTTGTTAGTCTGCGGACTTATCTTGGTAGGATTCCATTTTATGACTCCTCTTTTGGGGTCCCAGGGATTGCCGTTAGGGTCCGCCGATGCACGGTTATATATGATCCTTCTGTTCAGTGGCCAGGTCCAGGCCCAGCTGGAATAAAGGCCGAGGCCCGTGGGGTCTTCCTTGCCCCTTCGTGCCATCATGTTTATGACCTTGCCGTCCTTCTGTGTGTAACTTCCGGAATATATCCAGTTACCGCACGATGTAGTGCCGTCGTCCTGAAGGCTCACGAAATTGGTGCAGAGCTCGCCCTTCTTGCCTATGAGCTTCGGCGGTGTCTCTTTTTTATCATATACATCCTCAAGGTAGTAGCCGTTGATCTCCATAGCAACCTTGTGAATGTCCAGATGTTTTAATTTGCCTTCCGCGTCCTTCTCGCCGTAATTCCAGGTGAGATTCATTATGGGCGCAGGGAACTTGCCGCCCTCCTTGCGATAGAGCTTCTTAACCCTGAAATGCAGCTCGTCCATGATCTCGGCGTCGGGCATAGACTGTCCGACCGGCTCGATCGCCTTGTATCGCCACTGAGCGAGGCGTCCGGAGTT
>DATHDF010000103.1:0-30443 GCA_035319185.1 Dissulfurispiraceae bacterium | reverse complement strand
TCAACCCGTTGAGCACGGTCGAGAGCATGGAGTTCCTGCTCAGCAAACTCAAGGGTACCAAGAGCAATAAAGAATTCCTCGAAATGATGAACAAGTAGCGCCCGCTCCCGATGGCCACTATCGACGACGGTCAATGCTTCGTATGCGGCAAGGACAACCATAGCGGGCTGCAATTGTCGTTCAAGTATTCAGGCGGGAAAAGCCTTTCTGAATTCGTCCTCGCGTCTCAGTTTCAGGGATATAAGAATATAATACACGGCGGTCTGGTAACAGCCATACTCGACGAAGCCATGATCTATGCAGCGATGTCCGAGGGCCTTAACCCGGTTACGGCCGAGATTACCGTGCGTTTCAAGCAGCCGCTCAATGCAGGCCAGGCTGCGACGGTCGAGGCGGAACTGATCAGGAAGACGGACAGGCTGATAGAAGCCAGGTCGAGAATCACCGACAGCATGTCAGGGACTTTGGTCGCCGAGGCTACGGCCAAGATGATCCCACTGAAAAAATATCCCTGAAGGATTCAAAAGGGCGCGAGAAATCGCGCCCCCTTCGATTAAACTACCTGACCTTGAATGTGGCCTCTCTGGAGTCGCTCGTATTGCCCGCGATAATTGTAGTTCTTACAGTATAAGTGCCCGGCTTTGCATCCGATGACAAGTAAAGCGGCACGACCGACTGGAAAGTCCCGCCTCCTCTTGTCACCTTCACTTCCGGGTTGCCGACAACCTGACCGGCATGGGTAATCTCCCTTTTTTCGACGACCTCAACCTGGCTGCCCGAAGATGCACCAAGCACAGCATATGTAGCCCTGAGATCAATCTTGTCCCCGGCATTGACCGACGAAGGGTATGCGGATGTCTCCTCAATTCTTACCGATACATCCGACGAATTATAGCTATACCTGCTGTTGGTTTCCTGCGCGGTTCTCTTCTGGTCGACCGCATAATGCCCGATGGCGCCTCCTACCAGCGCTCCGGCCAGGCCGCCCAGAATGGCCATCTCGGTCTTGGCGCCATGTGCGCCCAGCAGTCCGCCTGCAATTACACCCGTAGCCGCCCCGATTCCGGCCCCCGTCGCTGCGCCCTTATGCTCTTCAGGTATCGACGCACACCCAAAGATATTTACCAGAAACAGACTTGCAACCAGAAGCACAACTATTCTTGATCTCATCCCAACCTCCGTAACAAGAGATACGCCCCTTATCAGGGCGGATTCTGCATATCTGTGCATCATGCAATAAGTGTATGCTCAAAATTTCAAACGTGCAAGCCCGCCGTCCGATGCAATGCATTATGCCACGGATAGGGGCAATTTCAGATCATATGATAATCTGTTTAAACTATATAACGAAATGGACGTCCTTTTGGTCAATACCAATCGCTGCGATCAGCCCTTTCCGGTTATGCCGCTCGGCGCGTGCATGGTTGCCGACGCATTGTCGCAGCATGGCCACAGGACGAGAATGCTCGATCTCATGTTTGATCCAGACCCTATCGCATCCCTTCGTCGGGCGCTTAAGTCCGGCAGTTTCGATATAGTCGGGTTTTCGCTGCGGAACATCGACAACAACGATATGAGGCAGCCTCAATTTTTCCTTGACGGGCTTCCGGCCATGGTCGACGCCGTCAGGGAGATCTCTGATGCCAAAATAGTGATCGGAGGGGCCGCAGTCGGTGTTATGCCGGACGATATTCTCCGCTTTTCTGGGGCAGATTACGCGGTCGTCGGCGACGGAGAGATTGCGGCGCCGGAACTGTTATCTCTTATCGAGGGCAATAACTTCGCCATAGCGGACAGACTATTCCGCGCAGGACCCAAGCCTTCGCTGGCGCCCGCCCGCCATTGCGCGCCTCCGGACTTGCGGCGCTGGATAGACGTCTCCTCGTATCTTGCGAGGATGTCAACAGTGCCACTGCAGACAAAACTCGGCTGTCCTTACCATTGTGTCTACTGCACATACCGGAAGATAGAGGGAGAGTCCTACCGGCTCTGTCCGCCGGAACATGTTGCCGATGCCGTGCAGCGACTTTCATCGGAGGGGCTTAGAGACATCGAGTTCGTCGATAATGTCTTCAACTCCCCGTATGACCACGCGATGGAGATATGCCTTCTGCTCAGCAAAAAAAAACATGGCGCGCGCCTTCAAAGCCTAGAGCTGAATCCGGCCTTCGTTGACGACTCCCTGATAGAAGCGATGGAAGAAGCCGGCTTCGTGGGGATGGGCATAACTGCCGAAAGCGCATCGGACGCTGTTCTCGGTCATCTGCGCAAACCATTTACTGTGGCCGATGTGCACAAAGCGGCTGCAATCGTTAGCAGGCGCCAACTACCCTGCATATGGATCTTTCTGCTGGGAGGCCCGGGCGAAAACAGGCAGAGCGTTGAAGAAACGCTCTCTTTTGCCGAAGAGCATGTAAGGCCGAAAGATGCCGTGTTCTTCAATATCGGAGTGAGGATCTATCCAGGCACTGAACTGGAAGCCATAGCACGTGCGCAGAAAGTATTGAATACGAAAACGCATGAGATGCTGCGGCCGGTCTTTTATGTTTCACCTGATATAGACCCGGACTGGCTCTCGGAACGCATGCGAACCTACATCAAAAAGCACATGAATGTAATAGATTCGACATCTCTCAGCCTGCCGTTCCTTCCCGCGCTGCACAAGATCGGCCGGAGAATCGGCTTCAGGCCGCCCCTCTGGAGACACACCCCTGCGATTCGCAGGCTTCTTCAATATACCGGGATATACACTTACAGGTGATAAAATGCTTCGCAACGACCATACTTTCATCTCATCTCTCGGTCTAGCTACGCCGCCGTTCAGCGTAGGTCAGGAGGCTGCCGGGCAAATACTTGAGGCTCGCACAGGGCATCTGCTCAGCGATCGGAGTCTTTCGGTCATGAGAAAGCTCTTTGAGCACCCTTCGATAAACTCCCGCTCATTTGCGGTATCCGACTCAGCTGCGATTTTCGACGAAGACGCCGATGCCAGGACTAAAAGATTCACCGATTGGTCAGTGGCACTTTCCGCGGAGGCGGCAACTGTGGCGCTTGCGAACGCAGGAGTCAGCATCGATGAAGTCAAGGGTCTGGTAGTAAACACATGCACAGGCTATATCTGCCCCGGCATCTCTACATATCTGATAGAAAAACTGGAACTGCCGAAAAATGTCCGCGCATACGATCTGCTGGGGAGCGGCTGCGGCGGGGCAATACCGAACCTGCAACTCGCAGATGCGATCAACCTGCGGACAGGCGGGGGCGCGGTGGTAAGCGTTTCTGTCGAGATATGCAGCGCAACGTTCCAGATGGCTGACGACCTGAGCCTCGTGGTGTCCAATAGCCTGTTCGGAGACGGCGCTGCTGCCGCAGTCATGACCGGACAGCGCAAGGGCCTCGAAATCCTCGACTCTGCAAGCCGCTTTGCACCTGAAGACCGTGAATTCATACGCTACATCCACAAAAACGGACAGCTCCACAACCAGCTTCTCCTGGGACTTCAAACCCGGGTCAGCAAGGCTGCGAACCTGGCGGTCAGCGATCTTCTGCTTCGTAATTCGCTGCAAACCGCAGATATCCGCCACTGGGCGCTCCACACCGGCGGAGAGAAGATAATCAATTCAATAAGAGATAAAATCGGTCTGTCTGAAGAACAGTTGGCTGCCACGCGTAGCATCCTGCGTGACTATGGAAACATGTCCTCCCCAACGGTCCTCTTCGTGCTTGACAGGCTGATTGAGAACGGCATGAGAGAAGGGGACCTCTGCATGCTGGTCGCGTTCGGTGCAGGACTATCCGCCCATGCATGTTTGCTGAAGAAAACCTGAGGCGCGTTAAAGCCTGGTCACTCCGGCCAATCTGCCAATATCCAACAAGATGAAGGCTGCGTTTCAAACGGACAGCGCTGCTTGACAATGTTCGCCCTGATCATATAATGTTAGTAAGCACTTACAAACTCATATCGGGAGGGTTCCGATGCCCAAAGGCCGGATATCAACAAGAGAGCGGATCGTCTTAGCGGCCCTGCGCCTTTTTTCTGAAAAAGGGTATCTGGGCGCCACAACCAAAGAGATATCCGCTGAATCAGGGGTCGCTGAGGTTACGCTGTTCAGGCATTTCCCGTCCAAGGAATCACTGCTCAGGGAAGTGCTCTCGACCTATACCTTTTTGCCCGCCCTCCTGGAAATCCTGCCGTCCGTTGAAGCCATGCCTTATGAAAAAGCCCTCTCCGAGATAGCCCGGCGCTTCATAGAAACACTCAGGCTGCGAAAAGACCTCGTCAAGATAATGCACTCTGAATGTCACCTCTATCCGGAGAAGATAAAGGGCGTGCAGAACGCGTTCCTGACGGAGCTGCTCGACATCCTCGCAGGATTTTTCAAATCCCGACGGAAGATGGGCGACCTGAAGAATTTCGACGAGTTCCTGGCCGCACGGCTGTTCCTGAGCATGTTTTACCAGTATTTCATCACCAAGGAGGTCTTGTGCCTGGGGCTGGTCAGCAATTACAGCGACGATTCGGTAATCGAAGGCTATGTCAATATCTTCTCGCGAGGGACAAAAAAATGATGTCGAAAAAGGGCAGTCTGTAAAAAAAGGCGCTATCCTGTTCACCATCGACCCAGGAGGATTTTATGAAACGGATTATATTCTTGATCTCTCTTGTTGTCCTGCTCCTGCCGGTTGCAGCGGCGGCGCAGGACCATTCAAGAACGGGCGGGACAATAAGCGAAGGAGAAACGCTTACTTTAACCCGGTGCGTCGACATCGCCCTGCAGAACCAGCCCTCGCTGAATGCCGCCAGGTACAACATCAAGGCCGGAGAAAGCAGGGTCGGCGAGGCGCAATCCGCCTACTTCCCGCAAGTAAATGCCCAGGCGGGGTACAGCAGAATAAAACCCATATCGTCGAACGGCGCATCAGGTTCTCTGGCCGGAGGCAGCAGTTCTTTCGATCAGTACTCGGCAAGTGCCTCTCTGACGCAGACTATATACGACTTCGGCAAAACACCCACGCAGGTCAATATCCAGAAGCTGACCCTAGACGCCATCCACTCGGATTTTGATGCTGCGCGCGCCCAGACGATCCTGACAGTCAAGCAGTCGTATTACGGGGTCCTGCAGACACAGCGGAACCTTGAAGTCGCCAGGCAGACTGTCGCCCAGTTCGCTCAGCACCTCGATCAGGCCAGGGGCTTTTATGAAGTCGGCACGCACCCGAAATTCGACGTCACAAAGGCAGAGGTGGATCTGAGCAATGCGAGGCTGAACGAGATCACAGCCGGCAATTCACTGCGTATCGCTCGCGTCACGCTAAACAACGCCTTGGGGATGACTGATGCGCCGGACTATTCAGTGGAGGATTCGCTCGCATATATTAAAAGGGACATTTCTATGTCGCAAGCAATCGAGTCAGCCATGCAGAACCGGCCCGAAGTCCAGGCTACCGATCTGAGAGTAAAGGCTTCCGAGCGATCGATTGATCTTGCGCGGAAGGGCTATTTCCCGGTGATCGCAGGCAATGCCGCATACAACCGTCAGTCCGGCGACACTTCGTTTCGCGACGAAGGATGGAATGCGGGAGTGGTCGTGACATTCCCAATATTCAGCGGCTTCCTCACACACCATCTGGTCAACGAGTCGATTGCAACGGCAGACGCAGCCAAAGCCAATTTAGACCTCCTGAAGCAGAGCGTTATACTTGAAGTGCAGCAGGCGTTCCTCAATCTGAGGGCTGCTGAAGAGCGCATACCGACCGCAGAACTCGCCGTCAGGCAAGCCACTGAGAACCTTGATATAGCAAATGGCCGCTACGCTGCAGGCGTGGGCAATCCTGTTGAGGTTACCGATGCACAGGTAGCATACACAAACGCCAAAACCGCATACATACAGGCATTGTATGACTACAACGTGGCTTCGGCAGCACTGGATAAGGCAATAGGCATAAAATGAGGAGATCTGACATGAATAAAGTTTGCATGTCGCTGATATCGCTGATTCTCTCCACAGTTGCGCTCCTGCCGGTTGCCGTATGGTCACAGGAGCCGCTCCAGACGCTGACGCTGGCTGACGGGCTCAGGGCGGTTACGGATGAAAACAGGGTCATAAGGATCGCGAGCTTCAACAGGGAGCTGGCTTCAAAAGACATTGCGCTCGCGCGTTCGAGATTCTTCCCCATCGTAAACGCCTCCGCAGAATACACCATGCTTGCGCACCAGCCCGGCGCAGTCTTCGGCCCGCTGAGCGTGCCGACCGCGAACAAGGACTACCCTTCTTATACGCTTGCCGTGCATCAGACTCTCTTCGACTTCTGGGCGCGCGAATCCCTGTACAGCGCGTCGCTGGAATCCATGGAGCTGACGAAGGACGACATATCAAGGACGAAAAACCTCGTAGCCCTGGACTTTATCAATGCCTATTTCAATCTTCTTGAGTCCGGACGGATGGTGGAAGTGGGACAGCGTGAAGTGGACGCCCTCAAGTCCCACCACGAGAAGGCCCGGGATCTCTTCGATGCCGGCGTGATCACAAAAAACGATCTTCTGCAGGCCGAGGTCAAACTTTCCGATGCGCAACAGAGGCTGCTGACCCTGAAGAATCAGAGGATATATAACGCATCCCGAATCAACAACATACTCTCCAGGCCGCTTACCGCCGATGTAATGCCGGTAGAAGTTCCGGACGATGTTCTGCCCGCCCCGGTCCTGGATACGTCGTGGGATGCTGCATTGCAGCGGAGACCGGAAATCAGGATAGCCGACCGTCGAATCAAGATCGGAGACCTGCAGGAAACGGCCAAGCGATCGGATTACCTGCCCGCATTTTTCGCCGAAGGCGGCTATAACTATACTCGCAACCAATATCAGCTGCACGAAGACAACTGGTCCCTGGTCCTGGGCGTGACCATAAATCTGTTCAGCGGCGGGGCGACGAAGGCCGAGATATCGAAGATCAGGGTTAGGACGGAACAACTTCGCGAAGAGAGGGCCAAGCTCATTGACGACATAAAACTGGAAGTGCAGAGATACTATCTGGACGAATGCAGCGCCCGTGACAGTGTGGCAACAACAAGAGACGCCATCAAGCAGGCAGAAGAGAACCTTCGTATAAACAAAGTCAGATACGAAGAAGGCGTCGGCACGGCTACAGATGTGCTGGATGCAATATCGCTACTCACGCTGGCCGAAAAGAATTTTTATAAGGCTCTATATGATATGCGACGGGCACATGATGGGTTGATCTATGCTACAGGGGAAGATCTGACGGAACAATATAAATAAGAGTTAAGGAGTTCAAGGGTTTAAGTGATAAGGAGTTATATAGACTATCTTATTAACTCTTTAACTCCTGAACCCTTCACTCCTTAACTCGATACGGAGTCATTATGGAAGAAGAAAAAAAGGATAACGGAAATAATGGGAAGAGAAAGATCGTGATCGTCTCATTTGCGCTAGCGCTGATTGTGGGAGCGGCAGCGCTTTTTTTCTACATGGACTATAAGGCCCATCATATCACGACCGACGATGCCTTTGTAGACGGACGGATATATAGCGTCGCTCCAAAGATATCCGGCACCGTACGGGCGGTGAATGTCAATGATAACGAGATGGTCAAGAAAGGCGATCTGCTCGTTGAAATTGCCCCCGAGGATTATGACGCGCGTATGCAGGAAGCCTTGTCATCGGTTAATGCTGAGAAATCTAAGCTGGCTGAGGCGCAGGCCCGGGTTATGTCGGCCAGGGCGCAGCTTGAGCTTCAGGGAGCCAACCTCCGCCAAGCAGAAATAGACATACGCAGAGCCGAGGCGCTCTACGGTAAAGGGGCCATATCAAAAGAACGTTACGACAAGACGAAGACCGGCTATGACGTCACGCTCTCGGAAGTAAAGGCCTCGCGCGAATTGCTTCGTCAGGCTGAAGCGTCAGTTGCGTCGCAGACATCTTCCGTCACGGCAAAGGAAGCCAGGCTAAAGACCGAAGAACTGAATATAGGGTATACGAAACTCTACGCCCCGGCGGACGGGCGCATAACAAAAAAGAATGTGGAAAAAGGCAACCAGGTGCAGCCCGGTCAGCCCCTCATGGCATTGGTCACGCTCGAAGATGTATGGATTGTGGCGAATTACAAGGAAACCCAGCTCGCAAGGATCCGCCATGGTCAGAAGGTCGACATTAAGGTAGACAGTTATCCGGGCACAACCATTCAGGGCAAGGTGGACAGCATCATGGCCGGCACAGGCTCGGCATTTTCGCTATTCCCTCCCGAAAATGCTACTGGAAACTATGTTAAGGTTGTCCAAAGAATACCCGTAAAGATTGTCCTGAACAATAAAGAAAACCCTCATGTCCTGCGCGTGGGCATGTCGGTAGTTCCGACTGTAATTATCGAAAGATGAACAGGTGGAACAAATGGATCGTCGCGCTGACCGTCATGCTGCCCACGCTCATAGAGATAGTGGACACATCGGTTGTCAACGTCTCGCTTGATCACATACGCGGCAGCCTTTCTGCGGGCATCGACGAATCCACCTGGACCGTAACCTCATATCTTGTTTCAAATGCCATCATCATACCAATGACGGGATGGCTCAGCAGGCTGTTTGGAAGAAAACGCTATCTGATATTTTCGATCGTGCTTTTTACTGTCAGCTCTTTCCTGTGCGGCTCGGCCTGGAGCCTGCAAAGCCTCGTGTTCTTCAGGATACTGCAGGGCATAGGTGGTGGAGCATTGCAGCCGATATCGCAATCGATACTTCTCGAAACATTCCCCCCGCGACAGCACGGCATTGCCATGGCAGTCTTCGGCGTGGGCATAATGTTCGGCCCTATAATAGGACCGCTCCTCGGCGGCTGGATAACCGACAACTGGTCGTGGCATTGGATCTTTTATATAAATATCCCGATCGGCATCATTTCCATCTTCATGACGATGATGGTGATAAGCGATCCGCCCTATATGAAGAGGCAGAAGATGAGAATTGACTACTGGGGGCTGCTGCTGCTTGCCGCCGGTCTCGGCTGCCTGCAGATAGTCCTTGACAAGGGCCAGCAGGACAACTGGTTCGAATCCAGCTTCATCCTGACGCTCAGCATCATCTCGGCAGTTTCTCTGATTTCATTCGTGATAGTGGAGCGCTTCTTTGCGGAACATCCTATCGTCGATCTCAAGGCATTCAGGAACATCTCGTTCAGCACCGGCAGCACCGTAATGTTTATCGGGTTCTTCAACCTGTTTGCCAGCATTGTCCTCCTGCCCATCTACCTCCAGTCACTTATGGGTTATACAGCCTATCTTGCAGGGGTCGTTCTGGGACCGGGTGGCATCGCCACGCTGATATCGCTGCCGCTTGCCGGCAGACTGGTAACAAAGGTGAACCCGAAGGCGCTGCTGTCGTTCGGGATTTTGGTAAACGCTTACGCGACCTACCTCATGTCCAACTTCACGCTCGGCGCAGACTTTGCAACCGTAATTTGGCCGCGGGTTGTCCTGGGCATAGGCATGGGCTTTTTCTTTATCCCGCTGACGACGCTTACCATGTCCGGCATAAGTAAGGAAGATATGGCCAATGCTACCGGAATATATAACCTGCTGAGAAACCTTGGGGGAAGCTTCGGAGTCGCCTTTGTTACCACTATCCTGGCTCGCAGGGCCCAATTTCATCAGGCACATCTTGTCGACAGTCTGACACCATATGACACCGCATACCGGATGGCTGTTGCCCAGAGCACGCAAGCCATACAACTCAGCGGAGCAGATCCCCTGTCCGCGCAGCAGGGAGGAGTTGCGACCATTTACGGAGAAATGCTCAGACAGGCGTCGATGCTCTCTTTCAACGATGCCTTCCATCTGGTCTGCATCATCATGCTCTGCGTCCTGCCGCTGGTCCTGTTGATGAGGGCGGGCAAGACAACGGTCGCCCCCGGCATGCACTGAACGCAGCGCATGTTATAATGAAAACATGGAAAAGCTCGATCTAAGCGGAGTTTTGCCCGACGCAGCCGACAGGATACGGCCTTTTTTCGACGAAGTACTGTCGTGTTGCCCAGAGAAAGTGCATTCGCTCTATGTGACGGGAAGCGCCATTACTTCCGACTTCAGCCCGAAGGCGTCCGATGTGAACTCATTGATAGTGCTGGCGGACCTGCATTTCGACTTCTTCAAATTTCTGGCGCCTCTCGGCAAGAAATATAAGCCGAAAGGCATCTCCGCGCCTCTTGTAATGACACCGGCCTATATCAGTGAATCGCTGGATGTATTTCCTGTTGAGTTCCTCGATCTCAGGTCTATTCACAAGACTGCATGGGGGGCCGACATCCTCAAAGGGCTTGAAATAAACAGCAGTCTGTTACGGCTTCAGTGCGAGCGAGAAATGAAGACAAGACTTATAGGGGTGTGGAATGGCTATATAGCATCAATGGGCGAAGCTGAAAGGGTTTCCCATCTGCTTTACAGGTCCATCAAGGGCTGCATCCCGATATTCAGGGCCATAATGCACCTTCTGGGCAAAGGGCCCGTCATTGCAAAAACAGAAATAATCAGCGCCATCAGTAGCGCGACCGGTATCGACAAAGAGGTACTCCTCAGGGCAATCTCGCTGAAAGACAACCCGATAAAGAATAAAGATGAACTCCTTTTACTTCTTGAACAATATTACGGCAGCCTGGAAGCAATCGCCGGGATTGTAAATGCGCTTGCGCAGTAGATCAGACCGGATCACTGAATCAATCGAAAGGGCCTTCCTCATTCTGCTGATGGGGTGCCTGCTCCTGGTTGCGCATGCCGCTTATGCGGTAACACCTGAGCCTCCGGCCTCTCCGCAGGCTTATGTCGTGGACCTCGCCGGAATCCTCGACAGCGAAGTTCAGGCCAGGCTGAACGCATATCTCAAGGAGCTGGAGCAGAAGACCTCGGCTCAGATGGTCGTCCTGACAATTAAAAGCCTCGACGGGGACAGTATAGAAGATTTTTCGATCAGGATGGCACATGAAAAATGGAAGCTCGGCCAGAAGGGAAAAGACAACGGCATCTTGCTTACTGTAGCCGTGAATGATCGCAAATACCGCATCGAAGTCGGGTATGGCCTGGAAGGGACGTTGCCTGACAGTCTCGTCGGAACAATAGGCAGGCAATATCTGGTCCCCTATTTCAGGAAAGGCGATTACGGCAGCGGGATCTTCAATGCAACCCTTGAGATTATAAAAACTGTAGCGGCAGCCCAGAACGTGGAAATCACCGGGCTGCCGAAGGCGTCCGCCTTGCAAACAAAAAGAGGAAGGGGCTTCAGCCTTTCCGATCTGTTCTGGATATCAATCCTCATCATGTTTGCGGTTCCCTTTATCTTTTCTCTTATGAGGAGGAGATCATACGGCGGCTATTGGGGCGGCCCGGGAGGCTTCGGCGGAGGAGGATTCGGAGGCGGTTTCGGAGGCGGTAGTGATGGCGGCTTCAGCGGGGGCGGAGGCGGCGATTTCGGCGGCGGAGGCGCATCCGGCGATTGGTGATAAAGACAGTTAGAGAGTTTAAATGTTGGGAGTTGAAGAGTTGCCTTTATTAAACGCCTAAACTCTTAAACATAAAACTTTTAAAAATATTTAAAGGAGGTTTATGATGGGTAACGGAGTGAAAATAGCATTGGGCATAGTAGCGATAATCGCCATAATTGTCATCGGAATCGGCGGGTGGGCGGTCGGCCAGTACAATAAGGCGATTGCATTGGATGAGCAGGTTAAGGCGCAGTGGGCGCAGGTCGACAATCAGCTGAAGCGGCGCTATGACCTGATACCAAACCTTGTCGAGACTGTCAAGGGTTATGCAACTCACGAAAAGCAGCTCTTCGAAAACATCGCCGAGGCAAGGACAAAATACTTTCAGGCCAAGGACACCGGCCAGAAAATACAGGCATCGAACCAGCTCGAAGGCATGCTTTCCCGCCTGCTTGTGCTGAGAGAGTCCTATCCTCAGCTCAAAGCGAATGAATCCTTCCTGAAGCTTCAAGACAGCCTGGAAGGGACTGAAAACCGCATAGCTGTCGAAAGGAAGAGATACAACGATGTGGCGCAAATGCTGAATACTTACCGGAGGACTGTAATGGGCAGCATCATAGCTTCCATCGCCGGAGTGCAGCAGGCGGCCTATTATGAGGTGCCTGCCGCGGAAAAGGAAGCGCCAAAGGTGAAGTTCTGAAATAGAAGGATTCAGGAGAAAGAAGTCAAGCTTCTGTCTTCTCAATTCTGAAATATTATGCCCAGGAAGATCGACATACCTGTTACCGGGATGACCTGCGCGGCTTGTTCCGCCGCTGTCGAACGGGCGTTGAAGAAGGTTGAAGGCGTGAAAAGCGCGGCTGTGAATCTGCCGCTGGAACGCGCCACAATCGAGTTCTCAGAGTCCGACGTCCCCAAGCTGTTGCCGGTAGTCGTCGACGCGATAAAGGACGAGGGCTACGGGGTGGGAACCCGAAAGCTCGATGTGGCCGTAAACGGCATGACCTGTGCCGCCTGCGTTGGTGCGGTCGAAAAGGCATTGAAAGGAATAGAAGGCGTTGTAGGGGCATCGGTGAATCTTGCGACGGAAAAGGCCTCTGTCGAATATATTCCGACTGTAACAGGCTTTGATGACTTCAAGCGCGTGATAGCGGATGCAGGATATTCGGCGGTCCTGATTACCAAAGAATTCGCGGATTCCGAACGGGAGACGCGGCGTAAAGAATACGAGGCCCTTCGATTACGTTTTATCATCAGCCTGTTGCTTACAGTGCCTATCATAATCGGCAGCATGTTCACTCTCCCTGTGATTTCCAGCTGGTACGTTTTGCTTGTTCTGGCCACACCGGTGCAGTTCTGGTCGGGGCTGCGGTTTCATAAGGCCGCTGTCTCGGCCATAAGACACGGCTCCACCAATATGAACACTCTCATAAGCGTGGGCACCAATGCGGCATATTTTTTCAGCCTTGCAGCCACTTTTACGCCGCAATTATTCACGAGCGGCGGCATTGTGCCAAACGTATATTTCGACACTTCCGCAACAATTATAACTTTGATACTGCTTGGCAGGCTGCTCGAAGCCAGGGCAAAAGGCAAGACGTCGGAGGCCATAAAAAAACTAATCGGTCTTCAGCCCGAAACCGCATGCATTCTCAGAGGCGACCAGGAGAGGGAAGTCCCCATAGCGGAAGTTTCCGAAGGAGACGTTATCGTAGTGCGCCCCGGCGAGCGGGTGCCCGTGGACGGCGAAGTGGTATCGGGCGCATCGACTATCGATGAATCCATGCTGACGGGAGAGAGCATTCCGGTTGAGAAGTTGCCTGGCTCAATGGTATACGGCGGGACAGTTAACAAGGCAGGCAGCTTCAGGTTCGCTGCCATGCGTGTGGGTAAAGAAACTTCACTCGCCAGGATCATCAAACTGGTGGAAGAAGCACAGGGCAGCAAGGCGCCGATCCAGAGGCTCGCCGACAAGATCGCAGGTGTCTTTGTGCCGGTTGTGATGGGTATAGCTGTCATGACCTTTCTGCTCTGGCTTTTATTAGGGCCGCAGCATGCGTTTGCCCCGGCATTCATGAACTTCATAGCAGTGCTTATCATAGCCTGCCCCTGCGCACTCGGGCTCGCAACCCCGACTGCCATCATGGTCGGTACGGGGAAAGGAGCTGAAAACGGAATACTCATCAAGGACGCGGAGGCACTGGAGCTTGCCCACAAGATAAACGTCGTAATACTGGACAAGACGGGGACCATCACCAAGGGCGAACCGGAGGTGGCCGATATAATAAAATTGGGGTCGCATAGTGATATGCCTGTTGCCGATTTATTGCAAGTCGCGGCGTCGGCGGAGAAGCTTTCTGAGCATCCTCTTGGCAAAGCTATTGTAAGAATGGCCAACAGTGAGAAGATCACCGTGCGAGAACCGCTTGATTTCGTATCTGTCTCCGGGGGCGGCGTGAAAGCAAAGACCGACGGGGAGCTCCAAATAATCATGGGCAATCAGGCCCTGCTGTCCGGCGAAGGAATCGACACTTCTGAGGCTGAGGATATCACCGTCAAATTCGCCTCGGAAGGCAAGACGCCGGTATTCATGGCCGTCAACAAAACGCTGGGGGCCGTGTTCGCAATTGCCGACCCTGTCAAGGAGGATTCTGCTGCCGCTGTGCGGGAGCTTGTCTCCATGGGAATCGAGGTCGTGATGCTGACCGGCGATCACAGGAATACAGCGGAGAGCATGGCTCGTCAAGTCGGCATTGAGCGATTCTATGCGGAGGTGCTGCCTGACCGGAAGACGGACATAATAAAGAAACTCAAGGCTGAAAACAAGGTCACCGCAATGGTGGGCGACGGCATCAACGATGCGCCGGCCCTTGCGTCGGCAGATGTCGGAATCGCAATCGGCACCGGGACAGACATCGCGATCGAGGCTTCCGACATCACCCTTACCAGAGGCAGCCTCAGATCAGTGGTCGATGCCATAAAGTTGAGCAGGCTTACGATCAGGACCATCAGGCAGAACCTGTTCTGGGCATTCATTTACAATATCGTCGGCATTCCGGTTGCCGCAGGCCTGCTCCATATATTCGGAGGGCCCCTGCTCAACCCGATGATAGCATCGGCGGCCATGTCCTTCAGCTCCGTGTCGGTAGTTACGAATTCGTTGCGGCTGAAGAGAAAGCCGTTATAGCGCTGGACTTTACAAAGTTTTCTGAATTGTTTATGTTAAGTGATTGAATATGCCCGACGTTCCGGAACAAGCTGAATCAGGCTCTCTCCTGGTCATACCACTGGGAGGAGTAGAAGAGATCGGCCTCAACATGACTGTCCTCCAGTATGCCGACGATCTCATAGTCGTCGACGCGGGCCTGATGTTCCCTGAAGAAGAGATGCTCGGCGTGGATGTCGTCATTCCGGATTATTCATATATCCTCGACAACAGAGAAAAAGTGAAGGGGATAGTCCTTACGCATGGGCATGAGGACCACACCGGCGCCCTCCCCTTTCTGCTCAAAGAAATAAATGTCCCTGTCTTCGGCACGGCATTAACACTTGCCCTTGTCAGGGAGAAGCTGAACGAACACGAGATCCTCGACATTCCCCTTATCCCGGTAAAACCGCGCGACATTATAACCCTTGGCGCATTCAAGGTCGAATTCATCCGTGTTACTCACAGCATAGTGGATGGAGTAGGACTCGGCATACAGACGCCTTTAGGAAACATTATCCATACCGGCGATTTCAAACTCGACCCAACGCCCGTGGACGGCGAGCTGATGGATTTGCACAAGTTTACCGAATACGGCGAGAAGGGCACGCTGCTGATGCTTTCCGACAGCACCAATGCAGAGAAAGGCGGTTTTACCTTTTCGGAAAAAGAGGTGCGCCGGGCTTTTGAAGACATCTTCGGCAAATCAAAAGGCAGGATCATAATAGCCACCTTTGCATCGAACATTCACAGGATACAGCAGGCCATCGATGTGGCGGTTCAGTTCGGACGAAAAGTGATCATGTGCGGCAAGAGCATGGTATCGAATGCAGGGATCGCGCTTGAGCTCGGCTATCTCAAAGTGCCGCATGGCACCTGGATGAAGATGGAGCACCTTAAAGACCTGCCTGACGAAAAGGTCGTAATCATTACCACAGGCAGCCAGGGCGAACCCATGAGCGTGTTGTCCAGAATTGCTATAGATGAGCATAAGCAGATAAGGATCAGAGAGGGAGATACAGTTATACTCTCGGCAAAAATAATACCCGGCAACGAGCGGTCGATAGGTCGGATCATCAATCATCTGATGAGGCGGGGCGCTGATGTCAAATACGAAAAGGTATCCGATATTCATGTCTCAGGCCACGCATCCAAAGAAGAGCTTAAGCTGATGATGAACCTGGTGAGGCCGAAGTATTTTATGCCGGTGCACGGTGAATATCGGCACCTGAAGTATCACTACCGGCTGGCCGAAAAATCGGGGATACCAAAAGAAAACATATTCATCCTGGAAGACGGCGGCATACTCGAAATCACACACAACGGCGCTGCAGCAGCTGGAAAGGTCAACTCGGGCCGGATATTCATCGACGGAAGGGGTATAGGAGGCGTGGAGGACATAGTGCTGCGAGACAGAAGGCGGCTTGCGCACGACGGCATCGTGATCATACTCGTAGTGGTCGAAAAGACAACCAAGAAAATAGTCTCGGGACCGGACATCATCTCAAGGGGCTTCGTCTTCGAAGATGTTTCACAGGACATCATCAGCGAGGTGAGAGACCTTATGGCCGGCACATTGATGCACCTTGATGACGATATCATCTCCGACACCTCGCTGATCCAGGCAAAGCTGAGGGCCACCCTCAAGAAATATCTGCGCAACACCATGGACAGGCGTCCCATGATCATGCCGATCATAATGGAAGTGTGAGGTGAACAAGCGGCAGGATTGCCTGCCTGCTTGCGCCCCAATTTATTTACCCTGCCATGACAGATAGAGTTAAGCTCGGCATTAGCTCATGCCTGCTGGGCAATAAAGTTCGCTACGACGGCGGAGGCAAGCTCGACCTCTATCTTCGGGATGACTTCGGGAGATTCGTAGAATGGGTCCCCTTATGTCCGGAAGTGGAGATGGGACTTACCGTTCCGCGGGAGCCCATGCAGCTGAAAGGTGATGCTGCTTTTCCCCGATTGGTCACCGAGAACACGGCAATTGACCACACTGATGCGATGCTGCAATGGGTAGAGAAGAAGCTGAAGATGCTTTCTCGCATGAACATTCGCGGGTTCGTTTTCAAAAGCAGATCACCGAGCTGCGGGATAAGGGACCTGCCGGTTTACAGTCCATCCGGAATTGTGTCGGAGCAAGGCGCAGGCATATTTGCGCTCGAATTTATGAAGCGCTTTCCCCTGTTGCCGGTCGAGGACGAAACCAGTTTGGCCGATGCAACGGTCCGTGATATTTTCATTGCGCGAATCCTTGAAGCAATACATGGCGATCACACATGAACGAAATGAACCAAGAGAATTAAACCACTTCAAGTCACATAATATTCAGAACATTTCCCCTGTCAAGTTCATTTTCGTGCGCATCATCGTGTATGCTAAATAGCAGCTAATTCATTGCATTTCGGAGGCGTATTGTGACAATAACAGACACCTTTATTCTGGGCGTTATCGAAGGACTCACTGAGTTCCTGCCCGTCTCTTCCACCGGCCACATGATACTGGCATCAGCGGTCATGGGGATCGGCGAGGAAGAGTTTGTTAAGACCTTCGAAATTGCGATCCAGCTCGGCGCCATCCTTTCGGTAGTGATCCTGTACTATCGCAGGTTTCTCGTAAGCGCCGAAATATATCTTAAACTCGCAGTCGGGTTTATACCCACCGGAGTTATCGGCCTTCTGGCATATAAAACTATCAAGCACTATCTATTCAATCCGTATGTAGTGAGTGCCTCCCTCATCGCAGGCGGCATTTTGCTGATTGCCCTGGACCAATGGACCAAAGGAAGAAAATCACGTTATTCGATGCCGGAAAAGGTATCTTTCGTCGGAGCGGCCCTGGTCGGATTGGTGCAGTGTCTGGCGATGATCCCGGGGGTCTCGCGCGCAGCCGCCGCAATCTTCGGAGGGCTGCTTGCAGGACTCGACCGAAAGCAGGCCACTGAGTTTTCGTTCCTCCTGGCTGTTCCAACGATGTTCGCAGCCACAGGCTATGACCTGCTTAAAACTTCTTCAGGGTTCAACAGCAGTTACTGGATTCTCCTGCTTATCGGCGGTCTTGTCGCCTTCTTCTCTGCGCTGATTGCAGTGAAGGCGTTCATATACCTGGTTCCGCGATACGGATTCAAGCATTTCGGCTATTACCGTATTGCGCTTGGCGCCATATTCCTCGCATATTCCGTAACGTCGGGGCTTACGTTATAATCTCAGCAGCATTCGCGGTGCTATAATAATCCTATGGCTCAAAGGGTGATTTCAGAAGTCGAAGACGAATTTTCATATAAGCCGTCACGCAGCCGGAGACAGTCTTCGCCGGCCGGCAGAGACGACAGGCACGAGCATCGCAAGATCAGAATCATAGTCGGCATTCTTGCCATACTGGCCGGCATTTACCTTACGATCTCGCTTGTTTCCTTCAATAAATGGGACCCTTCCTTCTTCACTTTTTCAGACAGGCCTGTGCAAAATTACGGCGGTCCCTTGGGAGCATACATAGCAGACCTGATCATGGCCATTGTCGGTCTGCCCGGATATCTGCTGCCTGTGTTCCTGCTCATATACGGAGCAAGAAAGATCACAGGCGGCACGCGCAGCCTGTTCCATGTGTTGGGATCTATATTGCTGATTCCGGCTCTCGCAATGCTGGTAGAGCTGATATCCCAGACATCATCTCATGCCTTCGACCCGTCCGGCGGCCTGGTCGGGGTTCTTCTTTCCGAGATATTCCGGGGGATGCTGTCTATTGTAGGGGCCTATATTTTTTGCGTTGCGCTGATATCTGTCTCGATCGTCTTGCTCAGCCCGGTTTCGCTATACACGTTTATCTCCGACCGGAAGAAAGGTCGGGTGGTGCAGGAGCCGCAGCCGGCTCCCCCCGTTGAAGAGCCAGAACCGGATATGCTCGAAGACGATCCGCACGAGTTCACGATACGCGAGATGAAGCCCAGACCCGTGACGCAGCCGCGCCCTGTTGTTAGGCAGTCTGATGAATCGGGATATCGGCTTCCTTCCATCGATTTCTTGAAGGATGCCGATGACGTAGAGGGACCGACCAAGGATGAGCTGATGTCGGCAGCGTCGGGGCTCGAGCGCAAGATGGCGGATTTCGGCGTCAACGGGAAGATCAAGCAGGCCCACCCCGGCCCGGTGGTGACCATGTTCGAATTCGAGCCTGCGCCGGGCGTAAAGATAAACAGGATCGTATCGCTCGCCGACGATCTTGCACTATCTCTGCGAGCGCCCAGCATCCGGGTATACCCGATTCCCGGCAAGGCGACCATCGGGCTGGAAGTGCCCAATCGCCAGAGGGCGTCCGTAGCGCTTCGGGAGATTATTTCCTCTGAGACGTTCCAGAAGAGCTCATCCCTGCTGACGCTGGCCCTGGGCAAAGACATATTCGGCAATCCCATTGTATCGGACCTGGCCAGGATGCCACATCTGCTGGTTGCAGGAGCTACCGGCTCCGGCAAGAGCGTTTCCATGAACACCATGATAACCAGCCTTCTGTACAAGGCTACGCCCAACGAAGTAAGGATGCTGCTGATAGACCCCAAGCTGCTCGAACTTTCGGCATATTCGGACATTCCGCACCTCATCTCGCCTGTAATCACAAGCCCGAAGGACGCGTCGGAGGCGCTGAAAAAGATGGTCCTGGAAATGGAGCGCAGGTACCGCCTGCTTGCAGAACAGGGCACCAGAAACATAGAAACCTTCAACCGGCAGGTCGGGCCTTCGGAACGCCTGCCCTACATCGTGGTATTCATCGACGAGCTCGCGGACCTCATGTTCACAGCGCCCGCAGATGTCGAAGGCGCGATAGCCAGGCTCGCGCAGATGGCCCGCGCATCGGGGATCCATCTTATCCTTGCGACCCAGCGGCCTTCAGTCGATGTCATCACGGGACTGATCAAGGCCAATTTCCCTGCGCGGATATCGTTCCAGGTCACCTCCAAGATAGACTCGCGCACCATACTCGACTCAATGGGCGCCGAAAAGCTGCTCGGCATGGGAGACATGCTGTACATGATCCCCGGAGTCAAGATCGTGCGGATTCACGGCGCCTACATCAGCGACGCGGAAGTCAAGGATATCACAAAGTTCGTAAAAGACCAGGGCACGCCGGACTATACATCCTTCGAGAGCATAGTTGTGGTCGACGATCAAAAGGGCGGCCTCAGCGCAGAGGAGCGGGATGAGATGTACCAGCGCGTGGTGGACTTTGCCGAGTCCGCCGGAGAGGTCTCTATTTCATCCATCCAGCGCCGCTTCAAAATTGGATACAACAAGGCTGCAACCATCATGGAGCTGCTTGAAGAAGACGGCTTCGTAGGTCCGCCGAAAGGCGCAGGCAAACCGCGTGACTTTATCAGAAGGAGACAGCAATGAAGACATTGCAGACTGTTTTTATCATTTTCGTTTTTTTTATCGTAGCCGCTCTGCCTTCGCGTGCGGAAGAAGACGAGGTTACAAAAATACAGAAGGCTTACGAAGGCATCAAAGACCTGACGGGCAGCTTTGTACAGAAAAGCTTTATCAAAGACCTCAAACGAACGGACGTTTATAACGGGCGCTTCTTTATAAAGCCGCCGAAAATGAGATGGGAATATTCGGGCGATAAGCCGCAGGCAATCTACGTAAAGGGAAATGAGATTATCATATACCAGAAAAAAGAGAACCAGGTGATAAAGTCAAAATTCGACCGTGCCACCTACGGGCAGGCGCCTATCACCCTTCTTGCGGGCCTCGGGAATATCCGGCAGGAGTTCGATGTCGTTTCAAGTACGCCCGGGTCGGTCGTGATCAAGCCGAAGAAACCCATGGGCAATGTTGAGCATATAGAGATAGTACCGTCCGGTGCAGAGTTCCCGATCAAAACACTCATCATAGCAGACAACCTTTCAAATAAAATAGAGATACAGCTTAAGAATGTAAAGATCAACACCGGCATAAAAAATTCGGTCTTCAGTTTCACCCCGCCCAAGGATGCGGCTGTGCTGGACAGATAACGCGGTCAGTTTTTTCGCGGCAGCGTGAAACTGAATACGCTGCCCTTCCCCGGCTCGCTGTCCACCCATATCTTTCCGCCGTGGGCTTCGACGATAGTCTTTGCAATGGCCAGCCCCAGGCCTGATCCTCTATGTTCAGTATCCGCACGATAAAAGGCATCGAATATAAATGGAACATAGTCAGGCGAAATACCGGGGCCAGTATCTCTGATCTCGACCAGGACATCATTACTATAGCCTGCAACCTTCACTATGACCGATCCGCCTTCTTCGGTATACTTCACGGCATTGTCCAGAAGATTGGCAAATAACCTGTGGATCAGGTCCTTGTCGGCAACAATGCTCTGCAGTCCTTCAGGCTCTGATTCAATAGAGATGTCAATGTGCTTGATATCGGCCTTAACATTTGATATCTCCATCTGCCTCTCCAGCACGGACATCACATCGAACTCGCACGGCGCAGACGAATATTCTTTCAGATCGACCCGTGCGAAATCCATGAAATTAGTCGCCAGGCCATTGACGGTTTTCAATTCATCAAGAACCAAGCCGAGGTTGGACTGCATATCTTCCATATCTCCACCCGCTATACTCTCCAACAGCTGAATAGACGGCACGATCGAATTCTTCATATCGTGAGCCAGCATCGAGAGAAGATTTTTCCGCTCCCTCTCGAGCTTGCCTATTTCGACAAGCTTGCTTTCAAGCTCTGCCAGCAGCTTGTGCCTTTCTATAGAATAGCGTATGGCCTTCAGCAGCGAGTCTGAATCAATGCGCCCCTTTACCAGATAGTCCTGAGCGCCTTTCTGAACAGTATTCATTGCGAATTCCTCATCCGCGAACCCTGTCAGTATGATTATGGGCGTGTCCAGGGCTGCATCACGTACCCTGCAAAAAGTGCCGAAGCCCTGGCTGTCAGGAAGATTAAGATCTGCAAGTATGACATCAAACTTCGATTCCGACAATAATTTGAGCGCATTCGACATCCTCGAGGCATGGCGAATATGGACCGAAACAGAAGCCGCTATAAGCAACTCCTGAATCAGATATGCATCGACTTCATCGTCCTCGATGAGAAGGATCCTTAATTTGGCTGAAATGTCCCTGCCCGGCTGTCGTTCGCTCGTCATTTAATGGTGCGGTTGCCGACCATTGTCGGCAAATAGCAATATTTCGGTACTATACCGATATCTTCAGATTATTATTCTGCAGTCATAAGCATTCGCTGCTTTTCCGCATCGGATAATTTTAACATAAGCCGCCAGGTCGGCTGCCGATACATCGGAACTTCGGCGCCATACAAAAGACAAAACAGGTGCTTAAAGATTATAATCAAGTCCACAACGGGACCATGCCACAACGCACAAAAATAGCTATAACTATCGGCGATCCGGCAGGGATAGGCCCCGAGATCGTCCTCAAGGCGCTGCTTTCAGCAGAACTGTCGGAGGCCTGCAGGTCATTGATCATAGGATCGAAGGCCGTGATCGGCGAGGCTTCCGAAAGGCTCGGCATAGCCTTCGACAGTCGTCAATACGACGTCCTTGACCCCGGAGATATTAAAAACCGCACCTTCGCCCGCGGAAAGGCAACTTCCGAGGGTGGTAAGGAATGCGTTGCATATATACGAAAAGCGGTGGAGCTTACCATGATGGGGGTCGTGGACGCCATTGTCACCGCCCCGATCTCAAAGGAATCCCTAAAGCTTGCGGGATTCCCATGGCCCGGCCACACCGAGATGCTGGCTGAACTTACCGGGACTGAGGATTATGCGATGGTGCTTTGCGGCGGCCCTCTCAGGGTGATTCTTGCGACAATCCACGCGGCGCTGAGAAAAGTACCAGACATGGTGACGCGTGACAGGGTTCTTAAAACGATAACCATGGCAAACAGGGCATGCAACCTGATTGGTATCAAAGAGCCGCGGATAGCGGTTGCCGGACTGAATCCCCACTCAGGCGAGGCCGGCATCTTCGGCAATGAGGAAGGCACCGAGATCGCTCCGGCTGTTGAAGAGGCGAAGGCAATGGGTATCCCTGTTTCCGGCCCTTATCCTGCCGACGCGCTTTTTCATAAAGCCTACAAAGGGGAATTCGACATAGTGGTATGCATGTATCATGACCAGGGGCTCGTGCCGCTCAAGATGATCGCTTTCGACAAAGGCGTGAACATGACCGTTGGATTGCCTTTCATCAGGACATCGCCTGACCATGGAACGGCATATGACATCGCATGGAAGGGCATTGCCGATCCTTCCAGCCTGATCGAAGCTGCGAAACTGGCAGCTAAACTTGGAGGCAGAGACAAATGAAACTCTTCGAGCCGTTCTCCCTTGCCGGCCTGGAGCTCAGGAACCGCATTGTCCGGTCCGCCACTTACGAAAAGCGCGCTGACGTCGACGGTTTTGTAACAGAACCGCTTATCGAAATGTACAGGGCGCTTGCCGACGGCGGCGCAGGGCTGATCATTACCGGCAATGCATTGATACATTCGTCCGGCAGATCGGTTCCGCAGGCGATATGCATACACAACGATCACTACGTAGACGGGCTGAAAAGGCTGACCGACATCGTTCACGCGCGCGGCGGAAAGATAGTGATGCAGCTGTCGCACGGCGGCAGGCAATGCTTTCCGACCCTGCTGGGTGGAAACCAGCCCATCGCACCGTCTGCCGTTTACGACCCATCCACAAAGATCATCCCTCTAGTTATGGACGACGCGAAAATATGGGAAATGGTCTATGCATTTGCGGACGCTGCGCGCCGGGCCATGTACGCCGGGTTCGACGGCATACAAATACATGCTGCCCACGGTTATCTGGTGAGCGAGTTCCTTTCACCTCATACAAACAGGCGCGACGACTATTGGGGCGGAGATGAAGAGCGGCGCTTTCATTTCATCGAAGAGACGTATGAAGCCATAAGGAAAGAGGTGGTGAGCACCTTCCCGATCATGGTCAAGATGAATGCCGATGACTTTATTGAAGGGGGCCTGCGGCCTGCGGAGGCCCTGAGGATAGCCCAAAGACTCCAGTCGCTGGGCATAAGCGCGATAGAGATGAGCGGCGGGATGTTTGAGGCTGGAAAGATGACCGTAAGGCCCAATATCGAGACTGAAGAGCAGGAGGCCTATTTCAGAGAGGCCGCGGGCATCTTCGCACGCGGGCTTTTCATGCCCGTGATGGTTGTGGGCGGAATACGGTCGAGAAGCGTCGCCGAAGATATCCTGCAAAAAGAGGACGCCGACCTGCTGTCCATTTCTCGCCCGCTGATCCGAGAGCCCGACCTGCCGCTGAAGTTCATGCAGGGCAAAGAACGGGCCGACTGCATCTCGTGCAACAACTGTATGAGGTTCCTCAAGCTCGACATGGTCAGATGCACTCAAACAAAGGACAAATAGTGCTGCTCATCGTCTGAGCCTCGCAGCACTGTTTGCCTGCGCGAATTTGACTGCACGACTTATGACGTTTTAATATATCAGCCATGCTTGCACCGGATAAACAACTCGAAATAATAAAGAGAGGCACTGTCGAGATCATACAGGAGAAGGAACTCCTGCAGAAACTCGCAAAATCGGTCAAAGATAACGTGCCCCTGAAAATCAAGGCGGGCTTCGATCCCACTGCGCCTGATATTCATATCGGCCATACCGTACTCATCGAGAAGCTGCGCCAGTTCCAGGAGCTGGGGCACGAGGTACTCTTTCTGATCGGCGACTTCACGGGTATGATCGGGGACCCTACCGGCAAGTCTGAAACCAGAAAACCGCTATCGAAAGAGGATGTGCTCAAGAACGCCGAAACCTACAAGGAGCAGGTCTTCAAGATACTCGATCCCGAAAAGACGACGGTCACTTTCAACAGCGCATGGCTTGAAAGTCTGAGCGCCATCGAACTTATAAAGCTCCAGGCCAAACAGACGGTGGCGCGGATGCTCGAACGCGAAGACTTCAAGCAGCGCTTTCACAGCCAAACCCCAATCGGAATACACGAATTCATATATCCGCTTCTTCAGGGATATGATTCGGTCGCGCTTCGCGCAGACGTGGAACTCGGAGGCACAGACCAGCGTTTCAATCTGCTTATGGGCCGCGAACTTCAGAAGGAATACGGCCAAGTGCCCCAGGCCATCGTTATATTGCCTTTGCTGGAGGGGCTCGACGGCGTGAAGAAGATGTCCAAGAGCCTTGGAAATTATATCGGCATCTCCGAGCAGCCCAGGGACATTTACGGTAAAACCCTGTCAATCAGCGACGAATTGATGGTCAAGTATTACGAGCTTCTGAGCCACATCAGCGTTGATGAGTTGAATGGCCTGAAAGCTTCATTGAAGGATGGTTCTGTTCATCCGAAGAACGCTAAGGAAGCCCTGGCCATGGAACTCGTCGAACGATACTGGGGCAAAGAGGCAGCCCTTCATGCAAAAGAGGAGTTCGACAAGGTCTTCAAGGATAAGGGCCTGCCGGATGATATCTCTGTTTTCGAGCTTGTTTGGGACGAAGAAGAAATGTGGCTTCCCAAGATCATGAAGCTTGCAGGCATGGCGGCGAGCACCGGCGAGGCAATGCGTCTGATCAAACAGGGCGCGGTGAGCGTTGACAATGACAGGGTTGACAGTCCTGACAGAAAATTAGTCAGAGGCGAATACCTGATCAAGTCGGGCAAAAGAAAGTTCGTAAAGATCAAACCGAGGTAAGACGCTTTTTCAGAAATGCCTCAGGAAGCCTTCCTGGCGCTTATCTTGTCCAGATAGTTCCAAAGGACCTCTGTCGAAAAAGGCTGCACAAGCATTCCTTCAACCAGTCTCTCGCTGATGATCTGCACGGCCTGCTCTTTCTTAATTGTGGGCGGAACAATCATGATAATTCTCAAGTCTGCATGTTCCCGGCGCATTCTTTTCAGATAGGAGATTGCCGATTCAGCCATTATCGAATCCTCGACGATCAGGATATTCATCCCGCCAGTTACCCTGGATTGCACGGCACTGCCGATCTTCCCGCAGCCAGCTATTTTTAGAGGAAGCCTGTACTGCTGAAGGGACCATTTAATAAATGATGCCGAATCGTCATTAACGCAGAGGAATACGGTATTGCCGAGGCGGTCGTCCACCCTTACAAGATTCCCCCTGCCCGAAGGTCGGCGCTGTATTTCCTGTCGGTCACAAGGATATGTTCCCTCAGCCACTGCCATAAAAAGGCGAGCA
This sequence comes from Dissulfurispiraceae bacterium, assembly GCA_035319185.1. Lineage (GTDB taxonomy): Bacteria > Nitrospirota > Thermodesulfovibrionia > Thermodesulfovibrionales > Dissulfurispiraceae > Fen-1308. Next base: position 4,545 of record DATHDF010000103.1, on the reverse strand, counting down.
GTTCCCTTCCCACGCCCTCTTTGCCTCCCTGCATATCCTCCAGAAACTGGAATATCTTTTCGGTAAACACTATATGCTCTTCCCTGTGTTCCGTATACAATTTATAATTGCATCTTGTCATGGCGTCTTCTTCAGCAAAGAAATGATACAGGCAGTAATTCGACAGTTCGGCCAATATCGGCCCGATCTGGTCCTTGTCATCATTTTTTTCGAGCAGTGCGTCCAGGCGGTTGATGATTTCGACTATCCGTTTATGGTGCGCATCGAATTCCACGATGCCCACCGACATCACTTCATTCCATTCAATAGCGCTCATCGAGAACCCCTAAGATACCCTTGATGTTTCAATCTTAGCTTCAAAACAAGGCATGCGCAACTTGCCGCACAACCCTCACCGGTCGGCTGCCATTAACCTTTGTGTATCAATGTCTATCGCCGCATTTTGGATGGCCCCGGCTGATATGTCCCTCATATAAGGAATAGTGCCGACGATCGGGACCCGGCAAAGCTCGGCCAGCGCCCGCGGATTCGTCGACTCTGCAATGGTGCCATCCGGCGGCTTTGAGAAGCTGATAATGATACCCGCAACGCCGATCCCTTTGTCGAACAGATATGACAGCGTAAGAAGAGTGTGGTTTATCGTGCCGAGAGCAGGACGAGCTACTACCACAGCCTGAAGGCCGAGGTCCGCCATGAGGTCTGCGACAAGATATGCCCTGCCGGGGCTGCCGTCCTTTTTGGTCAAAGGGACCATGGCGCCTCCAACGCCTTCGACAACCATGAAGTCGTATCTCGACGAAAGCACTTTATACGCTTCGAACACCCTGCCCAGGTCAACTTCCCTGTTTTCCTCAGACTCGGCAACATATGGGGCCAGAGGCAATTCATAACGCACCGGGGTAATCAGATCGAGAGAGTCGTCCATATTAGAAACCGACCTGAGGAATGAACCGTCCGCAGGCACAAGGATTCCGTCCCTCTTCTCGCATCCGGTCTCTATGGGCTTCATTGCGCCGACCCTGATGCGTTGCCGCATCAGCGCAGCCACGATCACCGCCGAAGCAACGGTTTTGCCGACACCCGTGTCGGTGCCGGTTACGAATATTCCTTTTGTCATTTCGGAATCCTTCATATCCTGATTTTCAGAACTTCAGCCGGAATCTATCTCGAAAGTAAGAATTGTCCTAATGTAGTCATTCCCGCGAAGGCGGGCATCCAGGTTTACAGTTTCTAAATGGACCCCCGCCTACGCGGGGGTGACGCTTTTTTTCAAGAATTATCAACTTTGAGACTGGTTCTGCACACATTAGACTATCCTGCTGTCGAAAATAAAAGTCTGACCCGTAATAGTACAGGTCGTTGCAAGATATGAGATAAAAAGGGCCACTTCACGCGGATCGGACAACGTGTGCAGAAGGCTTTCCCGTCGTGCCGCCTCAAGCGCGGCGGCAGCGGCAGTGCCCATTCCGGTGGGCATAAATCCCGGCAGGACAGCATTGACCCTGATGCCCTGAGCCGCCAGCTCTATGGCCGCCGTTTTCGTCAACCCAAGCAGCGCAGCCTTTGATGCGCTGTATGCCGCCTGCCCCTTCTTGCCTTTCAGCCCCGAATAAGACGATATGTTTATAATATGGCCACCGTTTTTCATGTGGGGCGCGCATGCCTGTGTCGTGTTGAAGGCCCCCTTCAAATTCGCCCCGAGTACGGCATCCCAATCCTCCTCAACATATTTCAGCAAAAGGGCATCCCTGGTAATGCCCGCGTTGTTTACCAGTATATCCAGCCGTCCCCACTTTTGCAGGATAGTCTGCACCATGTGCAACACCTCATCGCGATTGCAGACATCTGCCCGCACCGCAATTGCGCGGTCCCCCTTCTCCGCCGTCAGCCTCTCTGCCGCTTCGCGTGAGGAAAGATAGTTTACGCAGACCCGGCATCCAGATTCCACCAGTGCCGCAACGATCTCCCGCCCCAATCCGACAGCGCCTCCGCTGACTATGGCAACCTTATCCTTCATGGCCTCCGACTGATTTACAATGGTATAATTACTGATATTTTGGAACAAGTGGAGGCACTATGACAAGGTTCGAGGAAGTGCAGATGAAGATGGCGGAGTCGGCAAAGGGCTATCTGGAGGTATTTAACATACAGGTTTTCATCGAGCAGTTCTCCCTGACCAGAGAGAGCAGGTTTTCACTCACCCTGCCCGGCATGGAGGACCCCTATCCGGTGTCGGCTACAGTATCGCTTACCTTTGACGTCTTTCAGACAGGCATGTCGATGTACGACGATATAAAGCCCGAGGAAGACGGAGTGCCCGCTGAAAACACGCTGGAGCTTGACGTTATAATTAGATTGCCGATCATGGAGGGCTATCCGGACATCGAGGGTCTGATGCGCGACATTGAACGCCAGTATCCTGAATCGGAGCCTGTGCTGCTCGTCAAAGAATTCTACGGCGCAGGCGAGCCGGCGAAGGAGTACGAGCTTTCATATGCATACGACCTTGATACCGAAGACCTGGCTGATAGCGATACTCTGGACAGTGTGTTTGAGGAGCTGCGCGGGATCATGGAACTTGTCTATGAAAAGACGAAGTACAACATAGACCAGTCCTGGTACAGGGGAGAGGATGATCCCGCTAAAGGATATTAAATACGTCCTTCTGGACATGGACGGTACGCTTCTGGACAAGTATTTCGACGACTACTTCTGGGAGCATCTCGTTCCTGAACGGTATGCCGAAAGGCATGATCTGAGCTTCGGAAGGGCGAAAGAGGAGCTGCTCTCAAAATACAAGGCCCATGAAGGGACACTGAACTGGACCGATATAGATTTCTGGTCGCGGGAGCTGAAGCTTGATATACCGGCGCTGAAGGAGCAGATCAGACACCTGATAGACGTGCATCCGCATGTGATCGAATTCCTCAGTGCCCTAAAGAGACACCGCAAAAAGGTTTATATGGTAACCAATGCCCATTACAAAGTCCTGGACCTGAAACTGAAAAAGACGGACATTGGTAAATACTTCGACAGGTGCATAACGTCCAATGAACTCGGATATCCAAAGGAGCGCATAGAGTTCTGGAACAAGCTCGAAAAGGTCATTCACTTCGAGAAAGAGAGGACCCTGTTCATAGACGACCTGGCAGAAATACTGGAGACTGCGGGCGCTTACGGCATCAAATATCTCCTGCACAAAACGAGGGCCAGCTCCCGGAAAGGCGACACACCGCACAGCGGCTTCACGGTCCTCAGGGACTTCGGCGAGCTCATCAACTCTTTTTAATCAAACCGGACATCTGCCGCAGCGCAATGCTTGCCATTTGGAATAACTCTTAATAAGCTTCTATCTATGCCGAAGAAATCCCAGAATGTGCGCGTCGGCAAAAGGACGATCGAGCTTTCGAACCTCGACAAGGTCCTTTACCCTGACGATCTGATAACGAAGGCCGAACTGATCGAGTATTATCTGCAGCTTGCGCCTGCAATCCTGTCCCACCTGAAAGGCCGTCCACTCTCGCTCGTGCGCTTTCCCGACGGCATCGATGGGGAGCGCTTCTTCCAGAAAAACAGGCCTGAATGGGCCCCTGAATGGCTCGAACATGCGAGACTGGGAGGAGAAAAGGACGAGGCCGTGGATTACATTATCGCGACCGAAGATGCCTCTCTGGTCTGGCTTGCAAATCTGGCGAGTATCGAGCTGCACCAGATGCATTGCCGGTCTCCGCACTTCGACAGGCCTGATTATTTCGTTTTCGACCTTGATCCGCCAGAGACATACAAATTCGCAGACGTCGTTGAAATCGCCTATAAGCTCAGAGAGCACCTCGAGGCCTTCGGCTATCACACCTTCGTAAAGACGACCGGACGCAAAGGCCTGCATATTGTCGTTCCTGTGGAGCCCCGCTGGTCATTCGAGCAGGTCTTTGAAGCCGCGAAGGGGCTGGCCTCCCAGTTCGTGCAGGCTCACGGCCAGACGACTACAATGTTCATCAAGAAGGAGTACCGCAAGGGGCGCGTGCTCATCGACATCTATCGCAACAGGACTTTTCAGAGCATCGTCTCCGCATACAGCGTGCGCGGGCTTCCCGGAGCGCCCGTATCAATGCCGATAAGATGGGACGAACTCGAAAAAGTTACAGGCGGTTCCGATTTCAACCTCCGCAATGTCCCGGAGCTGCTGCGGCAAAACGGCGACGCGTGGGAGGGGATTGCCGCATATTCGGTCGCTCTCCATACAATGCACGGCGCGGGGACAGCGGAACATTCCGGCAAACGCAACTTTGACGGGAAACTCGACCCGTACTCGCTTAAGCGCCATTTCGACGAGACGCCCGAACCGCGACCCGCAATCACATCGGGGACGGACACCTCCTTCGTTCTGCACAGGCACCACGCGACGCGCCTTCACTATGATCTCCGCCTGGAGCAGGACGGCGTGCTGAAGTCATGGGCAGTTCCCAAGGGGTTACCGCCACGCCCCGGCATCAGGCGTCTGGCGGTTGCGGTTGAGGACCATCCGCTCGAATACCTGAATTTTGA
>DATHDF010000102.1:0-8747 GCA_035319185.1 Dissulfurispiraceae bacterium | reverse complement strand
CTATGACGATCGTAAACTCCGAATCGGCCATGCCCCGTATGTCCTCAACGGACGTGCCTCCCAGGGCCAGGGCAGATATGCCCTTTCTGCTGCCGTCCAAAGCGGCCAGATCGGGAACAATGATCGGCCTCAGACCGAAAGTCTCCACCATCTCGCGCAGCTCCGTAAAGTCGGCGGGAGTGAGATGAGGTCCGGCGATGATGTTGACCTGACCTCTCGTCTTTTGCGTTCCCGTGGGTTTCACAACCAGAGTGCGAATGATCGCCTCGACAGCCTTCGCAAATCCTGTTTCAAGCCCTCCTTCATAGTCGGGCGTTGTGACATGCACGATCTCTGCTACCCCTTTATCGATCATCTTGATCGCACCAGCCAGATCATCACCCTTTACTTCGGCCAGTCCGGTAGTCAGGATGCCTATCAGCTCCGGCTCATTCTTCTCAATAAGTTGCTTCGCAGCCCTGACCACGTTTTCCTCGCTGCCCATGACCACGTTTTCCACAAAAAGGTTGGAGCTGACCATTGCTATCGGCTCCCTGAAATGGTTGGTGATCAGGACCTTCCCCAGGAAGTTGCAGCCCTGTGCGCCATGAAGAATGGGAACGGCCTTATGAATCCCCTGGAATGCGATTGCAGCGCCGACCGCCTGTGAGTTCTTCAGCGGATTGATCGAGACATCATTTGTCTTCTTGCTGTCTGTCTTCTGTAAGGGCGCATTGCAATACGCCTCAGCGTGCGTGGCCTTGCTCGCGCGGTGAACCGCGCCCCTGCAATTCTCATAAAATTTAAGACCGTCGCTCAAATCCCTTGCAATATTTACCAGCCCGTCATATCCAGCATATGGGCTGTGGCGCTCCTGGTTCACGTCGATGAAAGGATATCCTTCTTTCACCGCCAGGTATTTGTTTCTTCCGCCGGCGACGAGCATATCGGCCTTTTTCTCTCTTAGCAATTTAAGAAGATTTTTCGGCGTGACGTCCTCAACGAGAGGGGCATCAGGACCAAGTATTTCCCTCATTTTTTCCTCATCTTCAAAGGTACTCTTTTTGGTCCCGACTGCAGCGATCTCGATACCAAGGTCCAGAAGCGCTGATATGAACGACCAGCTTTTCACGCCACCGGTATAAAGCACAGCCTTCTTACCGTCAAGGTTTGCATATTTTCTCAACTTCTCGTCGAGAATATTTTCTTCGGATGCAATGACCTGCTCAATCGCTTCGACTGCCATAGGGGCGTATGGCGATACGCCGTTGCCTATCGCCCTCAGGGCCTTCGACATCTCGGTCTTGCCGAAGAAGGAGACCTCAACATAAGGGATACCGTATTTCCGCTCCATCTCTTTTGCCACATTTATAAGAGCCCGGCTGCAAACGACGACATTCAGCTTCGCCCCGTGCGCATACGTAATTTCATTGAAAGTAGAGTCACCCGTAATCCTGGACAGTATATTAATGCCTGCCTTCTTCAGAACGGGCTCGACTAGCCAAAGATCACCAGCGATGTTGTATTCGCCGATGAGATTAATATCTGCAGCCGTAGTGCATGCGGGTTCTCCGGTCCCTATGACATGTTCAAGCAGCACTTCACCGGCAATCCGGTTGCCCAGATTTTTCGGCCCCACGTATCCAGGCGCATTCACCGGTATGACCCTTATGCCGATACTGCTCTCTGCCTTTTTGCAGACCGCCTCTATATCTTCACCGATGAGACCGCTTACGCAGGTTGCGTGTACAAAAATGGCTTTTGGATGCACTTTCTCGTTCGTCTTTAGAATGGCCCGGTAAAGTTTCTCTTCAGAGCCATAGACGATATCGAGTTCGTTCATATCGGTCGTGAAGCCCCTCTTGTGCAGCTCTCCTCTGGACGATTTTGTGCCGCGTCCCTCCCATGAACTGCCGCAGCAGGCAATCGGTCCATGGACAATATGTGCGGTATCGGCGATGGGCTGAAGCACAATCATCGCCCCGTCAAAGGCGCACGATTCTCCGCCCCTTGCGCGGCAGAGCTTTTCGCTCTTTTCGGTAGCGCATCCGCTCTGCATCAATTTGTCCACATTCGCAAGCATGGTTATCTCCTATTATTGATCACTGAGGACGTGATGAATCATGCCCATGCAATTATCTGATTACGTCGAAGCTTGTCGTATTGATCGTTGCACGGTCGAGCTCGTCGAGGAACGTATTTACGATAGTAGTCACTATATTTAAAGCTCCCTGGTAGCCGATGATCGGAAACCTGTGCAGATGGTGACGGTCGAACATCGGGAAGCCGAACCTTACCATCGGCGTACCGGTATCTTGCCATAGAAATTTCGCATACGAGTTGCCTATCAGTAAATCAACAGGGTCGGTGAACATCAGGGAGCGAAGGTGCCACATATCCTTATTGATGTATACCTTTCCATCCGAGCCATATGGGCTGGAAGCGAGCAGCGTCTCCATATCTTCCTGAAAAAACTTGTCGCCGTTGGTGCAGACCACATGCACTGGCTCTCCGCCCATCTCCATGATGATGCTGACCATGCCCATCAGCAGGTCGGGGTCGCCGACCAGGGCGAAACGTTTGCCGTGAACGTAGGAATGAGAATCCACCATCGCATCGACAACGCGTCCGCGCTCATCTTCCAGTTCCTGCGGAATGGGCTTACCGGTGATTTTGCTCAGTTCGTCAAGGAATTCATCTGTATTGCGCACGCCCACCGGGATCTTGACATAGCTTTTCTGGCTCCATTCCTTGTTGATGAAATCGATTGTCTTGTTGGTAGAATATTTCTGCAGGGCGACGGTCGCCGTTGCATTGATCGAATCCATGGTGTCGTCGATTTTGGTGAGGCCTCTGTAAAGCTTGGCCTGACCGGTGTTCGGCGCGTCCAGAGCATCGCTAACATCGGCGAGCAACGTATAACTGATGCCCATTTTCTCCATTATCCTCTTGATCTCGCGATAGTTGCCCGTATATGGATCGAACCCGGGGATCAGATTGATCTTTCCGTTTGGCTCTCCCTTTTTGCCAGCTGTCAGGGACTTCAAAATGCCCTTGAGCATGTTGTCGTATCCAGTGATATGCGAGCCCACAAAGCTCGGCGTGTTGGCGTAAGGGGTCAGGACTTCCTGGGGTATGACGCCCTTTTCCTTGGCGCCCTTGATGTACGCGTTCAGGTCGTCGCCTATGACCTCGGCGATACAGCTCGTAAATATGGCCATCATCTTGGGGTGATAGAGCGCGTTTGCGTTTTCAAGGCCCTCCGTCATATTGTTGAGTCCGCCAAAGACCGCTGCGTCCTCGGTCATCGATGACGAAACAGCCTGCACAGGCTCTTTGAAATGGCGGTTCAGATGGCTGCGGAAGTAAGCTATGCAGCCCTGAGCTCCCTGGCAGAAAGGCAGCGTATCTTCAAAACCGAGCGCGCAGTAAAGGGCGCCGAGAGGCTGGCACGCCTTGGCAGGATTAATCTTGATGTGCTGCCTGGCAAAATTCTTTTCCCTGTACTCTTCAGTCTTTGTCCAGTCAGCAACCTCCTGCACTTCCTCTGCCGTGGGGCAGCACTCGAACTCCTTCTTGCGCTCGAACTGCTCCTGATATTCTGGCTCCTGAAAGAGCTCGCTGTGGTCTTTTATCTTAAGTTTTATCATGGCGTCCTCCGTTATCTCTTTTATCGCTGCCCTATTTTTTCTTCCTGATCAGCTTCCATGCCGGATTGTTAATCGTCGCGTCCATGTCTCTCGCAAAGACACCGAAACCGTCGAAGCCGTGATAAGGCCCCGAGTAATCCCAGGAATGCATCTGGCGGAACGGCACCCCCATCTTGTGATACGTATATTTTTCCTTTATTCCTGCGCCGACCAGATCGGGTCGTATCCTGTTCGTGAACTCCTCAAGCTCATACTCGGTTGCATCGTCTATTATCAGAGTGCCTTCCTTCATCACCGGATAGGTGCGCTTGTAATCGTCATTGTGGGCGAACTCGTATCCGCTGGCCACAACTTCCATCCCGAGGTCTTCGTAGGCGCCGATGGTGTGGCGCGGCCTCAGACCGCCGACGTAGAGCATCACCTTCTTGCCTTCGAGACGGGGTTTATATTTTTCCACGACTGCGTCCATCATCGGCTTGTATTTCGCTATGACAGCCTCTGCCTTCTCCTTAATGGTGTCGTCGAACTGTGCAGCGATCTTTCTGATGCTGTCGTATATCTTTGTGGGTCCGAAGAAATTGAATTCGATCCAAGGCGTACCGTAAGTCTCTTCCATGTGACGGCAGATGTAATTCATGGACCTGTAGCAATGGATGAGATTCAGCTTCGCCTTGTGCGCGATCCCCATTTCGTTGACCGTCGCGTCTCCCGTCCACTGCGCGATGACGCGGAGGCCCATCTCTTCGAGTATCTTGCGTGAGGACCAGGCATCGCCGCCGATATTGTAGTCTCCGATCAGGGCAACATCATACGGCGTGCTGTTTTCGAGCTTGCCCTTTCCAAGCACATGGTCTCTGATAGTATCGTTTGCGATGTGATGGCCGAGGGATTGGCTGACGCCGCGGAACCCTTCGCATCTGACTGGGACTATCGGCATGCCGTATTCCTTGACCTTCTTCTTTGCAACTGCCTCTATATCGTCTCCGATGAGACCGACCGGGCATTCGGACAATATCCCCACACCCTTGGCGAGCGGGAACAGCTCCTTCAGCTCACCCAGCGCAGCGTCGAGATGCTTGTCGCCCCCGTAGACTATGTCCCTTTCCTGAAAGTCGGTCGTTATATGCATCGTGCCGAAAGTATCTATACCCGTCTGCCCGTTATAGTAGTTGCGGCGCGACCACCAGCTGTATTGTCCGCAACCGATGGGCCCGTGGCTGATAGTGATCTGGTCCTTGACCGGCCCCCAGACAACACCTTTGGCGCCCGCATATGCGCAGCCGCGGACGGTCATTACGCCCGGGCGCGATTTGACATTGGATTTTACCTGACATGACGAGCACTGCCCCCCCGGATCATTTGGCGCAATATGCTTTGCCCTATCCTTCTTCGTCTTTTCCGGATAGACTTCTAGGACTTCATCTATTATCTGACGTGTCTCTTCAATTGTTCTGCTCATTTGTTCCTCCCTCGTTTCTCTATTCTCTGTGCTGCCGACATTTCATCCGGCGCGAAGACATAACTGTCAAGTTCGAATCTGCAGGCGCCGTCAGATTCCGTCTCTGCTATCGTACAGCTTTCGTAGGGGTGCGCCCTTCCGGGCCGGGACTACTAGGCCACAGCCTCTTCGCTCTCCATGATCCCGAAGTCCATGAGAAGCTGTTCGAGCTCGTCCATGCTCATCGGGGTCGGGATAACGAGGTCCTTGTTGTCGGCAATCTTCTTTGCCAAAGCTCTATATTCGTCAGCCTGTGCGTGATCCGACGAATATTCAATGACCGTCATCCTTCTCAACTCTGCCCTCTGAACCTGGTTGTCCCTCGGCACGAAATGGATCATTTGGGTGCTCAGCCTCTTGGCGAGTTCCGAAATCATCTCGTACTCCTTGTCGGTCTTCCTGCTGTTGCAGATGAGTCCGCCCAGCCTGACGCCGCCGCTCTGGGCGTACTTGAGGATGCCTCGCGCTATGTTGTTCGCCGCATACATGGCCATCATCTCTCCGGATGTGACTATATAGATTTCCTTGGCCTTGCCCTCCCTGATCGGCATTGCAAAGCCGCCGCAGACAACGTCTCCAAGGACGTCGTAGAAGACGAAATCCAGGTCCGGCGTATAGGCGCCATTTTCTTCCAAGAAATTGATTGCCGTAATAACACCCCGACCTGCGCAGCCCACGCCCGGCTCAGGTCCGCCCGACTCGGCGCATTTGATGTCCTTGTAGCCGGTCAAGAGGACCTCCTGAAGCTCCAGGTCTTCGACCGAACCGCGCTCTCTCGCCATGTCCATGACGGTCGCCTGGGCCTTTTTATGGAGAATAAGCCTTGTCGAATCAGCCTTGGGGTCGCAGCCGCATATCATGCATTTATAGCCGGCCTCCGCGAGGCCTGCCACCGTGTTTTGGGTTGTCGTTGATTTACCGATGCCGCCCTTCCCGTAAATAGCTATCTGTCTCATTTATCTCCTCCTGTGGAAAATTTGCCTTTTCCTCTCATTTGCAATAGCCGTGCCAGAGACGGTAATCGGGCAGTATCAACATTCCGGATCGTCAGGGATTTGGCTTTTCTGACTTTATTGTTATATTTATAACATTTTTGTAAAAAAGTACAATCATGTCACACAGGCAGCCACTCATTGCGGAACTGCCGGATTTGTGGCCTTCATCACCGGAATGGCCTGCCGAGCATGATATATTTGATTTAAGGAGCCCTCCCCTTCTATATGTGCGGCGGCGGCTGCCCTCCAATGGCAACGGCCGCCGCAGAATTTTTTCGCTGCAGCTTATTGGATGCCTTATATTTTCCCAATATACTTGAATAAAAAACGGGGAGGTTTGCCATGAAAGACCGGATTACGGTATCTCTGAGTCTGTTCGTGGACCTGAAGATCGAAGACGGGGCCGACATCGCGGACATAATCAGCGGACTGAGCTGCGCCTGCAGGGACACCACCGGCGAGGCCGAGGTGATCAGCATCGACGTAAACGATCGGAGCCTTGTAGTAGAAAACGAAGAGGAGGTTGACGCCGAATAAAGCCGGACGAGCACTTTTCGCGGCAGAGATGTTATAATTTTTAAGGAATTTCTGCTGCAGAAAGGAGCATTCGTTGAAGGGATTATTTAAGCTGTTTATACTTGTCGCCGTGCTCTTTTGCGTGTCTGCAATCTTCAAGGGCGGAGATTACGTAAGGCTCATCGAAAGCAAGACCGGGATAAATATGCCTTCGCTTGCCGCGCTGGCGGACAGCATAAGGCTCGACACGTTCATGTCACAGAAACGAGGTCAGGAGCAGCAGAGGGAAAACAGCAAGCTGACCAATTGATCAGCTGCCTGGCTGTCAGCGGCATTCATCAATACCTGAAGAATAAAATGAAACAGGCATGCTCGTAAAAATCAAAGCCAGAGACCTGCGGGTAGGTATGCACGTCGTAATACCGGCGTCGTGGTTCGACCACCCGTTCACAACCGGCAACTTCAAGATAAAATCCGAAGACCAGATACTAAAGATAGTCAAAAGCGGTTTCCACGAGGTGCAGATCGACACGGACAAGGGAGATGTCCAGACAAGACCTGACCCTGACACCGCAGGTGGAAACAACGAGTCTGAAGCTGTGGATATATGGAAGCCGGGAAACCTGGTACCGCCGGCGCTGCTTGAGGCCATCCATGATAAGAACCTTGCTCCGCAGAAAAGGGCCTCTGTCGTATATGAGTCCTCTATAGAGCTTATGGGCAAACTGCTCGAGGACCCGAAGGCTGAAAATATAAAGGAAGCGAAACAGGGGATATCGGAGATCGTCAACATGGTGTTTGAGCAGGACGATACATCCCACTATCTGCTCAGGATTACATCTCATGATTTCTACACATATACGCATTCGGTCAATGTCGGCATCTTCGGCATCATGCTCACGAAGGAGCTCTTCAGGCGCTCAGATGCGCACGACATGCATGAACTTGGGGCTGCGTTCTTCCTGCACGACCTCGGTAAAATACGCATCGACCCGGCAATAATCAACAAGCCCGGCAGGCTGACCGATGCAGAGATGGAAGAGATGAAGAAACACCCGAACTTCAGCTACAAAATACTGAAAGAGACAAACCAGTTGTCCGAAGAGTGCGGCATAATTGCGATGCAGCACCATGAGCGGGAGGACGGCAGCGGCTATCCCAGAGGGCTGAAAGGAGACCAGATACACACTTACGGCAGGGTTTGCTCCGTCGCTGACGTCTATGATGCTCTTACTGCGGAGCGCTCATACAAAGCCAGGCTTTCCTCATTCGAGGCCCTGAAGCTTATGAAAGAGAAGATGCTGAGCCATTTTAACCAGGAGATATTCGAGAAGTTCGTCCTGCTGTTTACCGAGCCTGCGCATAAAGCTTGATTCAGCCGCTCTGCCCCTGACCACCCTGTTATAATCACAACGCGGATTATCCGAAGCCGGCCGTTTCTATTTTGCCTTGACATTAAATTTGGCAACTGTTGAATAATGATTGGTAAAATCGTATCATTGTTGCTGTAGCCTAGGATCAATAACACAAATATGTCAGGAGGGTTCCGATGAATCTGGATGAATACAAAAAAATTATTTCCAACGCTGTCAATGCTGAAGTTGAAGCCTTCACCTTTTATAGCACCGTATCCGGAAAGACCAAAGACCCGCTTATCAGGAAACTATTCAAAGACCTGGCAAAAGAGGAATCCAAGCATAAACGTATGCTGGAAGGCTTCCTTAAAAAAGGACCTGGAAAAATGCATTTTTCGGAATCCAACGACTACAAAATTGGTGATGCCCTTTCCACACCTGCTCTGACACTTGATCTCAAGCCGGTCGACGGCATCCTCATCGCCATCAAGAAAGAGCTGGAGGCTATGCAGATGTATACACAGCTGGCCAATGCCAGCACGGATCGAGAACAGAAGGGCCTTTTCCGTGAACTTGCCTCAATGGAACGAGGCCATAAAAAGAAGCTGGAAGATATCTATACGGACATGGCCTATCCTGAGAATTGGTTTGAGGGGCCTGACACCTAACTAGTGAATATCTCAAGATGCGCAAGGGTAAGATTATGGCCAGGGATAGCTCTGCGGGCGCATGGGTGAGATAGTAGCTGTTATAT
>DATHDF010000101.1:0-6721 GCA_035319185.1 Dissulfurispiraceae bacterium | reverse complement strand
AGGCTCAGACGCAATGTGCTAAATCCTGCCTTCCTCATCAGAAACGCTGTTTCATAATCGATAAATCTTGCGTGCAGGCCGTTTGGTGAATGTAAACGCACATCAAGCCCGGCGTCGATTATCTTTTCAAGAAGAGGTTTGAAATGAGTATCTGCGTTGATCAGCAGCGCGTCGTCGTAAAATGCAAAATCCCTGACTCCCAGCCGGTGCAAATCAGCCATTTCCTCAAAAACGTCATCGGGACTTAGCTGTGTAAAATCAGAAAGCAGTCGAGAAGCGCAGTAGCTGCAGTTGAACGTACAGCCCGTAGAGGTCAGAAGAGGAGCCGCGCCGAGATCGAGGTTTGTCAATACGTTATAATAGGCGCACTGCTCTCTTGTCTTTTTAAGCTTGTATCCGAATGTAGATATTGCAAACTTGAGACCATCATTCACCTTACCGCTAAAAATAAAATCGGCCCCTGAATGATCACAGGCATGCTTGTGATATAGTGTAGCGTAAATGCCGCCTAGTATTATCGGCACATCTCCCATCTCCTCACGAATAACACTGATGCAGCGTTGAACCCCTGGATACCAATACGCCATAACCGATGTAATGACCACAATATCAACTGGAGCAGACTTCCTGACCTTCAGGCGGAAATCCTGTACGGACATTCCGTAGCGTTTAAACCTTCGCCTGTATCCCTTCAAAATATCCGGCGCAGGTACTTCCTCGCAGCGATAACGTCCCGTGCCGAATCTTCCGGTCGCTGAACACTCCATGCAGTCTATCAGCGACAGGCCCACATTGAATGCGCTGAGGTATTCCGCCACTTTATAAAGGCCCAGCGGCCTCGTCCATAAATTGTATGCGGCGAAATCGTAGATCCAGGGGTTAATTAGCAATATTTTGGGCTTCATTTGTCAGCTTCCGCATTCAGCAGTTATAGTAAAGAAATAGATTAGCATGAGAAGCGAGAAATGGGCTATTACGAATTCACGATAGAGGCTCCTGCAGAGTCCGCAGACTCCCTTCTGAGTTTGACCGGCGATTCAGGCAGTCTCGGAGCCTTTGAAAATGAGAAGGGCTTGATCATATATTTCCCCGATCACGTCGGAATTGAAAAGCTGTGCCATGATATTGAGCGCTACAGAAACATCCTCAAGGACTCAGGCCTCCCCTCAGATTTCGCGTACAACTATACATACATTTCCGAGCGCGACTGGAACGAGTCATGGAAGAAGAAATTTCAGCCGATCGATGTTGGCGAAAGGATTTCCATCATTCCGCCGTGGGAAAAACCGAAGAACGGGCGCGTCAGCTTAATCATCGACCCTGGCATGGCCTTCGGCACCGGGCATCACGATACAACACGCACCTGCCTCGAACATATCGAACGGCTATGTAAAGAGCGATCAAGAGACCGTTTCCTTGACATCGGCACAGGTACGGGAATACTGGCTATCTGCGCTGCAAAGATGGGGTTCAGGGAGATAGTGGGTGTAGATATAGATCCTTTGGCCGTCGATGCGGCCCAAAGAAATATAGCACTCAATGATCTTGCCTGCGTGCAAATAATGGAAGGGACTATTTCTGTAACTTCCGGAGTTTACGATGTGATAGCGGCCAATCTTTTATCGGAAATATTGATCGCCATCGCATCTGAAATTGCCGTGCGCCTGAAGCCCGGCGGCTCAGCGCTGCTTTCTGGAATGATCATAGGCCAGGAAGAAGAAGTCATGGCCGCCATGGAAAAAGAAGGCCTGAAACTCAAGGAGAGACATTACGACGGCGTAAGGTGGGTGACGGTGGTAGTCACACGTTGAACCTGAAGTTAATTATATCTCCGTCCTTCACTTCATAAGTCTTACCTTCAAGCCGCAAGTGCCCTTTGTCGCGGGCGCCGGACATGCCGCCGTCTGCCATGAAGTCATCGTAGCTGACCAGTTCGGCGCGGATGAAGCCGCGCTCAATATCCGAATGTATCTTGCCTGCCGCCTGCTGTGCGGCCAAGCCTTTCCTGATCGTCCAGGCGCGAACCTCATCTTCTCCTGCAGTAAGAAACGATATCAGTCCGAGCAGCTCGTAAGATTCTTTAATGAGCTTGTCAAGCGCAGGTTCCGCTATTCCGAGATCATCGAGAAACGCCCTGGACTCATCGGCAGATAATTGGGCAATCTCCATCTCGATCTTTCCGCAGAGAGAAACAGCCCTTGTAGTTGCCGCTATTTGTTTATCAGCTATATACTTCTGAACATCAGTCAGTAGCTCTTTGGCCCTGCCCGATGCGAGATCCTTTTCGCCGACATTCAGCACAATGATCTCTGGCTTCGTAGATACAAATTGAAGGGGCTTCATCAGCTTCTGCTCTTCTTCGTCGAATTCCAGGTTCCTTAAAGGTATTTCTTTTTCGAGCGCCTCTTTGCACTTAAACATCAGCTTTTTTTCAGCCTCGTTCGGCTTCTTTCCCTTCTTTGCTGCCTCTTCCATCCTCGCAAGCCTTTTTTCAACAAACTCAAGGTCTCCGAATACAAATTCGAGCTCCACTGTCTCGATGTCCCTGAGCGGGTCTACACTGTTGAGAGGATGCGTCACGACTTCATCAGCGAAGGCACGCACCACATGAACAACCGCATCGGCATCCTTTATCAGATCGAAAACCTTGCCGTTCTGGGCGAGGTCGCCCTTGGTCAGTCCTATATAGTCGACATATTCAACCGTGGCATGCGTCGTCTTCTTAGGTTTATATATCTCGGAAAGCCTTTCCAACCTCGTGTCCGGGACCTTCACAATACCGTAATGAGGATCTCCAATAACAGTTGCATACAGCGTCGTCTCAATGTTCTGTCCTGTCAGGGCATTAAAAATTGTCGTTTTACCCGAGTTGGATAATCCTATTATAGCTAGCTTCACATCAACCCCTTATTCATATTAACCAAGTTTTATTCGCCGCTCGCGGGCAAAATTCTTTATAAGACTGATGGCATTATAAACCCGCTGGAGCCTGAGGTTTCTCTTTCTGATGAGTTCCACTTGACCGTATGGAAATGGCTCCGCCCGCATTTCATTCTGCTTGCGCTGAAGCGTTTCATAAAATATCTTGAGCTGTTCCGCGTCAAAGGGTTTCAGAAAAATAGGGTTTATCACTACAAATCCGCCCACAATGTCCGATGCAAGGCTTTTGAAATTCCTACCCGTCGCCATCAGGCTTCTCCCTTGCAAAGAAGACCGAGAGCTGAATGCCCACTTCATACAGAAGTATTATGGGCACGGCCATGAGCGTCTGGTTGAACGCATCGGGCGTAGGTGTCAACAATGCCCCGGCCACAAATGCAAGCACAATTGCCATGCGTCTGTTCCGCTTGAGGGTTTCAGGCGTTACTATCCCGATCTTGGTCAGAAAGATGAGTATGATAGGCAGTTCAAAGATAGCCCCGAATGCCAGAACAAACTTCAGGCAGAAATCCACATACTGCCCAACCGAAAGCATGGGCATCAGAAAATCGCCCACTTTATAATTGAGTAGAAATCCCAGCGCAAAGGGCAGCACTATGACAAAACAGAACGAGGCACCAATCAGAAACAGGCCAGTCGCAGAAAATACGAACGGCAGTACATACTTCTTCTCTTTTTTGTTGAGTCCCGGTGAAATGAATCGCCAGAGCTGATGAAAGATGACAGGCAGCGCAACTATCAAAGCAGCTACGAGGGCAACTTTCATGTTCATCCAGAAAGCCTCGGTGGGCGCAAGAAAAACCAGTTTGGTTGCATGCAGCCTGTCTACCGGAACAAAACGGACATACATTTGAGTAACCGAAAAATCGAGCGAGTTCCTTAATGGAAACAGCAGAAGGCCAAGTATGTCTTCGGAATAATTGAACGTTGCGACGAAGGCGACAAGAACAACTGCAAGCGATACGATAATTCGTTTTCTTAAATCCTCAAGATGTGCTGTAAGAGACATCTTTTCATCAGCCATATTTTCCTAGACCTTCCGCTCCTGATGATCGGCGACCTGGTCAGGTTGTGCATCGGCTTTTGAGCGAGCATCAACAGGCTTGTCGGGCTTCGTTGTATCAGTCTTCTGCTGAGGCTCTTTTTGCGGGGCTTCGTTGACTTTGAAAAGGTCTTCGCTTTTGAACAACTCGTTCTTCAAGGATATGGGATCAAGTTTTTTCAGGTCACCGAGGTCTTTCACTTCGTGGAATTCGGCATCTATCTGGTCTTTCACGCCGCTCATGGCCTTCTTGACTTCCGCAAGTCCCTTGCCAAGTGCGCGGGCTATTTCGGGCAATCTCTTGGGACCGACGACTATCAGAGCCACTACAAATATGAGTATTAGTTCCTGAAAACCCAGATCAAACATAGAAGTCAATTATATCACAAATCAGTCTTCATAGACCTTCTGAATCCTGGGCTTCTGGAAAGGAAGAATAACGCTGACGGAGAACATCAGTCTTAAATCGGGGGTTCTGTTCTTAAAATTCCAGCCGGCGCCGATTGTAGTAAAAATATTGTCGGTGGTAGCCACTCGATATCCAAGCCGCCACTCGAGCAGATTCAGCTTGCGTTTGTCGAAATCCTTCCTGCCCACCAATTCAGCCAGAAATTTCGAACTGTGAGTGACCGCAAGTTCAGCCCCAAGATTCAGGTCGTATTCATTGTGAAATTCCTCACGGCCCGGCACAATATACAGAAGATTCAGGTGGCCCTTGAAAGGACCTACTTTTTTTGTAAAGAGCAATCCGCCGCCGAACCTTCCGTCTGTAGAAATCTGATTATTGTCCGACGGTATCGAAACCGTTAGCAAATATGCAAACGCCGGAAGATAGTCCGACTCGTTTATCAATCGGTGCTTAACGCCAAAGCTGACGTCTTCGATACCGTCTTCTGCATCTTTGTTCGCGAATGAATAAGGAAGCGTGAACAGGATTTCAAATTTATCGTGAAGACCGTAAGCGCCCTTCAGCGATGTGCGGTAAAAATCCGGGCCGACCGACCTTTCCAGCTCAAGGCTTACGCCCACCTGGTTCTGCTTCAATGATTCAGCGCTGAATGTGGAAAAGACCCCGTATGGCGGGACAGGCTGTAATCCCTTTATATCAAAGGCTGAGACGGAGTTTGCCAAAAGGAATGACAGGCTGAAAATGAAGAGACAGAGGCCCTTTCTCATTGAGATGAGGATAACAAAAAAAGGCCTTTTAGTCAATCCTTTACCTGTTGAACGGGCATAACGGGAAAGTTCCGGGCAAAACGTTCGTCTACAAATTCGTCGATGCCCCTTTCGAGCAATTCATACCTGCGCAGAAAGGACCTCGCATCTTCTGTGAGTGTTGCGCCGCCTCCGCTCCGCCCACCGGCCCTGCACTCGACAAGCCTGATGCCGAGCCGTTCCTCCATTGTTTTTATATGGCTCCATGCCTTCTTATAAGAAATATTCACCGCCTTTGCAGCGCTATTGATGGAACCATGTTTGTCCACAGCCTCCAGAAGATATCTTCGTCCCTTACCGAAAACCGGCTCTCCGTCCATTTCCAGCCATATCTTTGATCTGATCCGCATGGCGTTATGACTATTATGCATAACGCTCGGCATTAAAAAACTACTCTGGTCGGCATTCCCAATAAATTTGTAGTAAGCGCCTTCCGCGCAGGGCCGGCACAGCATGCGGCCATTTACTCGCACCTCCCTCATGTCAAGCACATGCTCCCCGCACGACTCGCACTGGACTCTCGCAAGCGGCCTTCCCGGCATATCCTGCGGATCGATAGTTACTCTTACCCAATGCCAATTGAAAAGTTCCTGGTCGGACATCACCCTGTATGCAGCGATCTGCGCCTCATATTTGTTTTCATTGCCGGGAAAATATTCCTTTGCCCTGGCGCGCGCGTCTTCGCGGGCAGAGACCCGGACCGCCCTGCCGGTTCTGACGTTTATAAAACTCGCGGCCATTTTGCCATAATCCAGAAACTTCATTGTACGATGCCCCAGGCTGCATCCGGTTACCGACTGTATGGCATCCGTGGCACACCTGTCCGTTTCAACAAAAACCATCATATGTTTCCTGTCAATTCCCCGAGGATCGGTCACATCTATTTTCCCAAGCCCAAACAATGCCATTCTGACGCCAAGCACCTGTCCCGGACAAAGGTGGCCGTGGGCTTTGACCGACTCATTCAGCAGCACCTCGAAATCAAACATGCTCATAGTTTACTATAAACTTCTGCGCTGTAAAAATCCTGTTAATTATTCGCTGCCTTAAAGACTTCAAAATTAGTCTTAGGACAGAGTGGTTGCTATACTTGTCATTATGAAATTATTATTCTTATCGGTGGTTTTAATGACACTTCTCGCAGGCTGTTCGGTCGGCCCTGATTTTCACAGGCCGAATGCGCCCGCAACCGAATCATATACAATTACCCAACTTCCGGAAAAGACGGCATCAGCGCCTGGGGCGGGCGGCAACGAGCAGCGATTTATCATCGGGCAGGAGATTTCGGCACAATGGTGGACGCTGTTCCAGTCGGAGGCGTTGGACCAGCTAATACAAAAGGCCCTTAAGCATAGCCCTACTCTGGCTGCAGCAAAAGGAGCACTGCTTGAGGCACAGGAGAACTGGCGAGCCCAGGCCGGTACGCTGTTTCCAAGTGTAGACGCCAATGCATCGGCTTCCCGCCAAAAAATATCCGGGGCTTCGTTCGGACAGCCCGGCGGATTCGCACTGACTCTATATAAC
>DATHDF010000100.1:0-46212 GCA_035319185.1 Dissulfurispiraceae bacterium | reverse complement strand
TCGGCCTGGATGAGGCAATTGCTGAAAGGCCGGAATTGATCGGGGACGTTACCGATACGCCTAAGATCAAAAAACTCATCCTTCCTGAGGGTATGGGAGAATCTCATAAGGTTATGGTGCAGTACAAAGGAAAGCGGGATTTCAGGATGCGCGGTTTTATGTTGCGATCCAGGTTGAGAACCCTATAGCTGGCAAGTCTTAATCAGGGCCGTTCAGTGTATTTATTCAATTGGGAGATGCTTTTTATCACCCTTTCAGGCGTGTGTGCTTCGATAGTATAAATACACTCCTTGTTGCCGAGCAAGTAGAAAAACCTCTTGAAATCGAACGTCCCATCCCCGATGGGGTAATGCTGATCGGCGCTGCGGTCATTGTCATGCAGGTGAAGTTCGACGATATGCGGACCGAGATCCTCCAGCCACCTGTCTAACGGCACTGCCGAAAAGAGATTGCAGTGACCGGTATCGAAGCAGACGCCGAAATTGTCCGAAGACATCTCTTCCATTAAAGCCCTGAGATTTGACGGTTCATCCTCGAAGATATTCTCTATTGCAATTTTACAGCCCAGGGATTCTGCCCTGACGTTGATGGGACGCCACGTTTCGAGACTTTTTCGAAGCCATAGATCGATGCTCAGGCTGTATTTCCATTTCTCGTATCCGGAATGACAGACTATCGCGAGCGGTTTCATGATTTCGGCGATATCCAATAGCTCGTTGAATCTAGCGGTGGTCGCCTCCCTGACTTTCCGGTCGACGGCAGCGGGCGACAGGTCCATAAAAGGCGCGTGAAAAGTCAGAGCAGGCCCGTAGCTCAGAGAGGTGAGAACCTTATACAGCTGTTTATCTTCCAGGTTGTCCAGGATGTCCGCGCTGAAATATATTTCGAGATTGACTCTGTATTTCAGGATGAAGTCCAGGTATTGCCCGATCTTGTCGAAGGGCACATGCACATGCGGGGACAGCATCTACTTTGCGGCGACTTCCTCTTTCTTTGATTCCGTCTTCGACTCCGACTTGTTTTCTGTCTTCGGTTTGGGCATGCTTTCGCCTTTGCCGGTCTCGTCGGACCTTGCCTCGGGCTTATCAGAGGCATTCTTTTCGCCGGCGCCGGATTTCCCGGATGCATAATCCGTCGCGTACCATCCAGTCCCTTTTAAGACAAACGAGGTGTTTGAGATCATCTTTTTGACTTTGCCGCCGCAATCGGGGCAAACCGAAAGCGGTGCATCGCTGAATTTCTGCATTATCTCATGGGTCTTACCGCATTTCGTGCAGCCGTATTCATATATGGGCATCTCTCTGTTCCTCCGAATAAACTTCTATCTTATAATATAATAAACGTGCTGCTGTCCGGTCAATAAAGCTGTTATAATTATTGACATATTTCTTCTTTTTCTGATTAAATATTAATCTAATTCATTTGGGGGTGTAATGTATGTATGCAATCATAGAGACCGGCGGAGAGCAAATCAGGGTAACTGCCGGCGACGTAATATCCGTCGAGAAAGTCCCCGGGGAAGTCAATTCCGAGATTACACTTGACAAGGTGCTTATGATTGAAAAGGACGGCAAGGCGGTATTTGGAAGGCCTTATGTGCAGGGCGCGACGGTCAAGGCTGATATAGTGCGGACAGCAAAGGATGCGAAAGTCCTTGTGCTGAAACACCAGCCGAAGAAGGCAACCAAAAAGATAAGGGGTCACCGTCAGTATTTTACTGCATTGAAGATTAAAGAGATTATCGGAGGATAAGATGGCACATAAAAAAGGCGTAGGAAGCACACGCAACGGGCGTGACAGCGAATCACAAAGGCTGGGAGTGAAGAGATTCGGAGGCCAGCTTGTGAGGGCCGGCAATATATTGGTGAGGCAGCGCGGCACAAAATTTCACCCGGGCAATAACGTCGGAAAGGGGTCGGACGACACACTTTTCGCGCTTATCGACGGAGTGGTGAGGTTCGAGAGGAAAGACAAGGTAAGGACCAAAGTCAGCGTTTATGCGGCTGATACTGCAGCAGCGAACGCATAATAATAAATAAACTCCTAAGGAGAAATGCAAGGCGGTCTGTTGGTGCGGACTGCCTTTTTTGTTTATGCAATTTGTCGATTATGTGAAGATATATGTCAGGGCAGGGGACGGCGGCCGTGGGTGTGTGAGTTTTCGCCGCGAAAAGTACGTTCCGAAGGGAGGCCCTAACGGTGGCGATGGAGGCAGAGGTGGACATGTCATTATCCGTGCTTCCAGCGAGTTGAATACGCTTCTTGATCAGAGATATCAGAAAGAGTATAAAGCTCAGCGCGGCGAGCATGGCAAGGGCAGCAATAAGCACGGAAAGAATGGGGAAGACCTGATCATAGTCGTGCCAGTGGGCACAATGATCAAGGATGCTGAAAGCGGTACGGTTGTCGCAGATCTTGATACCAACAATGCTGAAGTGACGGCGGCCAAGGCCGGCAGAGGCGGTCTCGGAAATTCGCATTTTGCAACGCCGACCCGGCAAGTGCCGCGTTTCGCGCAACCGGGAGAAGAGGGCGAAGAAAAATGGCTCGTACTTGAGCTGAAACTACTGGCCGATGTAGGCCTGATCGGTCTTCCTAATGCAGGCAAATCAACATTGATATCCGTAATATCGTCTGCGAGGCCGAAAATTGCCGATTATCCGTTCACTACGCTTGTTCCCAATCTCGGCGTTGTAAAATTTCGTGATCATATGAGCTTTGTGGTGGCCGACATACCGGGTCTTATCGAAGGTGCCCACTCGGGGGCCGGTCTCGGCTTCCAGTTTCTTCGTCACGTGGAAAGGACCTCGATGCTGCTCCACATGGTCGACGTTTCCGATTCGGCTCCTGGAGATCCCGTTGAGGATTTTGAAAAGATAAACCGGGAATTAGTATTATACAGTCGGGATTTAGCGGATAAGCCGATGGCTGTTGTCGGGACAAAGACGGACCTGGCTTATGATAAGGCGAGGCTTGCGAGACTTGAAGATCATTGCCGCGTGGAGGGGATGGATTTTATCGGCATATCTTCAGTCACGGGCGACGGCGTAGAGCAATTGCTCGTATATCTTGCACGAAAGATAGAAGAAATGAAGGCATGCACAGAATAGTAGTAAAAATAGGCAGCAACATACTTACGCATTCCAACGGCCGGCTTAACCACAAAAGGATTCATGCCATAGCCCATGACGTTGCGCTTGCCTGCGTCGCAGGGTACGAAGTGGTGATTGTTTCATCCGGTGCGATAGCTGCAGGCATGGAAAAAATGGGTCTGACTGAAAAGCCGACAGAGGTTGTGCTCAAGCAGGCGGCTGCAGCCGCAGGCCAGTCATCGCTCATGAGGATCTATGAGAGAAGTTTCGACAGGCATAACAAAAAAGTTGCGCAGGTTCTTCTTACGCGCAACGTAGTTTCTTTCAGACCGACATATCTCAACTCGCGTAATACCTTGACTACCCTGCTTTCATACGGCCTCATCCCGATAGTCAATGAAAATGATACGGTTGCAACCGACGAGATTAAATTCGGAGACAATGATCAACTGGCGGCGATCGTTGCAGGTCTTATCGACGCCGACCGTCTGATTATACTTTCGGATGTCGACGGACTGTACTCGGCCGATCCTAAAAAGGACCGCGATGCGCGCATTATCCCATTTGTGAGAGAGATAACGCCGGCCCTTGAATCCAGGGCGGGAGGGGCCGGGAGCCGTGTCGGGACCGGCGGCATGTATTCGAAACTGCTCGCGGCCAAAAAGGCGACATCCTTCGGCATCGGAGTGAATATCATAAGCGGGAAGAAAAAGGGACTTCTGATATCACTGCTGGGCGGGACGCACCAGGGGACCGAATTCATATCCAAAAAAAGGGGCATGACTTCGCGGAAGGCCTGGATAGCTTACGCTATGAGCCCCAGGGGGAAACTCATACTGGACGATGGCGCGGTACATGCCTTGATGAAGGGCGGCAAAAGCTTGCTGCCCTCCGGAATACTCAGCATTGAAGGTATTTTCGAACATAATGAAGCGGTCTTGTGTCTGGATCAGAACGGCAACAGGATTGCAAAAGGTATAGTTAATTACTCATCTTTCGAGCTGGACCTGATCAAGGGAAGAAAAACTTCCGAGATTCAGAACATTCTCGGAATCAAACATGACGATGAGATAATACATCGCGACAATATGGTGATTCTGCAAAAATAATCGTGATCAAGTCAGCTTCGAAAAATCAGCAATCTCCAGTCCAAGGGCCTGAACGGACTTGACCAGTGCGAGACGATTCTGCTTGACCTCTTCTTTCTTGTCCATTATAAGCACCTTGTCGAAGAACATATTGATGGGGTCTTTGAGTGTGATGAGGATGTCGATAGCCTCAGACGGCTTGCTGTTGCCGAGACAGGCTGCGATCAGCGGCGTTGCATTTTCCACTGCGGCATGCAGCAATCTTTCCTCTTCATTGATGAACAATGACTTATCGAGCGCAAATGTTGCCGACTTGGGTGCTATATTATTTATCCGCTTTATCACCAGAAGGAAGCCCTCATAGTCCGCGTGAGATTTAAGATGCATGACGGCATCCATCTTTTCCTTTACCGTATATAATGGCTTGGTTCCGACAAACTGAGTTATCGACGCAATGACGTCGGCTGAATAACCAGCCGGTTGATAGATCGGATCGAAGCGCTGCTCAAAAAAGCGCACTATGCCGGAGATGACACTTTCTTTTTCCTTCAGATCGTACGGCCTGAGCGCCTCATGTAACAGATCGGTCAACGTAATATCGAAACGCTTGTCGATCAGTATGAGGAGCGCTCCGATAGTCTGCCTGCGCAATGCAAAAGGGTCTTCAGTGCCGGACGGCACCAATCCGAGCATGAAGAACGAGGCTATGTTATCAAGCTTGTCCGCCAGACTGACAATGGCTCCGGTAGTCGTATCAGGCAACGAGTCGCCGGAAAACCTGGGAAGATATTGCTCCTTTATAGCCTGTGCCACTTCTCTTCTGCGTCCTTCGTTCGCGGCATAATAATGCCCCATGATCCCCTGAAGCTCGGGAAATTCGCGCACCACGCCGGAGATCAGGTCGGCTTTTGACAGGAGGGCGGCGGTTCGGGCATCTTCTTTTCTGTCGGCGCGACATTTGCCGGCAATGAAAGCCGCCAGGGCCGACACCCTCACGCACTTCTCGTAAGTGCTTCCAAGTCGGTCATGGAAAACCACATTCTTAAGCCCTTCAAGCCTCTCAGCAAGAGGCACCTTCTTGTCCTCTTCAAAATAAAAACGGGCATCTTCGAAGCGGGCTTTTATGACCTTTTCAGCGCCTTTTCTTACTGTTTCGGAATTTTCCTGGCGCGTATTGCTCACAACTATGAAGTGATTGACCAGGCCTCCTCTGCCGTCCTCCAGCGCAAAATATTTCTGATGGTCCTTCATAACTGTCACGAGCAGTTCCTTGGGCAGGTCGAGATATTCAGGCGGAAACGAGCCAAGCATCGGTACAGGATATTCGACAAGATACATGACATGGTTCATCAGTTCTTCATCTTCAACGAGGACGCCGTTGACTGATGCGGCCAGCTTTGCAGCACCATCAGAGATCATTTTCTTCCGCTCAGCCGGATCTGCAATGACAAAATTATTTCTGAGAAGATTAATATAAGCCCTTGAGTCCTTGATTTCAAATGCTGCCGGAGATAGAAACCGGTGCCCCCTGGTGATATTGCTGCTGTTCAGCCCCTCGAATTCAAACTGCACCTTCTGGTTGTCAAAAATGGACAATATCCAGTGGACAGGCCTGACGAAACGAAATTCGCCGGAACCCCAGCGCATAGCCTTCGGAAAATGAAGAGCATTTATAATCCTGGGCAGGAGGTCCGGCAACACCTCTGCGGTCGAAGCGGAAGACTCCTTAATCGAGGCGAATATATAGCGTCCCTTGCCCTTTTCCTTTACGGCGATGTCGCCGATGTCGATCCCGTGGTTTTTTGCAAAGGACTCGGCGGCCTTTGTAGGTTTCCCTTCCTTGTCGAAAGAGGCGGTTTCGGGCGGCCCCCAAACCTCTTTTTGTGAAGCTGTCTGCAACCGGTTCAGTTCAACTATCATAACCAGCCTGCGCGGAGTAGCAAAGGCCCTGAGGTTTGCATACCCGATACGGTATTCTCCGAAGAGCCTATCTGCGTACTCCTGTATTTTGGCAGTTGCGTCCGGAAGAAATCGCGCGGGGATCTCTTCGGTCCCGATTTCGAAAATCAGAAGGGCCGTCGAATTCGCTGTTTCCGTTGACTGATTATCGCGGGTCATATTCCCTCTGTAATAGCGGGAAATTCATTGATTCCCGCTGCTGCAGGAATGCCTCTGCGCAGATCTTGGCAAGCGCCCTGACTCGCGCGATATAGCCCGTGCGTTCGGTTACCGAGATGACTCCTCTTGCATCAAGCAGATTGAACGTATGAGAGCACTTCAGGCAATATTCATATGCCGGCATCACAAGGCCGATCTCATTCATCCTCTTCGATTCGCGCTCGCAGGATTCAAACTGGCTGACGAGCATATCCGTATTTGCGTGGTCGAAGTTGAATTTTGAAAACTCGATCTCGTCCTGCTTGTGGATTTCTCCATATTTGATGCCTTTGCACCATTCGATGTCGAAGACGTTGTCTATGTCCTGAAGGTACATGGCAATCCTCTCAAGGCCATATGTGATTTCGAGTGAAACAGGTTTCAGGTCGATGCCGCCCACTTGCTGAAAATATGTAAACTGGGTGATTTCCATTCCGTCGAGCCAGATTTCCCAACCCAATCCCCAGGCGCCGAGGGTAGGCGACTCCCAGTCATCCTCTACGAAACGTATGTCGTGCCTCAATGCCTCGATCCCCAGCATCGCGAGGCTTTCGAGATATAGTTCCTGGCTTTCCATCGGGGAGGGCTTCAGAATTATCTGATACTGGTAATAATGCTGGAGCCTGTTGGGATTTTGGCCGTATCTGCCGTCTGTAGGCCGTCTGCAGGGCTCGACGTACGCGGTCTTCCATGGTTCCGGCCCAAGGACCCTGAAAAAAGTAGCCGGATGAAAAGTCCCGGCCCCGACTTCAAGGTCGTAAGGCTGGAGTATCAGGCAACCCTTGCGGGTCCAGTATTCGTTCAATCGGGCTATGAGATCTTGGAAGTACATGAAATTAAATACTAAAATATCGTTTATAAAGCGTTTATATTATACGAACAAATGGCGCTTTGTCAAACTCACTGATTGATCCTGCCCAGCGGCCACAGATATTCGTCGGTTCTTTCATTATTTCTGTCGCTGCGGGTATACTTATGTATAGTTTTTCCGGCTTCGATTTGCTGAAAAGACAATAAACGTTATGGGGTATCTATGAGGTTCGATGATTTTTCGTTGTCCAGGGAGACCATGAAGGCCCTCTCGAAAGTTGGTTTCGAGGAGCCGACGCCGATTCAGGTTGCTGCAATTCCAATTATTATGAAGGGTGGCGATGTTATCGGTCAGGCCCAGACAGGAACCGGCAAGACGGCTGCATTCGGCATTCCGATTATCGAAGCCCTTCAGCGCGGCAAGAAAACAGCGGCGCTAATTTTGGAGCCGACCCGCGAACTAGCTGTCCAGGTTGCCGAGGAGATCAGCAAGATAGGAATTTACAAAAAGGTTCAGATCCTTCCGGTTTACGGCGGCAAGTCCATCGAGAATCAGATCAGGGCCTTCAAGCGGGGAGTCGATATCGTTGTGGGCACGCCGGGACGAATTTTGGACCATATAAACCGCAGGACTTTTTCCATGTCGGACCTGAAAATTGTAGTCCTTGATGAGGCTGACGAGATGCTGGACATGGGCTTTATAGAGGATATAGAGACGATATTGAAGCAGACGCCTTCAGAAAGACAGACGCTGCTCTTTTCTGCGACCATGCCTGAGCCTATCCTTGCTATAGCCAAGAAATATATGAAGAAGCCCGAAAAAATCCGGGTGAATCCAGGCAACATGGTTGTGCCCAAGATTAAACAAGTGTTTTATGAAGTGAGAAATGAGGACAAGATAAGCGCCCTTGCCAGGCTGCTGGATGTTGAGGACCCGGCATTAGCCATTGTGTTTTGTCATACGAAGAGGGACGTCGACGAGGTCAGCCAGAAGCTGCAGCACATGGGTTACAATGCGGATGCCCTGCACGGCGATTATTCGCAGGTTCGCCGCGAAGAGGTCATGGGCAAATTCAGAACGGGGCAAATAGAGATTCTGGTGGCTACGGACGTTGCTGCCCGCGGCCTTGATATACAAAATGTATCCCATGTCTTTAATTTCAGCATCCCGCAAAACCCGGACAATTATATACACAGGATCGGCAGGACCGGAAGGGCCGGCAAATCAGGCATAGCGATTACCTTTGTGACTCCGCGGGAATACACGTTCCTGCGCCAGATAGAAAGGAAGGCCCAAACAGTAATCGGCAAGAAAAAGCTGCCTTCGCATAAAGAAGCCATAGCCGCCCTCAGGAAGAATATTGAAACCTCTCTGTCTGCAATGATAAACGAGAACAGGCATGCGGTTTATGCGGGCATAGTCGAAAAGCTTGCAGAAAGTTTCAATCCGGCTGACATTGCTGCTGCCGCTCTTTTTGCTGCTTATGGAGAGTTGCCCGGGGAAATGCCGTCGGTGGACCGTCCTGAAAGGGTCGGCGGAAGGGTAAGACTTTTCATGACCGTCGGCCGTATGGATAAAATAAATGTATCGGATATAGTCCGCTCGATCGCTTCGGAGGCAAGGATACCGGAGAGAAAGATAGCGAATGTGCGCGTGCTCGATAAATTCACCTTTGTAGAGGTGCCCGAGGAATTCGCAGACAGCATTATCGGTTCTCTTAACGACATGGTTCTGAAGGGAAGGAAGGTCAGGGTTGCTGAAGCTCGCAAATGACAGGCAGAGGTAGTTCACATGGCTCTAAAAACGGATTCCGTTGCCAAAGAATAATGGGATGAAAAGTTGGCACTATGAGAATACTTCTTGTTGAAGACGAAAAGGGAGTCGCTAATTTTGTAAGGAAAGGCCTCGAGGAGGAGCATTATACAGTTGATCATGAAATCAACGGTCTTGATGCGCTGAGTTATGTTTCGACAAATCAATACGACCTGATCATTCTGGACATCATGCTTCCGGGGCTTAACGGCATCGAGATATGCAAGAAGATCAGATCTGACGGCATTCAGACGCCCGTTATGATGCTTACTGCCCGCGAGTCTGTCGGCGACAAGGTGCTGGCCCTCGACAGCGGCGCCGATGATTATCTTACCAAGCCTTTTTCATTCGACGAATTCCTTGCCAGGGTGAGGGCTCTTCTTAGAAGGAAAAAAGACTCACTTACTGAATTGTCATGGGGCACTCTCCGTCTTGATATTGTTGCCCACAAGGCTTTTGTTGCGGACAAGGAAATTGTGCTTAGTCCTAAGGAATATTCCATCCTGCAGTATCTGCTAAGAAACAAGGGGCGGATCGTGTCCCGGACCCAGATCCTGGAAAATGTCTGGGGATACGACCATAACCCTGCCACTAATGTTGTTGATGTTCATATAAAGACGCTGCGGGAGAAACTAGGCCACTACCTCGATGGGGACATCATCAGAAGCGTGCGGGGAGTCGGTTACACAATAGATATGGAAAGCGACTGAGATTTCATCATTTATGAAGAAAATTTAATGAAAACTTTATCGTGAATTCATTAGAATGATGTACTCTTTAGCTTGATTCTAAATATCTTTGTGTTTGCGGGGCCCGGCTCTTAATGATCAAACCGACTCAACGTAAGTTGACAGTTATCTTCACTACGATCATTATCGTCTTCAATGCCCTGGTGCTTGTTATCAGCTTTGCCACGTTAAACCGCAGTCTAATCCGGAGCCTCAAAAACCATCTGAATCACGATGTCAAGGATGAATATCTGGCCTATGTCAGGAACGGCGATTTCAAAACCCTTGAAGATATGCGGGAGCACGAATATTTTCAGGTATTCGATAAGGAAGGAAGACTGATATCGGGCACTTACGGGTTTCAGTTTTTCAAGCTGCCGGTAAATAAAGATTTGATTGCGCAGGCGCTGTCCGGCAGGCAGAAATATGAAACCGTCGAATACAACAATGAGCGTTATCTTGTTTCCTATATCCCGGTAGACAGTCAGCATACAAGCAGGGTTGCAATGCCGCTGTCGGCTATTCTGGCTTATGAAAGAAACTTTATGAATCTTACCTTGCTGATGATGCCGGTAATGCTTATTGTTTCTTTTTTGGTCAGCAGGTATCTTGTAAATCAGGCCATGAAGCCGATTGCAGACGTGTTTGCCTTTCAGGAGAATTTCTCATCAAACGTGACGCATGAGCTCCGGTCTCCGCTTGCATCGCTCAAGGGCAACCTCGAAGTTACTTTGCGGAAGGAGCGGAGCATAGACGATTATAGGGAGACGCTTCGTCTGGGGCTGCGTGAAGTGGACCGCATGGTTGATATGATCAACAACCTCTACATGCTGGCCTCATCCAAGTTTCGGCCTCTTGACCTTGTAAAGAAAGAGACGAACATTAAACCCTTGATAGAGGAAATAATAGGGGCTCACCGGGCAGATATTCTTTCAAAGAAAATAAACGTTGATACATCAGCTATGGGCGAGGTTAAGTGCAGCTGCGATGATGTGCTTATGCGGCGTGCCGTTGAAAATCTGATCGACAACGCAGTGAAGTATACCCCTGAAGGTGGTGTCATAAGCATAGGGCTTCACCGGGACGAACAGCGTGTGAGTCTTTCGATTTCCAACACCTGCGAGTGTTTTAATCGTGACGAGATGAAGAATTTCTTCGAGCCGTTCTATCGCGGTCAAAATGCCCTTAAGCGAGGGATCGACGGCAAGGGGTTGGGCTTGTATATTACTCGCTACATAGTCAGGTCTCACGGCGGAGATGTCACCATGAAGATGAAAGATGACAATCTCTGCACCATCGAGATAACTTATAAAACTGCTGGATCAAGCCTTCTAAAACTTATTTGACATCACAAAATCCATTATTTTATAGTTAATTACCCTGGGGGAGGCATAGCCTGAGAGTTTCCTGCTATTAGGAAAGACCCCTGAACCTGATCCGGATAATTCCGGCGTAGGAAACGGGATTGGCCAACAAGCCTCTATTCCAACCAGGGATAGGGGTTTTTTGTTTTTGTGGAGGGGCCATGAATATCAAGGTGAACGGCAAAGATATGGAGACATCCGAAGTGAATCTTGGCGGCCTTCTGGCATCTCTGCAGATCATGCCCGAAAGGGTTGCGGTAGAGGTAAACCTGAAGATCATAAGGAAGGCTGACCATCACAGCTATAAGCTGTGCGAAGGGGATGTCATAGAGATAGTTAATTTTGTAGGCGGAGGATAAGAGATGGAGAACCCAGACATCACACTTAAATTAGACATCTTACTTCTCAATAACGTGGAGGCAAAATGAAGAATGATAATCTTGTCATAAGAGGCATTGAATTCAAGTCTCGCTTCTGGATAGGAACAGGCAAGTACAAGGACTTCGAGGAGACGGCAAGGGTTATAGAGGCCTCAGGTGCCGACGTGGTTACGGTTGCAGTCAGAAGAGTAAACATAACCGACAGGAACTCCTCTAATCTTCTCGACTTCATTGACCCCAGGAAGTACAAGATACTTCCGAATACGGCCGGATGCTATAACGTCGAAGATGCCCTCAGATATTCCAGACTGGCACGCGAAGCAGGTGTATCGGACATGATCAAGCTTGAGGTCATTGGAGACGAAAGGACATTATTCCCCGACACTATCGGTCTTCTGAAGGCGACAGAGGTTCTTGCTAAGGAAGGCTTCATTGTCTTTCCATATACAAACGATGATCCTATAATGGCAAAGAGATTGGAGGATGCCGGCGCCGCTGCTGTCATGCCGCTTGGTGCCCCAATCGGGTCAGGCCTCGGCATTCGCAATCCATATAACATAAAGATCATTCTGGAATCTGCAAGGGTGCCCGTGATAGTGGACGCTGGCGTCGGTACGGCGTCGGATGCGGCAATAGCAATGGAACTTGGGTGCGATGCAGTTCTGATAAATACGGCAGTTGCTGGGGCCAGGGAACCGATAATGATGGCCGAGGCTATCAAATACGCTGTGTGGGCAGGCAGGCTGGCATTTAAGGCCGGCCGGATTTCGAAAAAATTGTATGCCACTGCGAGTAGTCCCATTGAAGGGATGCTTTAAAGGTGATGAATCAACATATTGATTTTAAGCTATATTTGATCACTGATCGAAAACTTTTTGATTCAATTGACGCCTTATACAAGGTGGTTGATGAGGCTCTCTCGGCCGGGGTTAAAGCCCTTCAACTGAGAGAAAAGGATATGATGGCGCGGGAACTTCTTGATATTGCCTATAGGTTGCGCGATCTGACCTGGCGTCATCAGGCAAAGTTGTTTATTAACGACAGGCTGGATATTGCCTTGAGCGTCAGGGCCGATGGCATTCATGTAGGGCAGTCAGGCATTCCGGTTAGAGATCTTCGGCGTGTCGCAGGAAAGGATTTTTTGATCGGCTATTCTGCACATTCGCCTGAAGAGGCGGCGAAGGCGGATAAGGAAGGGGCTGATTTCATTACATTCGGTCCTGTTTTTTCTACCCCCTCAAAAATGAAATATGGAAGTCCCGTCGGATTGAAATCACTAAGAGAGGCGGCGGGAAAGGTGGGCTTGCCGGTGTTTGGCATCGGTGGGATCAAATCAATAAATATTCTCGACGTGATCAGTTCCGGCGCGTCGGGTATTGCTTTGATCAGCGGCATACTGTCTGCCGGAGAACCGGCTGCAGCTGCGCGAGAGTATCTGGAAAGGGTTGGTGAGAGACAATGACACGGATAGAACAGGCTAGAAATGGCGTGATAACTGAGGAGATGAAAACGGTCGCCCTTGACGAACGAATGGCGCCTGAGAGATTGGCAGCGGACATAGCACAGGGGCTGACGGTCATAACCAGGAATATTGTTCGTGATATACGTCCGCTAGGCATAGGCAGGGGGCTCAAGACGAAGATTAATGCCAATATAGGCACTTCGAAAGACAGGATATCATTCGATGATGAAATAACGAAGCTTGACGTCCTCGTGAAATACGGTGCGGATGCCGTGATGGATCTTTCGACAGGAGGGGCTATCAGGGACCTGCGGAAAACCTTGATATCCAAATCTCCTGTTGCCGTTGGAACCGTCCCGATCTACGATGCCATAGTTCGCAGCGTTGAGCGTTACGGATCCATTTCCAAAATGACAGTCGACGAATTTTTCGAGGTCATTGAAGCTCACGCAGAAGACGGCGTGGATTTCATTACGGTGCATTGCGGGGTTACGCTGAAGGCTATAGAACGGCTCCGCGAGGACAGAAGGATTCTGGACGTGGTCAGCAGGGGCGGCTCTTTTCTGCTTGAATGGATGGTCTACAACGAGAGAGAAAACCCTCTCTACGAACAGTATGACAGACTCATAGAGCTTGCAAAGAAATACGATATAACTCTGAGCCTTGGAGACGGTTTCAGACCTGGTTGTCTGGCCGATGCAACCGACAGGAGCCAGCTGGAAGAGCTGATCACTCTGGGCGAACTTCGCGACCGCGCGCTCGAAGCCGGCGTGCAGTCTATCATCGAGGGGCCGGGTCATGTCCCACTCAACCAGGTCGAGCTGAACATCAGACTGCAGAAAGAAATTTGCAAAGGTGCACCTTTTTATGTGCTCGGACCTCTCGTCACAGATATCGCCATGGGATATGACCATATAGCAGCAGCCATCGGCGGGGCTATTGCAGGCGCAGCAGGGGCCGATTTCCTGTGCTATGTGACCCCTGCAGAACATATCAGATTGCCCAATATCGAGGATGTCAGGGAAGGTGTTATCGCATCCAAGATAGCGGCCCACGCTGCCGATATAGCAAAAGGGGTTCCCGGCGCAATCGAGAAAGACATCGAAATGGCCAGGTGCCGAAAGAATCTCGACTGGGAAGGGCAGATATCACACAGCTTCAATCCGGACAGGGTAAGGGCCTGGAGAGGGGATGTACCACCTTCGGTTAAAGGGGTCTGCAGTATGTGTGGGGAGTTCTGCGCTATTAAGACCGTGGAGAGGGCGCTGGGGAAGAAGTAAAGCGCCGGCCATTTCGGTGGCGTATTGGCTCTGGTTACCGCGGACTAAATAGTGTCACCCATTCGTCGAACTGCGTCAGCTTGCCTTCTCCGTAGCCCATGATCATCTCCCTCACTCTTGAGAGCGTTCTCGCTGTGGTGAGGGTCTTTTTGTCCTTCGAATAGAATTTGTCCGCAAAGCAGATGATCTTCTCCTCGATGGTAACCGGCAACATATCACGCCTCGGCAACGGGAAACCGTTGAGCTCGATGTCTTCAACAGTCAATCCGAGACCGACATGTCTTTCACATACGAGCGCATGAGCAGGCAATCCTTCGGCTTCGAGCAGTTCTCTTCCAAGGTACCCGTGTGAGATGTAAGGATGAGTTCCATGGCATCCGATTTTGGAGAGATCAGTCTTGAAAATTCCGATGTCATGAAGCAGGGCGGCTTCCTCGATGAATCTCAAATCCGGATTCAGATCGGGCAGTCGCCCGGCAATTTCAAGCGACATTTGCGCAACGGCCTTTCCGTGCTCGACGAGAAAGAAATAGGCCTCTGACCCCGGCTCGTAGTATTTCTCTATTATGAAAATTGGATCCATCCATTATTATAACCGACGGGCAATTCGGTTGTAAGCGCCTTATTTCGGCTATATACTTCAAAAAGACATGTCATATCTTAAGGAAGACCGGCAAGGTGAAAAAATGGAGCTTACCGAAAATGCCCAAAAGGTACTCAGGGCCAGATACCTTTTGAGAGACCCGGAAGGCAACGTTACAGAGACGCCCACAGAGATGTTCAGGCGTATTGCGCAGAGCATTGCTGCTGCCGACATGATTTATCACGAAGAGGCTTCCAGCTCTGAAGAGGCCTTTTACCGGCTTCTCTCTTCACTCAGGTTTCTTCCCAATTCTCCGACTATCATGAACGCGGGTAAGTCTGCAGGCCAGCTCGCAGCATGTTTTGTTCTGCCTGTAGAAGATTCGATGAGGAGCATCTTCGATACGCTGAAAAATGCAGCTTTGATTTTGCAAAGCGGAGGCGGCACAGGCTTTTCTTTTTCCAGATTGCGTCCCAGGTCCGACATCGTCAGATCAACCGGCGGGGTGGCCAGCGGTCCTGTATCGTTTATGAAGATATATAATGCCGCAACCGATGTTATTAAACAGGGAGGGGCGCGAAGAGGCGCCAATATGGGCATATTAAGGGTCGACCATCCCGATATTATTGAATTCGTCAGGCTCAAAAGAAAGGGCGGCGAACTGTCCAATTTCAATATTTCGGTCGCTGTGCCCGATGCATTTATGGAAGCGGTAAAGAACGACACGGAGTATAACCTTGTAAATCCAAGAACCGGCGCGGTCGCGGGCCACATGAGGGCTGGGGGCATATTTGATGAGATCGTGGAGTCGGCCTGGCTGACAGGTGATCCCGGGCTCATCTTTATCGACAGCGTCAACAGAGGCAACCCGACCCCGGGTATCGGCAGTTTCGAAAGTACGAATCCCTGCGGCGAGCAGCCCCTGCTACCCTTTGAAGCCTGCGTCCTCGGCTCGCTAAACCTTGCAAAATATGTGCTGAACGGCAAGGTCGATTTCGATTCGCTTGGCGCAGACGTAACTGTGGCAGTTCATTTCCTCGACGATGCCATTGATGTCAATGTCTATCCCTTGCATGAAGTAGAACGGATGCATAAGGGGAACAGAAAGATAGGGCTTGGCGTTATGGGATGGGCCGACATGCTGATCCTGCTCGGGCTGCCATACAATCACAGGAAGTCGCACGAACTGGCGCGCTCCGTGATGAAATTCATCCATGATAAGGCGAGAAGGGCTTCAGCAATTCTGGCTGAGAAGCGGGGAGTTTTCCCTAATTTCGGGGGTTCAGTTTACGACATGCCTGGCGTGGCCAGATTGAGAAATGCAACTCTTACGACCATAGCGCCGACCGGGACTCTTTCGATAATCGCGGGCTGTTCAAGTGGGATAGAACCACTTTTCGCTATAGCTTATAAGCGGCTGATACTGGATACGACCCTCTATGAGGTCAATAAGATCTTTACTGAGCTGGCACTTAAAGAAGGCTTCTATTCCGAAGAGTTAATGGCGAAGATAATGAAAAAAGGCACCCTCAGAGGGCTAAAGGAAATACCGGCCAGAGTTCGGCGGCTTTTCAGAACGGCGCTGGAAATTCCGCCTGATGACCACCTGGAGATGCAGGCGGCATTTCAGGAATTCACCGACAATGCGGTATCGAAGACGATAAACCTTCCTGCAAACTCAAAGCGGGAAGATGTGGGGACTATCTACCTGCGCGCATATGAAAGGGGTCTGAAAGGAATAACCGTTTTTCGTTACGGCTCGAAGACCGGCACTATGATGAAATTCAGCGACGTGGATTGATCCTCAGGTGCAATATTGCCTGGACTGAAACTCATGTTATTATATTGAGCACTATTGCAAGTAACGAGTTCAAGGAGGCAACAGTTGCTACTTGGCGTTAATGTTGATCATATAGCCACAATCCGGCAGGCGCGCAAAGGGCTTGAGCCCGATCCCCTTATGGCGGCTACTCTTGCACTGCTCGGAGGCGCTGACGGCATTACAGTTCATCTGCGTGAAGACAGACGACATATACAGGACCGTGATCTTAGGATTCTCAGGGAGGCCGTGACGTGTGAGTTGAACCTGGAGATGGCTGCAACCGGCGAAATGCTGAAGATAGCTCTTGAAACCCGCCCCGACATGGTGACACTCGTGCCTGAAAAGAGGATGGAGCTTACTACAGAGGGAGGCCTCGATGTGCGCGGGCAGAAAGGACATTTAGCCGACGCAATACGCAAACTGGGTGACGCCGGAATACCGGCTAGCCTTTTCGTCAATCCCGATATAGCTGATGTGGATATATCAAAGGAAATCGGGGCAGACATGGTCGAGATTCACACCGGCAATTATGCTAACGCGCGCGGAGCAAAGGTGAATAATGAGCTGCTTCGCGTTATGGAAGCCGTCAGGAGCGCACACAAGCAGGGTCTGGGCGTCAATGCCGGACACGGGTTGAACTATTTCAATGTTCAGGCAATCATATCGGTGGAAAATATAAGGGGCCTGTATATCGGGCACAGCATAATTTCACGCGCTGTCATGGTGGGAATGGAACGAGCTGTAAGAGAAATGAAGGATCTGATCAGTCGCTGCCGATGATTGCAGGCATAGGGACCGACATAGTAGAGATAGAGCGTATCCGCGAAGCTGCACAAAGGTGGGGCGACAGATTCGTCAAAAGGATTTACAGCGAGTCCGAGATATCCTATTGCTATTCAAAGCGCGATCCGTTTCCAAATCTGTCTGCCCGCTTTGCAGCAAAAGAGGCTGCCATAAAGGCCCTTTCGGGTCTGATCCGCGAAAACCGTATTTTTGTGGGTGACATCACCGTCCATAACGAAGCCTCGGGCAGGCCGTACATCGTGCTCTCAGAGAGGGTTCAGAATTGTCTGGAGGCTGGCTTAAAGCTTCATCTTACGCTTTCCCACGAGCGTGGACATGCCGTCGCGACCGTCCTTGTTGAAACTATGTGATTGCTCGTTGCGTCGTATGCTTCTGCCGGTGGAGTTGAAGCGCCTGCAAAATAAAGGGTATAATTTTTTTTCAACTTCTTGTGCAATAATTGGGAGGGAGGTTTTCTGTGAATTGCATCGTCTGTATAAAACAGGTCCCTGATACCGCTGAGGTGCGGATAAATCCTGAGACCAATACATTGATAAGGGAAGGTATCCCGAGCATAATCAATCCTTACGATCTTCATGCCATCGAGGCTGCCCTGCAGGTCCGCGAAAAGATAGGTGGCAAGGTTACGGTTATAACAATGGGGCCGCCCCAGGCTGAAGAGGCCTTGAGAGAGGCTATCTC
Source organism: Dissulfurispiraceae bacterium (assembly GCA_035319185.1). Taxonomy (GTDB): domain Bacteria; phylum Nitrospirota; class Thermodesulfovibrionia; order Thermodesulfovibrionales; family Dissulfurispiraceae; genus Fen-1308. The sequence continues at coordinate 28,148 of DATHDF010000100.1, read as the reverse complement.
CATGGGCGCTGACGAAGTGAGGCTCATATCCGACCGCGCCTTCGCCGGATCGGATACATGGGCGACTTCATATACGCTTTCGAAGGCCATAGAGAAACTCGGATGCGATATTATATTCTGCGGGAAACAGGCCATCGACGGCGATACTGCTCAGGTCGGTCCCGAAATTGCCGAATTCCTGGACATCCCGCACATTGCATATGTAAAGAAAATCGATGATATCGGCAGCTCGTTCATCAGGGTTCAGCGTCTGATGGACGACGGCTATGACGTTGTGGAATCAAGGGTCCCCGTACTCCTTACGGTGGTGAAAGAGATAAACACCCCCAGGCTTCCTTCCCTTAAGGGAAAGATGGCTGCCAAAAAAGCCGTTATAACCAGGATGGATTCTCAGGCGATAGGGGCTGAGGCGTCCAATCTGGGCCTCAAGGGATCCCCTACCCAGGTGAAGAATATCTTTGCGCCTCAGACCAAGAAAGAAAAAAAGGTCCTTGAAGGCAATCTCGAACAGCAGATCGATGCCATGATCGAAGAGCTTAGGAGGATGAAATGCGCATAGTCATCAGGACCGAAAAGTGTACGGGCTGCGGTGAATGCGTCAGTTCATGCCCCTTTACTTCCATTGAAATAAGAGATGGCAAGGCGTACATAAATGAATATTGTAACTTCTGCCGGACCTGCCTCAATGTATGCCCGGAGGGTGCCATAGTCGAAATCGAAGACGAACAGACGGGAGAAATCGGAGATCTTTCATCGTACAAGGGTGTATGGGTCTTTGCAGAGCAGAGGGAAGGGAAGATAGCCACCGTGACTTTGGAACTCCTTGGTGAAGGCAGGAAGCTTGCAGGTGAACTTAAAACGCAGCTTTCGGCTGTGCTGCTTGGGGCCGGCGAGACACAGGCGCGGGAGCTTATTGCGTGGGGCGCTGACAGGGTATATCATGCGGCCGGTTCTGAGCTTGATCACTTTAATGACGAGCCGTATTCGCAGCTGCTGATAAGACTTGTCCGCGAGTACAAGCCGGAAATCATTCTTGCCGGCGCCACCGCCATCGGAAGGTCTTTCGTGCCGAGGGTTGCAGGAAAGCTAAAAACCGGCCTTACTGCAGACTGCACGGCACTGGAAATCGATAAGGACTCCGGCAATCTTCTGCAAATAAGACCCGCGTTCGGCGGCAATATCATGGCCACGATCCTATGCCCGAACTACCGGCCACAGATTGCGACTGTGAGACCGCGGGTAATGAAAAAAGCAGTGTATGATCCGGACCGCAGTGGAGAGATCGTATCGGTTGTGTGTAACGGTGTGTCATCCAGGACAAAGGTACTGGAGATAATTCAGGAAACTTCGGAATGCATGATCAACCTGCAGGACGCGGAGATCATCGTGTCCGGGGGAAGGGGCGTTGGCGGCCCCAAGGGGTTTGAGATGGTTAGGGAACTTGCCGGTCTTCTTGGCGGCACCGTCGGGGCTTCCAGGGCGGCAGTGGACGAGGGGTGGATTCCATACAGGCACCAGGTCGGTCAGACGGGAAAGACCGTCTGCCCTAAGATATACATTGCATGCGGCATCTCTGGGGCGGTCCAGCATCTTGTCGGGATGCAGTCTTCAGATATTATCATAGCGATAAACAAAAACCCGGAAGCACCGATATTCAATGTTGCGACTTATGGGATTGTGGGCGATGTCAATGAAGTGCTGCCGCTTATGATCAGAAAACTGAAAGAGGCTAAAGCCTGATGCCCGCCTTTATTTTTCCGGGGCAGGGCTCCCAGGCAGTCGGCATGGGAAAGGATTTCTACGATCACTTTGACGAGGTCAGGCGTCTTTATGATGAGGCATCATTGGCGCTAGACTATGATATTGCGGAACTCAGTTTCAACGGCCCTGCCGAGGAATTGAACAAAACATATCGCACGCAGCCCTGCATTCTGGTTGCGAGCATTGCGGGATTTACTGTACTGGGGCTGAAAGGTATGAAACCGTCAGTTGTTGCAGGCCACAGCCTGGGCGAGTATTCTGCGCTTGTAGCTGCCGGCAGCATTTCCTTTGCTGATGCGGTCAGGCTTACCGAGATTCGCGGCAAGATCATGCAGGAAGCCGTGCCGGAAGGAGCAGGCCTTATGGCCGCGGTGCTTGGAATCGGCAGGGATGTGGTGGATGCGCTGTGCAAGGGCATTGAAAATGGTTATGTGTCTGTTGCCAATTATAACTGCCCGGGACAAATCGTGGTGTCGGGTGAGAAAGCTGCGGTAGAGGCACTGCTTGCCAGGGCCAAGGAATCCGGCGCGCGCAGGGCGGTGCCGCTGGCTGTAAGCGTACCGTCTCATTGCGCGCTCATGGAGGAAGCAGGAAGAAAGTTTGAGGTCATACTGAAGGAGTGCAGAATCTCGGACGCTACGCTGCCTTTTGTGAACAATGCAGATGCAAAATTCATATCTGCTGCTGAAGAGATAAGAGCCTCTCTTGTCAGGCAGCTCAGCCGCTCAGTGCTCTGGGAAGATTGCGTAAGGGCTATTAAGGCGCGGGGTATCAATTCATACATAGAGGTCGGCCCCGGCAGGGTGCTTTCTGGTTTAGTCAAGAGAATCGACAGTGAAGCCGTCGTCGCCAATGTTGAGGACATGGGCAGCCTTGAAAAAGCAGCATCCGGGTTATAGGAGCGGCTATGGTCATCGATATAAGAGGGCTTCATCATCCTGATCATCTGAAGGCATTCAGGAAGCGTCTCGAAGGGTTCTGCACGGTTCACGAGGAAGTGGAAGTTCTCATGGAAAACGACCGTGAGGACCTCAGAAAATTTGAAATGTTCATACGCTCTTGCCGGGGAAAATATACGATTGCCGAAGAGGGCAATTTCCTGCGGGTTAAGATCGAAACCGACATGAGTCTTTGCGGATAGACTTTTTCTGAATAGGTCTCATAAGTCTGATATGACCAATATTTATTAAATGGAGGACAATACATTGGAAAAGACGCTTTCGATCATTAAACCGGACGGTGTGAAGAAGAACATCGTCGGCGAGGTGTTGAGCAGGTTTGAAAAGAACGGCCTCAGGATAGCCGCCCTTAAAAAGATAAGTCTGACACAGGATGAGGCCAAGGGGTTTTATATCGTTCATAAGGAGAGGCCGTTTTACAACGACCTCACGGCGTTCATGTCCGAAGGGCCTGTAGTGGTCCTCGTTCTCGAAGGTGACGGCGCCATCGCAAAACTGAGGGAGATCATGGGCGCCACAAACCCTGCCAATGCCGCCCCCGGAACTATCAGAAAGGATTTTGCAGACAGCGTTGAACGCAATATCGTCCATGGCTCCGATTCAACGGAATCTGCATCGTTCGAAATCCCGTATTTCTTTTCAACCCTTGAAATACTGTAGCTGATACGGTATTCAGGCGCTCCAAAGGCGTGAACGATCCGGCATAACGGCATATCGATATGCAGAATGACCATGATGACAAACTGAATGGCGAATTCAGCTATCGCTCCTTTTTTGAGAATGCAGTGGAGGGTTTTTTTCTTTCCACCCCTCAGGGAAGATTCATTGCCGTCAATCCCGCACTGGCAGTGATGCTGGGTTATAGCGGACCGGAGGAGATGATTTCAGAACTGCAGGACCTCAAGTCCCAGCTGTATCTGACACCTCTGGATCGCGACCGGCTTTTTGCGCTTCTCAATGAAAAGGGACAAGTTACGGACTTTGAAACGCAGTTCGTCTGCAAGGATGGCAGTGTCAAATGGATCAGCCTTGCTGCGCGTGAGGTGCGAGGCAGCGACGGATCTCTTCGCTTTATAGAGGGTCTCAATATCGACATTACCGCTAGAAAAAACGCGGAAATGGCGCTGAGGGAAAGCGAAGAGAAGTTCAGGCGCACCTTTGATCAGGCCCCGATTGGCGCCGCAATGCTTGACCTGAATTTCTCGTTTGTGCAGGTCAACAAGGCGCTCTGTGATATAACGGGCTATGCCGAGGAGGAGCTTTTGTCCAGGAGGATCCTCGATATCATACATCCCGATGATGTTTCTGTCGGAGTCGGCTACGCAAGCAGACTTATTAAGGGCGAAATAGACTTTTATCAAAATGACAGGCGCTTCATCCACAAAGACGGAGGCGTTCTGTGGGTGAATATATCGATGAGATGCCTGCGGGACGCCCTTGGCAAGCCCAGCTATCTGTTGCCGATGATCCAGGACATCACGTCCCGCAAAAATGCCCTTGATGCCCTGGAACAGTATCGTCTCAACCTTGAGGCTGTTCTGCGCAGTATCCCCGATGCGGTCCTTACGGTCGATAAGGAAATGAAGATCATACACATCAACAGGGCCATGAGCGATGTGTGCTGCATCAGCGAGAAGATGGTGCCCGGCAAATCGCTCACGGATTTCTCGGGCTCATGCGACCGGTCGTGCTTTCATGTCTTACTTAAGACATTGCAGACGAGAGAGCCTGTTATTGAATACAGGATTGAATGCACGGGCAGCACTCCCGGCAAGTCTTTTATCATCAATTCGTCGCCGCTGCTCGATCAGGACAAGCGCTTCATGGGTGCTGTCCTGGCGATCAGGGACATCACGCGCCTGACCAATCTTGAACGGCAGGTAACATCGCCGGCCGGATATCGCAATATAATCGGCAAGAGCAAGGTCATGCAGGAAATATATGGATTAATAGACCTTCTTACAGATGTGGAAGCCACAGTGCTTATCACCGGGGAGTCAGGCACGGGGAAAGAGTTGATTGCAGAGGCACTGCATTATGGGGGATCCAGGGCCAAACGGCCTCTTGTCAAGGTGAATTGTGCTGCACTTGCCGAAAGCCTGCTGGAAAGCGAACTGTTCGGTCATGTCAGGGGCGCGTTTACAGGGGCTGTTAAGGACAAGATCGGCCGTTTTGAGGCTGCAGAAGGTGGCACGCTCTTTCTTGACGAGATCGGAGATGTTGCGTTGAGCACCCAGATAAAACTGCTGCGCGTACTGGAACGAAAGGAATACGAGCGTGTGGGAGATTCAATGATGCGGAAGGCTGATGTCAGGGTGATAGCTGCCACCAATGCCGACCTTGGCAAGCAGATAAGGCAGGGCTTGTTCCGCGAAGATCTTTACTACCGGCTTAAGATCATGAGTATTCACCTGCCTCCGCTGCGTGAGCGGGAGCAGGACATCCCGCTGCTTTGCCAGCATTTTATAAACCAACTGAACGTTGATTACGCAAAAAACGTGACGCGTATCTCCGACGAGGTCTTAAGGCTTTTTATGCAGCATAGTTGGCCCGGCAATGTTCGGGAGCTTCGCCATGCGCTTGAGCATGCATTCATTTTGTGCAGCGGCGGCGAGATAAGGAAGGAACATCTTCCGAAGGAATTTACCCAAGTCGTCTGCATGAACTCCGAGGAAAAGGTGCATAAGACCAAGGTCACCCGCGACGCTATCATAGACGCACTTACGCGAAACGGCGGCAACAAGGCAAAGGCTTCGCGTGAACTCGGCATCGATCGAAGGACTCTCTACCGCAACCTCTCAAAAAAGTAAAAGATCAAACGAAAGGAATGTGGCAAGTGTGGTGCCACTTTTTGCCAAAGTGCTACACATGGTGTGGCATTATACGCATGGCTATATGCATTGCAGACAAGTCTGATCTTGATATCTCATTGAGAATAATGAAATAATAATAAAACGGATTATGCTTGGTTAAATGGCAGGATTATTGCAAATTATTTCCATTTGAAGGTCTGACGTCTTTGTCCTTTAATACGATATCAAATAAGAGTAACAAAGCATGTTGCCGGACCAATTCGTAGGCATAGATTTAAAGTAAGGTTTTTGAAAGCTGCATGGCTTTATGCATTGGAGGGCGCATTATGAGTTTCTTGCGAAGTACCGTGGGTCGAAAGATCATAATGGCTTTTACCGGCAGCTTGCTACTTGGTTTTCTGCTTATTCATCTTGTCGGGAATTCTTTAATCTATATCGGATGGATCAATGCTTACGGAGAGCGGCTTCACAGCCTGCCGCCGCTTGTTTGGGCGTTTAGAATTGTAATGCTATGCGTATTTTCGGTGCATATTTTTTTTGGCATCACGCTTTTCATCGAAAACAGGGCTGCCAGACCTGCCGGGTATGCAGTGAAGAGGGACATGAGTGCAACGTTCAGTAGTAAAACCATGATATGGTCAGGCCTTCTGATTGCCGTATTTCTGATCTACCACCTGCTTCATTTTACGCTTCGGGTTACCAATCCTGATATTTCCGGCAGTTTGGATACATCAGGCAGACTGGATGTTTTTAAAATGGTGGTGTTCAGCTTCAGGAATTACCTGATCTCCGGTTTTTATATTGCAGCCATGATTGTCCTGGGCCTGCATCTGCTGCATGGCGTGCAAAGTATTGTGCAGACCTTCGGACTGAACAGCGACCAGACCTTACCGACGGTTGAGAAGGCGGGAACCGGCATTGCGCTGGCGTTCTTTTTGGGCTATGCTTCGATTCCGCTGGTTATTCTGTGCGGATTTCTGAATTACAAAGGATAAGGGAGGCATAGTGATACTTGACGGAAAATGTCCATCCGGTCCTCTTGCCGAGAAATGGAGCAGGCACCGGCAGGACATGAAACTTGTGAGCCCGGCCAATAAGAGGAAATACAAGGTCATCGTAGTTGGCACCGGACTGGCAGGGGCTTCGGCGGCAGCGACTCTCGGCGAGCTCGGGTATAACGTGGAGAGTTTTTGTTATCAGGATAGTCCACGCAGGGCACACAGCATAGCAGCTCAGGGCGGCATCAATGCAGCGAAGAACTATGCAAATGACGGTGACAGCATTTACCGTCTTTTTTATGACACCATCAAGGGCGGCGATTTCAGGTCGCGAGAGGCAAACGTCTATCGTTTGGCGGAAATCAGCAATAGCATCATAGATCAGTGCGTGGCACAGGGTGTTCCGTTTGCCAGGGATTATGCAGGCTATCTCGATTTTCGGTCGTTCGGCGGCGCACAGGTGTCCAGGACTTTCTATGCAAGAGGGCAGACAGGCCAGCAGCTGCTGCTAGGAGCTTATTCGGCCCTTTGCCGTCAGATTAAGCTTGGTACCGTGAAGATGCATCCAAGGACGGAGATGCTCGACCTGGTAGTGATTGATGGTGAAGCCAAGGGCATCACGGTGCGCGACCTTGTCACCGGCAAAATTAGCTGCTATGCCGCGGACGCAGTATGCCTCTGCACAGGAGGCTATGTTAATGCCTATTACCTTTCGACGAATGCGCAGGGCTGCAATGTTACGGCAGCCTATCGCGCGTACAAGAAGGGCGCATTCTTTGCCAACCCATGCTACACGCAGATACATCCGACCTGCATTCCCGTGTCGGGAGAGCATCAGTCCAAATTGACTTTAATGTCTGAATCGCTAAGGAACGACGGCAGGGTCTGGGTCCCTCTGCAAAAGGGCGACGGGCGGCCGCCTAATGAGATTCCGGAAAAAGAGCGGGATTATTTCCTTGAAAGAAAATACCCGAGCTTCGGCAACCTGGCGCCTCGCGACATTTCATCACGTGCTGCAAAGGAAGTTTGCGATGAAGGCAGGGGAGTGGGGCAGAGCGGTTTTGGCGTTTATCTGGATTTCGCGGATGCCATTAAACGCCTTGGCGAAAATGTAGTGCGGGCGCGTTACGGCAATCTTTTCGAGATGTACGAACGCATTACCGATGAAAACGCGTACAGGCAGCCTATGAGGATATATCCGGCGCTCCATTACGCCATGGGCGGCCTCTGGGTCGACTATAACCTGCAGAGCAATCTCCCCGGCTTGTTTGTGCTGGGAGAAGCTAATTTTTCGGACCACGGCGCTAACCGGCTTGGTGCGAGCGCGCTGATGCAGGGCCTTGGAGACGGTTACTTTATAATCCCCTATACGATTGCCGATTACCTTGCGAAAACTGCTCCGGACAGAGCGGGCGTTGAGCATGCTGAATTCCGGAAGTCTGAGGAAGAGGTAACTGCGCTGACCAGAAAGCTGCTTTCTATAAACGGCAAGAAGACAGCCAAGGAGTTTCATCGAGAGCTCGGAAGGGTGATGTGGGAGAATGTCGGAATGGCCCGCAGCGAGGAAAGCCTTAAGAAAGCCTTGGCTATCATACCTGAGATACGCGAGGAATTCTGGAAGAACGTTAAAGTGACCGGCACAGACGAAGAGCTCAATCAGGAACTTGAAAGGGCCGGGCGAGTGGCCGATTTCCTCGAATTCGGCGAGCTCCTTGCCCGCGATGCCCTGCACCGCAATGAATCCTGCGGAGGGCATTTCAGGGTCGAATACCAGATGCCGGACGGCGAGGCTAAACGCGACGACGATCGTTTCAGCTATGTCGCGGCCTGGGGTTACCGCGGACCGGGCAGGGAGCCGGAACTGCACAAGGAGCCGCTTGTTTTTGGGTATGCTCACCTTGCAGTAAGGAGTTATAAATAATGGATCTGACTCTCTATGTGTGGCGACAGAAGAACGCGGATGATCCAGGCAAGCTGGTGCAGTACGAGGCCCGAAACGTTAGCCCGGACATGTCTTTTCTGGAAATGCTTGACGAGGTAAACGAAGGCCTTGTGAGGGAGGGAAAGGAACCTATAGCCTTCGACCACGATTGCCGCGAAGGCATCTGCGGCGCATGCTCCCAGGTCGTCAACGGCGTGCCCCACGGCGGGCAGGAAAGAACTACCGTCTGTCAGTTGCATATGCGGAAGTTCGGGGACGGTGATTCCATCTATATCGAGCCTTGGAGGGCCAGGGCGTTTCCGGTAATAAGGGACCTTATTGTCGACCGCAGCGCGCTCGACCGCATAATCCAGGCGGGAGGGTACATATCGGCCCACACGGGCGGGGTTGCTGATGCCAACGCGATACTCATTCCCAAGCCTGATTCTGATGCAGCCATGGATGCGGCGGAATGCATAGGATGCGGCGCCTGCGTTGCGGCATGTCCGAATGGTTCGGCAATGCTCTTTACAGCTGCAAAGGTTACTCAGCTTGCAATGCTGCCGCAGGGTAAAGTCGAGGCCGCCAGGCGCGTATGCGTGATGACCGACGCCATGCTGGAAGCCGGTTTCGGCAACTGCACAAATCATTACGAATGTCAGGCTGTCTGCCCCAAGGGCATCAAGGTCTCGTTTATTGCGAAGCTTAACAGGGAATTCATCAAGGCCAAGCTGCCTTTGAAGAAGTGAGGAGGACGCATAATGGCACTTTACACTAAAGAAGAGGCGCTGACTTATCACAGCACCTTTCCGCAGGGTAAGATCGAGGTCATCCCGGCCAAGCCCTGTTCGACGCAGAAGCATCTGTCGATGGCCTATTCACCGGGGGTGGCTGAGACCTGCCGCGCGATAGCGGCCGACCCTGAGGAGGCCTTCAAATATACCAACAAGGGCAATCTTGTGGCTGTTGTTTCAAACGGCACGGCGATTCTTGGACTTGGCAATCTTGGCCCCATGGCGGCAAAGCCTGTGATGGAAGGCAAAGGCGTATTGTTCAAGACCTTTGCTGATATCGATGTCTACGATCTCAATCTCGATGCGAAGGATCCTGATTTGATCATCAAGATATGCAAGGCCCTCGAGCCTACCTTCGGGGGAATCAACCTTGAAGACATCAAGGCGCCGGAATGTTTTCATATCGAGGAAACACTAAAGAAGGAGATGAACATCCCGGTTTTCCATGACGACCAGCATGGAACGGCCATTATATCCGGAGCCGGTTTGATCAACGCCATCGAGATCTCCGGTAAACGGATCGAGAATATCAGAATAGTCGTTTCAGGGGCCGGCGCAAGCGGTATAGCTTGTAGCAAGTTCTACGTTTCTCTGGGCGTTCCGCTCGAAAATATCAGTATGTTTGACAGTAAAGGCCACATTAATGATAGGCGTGACGATCTCAATGAGCAGAAAAAATATTTTGCTCAGAAAAAATATTATGCATCCCTTGCCGAAGCATTTAAGGGGGCCGACATGTTCTTAGGTCTCTCAAGTCCGAATCTTGTCTCAGCCGATATGGTAAAAAGCATGGGTAATAATCCCATTATTTTTGCAATGGCTAATCCGGACCCTGAAATCCGTTATGAGGATGCGAAGGCGGTGAGGTCTGACCTCATGATGGGCACGGGCCGTTCGGATTATCCGAACCAGGTAAACAATGTTTCGGGGTTTCCGTACATCTTTCGCGGCGCCCTTGACGTGAGGGCTACGGCCATAAACGAGGAGATGAAGAGGGCTGCAGCAAATGCTATTGCAGCCCTTGCAAAAGAAGCTGTCCCGCAGGAGATGCTTGATGCATATGGCGTAAAATCGCTGAGCTTCGGCCCTGATTACATAATCCCGAAAGCGCTTGATATGCGCCTGATAGAGTGGGAAGCCCCCGCTGTTGCAAAGGCGGCCATGGATACCGGTGTTGCCGGGATCAGCATTGATATGGAGAAGTATAGAGCCAGCCTCAGGGCCAGGCTTGCCGGCTCCAGGGCCCGCATCGACGCCTTTGTGAAAACTTACAATTTCAGATTTTAGGGACAGCGGATTGCGCCAGGTATAATTCGTTTAGCGGGTGCAAATCAATCGGAGTCGTTGCGCATCAGCCGTCCATCTGGATATAATAATCGAAAACAAGTGAAGGTCTTTTATGGCATATAAAGATTTAAGGGCGTTTCTGCGGCATCTTGAAGACAGGGGCTTGCTTCACAGAGTAAGGGCAGAAGTCGATTCGATCCTCGAGATTTCGGAGATAACCGACAGGATGTGCAAGAGCCCGGGAGGAGGGAAGGCCCTCATTTTTGAAAAGGTAAAGGGCTCTGACTATCCTGTGACGACAAATATCTTCGGCTCTTTTGAAAGAATGAGCCTGGCACTCGGGATTTCTAAACTCGATGATGTGGCCTATCGAATTGAGGAACTGCTTAACCAGGCGCCTCCAAAGACACTCATTGAAAAATTGTCGATGCTGCCGAAGCTGCTGGAGTTTTCGCGATATCTTCCAAAGACCGTGAAGTCTGCTCCTTGTCAGGAAGTAGTGGAGAAAAACGATCCCGATTTGGGCAGGTTCCCGATACTCAAATGCTGGCCTGGTGACGGACAGCCCGGCGATGAAGGCAGGTTCATAACCTTTCCGATGGTCTTTACGAAGGACCCCGAAACAGGCAGGCCCAACTGCGGCATGTATCGCATCCATGTCTACGACAAGAATACCACCGGCATGCACTGGCATATTCATAAGGATGGTGCCCGCCATTTTGACAAGTACAGGGCGCTTGACCGGCGGATGCCCGCTGTTATAGCCGTGGGCAGCGATCCTGCGGTTATCTATGCTGCAACCGCGCCGCTGCCGGAGGCTGTCGACGAAATGCTTTTCGCCGGATTCCTGAGAAAGGAACCGGTTGAAATGGTCAAATGCATCACATGCGATATAGAGGTGCCGGCCAACAGCGAACTCGTGATAGAAGGCTATATTGATCCATCGGAATCTCGCATAGAAGGGCCTTTTGGCGACCATACCGGTTTCTATTCGGCGGCTGACTATTACCCGGTATTTCATGTCACCTGCATTACGCACAGGAAAGATATGATTTATCCTGCGACGATCGTAGGCAAGCCCCCAATGGAAGACTGCTACATGGGAAAGGCGACAGAGCGCATATTCCTGCCGCTGATGAAGCTCGATTTCCCTGAGATAAAGGACATCAATCTTCCGATGGAAGGAGTGTTTCATAATGCCTGCCTGATATCTATCAGAAAAAGCTATCCAGGGCACGCAAAGAAGGTGCTCTACGGCTTATGGGGCAAGGGGCAGATGATGTTTTCGAAGCTGCTCATTATTGTCGATGAAGATGTCGATGTCCAGGACATTTCTTACACTGCATGGCGCGTGCTCAATAACGTGGACTGGAAGCGGGACGTTGTCATAGCTGATGGACCTCTGGACGATCTCGACCATGCAGCCAGTTTCCCTCGCTACGGTTCGAAGATGGGCATTGATGCCACCAGAAAGACCCGGGAGGAGGGAATGACGAGGGAATGGCCACAGGAGCTTTTCATGTCTGAAGAGATCAAGAAGCGCGTTGACGCCAGATGGAAGGAGTTCGGCTTCTAGACCCGCCGGTACCGCATAAATCAATGGACAAAGACTCGGAAGCAGACATAAGGTATATGAGACGCGCCCTTCGGCTTGCTGAAAAGGCAGGAGGCGCAACAAGCCCCAATCCAATGGTGGGGGCTGTAATGGTCAAAAACGGAAAGGTCATCGCCGAAGACTATCACAGAAAGGCCGGCGAACCGCACGCCGAAGCGCTCGTCATTGCCAGGGCCGGAAGCGCTGCCAGAGGGGCTTCATTATATGTGACTCTGGAACCTTGCTGCCATACTGATAAGCGCACGCCGCCATGCAGCCGCTCAATTATCAAGGCTGGCCTGAAAAAGGTTTTTGTCGCCATGAAGGACCCAAATCCCAAGGTATCTGGGTGCGGTATCCAGGAACTCAGGTCCCACGGGATCAGCGTCCTGGAAGGTCTGCTGGGGGATAAGGCGCGACGGCTGAATGAGGCATATTGCAAATACGTGCTTACGCGGCGTCCGTTTGTGACGCTGAAGGCTGCGATGACCCTTGACGGAAAGATTGCTACACCCGACGGTCAGTCAAAATGGATAACAGGTGAGAAGGCGAGACGCATAGTTCACGGAATGCGGTGCCGCTCCGATGCCGTTATGACTGCTATCGGGACAGTCATTGCCGACAATCCGGAACTTACTTCTCGCATAGGTTGTAAAAGGCAACCTGTGAGAATTATCATTGACCCGTTTCTGGCAACGCCTCTGGATTATAATGTTTGCAAAGTCCCGCCTGAAACAATCTTTGTAGTGGGCGATTCGGCTGATCGGGCCAAGATGGGAGAGCTTTATGCCAGGGGCGTGCGCTTCATAGAACACGCAGGTAAGCGGGTCGATATGGATTGGCTCATGGTGAAACTGGGAGAGTTGGGTATTACCTCCGTGTTTGTCGAAGCAGGCTCTTCGCTCAATGCGACATGCTTGAGCCAGGAGGCAGTCGACAAGGTAGTATTCTTCATCGCACCAAAAATCATCTGCGGGAAGACCTCCATTCCGGTTGTGGGAGGCGATGTATTCCTGAAGCTGGAAGATGCACTGATGCTGACCGATTTGCGAGTGCGCAAGGTCGGAGACGATATTATGATAGAGGGTTATGTGAAAAAGTGATGTCTAACAGGGAAGCGGGATCGCATCCGGGCTAGATGCCCGTATGGCGGCCTTTCTGTTTAACAAGAAGACTGGTAATTTCCTGTGCGCTGACAGCCGGCCCGTATATGAACCCCTGAAATTCATCGCATCCGTTTTCTTTAAGAAATCTGTACTGTTCTTCGTTCTCCACTCCCTCTGCTATTATCTTAAGACTCATCGCCCGCGCCAGGCCTATTATGGCCTTGACGATGGCTGCGCTGTCCTGGCTGCCCGGCAGATCCTTTGTCAGTGCCTGCGCGATCTTCAGAGAATCCAGAGGAAAACGCCTCAGAGAGCTCAGTGAAGAATATCCCATGCCGAAATCATCTATCGACAATTTCATGCCGAGGTCTTTCAGGTTTTTCAGGATCACTGCCGTTGCCGCCACGTCCTGCATGATGGTGGTTTCAGTGATTTCCAGTTCAAGGCAGCACGGCTTCAAGCCCAAATCTTCAGTCAATTTCTTGATCTTGGAAATCAGGCCGCTGCTCTTAAACTCGTGTATGGAGAGATTTACCGAAACGCACGAACTTGGATCTTCGCGGCTCCATTCCGCTGCCTGGGAACATGCCGTGCCAAGCACCCAATCCCCGAGTTTGCCCGATATGCCGATTTCACCAGCGATAGAGATGACCTGTTCCACAGGCAAGTTCAGAAGGTCCTGCGGTGTCCATCGCAGCAGGGCTTCAGCCCCCAGGATTCTGCCCGAATGCATATCATACCTTGGCAGATAATTAAGCACAAACTCCTTTTCTTCAAGGGCTTTTCTTATCTTGCCTTCTATGCTGAGACGCTCCTTTATATGCAGGTTCATGGATTCGTTGAAGAACTGGAAATTGTTTCTACCTTTAGCCTTGGCATGGTACATGGCTGTGTCGGCATTCTGCAGAAGCGAGTCAATGTCCGAGCCGTCATGCGGATAAATTGCGATACCTATGCTCGCCGTTATGTTCAGTTCTGTCGAGAAAATGACAAACGGCCTGGCGAGCTCTTCGAGCACCCTTTTGGATATCTTCGCCACGTCTTCCGGCTTCTTGATATTCGGCAGCAGTATGGTGAATTCATCGCCACCCATCCGGGCGACCATGTCTCTTACCTGATCGCTGCCGACATGGGCGACTATATCGCCGCGGCGCATGCCGTTGACTATACGATCTGCAGATGCCTGGAGGAGGAGGTCTCCGATTTTATGCCCGTACTTGTCGTTGACGAACTTGAAACGGTCTAAATCGATGAAAAGAACCGCAACGTAATTGCCTGAATTTGACGCAACCGTCAGAGAAAGGCCGAGGTGGTCCCTGAAAAGCTGAATGTTCGGCAGCCTTGTCAGGGAATCATGATAAGCCATGTATCGGATATCATATTCGGCATTCTTTCTCTGGGTAATGTCCCTGATGAGCACAAGGGCCGCATCCTCTCCGTAAGCGACTACTCTGAATTCAAAATAGCGCTCGGTATTCTTAATGCTCGCCTGATATTCGAATATCTGAGTGTCTCCGGTTTTGAATGCGCCCTCCATTGCTTCCTGCATCCTTGAGACCAGCTCAGCCGGCAAAACATCGGAAATCCTGCTTCCGAGCACGCTATCAGTCTGCAACGGCAGATCGAGATCTGGGGCTTCCTTATAATCAAGAACAAGGCCTGAACGGTCCATACGGAACATGACATCGGGTATAGCGTGCAAAAGCGCACGATTCTTTGTTTCGCTCGCAATCAGATCGTCAAATGTATCTCCGGCCCTGACCATGTACATCAAACGATGGGCAAGTATGACCCAGTTTACAGGCTTTGTGACAAAATCTGTTGCACCGGCCTCGTACGCCTTTGTTATCGAATCCAGGTCGTCATGGCCGGTTAGCATCAAGACGGGGATGCGCTCTCCGCCGGGCATCTTTCGCAGTTCGCGGCAAACGGCAATGCCGTCGAGTCCCGGCAACATTACATCGAGCAGAATAATGTCCGGCTTTTGCTCTTTCAGGAGCAAAACCGCCTGAAAACCATTGCTTACTTCCAGCACGGAAAACTCCGACATCTCCAGAGTGAGGCGGGCTATCTGTCTAATGGCGTTGTCGTCGTCGACAATCAGCACAGAAGGTTCTCTAAGGCTTCTGGCTTTCATGAATGCCTCTCAGCGTTGCAATTAACTGCGAATATCATCGGTCATTTGCTCGCATAAATATAGATATCTATCAAGCATAGCAGGTTTTGGCCCATGATTCTATAATTATTTTTGTAATTATATTTTTCTGTGACGCAGCTAACATAATATTTCAAAATTATCTACAACATATCCCTGCTTTTTCGGTCTTAAGCGAAAACTTTACTCCTTAATGCATTAATCTTTACAATTAACCAGTATGGTTTATTCTATAACATCAGCGGCGGCTCTTTGCAGACGGTCGAGACATAATAGATGAAATTCGATAGCTCGTCGATAAAAAAACCGCTTATTCTCGTCGTAGACGACGACGGCTTCCAGCTTAAAGTCTCGCGTGATTTTCTCGAACAATCCGGGTTTGCTGTGGAATGTGTCCAGGACGGTGAAAGCGCACTGCGTCAGATCAGGGACAGCAAGCCTGACCTGGTTCTGCTGGACGTGCTTATGCCGGTAATGGATGGCTATGAGACATGCGTCCAGCTGAGAAGGATGCCCGGCGGGGAGCATATACCGGTCCTGATGACGACGGGGCTCGATGATATCAAATCGATAACGATGGCCTATGCGGCAGGTGCAACCGACTTTATATCCAAACCGATCAACTGGCTGATACTGGAGCAGCGAATATTGTATATGCTCAGAGCCGGCAGCGCCCTTGGCAGCCTGCACAGAAGCGAGATGAAGAACCGTGCGCTTCTGGACGCCATCCCTGACGTGATGTTTCACATTGACGGTCACGGGGTTGTAATTGATTATAAGGGAGCGGCCGGATTCTCCCTGCTGATTGAGGCGGCGCAGGCGGCCGGAAAGAAGCTGATGGATGTTTTCCCTGCGGTGCTGGCGAAAAAGATGGAGCTTTCCATGCAAAAGGCTTTTGAAACGGGAGTGCCCCAGACTTTTGAGTTCATGCAGACCGACTTCGGGAACGAGCAGTATTATGAGTCTCGCATAGTAATTTGCGGCGACTTCGAGATACTCGTCATTATGCGGGATATAACTGAGCGAAAAAGATTCGAGCAGGCGCTGCGTATTTCGGAGACAAAATATAGAATAGTGGCAGAAAACACATACGACTGGGAGTTCTGGCTGAATCCGGACGGGCAATTTGTCTATACGTCTCCGTCATGCCAGAATGTAACGGGCTATGCGGCGGCTGAATTTGAAGGTGACTCGAAATTGTTTCTGCGGATCGTTCATCCCGACGACCTGACAAAGTGCGCGACACATTGCTTCAATCCACACAGGCGTTCCAGAAAGACGGGCGAGCTGGAATACCGGATTATGCATCGGGACGGCAATTTAAGGTGGATCGGCCACGTCTGCCAGCCGGTCTATGACGCAGAAGGCACATACCTGGGTATCAGAGGCAGTAACCGCGACATCACTGAGCAGAAGAAGGCAGCGGCGCTTGTAAGGCAGGAGGAGATGCGCCGCATCAGGCACGAAGAGGAAAGGAAGCGTCTTCTTGAAAAGGAGAAGATACTGAAAGACCTTCACGACGGCATAGGCGGTATAATCACAAACGTGGGCCTGCTGGCTGAAATGGCTTCAAATTCGCAGTCGCAGGACTATATTTTTAAGGCCTTGCATACAATGTCCGAGCTTTCCCGCGAGGCCATAACCGAGCTGCGCAATTTCATGAATATAATTGATGAGCGCAGGCTCGACTGGCATGCTTTTTTGGCAGATCTCAGGAATTTCGGCAGCTCCATGACAGAGGGTAACGGGCTTGCTTTCAATATCAAAACTTCAGTGCAGTCCAAGTCGCCGTCGCCTGAAAGCTTCTTGTGTCTCAATATCTTCAGGATCTACAAGGAGGCGCTGACCAACGTCATCAAGCATGCAAACGCAACAACGGTCAATGTAACTATCAGCGTCAAGGCTAAGAGTTTTGCGCTGTCTGTTCGGGATAACGGCAGAGGGTTCACAAAAGAGCCTGGAGAGGGGCGTGGCGTCATGAATATGAAGTCGCGGGCCGAAGAGGTGGGCGGAAGCCTGCAAATAACCTGTCATTCGGGGACACTCATACAACTTGACCTTCCTATACCCATAAAATACCCATGACAGGTAATGGCAATTGGCTTGTAGAGGGTGTTAGACTTTCACTATGCGCATAGCGATTGTCGAAGATAATCATATACTTCTTGAAAACCTGAAGATGCTTCTGATGGGTGAGTCCAATATGGAGGTTGTTGGTTCTTATTCATCTGCGGAATCGGCCCTTAACTCGCTCGATTTCTCCAGTACCGATGTCATGCTTGTTGATATAGGACTTCCCGGCATGTCCGGCATTGACCTGATAGGCAAGGTGAAAGCCAGCTATCCCGAAATGGACATAATGGCGCATACGATCTTCGAAAACCGCGAGAGTGTCTTTTCTGCAATCAAGGCGGGCGCATCAGCCTACATTCTCAAGGGAAGCAGGCCTGTAGAGCTCATTGATGCGCTGAACAAGCTCTTCGACGGCGGAGCGCCAATGAGCCCTAAAATAGCCAGGATGGTCATACAGGAGTTTCAGGATGCCGGATCTTCTGAACAATACCTTTTGAGCCGCCGGGAAAAAGAGGTTTTGAAAGAGATAGAAAAGGGCATGAGCTATAAGGAAATCGCCGGCAAACTCAATATAAGCCCCCAGACCATCCATACGCACATCAAAAAGATATACGAAAAACTGCACGCGCAGGACAGACGCGACGCACTGGTCAAGGCCAGGAAAAAAGGCATAATTTAACTCATTAAAAAGTCCTGCAATTTCTGGTTTGTGAATTTGGCCGGCCGGAAGATACAATACCATATCCGTGGCCCGATATCTTTATGTCCATATACCCTTCTGTCTGAGTAAATGCATTTACTGCGACTTCTATTCTGTTCCCAAAGACGACCTTCTCATCGACCAATATATGAAAGCTCTCTGCAAAGAAATGGAGATGCGTGAGGGGCATGCAACCGCGCTTGAAGGTATATACATTGGTGGCGGGACGCCGTCAGTGCTCAAAGAAGCGCATACCGATATGCTTATGGCGCAGGTAAAGACTGTTTTCGGGATTGCGAAATGCGCTGAGATTACCTCCGAGGCAAATCCAGGCACCCTGACCGAAAGAGGCGTTGCAGGAATATTGAAGGCCGGCATCAACAGAATAAGCCTGGGTGTGCAGTCGCTCGATAATAATGATCTTTCTTTATTGGGCAGGACTCACAATTCCGCCGAGGCATTGACGGCCATAAGTGTCGCGAGAAGCGGCGGATTCGATAATCTCTCAATTGATTTGATCTACGGGATTCCGGGTCAACACATCAATAGTTGGAAGCGTACGCTTGAAGACGCCGTTTCTCTGAGCCCGGAACATGTCTCCGCTTATGAACTGACGCCTGAAAAGAATACGCCGCTGTATGCTGAACTGAAGGCCGGACGTTTGTGCCTTCCGGATGAAGATGCAGTGGCGGAAATGTATTATTCGGCAATTGACCTGCTTGAGGATAACCGCTATCGTCACTATGAAATATCGAATTTTGCCAGACCCGGCTATGAATGCAGGCATAATCTGAATTACTGGAACAGGGGACAATATTTAGGAGTCGGCGCAGGGGCGCATTCCTTTCTGGCCGGCTGCAGGAAGGCAAATGTCGGCGATGTGGGGCAGTATATTGCGACGATTCTGGAAGGCGGAATACCGGTTATAGAAGAAAAATTGCTGACCGGTCAGGATGAACTTGAAGAGTTCCTGTTTCTGGGCTTGAGAAAAAGAGAAGGAATCGATATTGACAGGCTTCCACAGTGGGCAGCCGAGAAGGTGAGAGAGGCCCTTGATGAACTTGTCATCGAGGGCCTCCTTGAATACACAAGCAACCGCATACGTTTGACCCGCAGAGGCCTGATAATCTGTAATGCGGTTATTGTCCGCCTAATGTTATGTATTGAGCAACATCGCCCCGTATAACGAGCAGGAGTATGTCTTCGTTTCTGCCGATGTTTGAGACGATGGCCGTGAATTCAGCGGCATTACCGAGTGGTTTCCTGTTTATCTCTATAATGACGTCGCCGCGCTTTAATATGCCCAGGGCGCGGCTATTCTCGCTGACAGCAGTAACGACAACACCCTTTATTTCCCGGGTGATCCCAAGCTGCCGGAGTATGTCCGGACTCAATCCCTGAACCGCAACTCCCTTTAGAGCGTTGTCGATTTCTGCTGTGGCCGGCGCAGCTTCGGAGGTTAGCTCCGTGATCACGGCAGATATCGTCGTCGGTTTGCCGTCCCTGATTATGCTCAACTCGACTGTCTTTCCGGGCTTAGTGGCAGCCACCTGGTTTTTAAGATGAAATGCATCTTCCACTTCCTTCTCATCCATGGCTATGATAACGTCGCCTCTCTTCAATCCCGCTTTATCTGCAGGGCTTCCTTCCGTTATGTCAACGACAAGAACACCTTTTTCATTTCTCAGGCCGAATTGCTTGGCAAGCTCTGCATTCAGCGGCTGCACCTGAACACCCAGGTAGCCCCTGATCACCTTGCCTTTGCTGATGATGCTGTCCATTATGCTGCGGGCCATATTGGAAGGAATGGCAAAGCCGATGCCCTGATTGCCCCCGGACGTGCTGAAAATAGCGTCGTTAATTCCTACCAACTCACCGTCGGCGTTGACGAGTGCGCCGCCTGAATTACCTGGATTTATAGCCGCGTCAGTCTGAATGAAATCTTCATAGTCGGCGAGTCCCATGCCTGCACGACCTGTTGCGCTGACCACGCCTGATGTCACTGTCTGGCTCAGGCCGAACGGGTTGCCGATGGCGATTACCAAATCTCCTGCGCGAAGACTTGAGGAGTCTCCCCATTTCACTGCAGGCAGCTTTTCTGCAGCTATCTTGATTATGGCAATATCGGTCCTCGAATCTAGGCCTACTATTTTTCCCTTTAATTCCCGTCCATCGTTAAGCCTGACTACGATATCCTCGGCCCCTTCAATAACATGATTGCATGTCACGATATATCCGTCCTCCGACGTAATGACCCCAGAGCCAAGGCTGAAGACCTTCTGTTTTTTTGGCCGACTTTCGCCGAAAAACTTTTTGAAGGTCGAATCGTCCAGAGGAAGCCGCTGGGTCTTTGCCGTTTTCGACGTGGAAATGTTAACAACAGATGGCTTTACCTGTTCAGTGAGCGAAGCCAAGGCGCTGCTGATCTGAGTGAGAATGTTCGTAGATGGCGGTGTTTGCGAAATAGCATACACCGTCTGCGGCGCAGTGTCGAATAAAAGTGCGATAAAAAGCAGGCATAGAAAGAATTTGACAGGTTTAAGATTGAAGTCCTTCATGGCCCCTCCGGTTTAAAACTTGAGGTGTCTGATCTCCATCAGCAGCACCTTTTCTGTATTATCATCAACTTTATAACGCTCGTCAATGCGATGGCCCACTATACATGCGATGTCGTCGCCCGATACCAGCAGGGGGACGGTATCCCTTTCATCGCGCGGTATCTTTTCATCCACAAAATAGTCCTGGAGCTTCTTTCTCTTTCCGAAGCCGCCGGGATAGAAGCAATCACCCGATATTCTGGGCCGAATCAAAAGAGGGAATTTTAGTTTTCCGGCATCTAGGCACGCGATCCTCTTTCTATCGCACACATCCTCTGCTTCATCCGGCTCCACAATCGATAGTTGCAGCACGATCCCTGCTTCTCTGAGCGCGATATCTCCTGGTTCATGCACCAGATATTCACCCAGCCGCGCGGGCGCTTCTGCAGTCAGCACCAAAGTCGCATAGGCCTTTATGGCGCGCAAGGCATTTGGAAGGTATATGCGGTCTCCAGATTTCCCGGATTTGATCAGCTGCATCAGTTCCTCTATATGATCCAGGCTTAGGCCTTTGAGGTCTCTTGTTTCGGATATCGCCCTTCTGAGGACGCGCCGGAGCACTGCAGTGTCCATATGCTCCATCGGTGCCAGAAACAATTCTATCCTGCAGTTCGACTTCCTGCTAATGAGCTTCATCAAGGTTTTGGTAACCAATATGTCAAAGTAGCGCTCCTCATCTCTGAAAATGGTAGTTGTGCGGAGAACCGAGCTGACAAAATCCCTGTTCATGTTTTTCAGCGACGGGATCAAGGAATGCCTGATTCTGTTTCTGAGGTAATCATTGGTAAGATTTGAGGAATCGGTAACAAAGCTTATGTTTTTATCCGACAGATATGCCGCGATGTCCTTTCGCTCTATCTCAATGAGAGGCCTTATTATCCGGCCCCTGACCGGCGGTATCCCCGAAAGTCCGAGAGGGCCGGACCCACGTACAAGATTTATCAATAGGGTTTCGGCCTGGTCGTCGGCATTGTGAGCAATGGCGATGAGATTCGAACTGTTATCGGCTGCAATTTCTTCAAGGGCTGCGTATCTGAGCTGCCGCGCGGCCTCCTGTTTGTTTAATCTCTTAGCTTCGGCGTGCAGTCTGACATCGATCGGGCGTGCTGTAAAAGGGATATCGCGTCCTTTGCAAAGATTAGAGCAAAAATCAATTTCGGCAGGCGTTTCGGCGGGTCTCAGACCGTGGTCTATGTATGCCGCGGTCAATTCGATGTCTAATTCGTCCTTAAGGCTTGCCAGAACATTCAGCAGACATACCGAATCCGGACCGCCGGAAAGTCCTATCAAAACGCGGTCTCCGCGAGAAATCATCGAATACTTGGCAATAATGGCTCTAACTAATTCAGGGATTGTCCTTTTCATCTCGACATTTTATCACAGGGGTCCTGCCTTTACAATTATTCTCGCCAGTTGATAATATATAAAGCTCTTGGAGAGGTGGCCGAGCCGGTCGAAGGCAGCCGCCTGCTAAGCGGTTGTAGGGGTAACACCCTACCCAGGGTTCGAATCCCTGCCTCTCCGCCATCTTAATGCCAAATTTATCCGAACACCCGAAAACAGGAAATCCGGCTTTAGCAGTCTTTTTGAAATTAATGTGATTCTCGGATGGAATTCGAAGGGGAGAAAAATCAAACTGTCAGGGAACTGTTCAAGCGGCCCTCGACCAAAGGGCGTCGGGAACGTTTTTCAGATCCTGCAAAAGGTGCCTGAATCTTTGACCTGACAGGATCAATGCCTATAACTGCCCATTTCATTTCAGAATATCGATAAAACCTTCTAATCTTGCCATCATCTATCAGACGTTGCAGCGTGATATCTGATATCAGATCGTAAACATCGTTACGGTATTGAACCCTTATGATCATCTCTGTTCCCTTGAGTTTATAAAAAAACTAAAGTTTATCATTAGTATAAAAGCAACATATGTGCCAAAATTAGAACTGTCTGAAATAAGGGATTTAATAGTGCCAACTAGTTTGGAATGAAGAGCGTCTGTAAAAGATTCCGACATTGATGAGTCATAAACATACAGATAAGCAGTTTTTTTCATACACGTTTTTCTTGAATGCCTTGCTGTAATTGCGTTTCAATTTACTTTTTTGATTTCAGGCAGATATAATGGAAACAGTATAGATTTGCTTAAACGAAAAGTAGTGCATTTATTCTGAAGGCATCCCGAGTTGTATGCCTAATTATGTCTTTGATATCGTTCTCGATTTGGAGGTTTTATATGATGAAGCTTATGGCGTTTTGTGTTGCAGCATTGAGCATTACCTTTTTACTTGCAGCGTGTCAGAAGAAAGAGGAACAGCCGGTTCCTAAAGTTACTATGCAGTCACCAATGGCCACGCCGTCAGACCTGGCCCATCCGGCACGACCGTCCGAAGGGATGCCCCAGGGCCAAATGGCAGCTCCGCACGGCGGCATGAGCTCGCCTAAGGCTGTGCAAGTGCCTGATGATGTAAAGAAGACCTGGAAAAAGGTCACGCTTGTTTTTGCTGACAAGACTGCCAAGAAAACCAAAGATTATACTGTCGACATCAATTCCCAGTTTGAGATTCAGGGAACCGACCTCAAGGTTGTTGTAGGGGATTTCCTGCCGGACTTCAAGATGACTGGATCCAATATAACTTCCGGCAGCAATGATCCGGTAAATCCAGCTGTGCGTGTTGAAATAATGGAGAAGGGCCAGAGTATTTTTAAGGGTTGGCTGTTTGCTAAGATGCCTGAAGTTCATCCCTTCGAAAGCGATAAGTATGGTCTGATCCTTAAGGAAGGCGTCAAAAAATGAGGAAGGGCAAAGATGTCTAATTATATCGAACTGGGACGAATTCCTACGAGCCGGGACGACCGGCAGTCATTGATCGCAGAACAGGTAGCCAGGGAAGACCGTGTTGCAAATATGGGTGTAGATAAGTTGCGTTCCATGGTCGCTGAATATCTGACATCTAATAAGGGTTATCTGAATGAAGAGATCGAGACCGAAAGGGAGTTCCGAATTGAAGTTAATGGGGCTTCATTTATAGTGAAGGCTGATGTCCTGGTCAAGGTCGGAGACAGGAATTTTATGATGGTAAAATGCGCCATGAGTTCGCCTGCATCCTGGGAACGATATTCAGTTGCGCTGTGCAGAGTAGCCTGTTCGGAGGCCATCCCCTTTTGCCTGGTTACCGACGGGGAACAAGTGCGGATGATTAATGTTCAAACTGCAAAATCAATATGCGAAAACTTCGCACAGATTCCCACCCGGCAGGCAGCGCTCGACATATTGACGGAGATATCGAAAAAGCCGTTTTACTGCGCCAGACCGGATCAGGAAAAAAGGATTCTTTATGCCTTTTCAGGTATCGGCTGTCCAACCAATGAGGGAAAATCAAGTCAGACTTAGCTTTGCATATCTGATGTAGCTCTAATCAGTGGCACAGCTTGCGCTATAAGAAGCATTTGAAGCACCCTGTATGATGAATCTTAATCCTCACAGTTGATAACATTTAGATAAACATTCATTGTCAAATTCTGCAGACTGGATATATGCTCAAGGGAGCAGACAATGACTAAGAGCAGATCTAACCATATCGATGTTGCTAAAGGAGTGGCCATAATACTGGTTGTGTACGGCCATGCCGCGGCTCAATTGCAGGGCTATCCGGTATATAATGAATATCTTGATGCTTCAAATAGAATTATTTTTTCCTTTGTAATGCCTGTATTTTTTATGGTCTCAGGCGCGTTCCAACGGATAAGGCTTGAATCCGACAAGTTCAATGAAAAAATTTATCTGACAAAAATTACAAAATCAATATTACTGCCGTATTACTCATTATCGCTTCTCTTCATGGCCATAAATATCGTTTTTAGTAATGTGTTGAATGCGCCTTCAATAAAGGAGATGCTCTGTGCCCTGTCAATCCAGCAATCGAACAGTGACTGGTTGCCGTCAGGGGTTTTGTGGTTTTTATTCACATTATATATATTTCATGTAGTAACATTTATTTATATAAAGAAACTTAACGCAAACATACTATACCTCGTTGTTGTTGCGCTAATTTTAAGGTCGGATATTAATATCTTTCATCAGTATCACTACCTCGCCTTTGATAAAGTATCTCATTTTTTATTATTTTATTTATTCGGATTTATCTTCGATAAAAATATCACGGAAGCTCCCCCTAAAAATCCTGTCATTCTCTCAGCGCTTCTCGTAGCTTATCTGGTACTTACATACATACAACACTTATCCAAATCAAACGAATTAGCAAATATTCTATTTATCGCGATGTCAATGATTGGTGCTGCTGGTATTGCTTTGTCGTTACTTACCATTGGAATATCGCATATTATTTCATCAAAATATAATGCAAGCATTGTCGTTAAAGTGCTCGCCTATTACGGCATGTTCTCAATTCTTGTTTATGTTTTTCATATGCCGACAATCGCGATTTTCAAAAAAATAGCATTATTGCTAAAAGTCAACTCCGATTATTTATATCAGCTGCTTTTGTTTATCCCTGGCATTATCTTGCCATTTATTTACGGAAAGATATTATCCTATAATCGATTTATTTATAAAACCCTGCTGGGACGCGAACCTGTCTAGAACCTGTCATATAATCGTCTGAAATGGATTTTAGAAGAAGTCGGGATCATGCCAGTCAGTGGCTTCCTTTGGCCGTAGGCGATCAACAAAGCGGCGCATTTCACGATTTGAGTAGTGTGACAATAATTGCGACAATACGCGTATAATGATCGATTGTCTTGGAATTAGTTTGGAGGCACCGAAATGCGCGAGCAGGTCAAACTGACGGTACGCTGAAAGAATAATATGTCCTTTAGGACAGTTTATTCGATTAAGACGCAAGTATAATGCGTCGCCGTGAAGGATTTGACCACCATAGGGATGAGCGTATTGCGTCTTGTTTCGCCAGTATGTACGCCTTATTCCTCTGAGCAAAAAACCCTGCTGACGCATGTAAGAATCTATATCTGAAAAAAGAGCCTGCCCTTCATATTGTGGTACAAACTCAACCTCCAACTCGACTGCGAGAGCATTGTCTAACAAATGTCCAGCACCATGAAGTATATCCAACTCCGTTCCTTGCGTATCTACCTTTATAACATCAGGCTGGAAATCAGTACAAACCGTATCCATGCGGGTTAGGGTCATTGGTATCTGATTTATCACTTCCATTTCTTTTCCATAAGGATACGCACTGCATAAGCCAATATTAGGTCTCAGGAGACTTGAACAACCAGCCGACTTGCAGATGAATAAGGTTGCTTCCTCTTCATCATGAGCACCTAATGCTACCGGCAGAAAGGTAACTGAGTACGGAAATGTTTTTGAATTAAGAGCCCTGCATTCCTCAGGATCGGGTTCGAAAGCTATAACCTCAAGATTATGAAAAAACGGCATCCAGCGTGAATCAATTCCACCTCTGGCACCGACATCTATTATTCTTACTATGTCGTCCATTATTTTTCGCTCATATTGAATTAAATTCTGCATAACAAGCTGCAGTGGAGAGCTGAATGTCCAGTCTTAAGTTATGCTGTTGTTAGCTCTTCTATAACCATCACAAGCGCATCTCTCTACCGATTTCGAGACCGATTAGCTATTACCCTCGCTTTTTCTGATGCTTCAGGAATATAATCCAACCATGTTGCATCATTCAGATGGGCATCTTTATATCCCATTCCAAAACGATATTCGCACACAGAACAATATGAGAAGTGTTTATGAAGAGCATTATCGTTAACACTACGACGTAAGTACTGATATTGAGAACTATTCCAAAGTTCTTTGAATAATTTGCCGTTTTCACCATATAGATTGCCCATACTTATCATTCCCCATGATTTATAACACGGCAATACTCGTCCATCCGTGTCTATCATCACAAATCTCCATGGCCAATCACACTTTATAGGTGTATGTAGTTTTGGCTCTTCTTGATCAATAGGCGGCGGTAGATTAACAGTTAAATGTGGATAGTGAGATGCGACCTCTCGCGCATCGTTAAAGATTTGTTTCATTAAATCCTGATGAAAGTAAAGACTTTCTTGATCGGCAATATTATTGCAAAGAGAGAGATAGGAACAATTCAAGGTATCGACACCCATTTCACCCCAATATTGTACTGCATCTGGCAATTCAATGATGTTAGAGTACATAAGCGCATAACGAATTACAATGCTCGGTTTTTTTTTGCATTCTTTTTCTCGGATGCGCATTAGCATTTTGATATTGTTTATGATCACGTCAAAATTTGCTCTTACACGTATTGCCTCGACTGTTGATGCTTTGATCCCATCAACCGAGAAACCATGTCGCGAAATTAGTTCTTCTGTAATGATTGCTCTTATAAGATCTTCTCTAAGCAGCATACCATTTGATAGCAGCCATGTTTCCACTTTGTACTGCCGGGCAATTCGTAACAAATCTATGAGCTGCCTGTGCAAGTATGGTTCCCCACCAGAACAGATACTTACTAAGCGAGCTGTTGGAAATAACTGTCTGGCCGCCATTTCAAAATTTCTCGTAGAGACATACTTATCTCCAGACGTTTCATAATCTTTACAAAATATACACTTAAGATTACACATCTTAGTTAAGACGACATCTACGATCTGCGGTAACGACCGTAGCATTGACGATTGTCGACTGATCTCAAGTTGGTTAACGGCTACATTAAGTGCCGATTTTATGGTCATATTCCTTACGATGTTTACAACTCTTTTGACACTCGAATAATGCACATTAACCTCCTTTTGGTAATAAGACGCTTTTATAATTTCAGCAACTAAGCAATCAGGTTGCGAGATAACCCCATACTTCAAATATTTTATTCAGAGGAGTCTTCGCTATAAAAGTTGATATGCTACTCCAATAAACAAGATCTCCAGTTCCTTTTGAGCGTTAATAATTATTCTAATTCGATGATCAAGCGTATCAGTTTGCGGACACATTGTCTATTGTGGAAAATACGTAATTATAATTGCGAAAACCTTTAGGCTACTAATATTCTGTTTTATCATGAGTCGTTCCCCGATAGGATCAACGAACGAAGGTGCCACTTCAAGGATGAAAGGATTCTTCAAACAATTTAATTGGACTGCAATTGGATGCATTCTTCTGTGAAGCGTTCGAAGAAAAGATCTACATTTCGGTCTAAGGACTTTAGAGCGATCCTCGATTGGTGAACGTATCGACGTAACGTAGAAACTCAATAAAAGGTGCACCGTTCGGTGAGTTCTAATCTTTCGTGTCAGGCATTCATAAGAAACGAAGGAACTTGATCTATTACTGCACTAAAGATTTCAGACGCAGTAAATAAAGATAATCGCAGTTAAAATTACATACATTCCACAATAGCAATCTTATCAACAA
>DATHDF010000099.1:0-6046 GCA_035319185.1 Dissulfurispiraceae bacterium | reverse complement strand
AGTGTCTTCAGGCGTCCGTCCATCATCTCGGGGAACCCGGTGTAGTCAGATACTTCAACTACAGCAACGCCGGCATCCCTGAGGGCCTTTGCCGTACCGCCGGTTGAAAGTATCTCGACGCCGAGTGAAGCCAGTTCCTTAGCGAATTCGACAGCGCCCGTTTTGTCGGACACACTGATGATTGCCCTCTTGATCATAAAATCCTCCTCAAGAAGATAGTTCAAGAGTTGAAGGGTGCAAGAGCTAAAGAGTTAAGATCCGTTGCATCTCATAACTCCTTAAACTCATCAACTCTTAAACCCCTTAACTCAAAGACGGTTTTTATTCTATCACAACAGGCCTTTTTCTTTAAGGCTCACAAATGTGCCGTCGCCGATGATTATGTGGTCGAGAGCCGCGATGCCTATGACCTCGCCCGCTTTCTTGAGTCTCTCGGTTACTGCAATATCGTCGCGGCTTGGGGTAGGGTCGCCGCTCGGATGGTTGTGAACGAATATGACTGATGCAGCCGATTCCTTTATCGCAGACTTGAAGGCCTCTCGCGGATGTATGAGAGAGTTGGTAAGGGTTCCCTCTGATATCCTGACATCTTTTATTAGCCGGTTCTTCGTGTCCAGGAGTAGACACAGGAATAGCTCCTTCTTCATATTCTTGAAGCGCGGCGCAAAATAGGAATATACGGCCAAACTCGAATTGAAGAGCGGCAAGCCCTCGTCGGACTCAGCCATGAGTCTCTTGCCCAGCTCAAAGGCCGCTTTTATCTGGGCGATCTTGGCTGTTCCCACGCCCTTGATCTGCGAAAGATCCGATACGGAAGCGTTGTCGATGTTTCGGAGATCCTTGAATGTATCCAGAAGGCTGATGGCGAGGTCCAGGACGCCTTTGTCGCTGCTGCCGGTTCTAAGAAGGATGGCCAGCAGCTGGGCATCGGAAAGGGCTTCAGACCCATGTCTGAGAAGGCGCTCGCGAGGGCGTTCGCTTGCAGGCCATTCATTCACCTTTGGCACCCTGGGGAGTGAGCTCTTGTCTTGATAGTCACTCATAAGTTCAACCCTCATGTGTTATGAAAATAGGCAGCAACCGGCTCAAGGGCGCGATGTCTGGGTCATCAGGAGGGCGCGCAAGTGCCCTGTCGCACTGGATTACTTTATTTTCGCCCCGGCTTTAACTTCCCTCTCGGGTGTGAGTACAGAGAGGACCCCTTCGCTGTCGGTAGCTGCAAGCAGCATTCCCTGCGATTCGACACCCATAAGTTTGGCAGGCTTCAGGTTGGCCAACACGACGATCTTTTTCCCGATCAGCTCTTCAGGCGCGTATACCTTGCCGATTCCGGCTACTATCTGGCGCTCTTCGCCTATATCGACTTTGAGCTTGATAAGCTTTTCGGACTTCTCGATCTTTTCGGCGGCAAGCACCGTCCCGACCTTAAGTTCCACCTTTGCAAAATCCTCAATGCCGATCAGTTCGACAGATGCGGCAGGCGCCTGCTCTGACATCTTAATCTTCTCCTTCTTCGGTTCGGTTTTCTTTTCTTCCTTCGGCTTCCTATCTTCTTTTTCAATCCTGGGGAAGAGCTGTTCTGCTTTGGCCACTGTGACTTCGTACTGAGGCAGCCAGTCCCACGAGAAAAAACTCTTGCCATTTTCCTCTGCCTCGGCAGTCAGCTCCCATAGTCCGAGCTGTTTCCACATGCTGGATGAAGCCGAAGGCATGAAGGGGTAAAGCGAGAGGGAGGCGACTTTCAGTGCGTTCCAGATTTCGAAAAGCACCGATTTGAGGGCCTGCGGGTCGCTCTTCGCGAGCTTCCAGGGTTCTGTCTGCGCTATGTAATTGTTGGCGCCTCTTACGATATTCCAGACATGCTCAAGGATGATATTGAATTTCAGCTGAGACCAATAAATGTTTTCCGGATCGTCTACGACATGGCTGAAATATTTCGAGCATTCCTGCGCAAATCCGCTTGGCTTATAGGTTTCAGGACGATCGATCCTTCCTCCGAAATATTTGTCCGCCATCGTAAGGAAGCGGCTCAAGAGGTTTCCGAGGTCGTTGGCCAGGTCGGTATTGATGCGTCTTATAAGCGCGTCCTCTGAAAAGTCGCCGTCGAGTCCGAAGGTGACTTCCCTGAAGAGGAAATACCTGAAGGCGTCCGCACCGTACCTGGCGGCCATTTCGTTGGGGTCCACAACATTGCCCAGCGACTTCGACATCTTGGAGCCGCTGATCGTCCACCATCCGTGGGCGAATATATTCTTAGGCAGCGGAAGGTCAAGGGCCATAAGCATTGTGGACCAGTAAACGGCATGCGTTGTTAGAATATCTTTTCCAATCAGGTGGTGATCGGCGGGCCACCAGTCCTGCCGTGCTGACGGAGCGAGATACTTTGTCGCGGAGTAATAATTTACCAGCGCATCGAACCAGACGTACGTTGTATAGTTTTCGTCAAAGGGCAGGGGGATGCCCCATGCCAGCCTGCTCTTGGGCCGGGATATGCAAAGGTCGCCAAGAGGCTTCGACTTCAGAAAACCGAGCACCTCGTTTCGTCTCGTCTCAGGCAGAATGAAGGTTGCGTTCTGTTCAATGTGATCTATGAGCCTCTGCTGGTATTTCGACATCAGAAAAAAATAGTTCTCTTCCTCGATCTGCTCGACCGATCTGGAGCAGTCGGGACAGGAGCTGTCCGTAACATCCTTTTCGGTCCAGAACCTCTCGCATGGAGTGCAATACAGGCCGCAATACGAACGCTTCTCTATTTCTCCCATGTCGAAGAGCTTCTGCAGCAGCTCCCTCACTATGTTCTTGTGCTCATCGTCGGTTGTCCGTATGAAGGCGTCGTTGCTTATGGACAGGTTTACCCAGCTCTGTTTGAAATTATGCACCAGCAGGTCGGCATGTTCTTTAGGGGACCGGCCCTTTTCCTTAGCCGCCTTTTCGACCTTCTGCCCGTGTTCGTCCGTGCCTGTCAGGAAGAACGCATCTTTGCCGCGCATGCGGTTGTAGCGGGCCAGTATATCGGCGGCGATAGTAGTGTATGCATGACCGATATGAGGTATATCGTTAACATAGTAGATTGGAGTTGTGACGTAAAATCTCTGCCTGCTCATTTCTTGAAGCGTCTCCTCCTGTGCTTTCTGCGTTCTTTTTGCGCGGTATCCTGATTAGCAGAAGTCTCTCCCGTGAGCGGTTGCTGAACGGTTGTGTCGCTCTTTTCTCCTTCAGGTTTTGGCGCTTCTGCCGCAGCATGAGGGGTTTCAGCCTTGACATGCGAAGCCTGCGCACGGTCCGCATGCGTTTTTTTCTCTCTGTGATGGGCACGGGATATCTTCTTTTCGACGACCTCGACCGGGGCATCCTCGGCGCCAAGCGGGATTTCGTCGTCCGTAGAGATTGTGCCGAGGTCCCCGTCATATTCATATCTCAGGCAGCACATGAGCCTGCTGCACAGGCCTGAAAGCTTTCCGATGTTGAGCACCATTTCCTGTTTCTTGGCCATCTTTATCGAAACCGGCTCAAAGCCCGTAAGAAACGTATTGCAACAGAGCGGCCTTCCGCAAACGCCGAACCCGCCCACAAGCTTTGCTTCGTCGCGCACACCTATCTGCCGCATTTCGATCCTTGTCCTGAAGCGTGCCGCAAGGTCCTTGACCAGTTCCCTGAAATCGATTCTGCCCTCAGCAGTAAAGTAAAAAACGATCCTTCTTCTGTCCAGGGTCGCTTCCGTGGCTACAAGCTTCATCGGCAGGCCCCTGGCCATGATCCTCTCCAGACAGAAATCGCGGGCCTCCTTCTCCAGCTGTTTATTGTCGTCGTTGGCCTTGAAATCTTCTTCGTTCGCAACCCTGACTACCCGTTTCAGTTCGCGGTCGCTTTTCTCGATCGTCCTTCTGCCCTGTACCACCTTGCCGAGGCTTAGTCCGAAATCCGATTCGACCACAACAAGATCGCCTTCCTTTACCTCTATGCCGTTGATCTCGAAGTTGTAAACCTTTCCGCAGGACTTAAATCTTATGCCGATTACATCAGGCATCTATATTAGTTCCTCCATATAACACATTTTGATGACCGTCAAAGAATTCTGCTGCTAAGTCGTTCGCTTCAGCATTCATCTCCGTTGAACTTGAGCCGATACCGGTTCGAGCGCCTTTTGTATTATACCCGATACATAGTTCCATGTGATTGATTTATTGAGATTTAGATCTATGACTGAGCGCACCTTCTGAAGGCTTGCAGCGGCGTTCAGCATCTGCTGCAAGTCGATCCCCGGGCGTCTTTCTCCGTATAAAAGGTCTGAATCCTTTCCCGTGACCGAGTAGACAGCCATGTCCCTGAGCATGATAAGAGACAGGTCAAGCCATAGCCTGATATCGTTCTTGTCGTTCCAAGCGCAGCGCGCTTCGCCGCGTGACATGTTTGAGAAAATATCCATGAACCATTTTTTTTCGTTGGCGAAATCCCTGGTGATGCCGATGCCTGGCCTTCCCATGGCGAGCGCAGCAAACGGTCCAGCGCTTTTCAACCCCGTTTTCATCTCCAGGACACGCGAGAAGGCCTCGCCTGAAAGCGGGCGGAAGCGCACATGCATGCAGCGGGAACGTATGGTGTCGGGCAGTCGGTCGGGACTTGGGGAGACAAGCATGATTATGCTGTCATCAGGAGGCTCTTCCAATGTCTTGAGGAATGCGTTGGCAGCATTTATGTTCATGGTGTCTGCATCGTCGATGACCAGCACTTTCTTCCTGCCTTCATATGGCCTGAGCGACAGTGTCTCCTCCGCCCGCCTGATCGCCTCGATCTTGATTTCATCATTTTCAGGGAGCAGGGTGGTGACGTCGGGATGTATCTCGCCGTCGATTTTCCTGCAGGATATGCAACTGTCGCAGGCATCTGAATCAACGGGAGCCAGGCAGTTGAGGGCTTTCGCGTAATTCAGCGCGGCAAGCCTCTTGCCGATCCCTGAATCTCCGGACAATAGAATGGATGTGGGTACCCGCTCTCTTTTTAAGGTGCCGTAAAGAATGCGGACCGCTTTGTCCTGGCCTATGACGGATTGCAATGACATAATACTGTTTATGCCCTACAGCAGCCCTCTTTTTTTCATCTCTTCGCTTACGATCTGCCATGCAGCATCTTGCACATCGGCCAAAGGCATGGAGGCATCAATAACCTTTATGCGCGAAGGCTCCTTGCCGGCCATCTCAAGGAAGCCCCTGCGAACCCTTTCGTGAAACTCTATATCTTCCAGTTCGAGCCTGTCCACCTTGTTTACCTGTCTGTTTCTTCTCAGACCCGTCGTCACATCGAGATCGAAGAGCAGGGTAAGGTCCGGTCTGGCAGCGCCTGTGGCTATCAGATCGAGTTTAAGTATAAGCTCCAAATCGATGCCCCGCCCGTATCCCTGGTACGCCATTGTCGAGTCCGAAAAGCGGTCGGTGATTACAACTGCGCCGGATTTAAGGGCAGGGCCTACCTTCTCGCCGAGCAGCTGGGAACGGGCGGCATTGTATAAAAGCAGCTCGGTCATGAAGGTCATTTCCTTGTGGTCAGTGTGGAGCAGCACGGCGCGAATCCTGTCGCCGATGACCGTGCCGCCCGGCTCATGAGTCAGAAGACAGTCAAGCCCCAGCGTATTCAAGCGGCCCGACAGATTCGATGCCTGCGTCGTTTTACCTGTTCCTTCGATGCCTTCGAGCGATATGAAAAAACCCGGCTTGGGATTGGACTGCATGGCGTTCAACCGACCATCGCTTCTTTTGCGCGCATGGTCAGCTGGAAGATCTTTGTAGCTTCCTCTACACTCCGCGATCCGGCACCGCATGAAGGGGTGATCAGCGCTTGAGAATATATGCGGTCCGAGCCGGTCAGTGCGTGCAGCTTTGAGACGCGGTCCTTGAATATAGTAGCGATCTCGCTGTCGGTCACATTTTTTATGACATCGGAAGTGGGCACAATCCCCCAGGCAAGGTAGCCGCCTTTTTCGAGGAATTCTTTAAGTTCGTCCGCATAGAGCGCAAAGGTATCGAAATATTCAAAGGCGTCGAAATTGAGG
>DATHDF010000098.1:0-12510 GCA_035319185.1 Dissulfurispiraceae bacterium | reverse complement strand
ATTGATCGCCGGATTGATCTACGTTTTTGTTGCGTTTATGTGGCTTGTGCCTGACCGAAGAATTGAACGCATACTTAGCGAGAAAAAAACATAATGTCATTTCTTTGTTCTTAATTTATGGTAGGCAAAGGATAGATTCTTAATCGTTCGACCTGACTATCCTTACCCGTAGCATTTCGGCACAGATGTTAGTTTCCAAAAAATGATCATATTTCCAGACACGATGCTCAGTGAGGACTTCTGTGAGAATTCAGCAAGAGTCCGTCGCCGTCGCTGCTATTAGCGCCTGTTCCAGCAGAGAGTTAATCCCACTTGAACCCCATCATTTAATCGGTTATAAATTAGATAGAGAATACAAGCTTCCGGCATATGGAATAGATAGCGGCATGTTTGGCTATCGCGTTGGGTTAATAACTCTTAACTATGATCGGAGGTCTACTATGTGGTATGTCTCTGTTTTCGATGCGAAGGAGGATGTTGACCGCAGGGAAATCTATCACGAGCGGTCTGAGTGGATCAAGAAGCGCGAAAAGGTTTTTCAGAAAAAGTGCAAGACGATTAAGAGATTCGAAGTTGCCGGCAGCTCTCCGGTAAAGGTCTTTTTTATTATCGAAACCGATGACCCGCGCACACTGAATGTGCTTTCAACCCACTTCGGCGATGCGTGGTATTCGACGACCTATCCGGTGCTTGAGCGTGGAATTGCAGAGGCGTTGAAAGAAGATATAAGCGGTGTCATGACAAAGAAGTAATGTGTATGCACCGGGCCGGGGCATGGAGAATGCCCCGCGACCGGCTACCAGACCTTAATCTTCCAATCCCCGCCTTCCTTGACCATATCTTCCTTCACGGTCGTTTTTACGGGTTCCTTGCGGTTCAATTTTTCGGACGGTGCAAATGTGAGTTCCACTTCTGCATGTGCTGTGTCGCCGTCCTGTGTCAGTGACAGGATTTTATATGACTGCAGGACGGACGCATCTTTCCTGTGCTTTATAAATTCATCTTCGTTGACCTTCTTCTTGTACGCTGCGTAATAGCAGGTATAGGTAGTGGCATAGTCCTGTTTGATTGCAGAAGAAAAATATTTGTCGAGCAGATCTTTCGGCGTGCCGCTTGGGGATTTGCATCCTATGATCAATAACGTTAGCGCAATAAGAAATATTGAAAAAATTAAGCCGCTTTTTGCTTTCATGGTGCCTGGCCTCTCCTGAGTTTGCAATGTGGGGAAAATTGGCGGGAGGGAAGCCCCTCCCGCCTGAGCATTTACAAGCTAGTCGTCATTAGTACGCGAACGAGTGCTACTGCTCGTACTCGTATTTGTGCTAGTACTGGTGCTTCCACTGGTTGTTCCGGATGTGCGTGTGGCACTTCCCCTGTGCATGGCCTGCTGTGTTGCATTATGGCAGACCGTGCAGTTCCATATCCAGTAATTGTCTCCCTGGAATTTCTTCGATACGGTTGGATCCGCCGGGTTGGCGGTTACCAGTTCCGCGTGTGGTCCGTTATGACATGCTTCGCAATATATCATGTTGTTCATGTCTCCGTCTACGGAGTTGTTCAACAACGAGTTGCGATAAAGGGTATTTGTATTTTCCGCATGAGCTGAATCATGACATGCGCCGCATTGGGGCTCCTGCAACCACGGCTGACGTCCATTCTGAATGGAAGCTGTAATCTGGTTCATATCACCGTGGCAGTCTGTACAGGTTTTACCGGCCCTTGCCATAATACCGCGCAGGCACTGGGTCTTTTCGCCCGGATGACAGTTGTAGCAGCCATTGGAAAGATTGGCAGTTGAAGCCCCCATCTTGTCCTTGTGGAATTTGTGCATGGCAAGAGAGAGACTCTCTACGCCGGCCTTGCCCGCCTTGCCAAGCGCATTGTCCGCGTGGCATTCGGAGCAGAGGTGAACAATACCTTTCGACTGGTCGGAAACCAGTTTCGTGCCGTTGGCAGCATCATGCTTCTGAAGGATGTCCAGCTGCGGGTTTGTGGTCCCGTGGCAGTTGCTGCACATCATCTCTGTCGAAACAGGAGCTACGACATCAACGGTCTGAAGGACCTGTCCGCTGCTGTTCTTGACGGTAATGGTGGCTGTTCCGTATGGGTCCCATGTTCCGTCATCATCGTACGGAGTTATCGGAATACCCTCAGCTACCCAGCTCTTTCTTGCAGTATCAAGCTTCATGTTTCCGGAAAGCGGGGTGCCGGTAATGCCGACATTGACCGGAACGTTCCAGCCGAACTGAGGCGCATACTGCCAGAAGTTAGTGTGAAGCGCCGAATTCTTTTTCTTCGGGAATACATAGCTTACAGTGATCCCGCTTGTGATGTTGCTGGCGCCTTCGCTTCCGCGCCTGAAGACCTGCGCGTGAAGGGTATTGTACGGGGGCAGGACTGCGAAATGGGAGTAGTCATCCTGATCGCAGTGCATTCCGAGATCGTTCCAGGCGAATATCACATAACTCATGTTCCTCGCAGGAATGGCCTGCGAGCCGTAAGATTTTGTCAGAGCCCAGTTGACATTGGCCTTTGCTCCCGAAACCACGGCTGCCCGCTGGCTTGTCGTCAGATAGCCCGACTTTGTTATGCTGAGCGTGTAATTACCGGCAGCTTCATTGAGCGTGTATGCCCCGGTGCTGCTTGACGTGGCTGTTCGGGTGCCGTCGCTGATAGTTGCTCCGGATATTGCGGCGCCGGTAACGATGTCTTTGACTACGCCGGTGATGCCACTGGTGGTGGTGCCGCCGCCTCCGCCTGAGGTGGTGCATGACTGGGTCAATACCGGATTACCGCCTGTGCATCCGGAGGGAGAACTGGAGATAACGGTTCTGGTCTGTGTACCATTGGTGCAAGTGCCCCAGGCGCTATATGTAAACGATGTGCATGTTGTTGAGCCGCCTCCTGAACTCGGATGGCTGGAGGCATTGCCGGGGAATGTCCTGGCATTGATCTCGGTTATATTGGTGTAACCGTCGCCGTCGGAATCCAGCGGCTCTATGGTCTTGTAATTGTGTCCGACATTTGCATAAGCGTTCCCATAGGAGTTTCTGGTGCCTCCTCCGGCGGGATTGACATGGCACAACACGCAACTGTTAAGTGCCGAGCCTGACGTGCCTGGGTATGTGCTCAGGAACGACGTAAGGTATGACGAATAAGCATACCCTGTGCTGCTTAACCCGAGAAGCAGCATCACTGAAACAGTGAATCCCAAAAGTTTCTTCATAATCTCCTCTCTTTCTTGTTCATACGCACTATTGATAGCCTCTAGCTTTTTTCTCAGCTTCAGCTATAAACGCTGCCTAGCTGGTCCTGTATCAATATTGAACAGGCGGGTTACGATTACACCAAAGTCATAAGCCGCACTGAAAGGACAGGTCGGGAAGTCTCATAAATATCCAAGACCGGCACGACATCGATGAGACTATAAAATTATGGTACAAACGGCTGATGAAGTTAGAATGAAGAAAATATTAAATTTCGTTAATTGTGATAGTGATGAAAATCACAATAAAAAGTTTAGACGAAAGGCAGCCTTGCAAGGGCCTTCAGGGTAATGTTATGTTTCATGCAAAGCCGGAACAGATTACTTCGGACTGGAGGGCGTATGGCGGATGAAAAGAGGCGGCATAAGCGTGTGCGGGTTAGCGTCCCCGTAACCATAAACAGAGCGGTCCGGGGAAAGGTTGTAGACCTGAGCGAATCAGGCGTTTTTATCGAGACGGTGGCACCTATGGAGAAGGGCGCTGCCCTTGTGATCCAATTTGACAACAGCGAAAGGAAGATGCTGTTCGGGGCCGTGGTGCGGCAGTCTACCCGCAAGAAGGGGCGGAGCTTCGGCTTCGGCGCTGAACTTGGAAATTTGACACCTGATCACAGGTCGTTTCTGCGCGCCCTCATAGATGCTGTTTCATACGAACCTGCAGTTGACCTGCCGATCATCCTGCTGATTGATGAAGACATGACGTCCCGCTTCATCTTTACAAAGGTGATCCGCGAAGGCGGTTACAATGTTATTACGCGCGAGGACTTCAGCGATCTTCTTGTGGTCTTCGAGCATCATAACCCTGCAGCGGTGGTTATGGATTACACCGACGAGACTCTCCGTGCGGCAAAGTCGATCAGGGGGATTGATGAAAAGATCCCGATTATCATTCTCTCAAAGCTTCCGCATATACCAATAGAAAAATTTATCGACCTCGATATCAAGCACTATCCGAAATACAAAGTGACTCCGCTCAAGTTTGTGAACGATGTGCTGCGCAAAATCGTACCCCGGTAATATTATCTAAGGATAAGCCGGTTTCTCGCTGCGATCGGCGGCTACTTGCCTTGATCGTCCGACGAAAGGTGCTGGAGTATCTCGGCCATGCTGCGGCTTTCAAGGATATCGGCATTATGCAGGACGAGCGCCATCTTTTCTCCTGCGGGGATGGTCTTCCAAAACGGCGACTCTTCAAGTGCTTCTATTATGTCTCTGATGTCCATATTCCCCTCAATATTTATGATCTGCAATATATGTACCAGGAATGCACTGAAATAAATATCCTTTTTTTACAAAATGATGTGATACAGGAAAGGCCCGATGTATGCAAAAAGTCAAGTTTTCCGACAAGGCTTGTGCGGATTGCGGCCCAGATTTACAGATCCGATCTGTGCAAAACAGGACCTCCCGATTTGACAGAAATCAGCGAAAGTGATATTCTGCAGCGAGTGTCTGTGCGCTGGCCTTAAACTGTCAATGAACTCCTGTCACACATTTATTATCAAGGTTACGCTGTGTGCTGAATTCGGGAATGCCCATTTTGGGCTGTAATGCTACTGATAATAGGAGGAAGCGGGGATGTCGAAAGACAGTATCGAGGTAATGTCAACCGAAAACAGAACTTTTCCACCATCGGCTGAATTTAGCAAGAAAGCCCATATCAAAAGCATTGAAGAGTATGAGAAGATCTACAAGAGGTCTGTAGAGGACCCCGACGGCTTCTGGGCTGAAATGGCTGAAAAACAGCTGACGTGGTACAAAAAATGGGACAAAGTACTTGAGTGGACTTTTGACGGCAAACCTGAAATAAAGTGGTTCAGCGGCGGCAAGATAAACGTTTCGTACAACTGTCTCGATCGTTTTGTCAATACACCGACCCGCAACAAAGCAGCCCTTATTTGGGAGTCCGACGGCGGAAATTATAAGACCTTTACCTATCAGCAGCTCTATGCCGAGGTCAACACGTTCGCCAACGTCCTTAAGAAACACGGCGTCAAGAGGGGCGACAGGGTTACAATCTACCTCCCTATGATTCCGGAACTCGCCATTTCGATGCTGGCCTGTACGAGGCTGGGCGTGATTCACAGCATAGTATTCGGCGGCTTCAGTGCGCAAGCCCTAAAAGACAGGATACAGGATGCCGGCTCCAAGATGGTGATAACCTGCGATAAGAGCGTGAGAGGCGGTAAGTTTATACCGCTCAAGGCAAATGCCGACGCAGCTGTTAAGGAATGCCCATCAGTAGAAAAAATGGTGGTTGTGAAGAGAGCCGATGGCGCAGTCGACATGCAGGCCGGAAGAGATATCTGGTGGCACGACGAGGTGAAGGCCGACGACGTAAGAGGATATTGCAAACCTGAGGAGATGGACGCGGAAGATCCGCTCTTCATCCTGTACACTTCAGGCTCAACCGGAAAACCGAAGGGTGTTCTTCATACGACCGGCGGCTATCTGCTTTATACGAACCTGACCTTCAAATGGATCTTCGACTATCATGACGAAGATATCCATTTCTGCACTGCCGACATCGGGTGGGTCACCGGACACAGCTATATAGTTTACGGCCCGCTGAGCAATGGCGCGACCAGCCTTATGTTCGAGGGGATCCCGTCCTACCCTGATTGCGGAAGGTTTTGGCAGATCTGCGAGAAGCACAGTGTAAATATCTTTTACACCGCGCCCACTGCCATACGCTCACTGATGAAGGAGGGTGAGAGCTGGGTAGCAAAATATGATCTTTCTTCGCTCAAGGTCCTGGGTAGCGTCGGCGAGCCAATCAACCCTGAGGCATGGATGTGGTATTACAAGAACGTCGGCAGAAGCAAACTCCCCATTGTCGACACATGGTGGCAGACCGAGACCGGCGGCATACTGATAACGCCTCTGCCGGGCGCGATGACGCTGAAGCCGGGCTCCGCTACAAGGCCCTTCCCCGGAGTTGTCCCTGCCGTCCTTAACGAAAAAGGCCAGCCCGCAGGTCCCAATGAAGGCGGTAGCCTCGTAATCCTGAAACCCTGGCCCGGCATGCTCAGGGGAACCTACGGCGATCCCGAAAACAAACGGGTCAAGGAAGTCTATTACTCCATGTTTCCCGGAAAATATTTCACCGGTGACGGGGCGCGCTTTGACCAGGACGGCGATTACTGGCTCATGGGCAGGATAGATGATGTTATCAATATATCGGGCCACCGGCTGGGTACAGCCGAGGTGGAGTCTGCCCTGGTTGCGCACGAAGCGGTCGCAGAGGCTGCAGCAGTTGGATATCCACATGATATCAAGGGAGAGGGCATATATGTTTATGTCACGCTGAAGGAAGGGTTTAAACCGTCTGATGATCTCAAGAAGAAGCTTGTAGCTCATATCCGCACGGTTATCGGCCCGATAGCGTCACCCGATAAGATGCAGTTTGCTCCCGGACTGCCAAAAACCAGGAGCGGCAAGATCATGCGAAGGATATTGAGGAAGATCGCCAGCAGCGAGATAGACGCGCTGGGTGACACCTCTACACTTGCAGATCCTACAGTTGTGGACGATCTTGTGAAAAATAGATTATAGGCAGTGTTTCTGCAAAATTTTCTAGAGGCCGGGGAATCCGGCCTCTTTTTTTCGCCGTCGATAATATTTAGCGGTGATATGAAGTTAGGGAGTTTCCGACTCCCAAAGAAGTATGGCGGTCTTTTTTGTACTGCCCCAGTGGTAGCCGCCTATGCCACCCGTTTTCCTAATAACACGATGGCAGGGAATCAGAAACGCAACCGGATTATGAGCTACTGCATTGGCGACGGCGCGCACGGCTTTCGGCTTTCCGGCAAGCGCAGCAAGCTCTTCATATGAAACCACCGCTCCCTGAGGGACTTTCAGCAGCGCCTCCCAGACTTTGATCTGGAAGTTTGTGCCTTTCACATGCAGCGGGTTCTCTCCGCGCTGGCTGGTGCCGGCAAATATCCTGTCAACAAGGCCCTTTGTTCCCTTTTGATCCTGGATTAACTTGGCCTTCTGCCATTGTTCGGCCAAACTTGCAACCGCTTCATCTCTGTTGCCTCCGGTGAATTCGAGGCAACATATGCCTTTGTCGGTGATCGCTATGAAACACTCTCCGAAGGGACTTTGGTGAAAGCCGTATCTGATAGTAAGTTTGTGCCCTTTTCCCCTGACTTCTCCAGGTGTTGCGGCCTCAATATTGATAAAGAGATCGTGAAGACGACTTGCACTCGATAAGCCGCTTCCATACGCCACATCGACAAGGCCGCGCCGTTCCTTCAAAAGCTTTTTTGCATGGGCGGCAGTAATAAACTGGAGGAAACGCTTTGGGCTGATGCCGGCCCATCGCCTGAACAGTCGCTGAAAATGATACTCGCTCAGGCCGACGGCGCGCGCTGTTTCCCCAAGAGATGGCTGTTTCTGAAAATTCTCCTCTATGAAATGGATAGCCTGCTCGACAAGCTCATAATCGTTCGTTGCTTTCTTCATCGGGACCTCCTGTCGTCATCATAACCTATGACGACGACAGGATCAATCCGATTCTTGCTCCAACAGCTCAGGCCTTAAGCAAATCGGCCCTGATCGGCAAACTGCGTATGCGCTTGCCGGTTGCGGCAAAGATTGCGTTGCAGACTGCAGGTGCAATCGGCGGCACGCCGGGCTCTCCGATGCCGCCCGGGGCGTCTTTGCTGTCCACTATGTAAACCTCTACAACCGGCATTTCGTTGATGCGCAGCATCGGGTAATCGTGGAAATTGCTTTGCTCCACGCGGCCCTGCTTTAATGTGATCTCGCCATAAAGGGCAGCGGTAAGTCCAAAGACGATCCCGCTTTCCATCTGCGCGATAATCGTGTCGGGATTAACGATCTTCCCGCAATCGACTGCACACACTACTTTATGAACCTTAACCCTGCCCTTCGAATCTACCGATACTTCGGCTACCTGGGCGACATAACTTCCGAAGGATTCATGCACTGCAATTCCCAGTCTGCGGCCTGCAGGGAGGGGTTTTCCCCATCCGGCCTTATCAGCCGCCAGCTTCAAAACCCCCAGATTGCGCGGGTGCTCCTTAAGCAGGTCGGCCCGCAAGTCGTAAGGATCCCGCCTTGCAGCATTCGCAACTTCATCTATAAAACTTTCCACTACAAAGGCTGTATGCGAATGGCCGACTGAGCGCCACCACTGCACCGGCACACCGAGTTTCGGACTGTGGAGCTCCACAAGAATATTCGGGATCGCATACGGCGTGTCTGCAGCCCCTTCCACGGAGGTTTCATCGATTCCATTTTTTGCAAGCGCTTTCTCAAAGGGCGTGCCCGCAATTATGGACTGTCCTACAATCGTATGATGCCATGCAACGAGCCTTCCTTCTTTGTCCAGGCCCGCGGAAACATTGTCATACCACAATGGCCTGTAATATCCTCCCCTGGTATCATCCTCACGGGTCCAGATTACCTTGATCGGTCTCTGTATCCCGGCGTCACGCGCGGCTTTGGCGACATAGGCCGCCTCCGACACAAAGTCGTTGTGCGGATTTGCCTTGCGACCGAAGCCTCCCCCAAGATATGTAGTGTTGAGCTTAACCTGCTCAGGCTTAAGGCCGACTATCTTCGCCGCCGCGTTCCGGTCAAGAGTCTGAAATTGGGTAGGCACCCACAACTCACAGCTGTCGGCG
The DNA here is from genome assembly GCA_035319185.1 of Dissulfurispiraceae bacterium. Taxonomy (GTDB): domain Bacteria; phylum Nitrospirota; class Thermodesulfovibrionia; order Thermodesulfovibrionales; family Dissulfurispiraceae; genus Fen-1308. The sequence continues at coordinate 3,588 of DATHDF010000098.1, read as the reverse complement.
CGAAGATCTATCAGACAGTTCAGCGTCTCCATCGTGGCGTGGGCGAGATAAGGTACAGCATATTCAGCGTTTATTGTCTTTGCCGCGTTTTTGAGAGATGCTTCTGCATCGCCCTTTTTCATGGCAGCATTGCCCGGCTTCTTTGCCATTTCGGCGTAGTCCGACAACTGCTTCTGGGTCTCCAGCGAGGCCAGCGTTCCTTCATCCCAGACAATCTTCAGCGCCTCGCGACCCTGATCTGCAGACCAGAAATCATCCGCAATTACGGCGACCCCTGTGGCGACAGGCAATACTGCTTTCACACCGCGCATCTTTTTTGCTTTGTCGGCGTCGAAGGTTTTCATTTTGCCGCCAAAGACCGGTGGACGAGCTACAACAGCAGCGAGTATTTCAGGGGCCTTTGAATCGATTCCGAAAACGGCCTTGCCGTTGACTTTGTCGGGAGTATCGAGACGCCTGACGGGTTTCCCCAGGAAATCTGGGCGGCTGGCTTTTTTCAGGACTACCTCTTTAGGCGGTTGAAGAGCAGCGGCCTTTTCTGCCAATTGCCCGAATGACAGGCGCTGGCCCTCCGGACCTATGACAGCCCCTTTTTGCGCAATGCAACGGTCTGCGTTTACCTTCCACGTTGCTGCCGCAGCATCTATAAGCATCATTCGCGCTGCAGCCCCTGCTTTGCTTAAGCGGTCCCATTCACTTCTTACGCTGGAGCTTCCTCCCGTTCCCTGTATAGGCCCCCACTGCGTGTGATCGTAAGCGTGGTCCACCGGAGCGGGCTCAACGCGGATCCTGGACCAGTCGGCTTCTAGTTCCTCTGCTACAAGCATAGGCAAAGAGGTGTAAACGCCCTGGCCCATCTCGGACTTGTTGACGATAATAGTCACCGAATCGTCAGTACCTATACGGATAAACGCATTGGGTGCAAAAGCGCCCGGTTTGACGCCTGCCTCGGAATCCGATCCGATGGGATGCAGAGATATGCCGAGAACCAATCCGCCCCCCAGGATCGCTCCTGTCTTTATGAAATCGCGCCGGCTCATGTTGATGACTCCGTTCATGATTTCCCTCCTTTGTCCATCACTTCGTCGGCTTTTAGGGCAGAAGCGCGATGGATAGCGCGGCGGATTCGTTGATACGTTCCGCAGCGGCATATGTTGCCGGTCATGGCGCGGTCTATGTCCTCATCTGTGGGAGCAGGAATTTTCTTTATCAGGGCCACGGCAGACATTATCTGCCCCGGATGGCAATAGCCGCATTGCGGGACATCGTCTTCAATCCAGGCCTTCTTGACCGGGTCGCTTTCAGCAATACCCTCAATGGTTGTGATCTTCTTTCCCTGTGCGTCCTTTGCCGGAATCTGGCATGACCGCTCGGGCTGCCCATCAATGTGGACCGTGCAGGCCCCGCACTGTGCAACGCCGCATCCGTACTTGGTGCCGGTAAGCCCGATCTTTTCCCGGATAACCCAGAGAAGAGGCTCGTCCGCAGCCGCATCGACTTCGTACTTCCTGCCGTTAACTTCCAGAGAGATCATAGAGGCCTCCTTGTTTAGCCGAAGAAATAGCAATTGTTTACGATAATTCTTATAGTAAAGTTTAACAGCGAATCGACCTGTAAGCTACTGTCATCCCATACCGGTTTCATGTAAAATTGGAATCAGGCTGTCTGACAGGAGGACAAGCTATGAACAAGCCGGTGTATCTGGACTATAACGCTACAACGCCGCATGTTCCCGAGGTGATAGAAGCTATGAGGCCCTATCTTGAAGAGCATTTCGGCAATCCGTCGAGCACTTACTCGTATGGACGGAAGACACGCAATGCGATTGAGGCGGCACGCTGGCAGGTTACGTCTCTGCTCGGATGCAAAGCTGAAGAGATTATTTTTACAAGTGGCGGCACCGAATCGAACAACAATGCCATAAGGGGCATTGCGTCGGCATTGCGCGGTAGGGGAAATCATATCATAACCACCCAGGTCGAGCACCCCGCCGTGACCCAGGTCTGCAGATACCTTGAGGGCTTTGGGTTCGAGACCACTTACCTACCAGTCGACGGGTACGGGCTTGTGGATGCGTCAGATGTCGAAAAGGCTATCACGCTGAAGACCATCCTGATCACGGTGATGCACGCGAACAACGAAGTCGGCACGATCCAGCCTATCGAGGAGATCTCGAAGATCGCGCGGAGCAGGGGCATTGTACTGCATACGGATGCGGCCCAGTCGGCAGGCAAGATCCCGGTTGACACAGGGCTGCTGGGCGCCGATCTCATTTCGATTGCCGGCCATAAATTATACGCCCCGAAGGGTGTCGGCGCGCTCTACATCAGGCGGGGGCTTGAATTGGGCAAGCTCATGCATGGGGCAGGGCAGGAGGGCGGCAGAAGGGCGGGCACAGAGAATGTTCTCGAGATCGTCGGCCTTGGGAAGGCCTGCGAGATTGCAGCGCACAACCTGCAGGAGAATATGCATTCGATGAGAGAGACAAGGGACCGGCTCCATCGCGGTCTTGTCGAAAGGCTGAACGACGTGGTGCTAAACGGTCATCCGGAGCGTAGACTGCCAAATACCTTGAATGTGACTTTGCCGGGGGGCAATGCTCACGCCCTTCTCGCAGCAATCCAGGACCATGTTGCAGCTTCGGCAGGAGCGGCATGTCATTCAGGAGAAGTCAGGATATCGCCGGTTCTTAAGGCCATGAACGTCCCGGAAGAATGGGCTCGCGGCGCTGTGAGGCTTACGACCGGAAGGATGACGACGTTTGAAGAAGTCGATGAGGCTATAACTGTAATTTCGGAGGCGGTGAAACGCCTGAAATCGAAGGCCCGGCAGTAACGACCTTCGCGGATGCATTTTTTCTGAATTGGGGTCTGTTGTGTTAGAATATCCAAGCCGCGCCTGTAGCTCAGTGGATCAGAGCATCAGCCTCCGGAGCTGAGGGTCGGAGGTTCGAATCCTCTCAGGCGCGCCAACGTCCTCGCCCCGATCAGGGCAAAATATCCGTGTTATGGTGGAACTGAAATTTTTTTATAAGGAAGGGTGCTGGTTTTGCGACATGGCCGAAGAGATGCTCAACGGGCTGGTTGATAGGCACGACCTGAGGATCGAGAGAATTGACATCACATCGAGTGAAGAGCTTTACGATCTCTACCGGTTCGACATCCCGGTAATGGAATTCGCAGACGGCTCAGCGCTTCACGGCCGCATCAAAAAGAAAGACCTGCTCGAAAGACTCGAAGCGAACTCAGAGTAAGCCGGGACACGGTACCCCAGCAATTTATACGTTCTCCAGCAGGTGACCGAGCTTCTTCTTTTTTGTTTTCAGATAGAGGATGTTTGCCTCGGTGGGCTTCGTCTCTATTGAAACCCTCTCGACGACTTTAAGCCCATAGCCTTCGAGGCCGACTATCTTCTTTGGGTTGTTTGTTATCAGCTTCATCTTTCTGATGCCCAGATCAACCAGTATCTGAGCGCCTATCCCGTAATCCCTCAAATCGGCCTTGAATCCAAGCTGAAGATTGGCCTCGACCGTGTCGAGCCCCTTATCCTGCAGCTCGTAAGCCTTTAGTTTGTTCGGCAGGCCGATGC
>DATHDF010000097.1:0-63661 GCA_035319185.1 Dissulfurispiraceae bacterium | reverse complement strand
GTTCCTGCCCGAGGCTATCTCGCGATTGATAATTTGTGAGACATCGGCAATAAATTTGCCGAGCTTTCGGGCATATGCCATATATTCGTCGAAGATCTTATCTTCACTCAGGGGCGCTGTTTTATAAAGATTCTCAAGCAGATAATTGAAGACCGAAAGGTTGGCCTTCAGTTTCTCTCTGAACAGATCAGGCCTGAGCAGGTCGATAGCCCTTACACCGTGCCTTGCTATCTTGTCCGTATAGCACGGACCGATACCCCTGCCGGTTGTGCCTATTTTCTTGCTCTTTTCCTGTTCGCGCTCAATCGCAGTGTGATACGGCATTATTATATGTGCATTTTGCGAGATGCAGAGATTGTTGTCTATGTCGATGCCCCTGGCTCTGAGGGTCTCCATCTCGTCAAGCAGGGCCGGCGGGTCTACGACGACCCCGTTGCCGATGGCGCATCGCGTCCCTTTGTGGAGGATTCCGGAGGGGATGAGATGAAGCACATACTTCTCATTGTCGATGACCACTGTGTGCCCGGCGTTGTTGCCGCCCTGATAGCGAGCGACGAAATCAGCCTTTTGTGTAAGGACATCGACTATTTTGCCTTTTCCTTCATCGCCCCACTGGGCGCCGACGATGACTACTGTTGACATTGCATACCTCGCGAATAAGTTATTCTTTCCATAACGCAGAAGCCCCCGCAGGCAGATCGAAACTTGCGGGGACTTTTCAAGTTTTACATGTTTATTACTTTTACGTCCAGGATATTGGGCAGCTTGCGGATCTCTTCCAATATCTTATCATTCACAGGGGAATCGATATTTACCACCGAGATCGCCATGCCCCCGGCCTGTTCTCTGCCGAAATGCATGCGGGCGATATTTATCTTGTTCTTGCCCATGATCGTGCCGATATTGCCTATTACGCCGGGCTTGTCATTATTGTGCATGAAGAGCATGTTGCCCTCTGGTATAATCTCGACGTTGAAACTGTCGATCCTGACGATCCAGGGTTCTTTTTTGCTGAAAAGCGTGCCGGATACGCTGACCGACTTCCTGGGCGATTTCACCGTAAGGGTGATCAGGCTCTGATAGTCGCCGGAATCCTTGCTCTTGGTCTCTTTTACCTCGATACCGCGTTCCTTTGCTATAAACGGGGCGTTGACAAAGTTGACCGTTTCTTCAAGTATCGGCGAGAGAAGGCCCTTTATGGCCGCGATGGTGATTGATGAAGAATTCAGGTTTGCAACCTCTCCGAGATATTCTATTGTGAGCCCTGTGATACCGCCCTCAAACATCTGCGAGGCGAAGGAGCCGATTTTTTCTGCCAGCGTGATATACGGCTGTAGGGTTGCTGCCTGGTCCGCCGGGATCGAAGGGAAATTGACTGCATTGCGAATGGTTCCGTGCACAAGATAATCCACGATTTGTTCAGCGACGGCGATGGCGACATTGGTCTGGGCCTCTTCGGTCGATGCGCCGAGGTGCGGCGTGCAGACGACCTTTTCGTGGCCTACCAGAGGGTTGTCAACCGGAGGCTCAACCTCGAAGACATCCAGGGCAGCCGCGCCTACCTGTCCGCTGTTGAGTGCGTCGAGCAGGTCCTTTTCGTTTATAATTCCGCCACGTGCGCAGTTTATAAGCACGACCCCCTTCTTGCAGGTTTTCATTGTTTCGGCGTTAAAGAGGCCTTTCGTCTCCGCAGTCAGGGGCGTGTGCACGGTAATGAAATCTGCGCGCTTCATTATATCGGAGATCTCGCCTTTTGCTATGCCCATCTCCGCGGCCTTCTCTTCGTTCAGGAACGGGTCATAAGCGATAACCTGCATCCCCAGGCCCTGCGCGCGCTTTGCCACTTCGCCGCCGATCTTGCCCAGCCCGATTATGCCGAGGGTTTTATTGAAAAGCTCGATGCCCATGAATTTCTTCTTTTCCCACTTGCCCGCGGCCATGGAAGCATTGGCCTGTGCGATCCTGCGAGCAGCGGCAAACATCATTGCCAGCGTGTGCTCAGCGGTGGTTACGGTGTTGCCGCCCGGCGTGTTCATGACGACTATTCCCTTTTTGGACGCAGCGACCTTGTCTACATTGTCCAGGCCCGAGCCCGCGCGCCCTACTACTTTAAGTTGTGATGCAGATTCGATGATCTCTGCTGTCACCTTGGTGGCGCTTCGGATTACGAGGCCGGAATATTCGCCGATGATCGCTTTCAGTTCCTCCGGCTTCAGGCCGGTCTTGATATCGACCTCCAGGCCGGCTGCCTTCAGGATTTCTACGCATTTCGACGAAATGTTGTCGCTGATCAGCACTTTCTTCATTCTTGAGTCTCCTTCGATAGGTTAACCCGCCGCAGTACCATCATGGATAGATCGGTCCCCTGCGGTCGGCGTTACGGAAATGCGGTTACTTCATCAGAATTTCCTGCGCGACAGCCACGCCGGTCCCGAGTTTGACAGGATATCCCAGGTCCTTAAGGACCATCTCGATGGCCGCGATGCCGGTGATGACATCAAAAGTATCGGCATAGCCCAGGTGCGCGAGCCTGAATATCTTGCCCTTGGCCTTGTCCTGCCCTCCTGCACCTGTGATGCCGTATTTCTCGCGTAGATTCTTATATATCTGCTGGCCGTCAATTCCTTGAGGTGCTTCGATGGCTGTAACCGAGTTGCTCGGGGACTCTTTGGAATAGATTCCGCAGCCTATGGCCTTCACCGCCTCGCGCGTTGCATGTGCCAGTGTTGCATGGCGCTTGAAAACATTTTCGAGCCCTTCTTTCTGGAGCATCTTTACAGCCTCATTCAGGCCGATGATCAGGGTGACGGCTGAAGTGAAGTTAGTCTGATTCTTGGCGAGACTCTCGCGTTCTTTCTTGAAGTTGAAATAGAACCTCGGCATCTTTGACGCCTCATTTCTCTTCCAGGCCTTGTCGCTGACGCTGACAAAGGAAAGGCCGGGAGGCAGCATGAGGCCTTTCTGTGAACCGCCGATCATCACGTCGATACCCCATTCGTCGGTCTTGATGTCCTGCGCCACCAGGGCGCTGATGGCATCGACCACAAAGAGGGTGTCAGGATAATTCCTTACAACCTTGGCGAGTCCTTCGATATCGTGATATACGCCGGTCGAGGTTTCAGTGGCCTGGACGAATACTCCCTTGATAGAAGGGTCTTTTTTCAGGGCAGCCTCAACAGCAGCAGGCTTGATTGAATATCCCCACTCCACGACGATCTCTTCGATTTTCAGCCCGTATGCCTGGCAGATCTTCGTCCACCTCTCTCCGAACTTTCCGCCGTTTACGACTACGACCTTGTCTCCGGGATTGAAGAAGTTGTTGACCGACCCGACCATGCCCCCCGTTCCGGTAGAGCAAATGATGAGGACATCATTCTTGGTCTGGAAGAGCCACTGCAGACCTTTTTTAGCTGCATCCAGCACGGGCAGGAAATCAGGCGAGCGGTGATGTATCATCGGCATCGCCATAGAAAGAAGGACCTCTGCAGGGACCGGCGTCGGCCCAGGGGCTAGTAGATATCTCTTCAACATAAACTACCTCCAAACTTTCTTGAGTTACGTTACGCTTATCGCAAGATTGTATAATAATACAAACCTTCTGTCTTTGAAAAGACTGCGATAAAGGAGTAAAATAGCGGGCGAGGCCTGTGAAGAATCAGGAAAGAGTAAGCATGTCTCGAAGTCTTTGCGATGCAATGGATTATTTAATATTTTCACGGGAGCAATTATTATGGACAAAAAGGAGCTTCTCTCAAGCCTGCCCTCGGTTGACGAGATCGCAAAATCGAAGGAGGGCGCCGAGTGGCAGCAGAAATATCCGCGGGTGTATGTTCTGCGCGCCATACGCGAGACTATCCAGCGTCGCCGCGAGTCGATCCTTGCAGGCGGACAGGTCACTGGCGGAAGCAACGGTCTTATCGCTGAAATCCTGACAAGGATTGAAAGGCTTTCTTTATTCAACCTGCGTCGGGTTATTAATGCCACAGGCATTGTAGTTCATACTAACCTTGGCAGGTCTGTCCTGTCCGAAGAACTTATGCGGCAGGTTTCAGACATAGCCTCGGGATATTCGAACCTGGAGTATGATATTGACAAGGGCGCAAGAGGCAAGCGCTATTCTCATATTCAGGGATTGCTTAAGGAAATTACGGGGGCAGAGGATGGCATAGCTGTAAATAACAATGCGGCCGCTGTTCTTGTCTGCCTGTCGGCATTGGCTAAAGAGAGAGAAGTCATTGTTTCCAGGGGAGAATTGGTTGAGATCGGCGGCTCCTTCCGGATTCCCGACGTCATGGCGATGAGCGGGGCCATATTAAAGGAAGTCGGAACGACCAACAAAACACACCCGTATGACTATGAGCAAGCGGTTTCTGAAAATACCGCGCTCATGCTAAAGGTGCATCAGTCTAACTTCAGGATGGTAGGGTTTACGAAAACGCTGTCTGTCGAAGAGATGGTCGGTCTTGGAAGGAAGCACAATGTGCCGGTCATGTTCGACCTGGGCAGCGGATGCCTTGTCGATCTTAAGCCGTATGGCATACACATAGAGCCGACTGTACAGGAGGTTCTTAAAGCTGGATGCGATATCGTTACTTTCAGCGGCGACAAGCTGCTTGGCGGGCCGCAGGCCGGGATAATTGTCGGCAAGAGAGAACTTATTGAAAAAATAGCAAAAAATCCATTAATGAGGGCTGTCAGGGTCGATAAGATGACGCTTGCGGCCCTGGAGATTACGCTGCGGTGTTATCTGGATGAGGGGGTTGCAAAGGAGAAGATTCCAACGGTTTCAATGCTGCTTCAGGGGCCTGAGGAGATACGGGCGAGGGCTAAAAAAATCGCCAGGATGCTCAGGGCCAGCCTGGGAGCGAACGAGAAAATGGCATCGGTGAAGGTTGCAGAAGACGAGTCGCAGTCGGGCGGTGGCGCACTTGCGGAGATCCCTTTCATGACTTATGCGGTCTCTTTGGTTACGGCTGCAATGTCGGTAAATGACCTTGAGACGAGGTTGAGGCTTGGAACACCGCATGTGATAGCCAGAATAAGGGATGATGCATTGATACTGGATGCAAGGACTGTGAGGGATAATGAGGTTGGGCAGCTGGTGGAGGCGGTGAAAGCGGCTTTGGGATAGGTCGATTTCTTGGGTTGGTTTTGCCTTGAAGCATCCTTTTTCGCGCGCTGAATTAGACCTTGTATGTTGTGACAGGGCTTCATTCGAAGAGAAACACCGGATTCGATTAAAGGCTTGCCCTGCCTGTTCCGCGGACGTGAGAACCCAGACAGCGCGCTTCAACCAGGATACTCAAGCGAAACGTGTCAGCTTGTTGGCAGATTGAATCATGCGGTTCCACGTGGAACATCTGAAATTTATATATAATTATGTATGGCGGTAACAAGAAAATGACTTTTGTCGTTGTCGGGTTAGGAGCATTGGGGACGACCTTTGCGATTCTTCTGAAGAAGGCCGGGCATAAGGTATTTGCTCTAGTCAAGGAAAGGCAGCTTGCTGCCCTCTCGACCTGCAAAGTCGGCATCACAGGCATCTGGGGCGAGCATGAAGCAGTGCTGGACGGCATTTACTCCGGTGTCGAACCATTGATGGGGCAGTGCGTCGATATCATTATCCTGACGGTGAAGTCATTTGACACCAGGCAGGCTGTCTCGATGATAGTCCCATTGGTCGGGCGCGATGTAATTGTAATGTCTGCGCAGAATGGATACGGTAATTATGAAACAGTAGCTCAGTTGGTCGGAAAGGAGCATGCGCTTCTGGCGAGGATCATTTTCGGTGCAAAGCTTCTAAGCCATGGAAGGGCAGAGGTCACCGTGATCGCCGACAAGGTGCGCATAGGCCAGCCCGAAGGTGCCGTTGCCGATGAGATTATAGTCCGCCTTGCATCGGAAATTGACAGGGCGGGCATCCCGACCGCTTACGCTGCTGACGTCAATGAGATTCTCTGGGACAAGATCCTCTATAATTGCGCGCTGAATCCGCTTGGGGCCCTGCTTGAATGCAATTATGGGGCGCTCGCTGAATATGCCGACGCGCGAGATGTCATGAATGGCATCATCAGGGAGATTTTCGAGGTTGCCAGGGCGCATTCGATAATGCTGCACTGGGACGCTCCCGACGACTATATGAAGCATTTTTATGGAAAGCTTGTGCCGCCGACAAAGGAGCATTATCCGTCCATGTATTATGATTTAAAGGCTGGAAAACGGTTGGAAATAGATGCCTTGAATGGCGCCATCGTGAATCTCGGACTAAATAAAGGCGTCCCGGTGCCGGTCAACGAGACCGTTACCCGCCTGATAAGGGCTAAACAGGCAGTTTTGTTTGGCAGGTAGCGCAAGCCTTTTGTTCCACGTGGAACAGGCAAGATTTAAATTAAGATTGAGAGGTAATTATGAGCACGGTAAAGAAGGGTGACAAGGTTAAGCTGTCTTATCAACTCAGGCTGCAGAACGGGACGGTATTCGAGACATCCGGCACCCACGGGCCGCTGGTCTTCGTGGTCGGGGAGGGGGCTGTAATGCGGCCGCTTGAGGATGGCGTTATAGGCATGGCGGTCGGCGAGTCGAGGGCCATAAAGGTGCCGATCGAGCAGGGATACGGTCCCAGAAAGGAAGAGAGGATCTTCCAGATGCCGAAAACCAAGGCGCCTGCCGCTTACGAGGTCGGCAAGACGGTTACGCTATATCGTGCGGACGGCAAGGCCATGGAAGTGAAGATAATCGATCAGACTGAAGACGCCTTTGTCATAGACGGCAATCACCCTCTTGCAGGGCAGGATTTGACCTTTGAGGTTACGCTGGACTCAATAGGATAGCAAGCGGTGTTTTAATATTTCTTAGCTATCGAGTAATTGAATAGCCCATCAGATTGCCTTGCAGCAGTTCGTGTCCAGGGCAGCGTAATCCTGTGCCAATATTGACAAATCGGCAGGTTCAAATTAAAATAATAGCCATGTCATTGCTGCTCATTATTGGACATAATTAGACAATTATGAACTTAAGCGTAAAAGATGTTGCAAGACTTTTGAATGTTTCGGACAAGACTATCTATCGTATGATCCAGCACGAGACCATTCCTTGCTTCAGGATAGGCGGGCAGTGGCGATTCGACCGGAGGGAAATAGTCTCCTGGATGGAAGATACCAGGACATTTGCGCATAAGACCGATGTCAATAACACGTCCGGTGATGAAGAATCCATTTCTATTTCCGAATTTCTCGGACGGGGGGGCGTTTATCAGGAAATTGCCGCCGCAACCAAAGATGAGGCGATCCGGGCCAGTCTGGAGCGCATAAAGAGGCGAGTTCCCGATGTTGATATCAAACGCCTGTTTGCTTCGATCCTTGAAAGAGAGATATTATGCCCGACAGCGGTCGGTAACGGGATTGCACTGCCGCATCCGAGTTCCTTTCGTCAATTTACACGCTTTTCGTATATCGCCCTGTGCAGGCTGCAGAGGCCTATTCCCTTCGGTGCAATCGACAATGAAGACGTGGATACCCTCTTTTTCATATTTCCGAAAAGCGAGCGACGCTTTCTGCGTATTCAGGCAAAACTGCTCAGGTTGCTAAGGGACGAAGAAGTTATTGCGGCGATAAAACAGCTTCATATGTCAGACGATCTGTATGGCGGCGAAATATTGCGAGTCTTGGCTCAGAAGGAATCGCAGATTTTCGCACGGGTGTCGCCGTGATTCTCGATCCGATTTCGCTTGCCTGTTCAGCCATAGTATTGTTGCTGGCCACAGCGGCGGTTGCCGCGTTTTCAAGGAGGCATCAGGCTTTTCTCATCACACTCTCTTTTTCACTCTCAGCAGTTGCATCATTCCTGGTGGCCGCCGCCGGGGCGTGGTCGGTGGCAAACGGAATCGGAGATCAGGTAATCCTGGCTGTCGGATTACCTGATCTGCCTTTCCATCTTAGGCTCGACGCCCTTTCCGGCTTCTTTTTGACTGTTATCGGTCTTCTGTCGCTGTTTGTTTCTGTTTATTCCATCGGCTATGTTAAAGGGTATCTTGGCCATAGGCCGGTAACAAGCCTCGTAATCTTCTATTGCCTGTTCGTTGCCGGGATGCTGATGGTAGTGCTGGCCGACGACGCGCTGTGTTTTCTGGTGTCGTGGGAGATAATGGCGGCGGCTTCCTATTTCCTTGTAATTTTTGAAAATGAGAAGCCGGAGAATCGGAGGGCGGCCTTTTTATATCTTGTCGTCGCCCACATTGGAGCTATCGCAATCCTCCTGTCATTCGGCATTCTGGCAGGATTTGCCACAAAATCAGAAGATTTCATCGGGTATACATTCGATTCCATGAGGTTTGCTCAGCTGCCGATCGAATGGGCGACCGCCGCTTTTTTTCTGTCATTTTTCGGCTTTGCGGCAAAGGCCGGCGTTATTCCTCTGCACGTCTGGCTTCCCGAGGCCCATCCTGTTGCACCCTCGAATGTGTCGGCGCTTATGAGCGGTGTAATGCTCAAGACGGCCATTTACGGGATCGTAAGGGTTACGTTTGATTTAATCCATGTCTTCCCGGTCTGGTGGGGGGCCATTGTACTGATTCTTGGCCTTATATCGGCGGTTATGGGCGTTCTCTACGCCCTGATGCAGCATGACCTGAAGAGGCTGCTTGCATATCATTCGGTGGAAAACATAGGCATTATATTGATAGGAATCGGCCTTGCCATGATCTTCAAGTCATTCAATCTGCCCCTGCTGGCTGCCCTTGGCCTGATAGCCGGTCTTTATCATACTATGAACCATGCCATATTCAAAGGCTTGCTATTTATGGGGGCCGGGTCGGTTCTCCACTCGACAGGCGAGAGAAACATGGAGGAGATGGGCGGGCTTATTCACAAGATGCCCTGGACTGCCGCACTTTTCCTGATCGGCTGCGTATCGATCTCAGCTCTGCCGCCATTCAACGGGTTCGTTTCGGAGTGGCTGACGTTCCAGGCATTTCTACTGACTCCCGCCTTGCCCAATCCGCTCATACGTTTGTTGATTCCTTTGGGGGCGGCGTTGCTCGCTCTTACCGGAGCACTTGCCGCAGCCTGTTTTGTCAAGGCCTTCGGGGTTACATTTCTCGGTCACTGGCGGGGCCATCATCACCCCCATGTCCATGAAGCCGGCTGGTCTATGCGCATAGGGATGCTCCTGGCAGCCATCACATGTTTCTGTCTCGGTATTTTGCCTTCCGCCTTTATCTCATGGATGGACGTTATTGCGGAGCAGCTTACGGGCACGACGATAGCCTCATCGGCAGGACGGTACGGCTGGATGTGGCTTACGCCGGTGTCTTATGAGCGCGCATCATACTCGGGGTTCATCGTTTTTCTGGGTATCCTGACAGTTGTGGCCCTGACCTTCCTCATCCTTCACGTGAGGCCCAAAAATATCCACCGCGTGCCGATATGGGACTGCGGCTTCGAGAAGATTAATCAGAGGATGCAATACAATGCGACCTCTTTTTCAATGCCCATAAGGAGGATATTCGGCTACCTCTTCAGCATCAGGGAGCGGGTCGAGCTTGCTCCTCAGGCCGGTCACAAGGCGTTTCCGAAAAAGATTCACTATCACATCAGCATAAGGGACAGGTTTTGGGGGTTGCTTTACAAACCTGTTGTCGATGCGAGTTTCTGGGTGTCGAGAAAGGTCGGAAGGCTTCAGCAGGGCCGCGTCCAGGCATACCTGATATATTCGTTTGTAACAATTATAGTTCTGCTGGTATTTCTGAGATGACCACTATCCCTTATATTATAGAATTGCTGCAGGTAGCCGTCCTCCTTGGACTTGCCCCGGCGTTTGTAGGCTGGGTGCGCATGGTGAAATGCTGGACCCAGGGCCGCACATCGGCCGGGCTCCTGCAACCATACAGAGACCTTGCGAAGCTTTTTTCAAAAGAGATTCTTCTGGCTGAAAACGCATCCTGGATCTTCCGCTTTACCCCATATCTTGTTTTCGGCACGACTGTGTTGGCAGGCGGCATAATCCCGATACTTTCGATAGACCTGCCGTTGGCACCGACAGCAGATGTTATTGTTATAGTGGCGTTATTCGCCATCGCGCGCTTTTTTACCGCTCTTGCAGGCATGGATATAGGAACGGCGTTCGGGGGCATGGGATCGAGCCGCGAGATGATGATTGCGTCTCTTGCAGAACCGGCTATGCTCATGGCTATTTTCACCGTGTCGCTGGCAAACAGGTCTACGTCCCTGTCTGAAATAATACAGGTCATCTATAGCGGCCAATCGGTAATCAGGCCTTCGCTTGCCTTTGCCTTCCTTGCATTTGTATTGATAGCCCTTGCTGAAACGGGCCGGGTGCCGGTAGACAATCCGGCTACGCACCTTGAACTGACTATGGTGCATGAAGCCATGATCCTTGAATATTCAGGCAGGCACCTTGCGCTGATTGAATGGGCAGGTATGATGAAGCTGTTTCTTTTTACAAGCCTGGGCGTTGCAGCCTTTGCGCCCTGGGGAATTGCTGCAAGGGAGGAATTATCGGCTGTTCCACTTGCCTTAATGTATATGATTGTCAAACTGGGGGTTGTCGGCATCGCCATCGTCCTTATAGAAACCGGACTGGCGAAGATGAGATTATTCAGACTGACGGAGTTTCTGGGGGCTGCATTTCTTCTTGCAACCCTCGGCATGCTCGCATTTTTCATATTGGATTGATATGGAATTAACTACTGTTGCTCATATAAACAGCTTTTTGGCGGCCCTGGTTCTCCTTACAGCCTTCGGCATGCTTGTCCAGAAGAGAATCTATGGCCTGATTCATCTTTTCGCCTGGCAGGGACTCTTCCTCTCGCTGAATACGGCAATAGTCGGCTACGTTGCCGGCAAACACCACCTTTACATATCCTCGCTCCTGACACTCTCGCTGAAGGTAATTCTTCTGCCATATATACTTCATGTGCTGATCCATCGGTTAAAGATCCGGAAAGAGGTAGAGACGATTGTAAATATTCCGATGACAATGCTTATCGGGATTGCGCTTGTCATATTCTCCTATCATCTGACAGCCCCGGTCAGGGAACTGTCAACCTTGATAACCCGCTCTACCCTTGCAATCGCTCTTGCAACTGTAATGATCGGCTTGTTAATGATGATAACGAGGCGGCACGCTGTTACCCAGATCATAGGGTTTCTGGCCCTTGAAAACGGCCTGTTTTTTGCTGCAACCAGTGCGACTTACGGTATGCCGCTGGTCGTGGAACTGGGCGTTGCTCTAGATATTCTGATCGCCGCATTCATATTCGGAATATTCTTCTTTCACATTCACACAACGTTCGACAGTCTCGACGTCGAGCAGATGGCCCGCCTGAGGGAGGAGGACTAATGGTCAACACCAGCATAATGCTCCTTATATTGCTGGGGGTTCCTCTTGTGTGCGCAGCTGCGCTTGCCTTTACCGGAGACAGGAAGTTTGCGCCGGAGATAAATATTCTCTCTTCAGCTGCGACATTTGCAGCCGGACTCGGCCTTGCCGTTGAAGTCTATATGCAGGGGCCGATGCTGGCAGGAGGCAAATTTTTCTTTGTTGACGCTTTCAATGTCTATCTTGCCGTGCTGACATCATTTGTCTCGATGACAACGGCCATATTCAGCAGAAGGTATATGCGAAAGGAGAGGGAGCATGGACGCATAGGTCACAGGCACATGAGGTTTTACCACGCCATGTTCCAGTTGTTCATTTTTGCCATGCTGCTGTGCCTGCTTACAAATAATGTAGGCGTGCTGTGGATAGCGATGGAGCTTGCCACTCTTTCCACTGTCCTTCTAGTTTCTTTATACCGTACGCCGACAGCGATTGAAGCAGCGTGGAAATACTTTATTCTTTGCGGTGTCGGCATAGCGCAGGCCCTTTTCGGGACAGTGCTTTTGTATTTCGCCGCTGAGAAGGTTCTCGGAGAAGGCGGAGAGGCGCTCCTGTGGACCAACCTCAGCAGGGTTAGCGGACAGCTGGAGCCAACGGTGTTGTCTCTGGCGTTTGTTTTTCTCATGGTCGGCTATGGCACAAAGGTCGGTCTTGTGCCGCTCCACAACTGGCTCCCTGATGCGCATAGCGAGGGTCCGACGCCGATATCAGCCGTGCTGTCAGGCCTGCTTTTGAATATAGCGCTCTATGCACTTGTGAGATGCAAGGTTCTGGTCGATGGCTCCACACAGAGCCATCATGCCGGCGATATCATGATGGGCTTCGGCATCCTCTCCATCCTCGTAGCCGCCTTCTCGCTGCTAAGGCAGAAGGATATAAAGCGCATGTTTTCATATTCATCGATAGAACATATGGGTATTGCCACTTTTGCCTTCGGGCTCGGAGGCCAGCTGGCAACCTTTGGGGCCCTGCTGCACATGCTGGTCCACAGCCTTGCAAAATCCGCAATATTCTTCACCGTCGGTCATGCGTCGCAGATGCACAACACCCAGCAAATGGACAGGATCAGGGGATTGTTCAGAGGCAATCCTCTGGTCGGTTGGGGCCTGATGTTCGGCGTGCTGGCCATAGTTGGGATGCCGCCTTTCGGAATCTTCACCAGCGAGTTTCTTATCCTTACCGCAACGATAAAGGATGCCCCGCTCTGGACGCCTCTGCTTTTGCTCGGGCTCGGAGTGGCTTTTGCCGCGCTGCTTCGCAAGGTTCAGCCGATGGTGTCGGGCGAAATCCCTCCGAACCAGAAGTCGATGAGGGCTGCGCACCTGCCTGTGATGCTGCATATGGCGCTTGTGCTGATCATAGGTTTATATATTCCCGATTTTCTGAATCAATGGTTTCATACTGCCGTGGGGTTGCTGAAATGAGCGTACTGAAAGAAACTCTGATGAAGACCCTTCCTGAAGATGTAAGGTTTCGGGCGGGGCAATTCCCGGAAAAGGTTCCCATGTGCATCGTGCCGAGGGCCAAATTCGTAGAGGCCGGCAGGCTTCTGAAAAAGGCCTACGCTCTTTTGGCTGCCGAGTGGGCAACTGACGAAACCCCTTTTGTACGAGGCTATGGAATTTTTGCGTGCTACAGGTATGGCGGCGAGTATCTTATTGTCAAATCAGATGTCCCTCTTGATGACCCGGTATTTCCGAGTTTAACCAGGCACTTTGTCCCGGCATATCGCTTCGAGCGCCAGATCCGGAGCCTGTTCGGGCTTACCGCCGACAAGCATCCGGACCAGAGGCCGTGGATTAAATTCGAGGATTGGCCGGCAGATGCGTGGCCGCTTAGAAAGGATTTTGACGCTTCGAAGCGTTTGCCCAGAGTCAAAGGCGACTATGCATGGGCGAGGGCCGAAGGTGAAGGCATCTACGAGATCCCCGTTGGGCCGGTCCATGCAGGAATAATCGAGCCCGGCCACTTCAGGTTTCAGGCGGTCGGAGAGGCCGTCATAAATCTGGAAGAGAGATTGGGCTACGTCCACAAGGGCATTGAAAAAAGGTTCGAGGCGCTTCCCTGGTGCGATGCGCACAGACTGGCAGGACGCGTTTCCGGAGATACAACCGTGGCGCACAGTCTTGCTTACTGCATGGCGCTGGAATCGATGACCGGCTGTGCTGTCCCTGAGCGCGCGAACTGGCTTAGGGCGCTGCTGCTTGAGAGGGAGCGCATAGCGAACCATCTCGGAGATATCGGCGCTATTTGCAACGATGTTGCCTTTGCGTTCATGCTGTATCAGACGATGAGGCTGAAAGAGATTATCTTACGGACTAACCAGAAACTGTTCGGCCACCGGTTCATGATGGACAGAATAATTCCGGGGGGCGTGGCGGTGGACATAGACCAGGGCGGCATCAGGGAGATAGTGGACGAACTCGACTTGATAGCCAAAGAATTCGAGAGACTTGTCATTATAATGGATGAGAACTCCTCGCTTGAAGACAGGACGCGAAGTACGGGAGTTTTGCAGCCTGAAACAGCGCGGGAATTGGGCGTGGTCGGAATAGTCGCCAGAGCGAGCGGGCTGAACCTAGACTGTCGGATTCAGAACCCGTTCCCGCCATATGACCGGATCGATATGAACGCGCCCGTGTTGATAGCAGGCGATTGCCATGCGAGGGCATGGGTGCGGGTGGAGGAGGTGCGCGAGTCGATCCGCATTATTCGGGAGATAGCGGCTTCATTGCCTTCCGGGGAAATCGTTGCAGAGGTTGCGTCACCATGGCCAGATACATCCGGGTTTGCAGCAGTCGAGGGCTGGCGCGGCGAGATCATCTACTGGCTGCAGGCCGGTCCGAAAGGCGAGATCAGCCGCTGTATGGTCAGGGACCCTTCCAGCGTAAGCTGGCTCGGCCTAGAGCAGGCCATCCCCGGCAATATCGTCCCCGACTTTCCGCTTTGCAACAAGAGTTTCAATCAATCATATTCGGGGCATGATCTATGATCAGGATACTGCATCAGATATTCCGCGCGGGTATAGCAACAGAGCCGGTTCAGCCGGAACCCCATGCAGAGGTCCAGGCGATAGGGGCCGAGCTGAAGAAGGCAGTCTGGAAGCATTTCAACCGCAGCCTTACGGTCAGGCAGGTGGATGCCGGTTCGTGCAACGGTTGTGAACTCGAGATACATGCAATGAACAACGTGTTTTATAATTGCGAGCGATTCGGCATACACTTTACTGCCTCGCCGCGGTTTGCGGATGTCCTTTTGGTTACCGGACCAGTTACTCACAACATGGAGATAGCCCTCAGACGTACCTACGATGCGACGCCAGCGCCGAAACTTGTAGTGGCCGTTGGCGACTGCGGTTGCAACGGCGGCATTTTCGGAGAAACCTATGCCTCGCTGGGCGGGATCGACAAAGTTATCCCGGTAGATCTTGTAATACCAGGATGTCCGCCTGCGCCAATTGATCTGCTCAAGGGCCTTCTTCAGCTCATGGAGCAGATGGGCCGCAAAGCCTTTAAATAGAATCACCCTGCCGAGAGCATGAAAAGCCTGACCGCGACCAGTGCGAGGGCAACCGCCAGTACCCTGATGATTGTGTTCCCCTGGACCTTTGAAGAAAGCAGTGCCCCCAGTTGCGCTCCGACAAGAACTCCCAGTGCAAGGAAGATTGCCCGTGTCACGCCATGATGGAACGTGCCGGTTGCTATATGGACCAGGACCCCTACAAAGGTTACGATAGCGAGGATGAAATGCGATGTTGCTGTGGCCACATGTACCTGAAAGAGAAGTATGTCCGACAGGGCCGGGACATGTATAATGCCTCCACCTATACCTAAGAAGCTCGAAGCAAAACCAACGAAGATGCTTATCAGAATGCCCAGCATCAGCTTTGGCTTCGAGAGCTGGTGGGCAACATACGCATGGGCTTCCTTTTCCTGCGGCGTTTTAAAAAAGATGAAGATCGAGGCAACAAGCATCATTGACGCGAAAATGAGATCGAAGGTTCTTCGCGGCACATAATATGTAGTCAAGGCTCCGACGATTGCGCCCGGTATTGCCGCTGCGGCGAAGATCAGGCCGTATCTGTAGTTGATGCGCTTCATTCTGGCATAGGCGAGCGACCCCGAAAAGGCATTTGCAAAAGTGACTGCAAGAGAAATGCTTGTTATCGTGTCAGGACTGTCGTTAGGATAGAGAAGCAGCAGAACCGGCGTAAGTATGAAGCCACCGCCGGCGCCGATCAGAGTGCCGAATATGCCGACAAGAAAGCCGAAAAAGCTGAGCCATAAATGGTGCATCTGGAACGGTTCCCCTTCGGTAGGTTGATAATTAGGATAATAATAAGTTTGAGCACTTTTCGCAACGACAGTTTCCGAAACAGCGATACATGCTGACTCTCTGGCCGGCCATGCGGCATGATATACTGAGTACAATGAGCGAACAAAGAGAAGCTATATATAGCTGGTTCAAGATTATATCCACAGGCCTCTTGGCTGCCTTTTTCTGCGGGCTTTTTGTTCAAACGACCCACGGAGCTTTGCCTGCTGCACCGGCAGGCCGCAGCGAAGGCTCTGCTACTCAAAAAACCAGAATTGTGATCAAGAATATACGCATCGAAGACCCCATGGTTATAGTGAACATAAGGGGCAGCAAGAAATCTGAGAAGTCTGTCCTGGATCAGCTGCCCCAGGTTGCAAACGGCAATTTGAAGAACGGCATGTTCGAAATTATTATGAGTAAATCGCAGCGCACGATTATTGTGAAGAATGCCAATGCTTCAATTCGCGACTTCATCCCGGAGAAAGGAGGAAAGGCAGTCATCAGCGGGACGTTCAGCTATAAACAGGAGAATATGAAGAATGCGCTTGAACTGGATGCTTCTGCCTCTGCCGCCATGATTCGCAAAGACCCGCTGACGGTCAGCGCTTCGATTTCAACCCCTTCTCTGGATTTGGCCCGGATAGACGAGGCCGTGCAGCCGTATCTGCCGGCTGAATACCGCGACTGGTCAGCGCAGGGGAAGGCGGCTGCGCAGACGGATATAGATTGCACATACTCGGGGGCGGCGCTGGCTGTGAAGGTTAAGCATCACGTAGAAGTGAAAACCGCTGGATTGAGTTCTCAGGATGGATCAAAGGCTGCACAGGGAGTCCAGGCAGACGCAGATATCTCTTTCGGATATGCAACCGCACCTGAGAAACTTGACTTCGCAATGAACAGCACATTGTCCGGCGGTGAGTTTCTCTGGGGCTCTTACTACAGGGACTTCGCGGGGAAGAAGGTGAAGGCCGACGCAAGCGGCAGGTTCAGCCTTGTCGGGGAGAGACCTTTTGAATTTACGGCGGCGACCGATCTCTTCGGCGCAGGCGATCTGAAGATTTTGGGTTCGGGACAGAAGGGTGAGCAGGTCTTTTCGGTGAACGCAAAAGACATTTCGCTGCAAAAGTCCAATGAACTGTTCCTCGCTGATTATCTTAAACAGAATATTGCATCATTGGCCGGTCTGAGCGTTGAAGGAAAGACGTCGCTTGATGCGAAGGTACGAAGAAAGGGCTCTCAGTCGGACATGAATGGAATGCTCACGGTTGAAGTCGCATCTTTAAACATCCCCGCTCAGAAGGTCTCTGTCTCGGAAATGGGACTGGAGTTGCCGTTCGACCTCGGTTATCCGAAGGCGACATCGGGAAAATCCGGGCAGGGACTCTTCCGGATCAAGGCCGCCGAGAAGGACCGCATCAGGACACAGGACGTAAGCATCCCTATACTCCTTGCAGGCAACAGGCTCACGCTGCCGGAGGACGCACATATCCGGGTTGCGCGCGGCGATGTATTTGTCAGTAACTTCGTAGCGGACGACATCCTATCTCCCGACAGGAAGATATCTTGCGGCATAAAAGTCAACCATGTGAATCTCCGCCCCATCGAAAGGAGTTTCACTCTTTCCCCCATTACAGGCGAGGTCAGCGCCGATTTCCCGTATATCGAATATTTTCGCGGGAATCTGACTGCGGGCGGCAACACGAAGATCGGGATATTCGGCGGCGATATAGAAATGGGCATTCTCACAGTCGAGAGGCTCTTCTTGGCATCCCGGAAGATAAATACAGACATTTCTTTCAAGAATATCAACCTGGAAAAATTGACCGAGAAGATCGCCATCGGAAAAATGACGGGAATCGTTCAGGGCTCGCTCAATGGTTTTGAGATGGAATACGGCCAGCCGTCGCGCTTCGAACTCGATATCGACTCGGTAGATACCAGGGGGGTGTCGCAGCGCATCAGCGTCGAGGCGATCCAGAGCATCTCGATACTCGGGACTGGCTCCGGCATGGGAGGAGTGCTGAATCGCGGCATACTGAGCTTTTTCAAGGATTATCCGTACAGTGCCATCGGCATACGGGCGACACTCAAGAACGATGTCTTTACGGTACGCGGCAAGATACATTCAGGCGGCAAGGAATATCTGGTCAGGAAAGGCTTGCTGCGAGGTGTTGACGTTGTGAACCAAAATCCGGACAATAAGATAAGCTTCAAGGACATGCAGGAGAGGCTGACACGTGTAATCGAATCGCGGAAGTCCGGCAGCGCTCCTGTTATAAAATAAGGAGGGGTTCATGAGAAAAGGTTTAATCTGGGCAGCCGCCATTTGTCTTGTGTTTATCGGAGCATGCGTTACTGTTAATATCTATTTCCCGGCAGCCGCGGCGCAGAAGGCCGCAGACAAGATTATTGAAGACATACAGGGCAAGGAGCAGAAGCCTGAGCAGGCTCCCGCGCCGCAGCAGGCGCCGGATCAAAAACCGGTGCAGGGAAGCGGGCTGTTTGACGAACTAAAGGGAGTTTCATTCGGACCTGCCGTCGCTTACGCGGCGGAAGACCTCGACATATCCACGCCTGCAATCCTTGCAATAAGGGAATCGCTCAAAAACAGGTATCAGCAGCTCAAGCCTTTTTTTGAAAGCGGTGTGCTTGGCCTTGGGAACAACGGCCAGATCGCGGTCAGAGATGTCTCAAGCCTGCCGCTCAAGGACAAGGCTACGTTGAACGGTCTCGTAAGCCAGCAGAACAAGGACCTGATGGCGCTTTATCAGGAGATCGCGAAGGCGAACAGTCTCGGCGGAGATGCGGTGCCGAGGCTGCAAAAAACCTTTGCCGACAGATGGCGCGCGAAGGCCGAGCCGGGCCGCTGGGTTCAAACCGACGCAGGCGCCTGGGCCAAAAAGTAGCCGAGGCTTATCTGAGAGAGATTGCAATAGGAAGCGTCACTGCGGGCGGCAACAATCCACCGCTGATTATTGCCGGCCCGTGTGTGATTGAGAACGAGGAGATCACCTTCCAGACAGCCCAAGAGCTCAAAGAGATTTGCGCTTCCGTCGGGCTTCAATTTGTCTTCAAGAGCTCATTCGACAAGGCAAACAGGACGTCGGTAGCCTCATTCAGAGGGCCGGGACTCGAAAAAGGGTTGATGCTACTTGCGGAGGTAAAGAAAAAGTTCGATGTCCCCATTATCTCGGACATTCATTCAATAGAACAGATCAAACCTGCCGCGCATGTCCTGGACATCATCCAGATACCGGCGTTCCTGTGCAGGCAGACAGATCTTCTCGTTGCCGCGTCGAATACCGGTAAGCCTGTCAACGTGAAAAAGGGGCAATTCCTGGCGCCGTGGGACGTGCAGAACATAATCGGAAAGTTTACATCTACCGGGAATGAAAAACTGATGCTCACGGAGCGTGGCACAACCTTTGGTTACAACAATCTCGTAGTCGATTTCAGGTCATTCCCAATCATGCGTTCGTTCGGCTATCCGGTTATCTTTGACGTAACTCACAGCCTTCAGCTTCCGGGCGGGCAGGGCGGCTGCTCAGGCGGTCAGAGGGAATATGCGGCACCGCTTGCACGCGCGGCCGCAGCCGCGGGTGTGGACGGTTTCTTTATGGAGGTGCACCCTGACCCCGACAACGCCATGTGCGATGGCCCGAATATGATTAGACTGGATGAAGTTGAAAAGCTGCTGATAGAGATTAAGAAGATAAGCAATGTAGCTGCACGTTGATTTAGCGTGCATGAATCGCAGCCCGGCGAAAAATTTCAGACAGTATCTGCGCTGTCCAGACCATATTCCCTGCATAAATCCAAGATTTCTTTTCGCATGGTTTCGTCTTTGATTTCGCAGGCATAGCTTAATACACCGGCGTCTTCTCCGTTCGTCGCTCGAATATCAGCCCCGGCTTCGAGAAGCAGTTTCATCATTTTGGTATTGCCTTCATAAGCCGCAAACAGCAGGGCCGTATTGCCCTGCCGGTTCTCTCTGTTTACATCTGCGCCCCTTTCGAGAAGGAGCTTCACCGTATCAGTGCGGCTATAACGTGCCGCCCATAGCAGAGCTGTCCAACCATAATTATTTCTGGCATCAACGTCAGCATTTGATTCGAGCAGGAACTTTACCAATGCAGCGTTGCCATTGCTGGCTGCCAGCATGAGAGGGGTATCCCCAAGATTGTTTTTGGCATTCACATCTGCGCCTGAAGCAACAAGCCGTTTGACTGCATCGGTATTGCCATTTCTGGCTTCCACCAACATCATGTTCTTATCATCCATGTCCTGCCCCTTCGTGTTTCAATATTCGGCCCGTTCATTTCCAAGTCGCAAGGCCTATCTTACATGGACAATTATAGCAGGCATTTATTGATTTTGAATTGTATATGCCAACGTTTGCCTTAACCAGGGCGGGCAATTACCTATGCCAAACCCAACCAGCATTAATCCGCGTCTGGGTTGAAGGCCGTGTTATCCCGTCTTTGAAATTAAATCACCTTCAATATAGCGATGGATTATTCCGGATATCAGGGTTTGATAAGGGATACCCATTTCCAGGGCTTTTTTCTGAATGCCTTTATAGTCGTGGTCATAAAGACGTATCGTGATTCGCTTATCTTTAATTATTGTCTTTCTTGCAGTTGCCTTGATTGTTTCAATTTCCTTTTTTGAAGGCGTAGCAAGAATCATTCTCCCCTTCTCAAATGCATCAATGATAGCCTTTTCTTCCTTATTATATTTCATCTATTTAACCATCCGGGATTCTGAATTTGAGCAAGCGCCATGTAGTACCCACGATTCGTTCGCCGCTTCATTGCTTTGGCCGCAGAAGCAACCAAAATATGAGCCCATGCGTCACGAGCAGCGGTGGGACAACGACTGTCGGGATGAAAAACGTCGCTCCCAGCAATCCAGGGTCAATGCCCACGCTGTTTCGGCCTTGGTAGAAGGCGTCTAAGAGGTCGAAGGTACCCCACACATTGAACACCCACACAATCGCGATGGCCCAGGATGTGCGGGCGACAAGTGACAATGTCGCGACCCCCGCAAGGATGGCTGCAACTAGATCACCATACGCTGCCGGAGTAGCGTACGCAGCCGAAAGCGTGGGGGATACGACCCCAGGGATCAGAAAGCTTAGTCCAGCAAACCGAAACATATGGGGAATTACCAGTGGAATGAGGGCATCCGTTCGGTGCATGACCCGGAGTCGCGGCCAGATGTACACCTTCGTGACGATGGCAAATGCAAGAAAGCTCATCAAGATGCTGAGCCCAAATAACGCGAAGCTATTCATGGATCGACTCCTTTCAAGTGCTGGCTAATGCGGCGCTGAGCTGCCCCCCGCAGGGGGAGTCCGTTTCGAGTGCCTGGTTCCCTGCCCGCAGCGGAGTGGAGGGCAGTAGGCACGAGAGCCGGTCAGCGCTGCATTCCCTCCCGGAGCGAAGCGGAGGGAGGGAACGCCGAAGCTCACGGGGAAGCCGTGCACCGGAGCTTAAAGTGTGAATACTGAAAACATGCCTAACCCTGAAATTGCGCCTAACTTTCACGCCGATCCCGTGGAGCGTATTGTTCTGCATTATGTTGGTTCATTTTGTTTTTGCTGTTCTATTTCTTTTTTCTTTCGATTTGCATCATCTATGGAACGGACATGTTGAATGACGCCATGAAGGTGGGACACGTCTTGAGCAATGGACAGGCCGGGCAAGGAGTCACCAGCCGCGCGATTTGCTCTATATGCGGTCATAACACCGACGAATTGAACCCCGTCTGTAGATGTACTGTTAATCACGGGGCCGCCGCTAACTCCATTGATAGCAACGCCGTCGATCAGATAAGCCTTAAGATCATCTCGCCGTGCACTGACAGTGCCAGAGAAGAAACACAAAGTCCAAGCTTCAATGGCGGGGAAGCCAAGCCAGGCAACCTCGACTCCAATATTAAGACGAGTATCTATAGGACGGAGTGGTATCAAGTCATTTGGCAACTCAAGTTGGCTGCTTTTAAAAAAAATTACAGCGGAATCGGACGCATAATCTGTGAAGATGACGCGATCATCCGCATTAAGAAAGGCGGTTTTTGAAAAATCATGATTATGTATTTTTATAGGCTGTTGCCATGAATCAGCTTCGGAGACAACATGAAGTGCCGTCGCTACGCCGCACCAAGAGCGGTTGTCATTGTATGCCAATAAAAAGCCAGTACCGTGCCCAGCAGGAGTTGCTATTTTTACGACATAGGGGGTTACTTTTTGTACGACATCATCCCAATCCATCTTTGCCTCCAAGATTTATTGCTTTACAACTGGATGTTTTTTGTAACAATCGTCCCTTGCATCGTTATGCCGTTTATCTAAAGTTTTGGCAAGGTCAAGCGGCATGGAATATTTAGGCCCCGTACCATTTGCCCTTACTAAGCTCATATAATTGGCATCAGCGAGACGTAAGCAGGCGTCAAGGTCTAATTGCCTTTCACCTTCCCTTAGCTTTAAATCTGCTTCTTTTTCTGCGGCTGCTTGAATTTTTATTTTTTCTTGCTGAGGGAGAAAATATACAAAGTAATATGAGATTGAACCGGAGATTAATAATATGCCGATAATGACACTGAGTTTAATAAGATCGTTTAATCTGTTCATTATTTTTGTCCTTTATGCCGTTATCATTTTTTGCAGAACCAGTTATTATCTGAACAACTACTAATCTCATCACAATTCTTTCTACATGTCAATAACATTACAATACTTTGATTTAATTGTTGAATTTCTTATTTCAGTGGGGACTAATATTCGAATATGAATATTAGTAATCCGATGCTGTGCGCCGCTCCGGCTGGCACGACCACGTTCCTCTATTAGCAGGATTTGAACATTAGTCACTACAGGATGTAGCCCAGATACTTTTTAGAGATCTCACATAAATACACGCATTGTTTACTGAGAATAAACGTGAAGGAATCGACGAAGCAGCGGTAGATTTTGGGTCGAAAACAACTTCAGCGGTAAACATGTCTTAACTGCAACGGCAATCTACAGTGCCATCACTTTTACAATATCCTTGACGCTATCGAATTCGGGGTCTCCGGTTATGACGGGCAGCCCCATATCTCTTGCGAGCCCTATGCAAAATGCGTCGGCGTAAGATATGGGATATTTGGCTTTTAGTATAGACGCATCCTCAGCGCGTTTGTCGTTAACCGGAACAATATTCAGGGGAACTAACCCCTTCTTGATATCTTCCCTGAAGCCGACGGCAACATGGCTGCCGAGATATTTATACAGTCTGTAAAATACCTCGCCTTCATTGATCTTGCTCATATACAGCTTTTCCTTGCCTTTTTCAGCATCTTCGAGATGCTTCATCACCGCTTCTCTTTCGGATCTCCTTTTCTTGTCGAAGAGGCATAGGACAGCGTAACTGTCAAGGATGAACATCTTCATCAGCCTTCTCCTGATTCTTGTCCGTGAGATGGGCGTCGACAATCCCCTCGCCAATTCCCGCATAATCCTGCCATCTCCTGGCCTTGAACCTCCGCAGCGGCTTTAAAACAATTGTTTCCCCGACCACGTCGATCTCGAGTTGATCACCTTTGC
This sequence comes from Dissulfurispiraceae bacterium, assembly GCA_035319185.1. Classification (GTDB taxonomy): domain Bacteria; phylum Nitrospirota; class Thermodesulfovibrionia; order Thermodesulfovibrionales; family Dissulfurispiraceae; genus Fen-1308. The sequence continues at coordinate 40,359 of DATHDF010000097.1, read as the reverse complement.
CGAGATGAATCGAATCCCGTATCTTCTTCGGGATGACGACCTGCCCCCTATCGCTGACTAATGTCTTCATAATCTTACCTCATAAAGCAAAATACAATATATTATTAATAATCTTATTTAGAGAATACCATTCTTATTATTGATTGTCAAATCGGTGTTGATTCAGATTATGCAGCTGCTGTTTTTCATACTCCCCTCTGACTCCGTTCCATAACTCCACCGTAACCAGGTCGCACCATGCGGCGCGCCCGTCGAGCATCAGCGTCTGCACCCGCTGGCGGACACAGCATTTTTCCAACCCATTGATATATAATTAGAGAGATTCTTTACAGGAAAGGATTTCTCATGCAAGCAATACTGAATTCACGCGATATTGGCTATCTGAAGGCCCGGGCAACTGAGATGCGGATAGAGATCCTCAAGATGCTCGAAAAGTCCGGCTCCGGCCATACCGGAGGCTCTTTATCTGCTGCTGATATCGTCGCCGCACTATATTTCTACAAGATGAAGCACCATCCCGGTGATCCGGACTGGGCCGGGCGCGACCGGTTCATTCTCTCAAAGGGCCACGCGGCACCAGTGCTTTATACCGCACTTGCTCTGACCGGATATTTCGACAAAGCACTCCTGGATTCTCTCAGAAGGGTGGGTTGTCCACTTCAGGGGCATCCGTCATCGAAGCTGCTGAACGGAGTCGAGATATCCACCGGATCGCTAGGGCAGGGCCTGTCCATCGCCAACGGGATCGCAATGGGGCTCAGGCTCGACAAGAGCGACGCCAGGGTTTACTGCCTGCTCGGAGACGGCGAGACGCAGGAGGGCCAGGTGTGGGAAGCTGCGATGTCGGCCAGCCATTATGGACTCGATAACCTGTGCGCCTTTGTAGACCATAACGGACTGCAGATAGACGGCAGGTGCTGCGATGTCATGAACATCGAGCCTGTGGCTGACAAGTGGACTGCCTTCGGGTGGCACACGATTTCCATCGACGGGCATGACATGCAGTCGATAGTCGAAGCCCTCGACGCCGCCGAAAAGGTGAAAGGCAAGCCCTGCATGATTGTGGCAAAGACGGTCAAGGGCAAGGGAGTCTCGATCTTCGAAGGCAAGGCGGAGTACCATGGGATCACTCCGACAAAGGAAGAACTCGAAATTGCAATGAAGGAATTGAGCTGATATGGGAAGCAGGGAAGAACATAAAACGGAGAGCACGGATTTTGTCGGAAAGGCTGTGGCTACGAGGGACGCCTACGGGACCGCGCTGCTGGAACTCGGCAAGCGCAATGATAGAGCGGTTGTGCTCGACGCCGATCTTTCCGGATCTACCAAGACCAAGGCCTTTTCGAAGGCGTTCCCCGAAAGATTTTTCAATATGGGGATATCCGAGCAGGACATGATCGGCACGGCTGGCGGCCTGTCTCTGACCGGCAAGATTCCCTTTGCATCAACTTTCGCCGTGTTCGAAACGGGCAGGGCCTGGGAGCAGATCAGGCAGACGCTCTGCTACTCGCACCTCAACGTCAAGCTTGTGGCAACCCACAGTGGTATAACCGTTGGAGAAGACGGCGCGTCTCATCAGGCGCTGGAGGATGTCGCCCTCATGCGCGTGCTTCCGGGTATGACGGTGATAGTTCCTGCCGACGGCAACGAGACAAAGCAGGCAATAGATGCGGTTGCCAAGTTCGATGGCCCCGTCTACGTCAGGCTCGGGCGCTCGAAGGTGCCGGCCGTGACGCCTGATGGATACAGATTTCATATCGGCAAGGCACATGTATATTCGCTCGGCAAGGATGCGACTATAGTAGCAGCCGGTATAATGGTAGCCGCTGCGCTGGAGGCGAAAGAGCTTCTTTCAAAGGAAGGGATCGACGCCGGGGTGATTAACATGGCCACTATCAAGCCGCTTGACGGCGAGGCCCTGCTTGCCGCTGCAGGCAAATCAAAACTCATAGTGACCGCTGAAGAGCATTCCGTCATCGGAGGGCTCGGAAGCGCCGTGGCCGAATTTCTTTCGGAAAACCGCCCCGTAAAGGTTGTTAAGCTCGGAGTGCGGGACACCTTCGGCTGCTCGGGGTCTCCCAACGAGCTGCTACAACTTTACGGTCTTACAGCCGCCAATGTTGCGGCTACCGTAAAAGAAAATCTGAGATGATAGCGTTCCGGAACGCCTCGAAATATTATGAGAATCAGCCTGTCCTTAAGAATATAGACCTGTCTGTGCCGAAAGGCGAGATGGTTTTCCTAACCGGCCCGACCGGAGCAGGCAAGTCCACATTGCTTAAGCTTCTTTATGCCGCAGAACTTCCCGACGAGGGAGAGGTTTCAGTTGGAGATTTCAGCATCGGCCATCTTAAGCCTGCCGAGGTGCCGCTTCTCAGGCGCAGCATAGGGGTTGTCTTTCAGGACTTCAAGCTTCTCGAAAACCTCACAGTTTACGATAATGTCGCGTTGGCGCTCCGTGTGCGCGGGCGCAAGGAAAAGGAAATTAAGGGACACGTGCTGGAAACGTTGAAGAACGTGCATTTGAGGCATAAGTCCGACAACTACCCAATGACTCTTTCAGGAGGAGAACAGCAGAGGGTTGTAATCGCCAGGGCGATGGTTTCTGAGCCTGCCGTCCTGCTGGCCGACGAGCCGACAGGTAACCTGGACCCCGACACCGCCAAGCATGTAGCCAGGCTCTTTTACGAGGCTAACATCCATGGCACTACTATTCTTATAGCAACACATAATAGGGAAATGTATAAGAACACAGGCAAACGAGTCATCAGACTGGAAAACGGGGTGCTGCTTGGGGAGGAAATCGGCTGATGGAACACTTTTCTTACTCGACCAGGACAGCCTTGAACAGTCTGCGCAAGGAGAAATGGATCAATCTCCTTTCAAGCCTAACGGTTGCCGCAAGCCTGCTTGTGAGCGCCATGGCTGTTCTGACGATATATAATCTCGACAGCTATATCCGACTGCTGCCTGAACGTTTTACTATGGTTGCGTACCTCAAAGACGCGGCCTCGCCAGAGGATGTACAGAAGCTGACGACTACCCTAAAGGGCAAGGAATACGTTTCAGGGGTGCGCGTTATATCCAAGGAGCAGGCCCTCAGCGAGATGAAGCGCACTCTGAAAGATGTCAGCAATATCCTGGAAGGCCTTGATGAAAACCCGCTCGCATCTGCCATAGAGATCAAGCTGAAAAAGGACAGCGTTTCGACCTCATCGGTAGCCAGGATTTCGGATGAGCTCAAGAAGATGCCCGGGGTAGACGATGTCTATTATGAAGCGAAGATAGCCGAAACAGTCTATCTGCTTAAGACCTCGGTAGAAAATCTCAGCGTAATCATACTCTGCATAATCGGCTTTATCGTACTGTTCGTCATATCAAGCACTGTCAAGATTCTGCTTTATCGCAGGAAGGCCGAGATAGAGATCATAAAGCTGCTGGGCGCCACCGGCGGTTTCATTCGCACGCCTTTTCTCATCGAAGGCGGGGTGATCGGGTTTTTTGGAGGGCTCTTCGCCTCAGCGGGCATAGCAGCGTTTTTTTACGTGCTTACGACCAGCTTCAGCGCATTCATGCCCGTACTCAAGACTACAGTTCTGCCCTGGCAGCTTACCGTCCTGATGCCTGTAGTCGGCATAGTGATGGGCGTGATGGGCTCGCTCATCTCGGTGGGCAGGCTCAGGCTCTAAGGGCGATGGTAAACAGAGACGCCTTTTCTTTGCTGAAGACCGTTGTTCCAACCATTTGCGCAGCCCTTCTTTTATCATCATTGGTCTGCATCGATTCCACGAGTGAGGCTGCAAACGCTCGCGAGGACTATAACAAGGTTCAGCGGGACATACGCAAGCAGAAGAAGAAGCTTGTCGAAGCCACCAGGATAGAAAGATCGGTCATCGGTGAGCTGCGGCGTATCGAGGATCAGCTGAACGACCTGAACGACAGGATGAACGCCACCAAGAAGCAGATATCTGAGCTGAAGCGCAATATTTCTTCGCTTGAAGCGGACATTGCAGCCAATTCCCAGAGCATCAACACACTTAAGGCGCGTTTGAAAATGCGCATCCGCATGCTGTGGAGGATCAATGCCGAAAAAGAGGTTATCCTCATGCTGATCAGCGGAGAGGACCCGTCAATCGTCATGAGGACATCAAGGTCTCTTACGGACATATCCAACAGATATAACGAATCCATTACGACTTACCGTGAGGAAGTAGACCGGCTCAACTCGAAAAGGAAGAAGCTCAGCGAGTATGCCGGCAAACTCAAGGCTGAAGAGCGTGAACTGCAAAAACTTGAGGGTTCTGCGCAGTCGATGAAGAAAGAGAAGGAGACCATTCTGGCCGGCGTCAGGCGCGATAAAGATACCTATCAGCGCATGATCCAGGAGCTTAAGGATGATGCGGACCGGCTTATGGTTATAATCAAGGAGTCCGAGCGGCGGGAGAAGCCCGGGGTCAAAAAAAGAAGGCCGAAAACTGCTCAAGCCGCCAGGGAGGATCTCCCTTCCGAAAGCCCGTTTACGCGCCAGAAGGGGCAGCTGCCGTGGCCTGTGAACGGCAGGGTTGCCATAAAGTACGGTTCGCAGGTTGATCCGCTTTTCAATTTGCCTGTGTTCAGGAGCGGAATACATATCAAAGCGGCTGCCGGCACACCTGTGGCTGCTGTCTATGACGGTAAGGTGGTCTACGCAGCTGATCTCAAAGGCTACGGCAAGCTGGTGGTTGTGAGCCATGGAGACAGTTATCACACTTTGTACGGGAACCTGTCTAAGATTTTTTTGGAAAATGGCGCTATAATAAAAGAGGGTGAAACGGTAGGGCAGGTCGGGGAATCGACGGCCCTGGGCAGCAGCGGCCTTTATTTTGAGATCCGCTATAAAGGCAAGCCGCTGGACCCGCAGCAGTGGCTGAGAAAATCCGGAGGACAATGATGCTTTCAAAAAAGAAGTTGACGATTATCTCTTTTGCCGTAATCGGAGTTCTCGCATCGGCCCTTGTTGTGGGCATCGTGAGTTCCCAGATTGTGAACGCGCAGGGAAATTACGAAGACCTGCGGACTTTTGTGGATGTTTTGAACGTCATCAAAAAGAACTATGTAGACGAAGTCAAGACCAAAGAGCTTGTCAGCGGGGCGATCAAGGGAATGCTGGCATCTCTCGATCCGCACTCCGGTTATATGACGCCGGAGGCCTTCAAGGAATTTCAGGTCGAGACAAAGGGTGAGTTCGGCGGCCTTGGCATCCAGATTTCGATAAAGGACAGCATTCTTACCGTCATCGCGCCTATTGAAGACACTCCTGCGTACAAAGCGGGAGTGAAGGCCGGAGACAAGATACTCAAGATCGACGGGGAATCTACAAAAAACATGAATATCCAGGATGCGGTTGCCAAGATGCGCGGTCCCAAGGGGAAACCCGTTACTTTGAATATCTTCAGGGAAGGCTGGACCGAGCCCAAGGATATCGCTATCGTCAGGGACATCATCAAGATAAAGAGCGTGAAACAGAAGATGCTCAAGGATGATATAGGGTATGTGAAGCTTACGCAATTCCAGGAGATGACATCTGAAGATCTGGCCAAGGCCCTCAAGGAGCTTAAGGCCAAAGGCATGAAATCGCTCATACTGGACCTCAGAAACGACCCCGGCGGGTTGCTCAACAGTGCCGTGGACGTGGCAGGACAATTCCTGCCTGCCAAGAAGCTGGTCGTTTACATCAAGGGGAGGACAGGCGATAAGGTTGAATATTTTACCGAGGGAGATGAGCCTGCCTATACCGATATTCCCATGGTGGTGCTGGTCAACCAGGGCAGCGCCAGTGCTTCGGAAATTGTTGCGGGAGCACTCAAGGATTGGAACAGGGCGGTTGTCGTGGGCGTGCAGACTTTCGGAAAAGGCTCGGTGCAGACCCTTATCCCGCTGAGTGACGGCTCCGGCCTGCGCCTTACCACGGCGAAATATTATACACCGAGCGGCGTGAGCATACAGAATGTTGGAATAACTCCGGACATAGTCGTAAAACTTGAGGCGAAAGACGGCAAGGGGATATCTGTCGTAAGGGAGAAAGACCTCGAAGGGCATCTCGAGAACGAAAAAAATCTCCAGGCGCCCGATGACGAGGATAAAGTGCCTCTTGAAGTTTCGGAAAAAGACGATCTGCAGTTGCAACGCGCCATCGATGCCCTCAAGACCTGGGAAGTGATCGACAAGCTGAAGAAAAAGGCTGCCTGATGGGCCGCGTCATCTTCGACATCGAAACGGTCGGAGCTGACATCGATTCACTGGACCCTGCAGTAAGTGAATATCTGCTCAAATGGGCTGAAAATGAAGAAGAAAAGGAGAGGATCAGGGAGAGCCTCTCCTTTTATCCCCTCACCGGCGAGATAGTCGCCATCGGCATGCTCAATCCGGATACAGACAAGGGGGCTGTCTTTTTTCAGGCCCTCGGCGAGGTGCCGCTGCCTTTCGAGGAAAACGGTATCCGCTACGAATGCGGGACCGAAAAGGAAGTCCTCGAAAAATTCTGGAGCACCGTCAAAGCTTACGACCAGGTTGTCACATTCAACGGCAGGGCCTTCGACTGCCCGTTCATCCTGGTCCGTTCAGGCGTCCACAAAGTCAAGCCCACCAGGGAACTCATGCCCTACCGTTACGGAAACAGCAGTCACATAGACCTGTTTGATCAGCTCTCTTTTTATGGCGCGATGAAGAGGAAATTCCCGCTCGACATGTGGTGCCGCACTTTCGGCATCAAGAGCCCGAAGTCCGAAGGGATCACAGGGTATGACGTAAAAAACCTCTTCCAGGCTGGGAGGTTCGAGGACATAGCCAGATATTGTGCCGGTGATCTGGTAGCCACCAAAGAAGTCCTGTCAGTCTGGGAAAACTATATCAGGTTTTCGGCGCCTTAGCCCTTAAATAGCGGATACCTGTCCATATCAGCACAACTGCGAATATTACCCGCAATGCGCCCTCCGAGAGTATCAGCGCAAGGCTTCCGCCCAGATAGGTGCCGATGAAAATTCCTGGTATCAGACCGGGCAGTATCTTCGTAACCACATTCCCGAGCCTCCAGTGAGCATGGGCGCCCACAGTGCCCGCAGGGACCATGGCCAGAAGAGAGCTGCCCTGAGCCACATGCTGCCCCATGCCGGCCAGCAGAACCATGGCTGGGACCATTATCGTGCCGCCTCCGACGCCCATCATGCCCGACAAAAAACCTGTAAGCACGCCGGCCAGAAGCAGTACAACGATCTTTGGCCATCCTGCAGAAACCGGATGTGCAATCTGGGCCAGATAAGGCTTCAGCAGAAGCAGCACGGAGACGAAGATGAGGAAGCCTCCGAAGGATCTCTTGAGCTTCCACTCCGGAAGTGCGTGTGCGAAATGGGCGCCCAGCCGCGCGGTGAATACCGCAGTCACGGCAAGCAGCACAGATGCTATCAGGTCCATCTTGCCCTGCATATAATAAGTGATCGCTCCCGCGATGCCGGTAAAAACGAGGGCAACAAGACTGGTTCCGTGGGCCTGGTGCTGGGTAAGCTTCAAAACGCCCACCATCAGCGGAATCATAATGACGCCACCGCCCAGACCTACAAGCCCTCCGAAGATCCCCGCTGCAAGACCGATCAGCAGATGTTTAGCCTGATGATTATTCGTGATTAGACGGGGCACTGCAGTTATCTCTTAAGTGAAGTGCCGATCAGGAGCAGCGTTACGCCGTCTGCGAGGAGCATGAGGTTTAATGTCATGCTTACGGCATGGAGCGTGCGAAAGGTCTTCCGGAGCGGAGAATCATCCTGCGCGGATTGAAAGGAATGGATCTCCTGTTTGATCTTGCGTATCTCAGGATGAAGCTTGAAAAAAACAAAAACATTGATGACTACGGCGATCACTGCCAGCACCAGGGACCATCTGAATCCGGATTGTCCGAAGGACGACCTGAAAAGGGGCAGAATAAGGAGAACAAGGACCGAGAGGAGCAAGGTGAATAGAAAATAGCCGGGGAAGAGCCTGCCTACGATCTCGCCCGCCGCGTCCCGGCCGTATGACCTGAAGATTTCAGGCGTAACGATAAAAGTGAAGAGGCTTATGCCCCCGACCCAGAGCGCCAGCAGCAAGGTGTAAATTGACTGCATAAAAGTTGCCATATAGACCACTCTTCCATTGACCTATCTTGGGCGCATTTTGGCAGACTTTGCCTTTCTCTTTCGGGCTTCTGCCTGTTTCCTCTTTCTCTTGACGGAAGGTTTTTGATAGAATCTTCTATTTTTAATTTCCCTGAAGAGGCCGTCTTTTTGAAGCCTGTTCTTCAGCATCTTCAAGGCTCTCTCTACATCGTTTTCATGTACCTTTATCTCCAATGAATATTATCTCCTTCCTCTGTTCGAGGGCCTTCCTCCGCCAAATCCGCCCCCGCCCTTCCGGGGACCTCCAAATCCGCCCCTTCCTGTGCCGGGCCTCTTATCCCTTGGCTGCTGCGGCCTGGCCTCTGAAACAGAGAGGACCCTTTCCATAAAAGATTTGTTGTTCAGTGCCTCAATCGCCCTGCGTGCATCATCAGCAGATGGCATTTCGACAAAGCCGAAGCCGCGGGCCCTTCCAGTTCCGGGTTCCGTAACCAGCCTCACCGATTCAATCTCTCCGTAGGTTGAAAAGAGCGCCCTGACGTCATCCTCTGTTGCATTAAAAGAGATGTTGCCGACATAAATCTTTGTGCTCATTTTGCCTCCTGATGAATGTTTGAATTCTTTACCATCCGTTGCTTTTCCCGGCATGACCGGATTTTAGAACATTAACTGGAGAATTGCCGAGTCATCTTCATTTTAACGGCTGAGCGCTGTTGACTCCCCGTCAACGGCGCCTTCCTTGCTTAAACCGCCCACCTCGAAAAAGGCATAACTATCATGGAAATAATTGACGGTTCGATGTGATGAAGCGCTTGACCTTGCGCGACGTCTGTTGTTCATCCGCCTCCGGGGTAAGAAGGCCCGACTGTAGAAGGTCCGTTCCTGAACTACTGTTTTACTACGTTGATAGCCTTGGGGCCTTTAGGTCCTTTCTCAATATCAAAGCTGACTCTGTCCCCTTCGGCAAGGCTCTTAAAGCCATTGCCCTGGATGGAAGTGTGGTGCACAAATACATCGCTGCCGTCTTCACTTGTGATAAAGCCAAAACCCTTGCTGTCGTTGAACCACTTTACTGTTCCCTGTGCCATTTTTAATGCTCCTTGTCTTAAGATGTCGAGATCCGATCCCTGAAGGATTCCAATAAAAAGGCCACAAAGTTAAAAGTCTTTGTGGCCTAATTCCAACGCAAATACTCTTAAAGTTACTTTTAACCATAACACATCCCTTATTATTCGTCAAGGTGAGGAATAATCATTCACCGCATTATAGTCGAATCTGGCTGCCGACAGGACATTTCTTACGAATGAAAATATCCTTTGCCGGACAGCCGAAGTTACATCCGGATAGAAAACCGGATTGGCCACAACGACGCCCCTGAATGCGAAGAAGGGCGCGAGCACACCGAGGATTTCGCTGTCTGCGGTGAACCTCAGGTATTCGTCGAAGAATAGAGTCAAGCCTTCGAGATAGGCCCCTCTAACGTCGCCGTGATATCTGAGCGAGAAAAAGACGTAATTGATTGCCAGAGCCGTCACATCGTCTGCGGGCTCTCCCCACGGGCCGCGACTCCGGTCCAGCAGCACGAAATCGTCATCGTTTTTAAACCAGATATTGCCCGGATGGAAGTCGCCGTGGATCATCGATAGTCGATGACTCTTGTCACGCAGCTTTGCCCGCCAGTCTATGCACATCTTTTCGATTTCAGCCATTGCATCGGGGCTCAGAGTGCCGTCCGGGTAGGTATCGAAAACACCCATAAGGCATTCGCCGTGGCCGATCGTGTCCCGGACCTTCCTCAAATACAGCGAGCGGGACTCCTTCTTTTTGAAATGAATGCGGGCAAGATATGACGTCATGGCCCTTATCTTGGCTTTGTCGCCTGCATCCAACCGGCCTTTATCTCTGAAAGATTCGAGGTCTCTGAAATAGTCGACGCCGTCGGTTAACTCCATAAGCAGATAATATTCCTTTCCGCCGCCTATGGATTTGACTGCGCCTCCTTCCATCTCTGCAAGCACATCGACGGCATGGACATGTCCGGGCAGATTGTTGTACTCATCAAGATCGAGCAGAAAGACGCCTGCGCGGTCGGACGGATAGTCGTGGCCGAGTCCTTCGGGGAATAGTGTCTTTACAACATATTGCCGGCATGATCCGGCTGAGCACATGCTTATCAGAAACCCGGAGCCCTGAACGCCTGAGCCGAGCTTGCGGATCGCAATTTCCGTGACCATCGGAAAGGCAGTTTCGAGATAATCTTTTAAGGCCAGTTCGTTGATCATCCTGTAAACATGATACAATATTAAGTGTTAGAGATATAGTCCGATAAGATATGGTGGGGCTGCAGATTAAATCCGGAGTGCATTTTCGTCGGATTTCAACGTGATATTAAGACAATGTAAGGTGCAATGGCTGGAAAGGAGGCTTAGGATGTTTAATTTACGGGAAATGAAGGTGAGAAGTCAGCTCATATTGCTGGGCTGCATAATGATGGCGGGGTTCATTCTCTTCGGGTTGCTGTCGTTTCGGGCAATCAGCAAAGTTAAGGTCAATGGAGCGATCTATGCTAGCATTGCCCAGGGCAAAGACCTCGTTGCAGATATCCTGCCGCCGCCGGAATATATTATCGAGTCGTATCTGGTAATGTACCAGGCGGCCGATGAACAGAATCCCGACAGACTGAAGACTCTCCACGAGAAGTTCACTCAGCTTCGCAAGGATTTTGAGGAAAGGCGCGACTACTGGCAGAAGAATCTGCCCGATGGCCAGATGAAAGAGGTTATCACCAGGACGAGTGCGGCGCCCGCAATCGCTTTTTACGAAAGGGCCGAAAAGGATTTCTTTCCGGCGCTGGCGTCTCGTGATTTTGCCAAGGCAAAAGTTATAATGGCTGACCTTAAGAAAGACTATGAACTTCACCGACAGGCTGTTGATCAACTGGTAAAGATTGCCGACGAAGAGTCACGCAGTCATGAAAAGCTGGCTGCATCTACGATTAGCAGAGAGATGATTCTGCTGATCGTTGTTCTTCTGATGACAATTTCAGCGGCTGCGGTCTTTGCATACCTCGTTGCAAGGAATCTTATCTCTCAAATCGGTGGCGAGCCGGCCGATATTGCTGCCGTTGCCCGTAAGGTAGCAGAAGGCGACCTGACGGTGCAGATGGATAGGTCTGGAAAAATGAGCGGCATCTATGCATCAATGGCCGAGATGGTTGCCGGCCTGAGAAATCTCGTGCAAAGCATCAATTCGAATTCTGAAACAATCGCTGCAGCGAGCGAGCAGTTGAGCGCAAGCGCAGATGAAATGTCCCGCGGTGTTTCTCAGCAGTCGGGACGAACTTCACAGATCGCGACTTCCGCCGACGAGATGAGCCAGACTGTTATAGACATTGCCCAAAGTGCATCAGGTATTGCCTCCGAGGCATCCGGCACCGGCAGCCTTGCCAAGGGCGGTAAGGGCATAGTAGATCAATCTGTCGTTGAGTCCGAGGCCATTGCGGCTGTTGTGGAGAAATCGTCGGAAAAGATCATCAACCTCAGCGACCAGTCGAAAAAGATAGGTGACATACTAAACGTAATTAAGGATATTGCTGACCAGACGAATCTGCTGGCACTTAATGCCGCGATAGAGGCTGCAAGGGCCGGAGAACAGGGCAGGGGATTTGCGGTGGTTGCCGATGAGGTAAGAAAGCTGGCCGAAAGGACATCTACTGCGACATCTGAGGTTGCAAACATTATTACCGCCATTCAGAATGAGATTAGAAGCGCCTCAGATTCAATGGGAGAGACCACCAGGAAGGTCAGAAAAGGCGTTGAGCTTGCAGGCCGCGCAGGGTCAGCCCTTGAAGAGATTGTGCAGAGCGTTGATTCATTGCAGGACAAAGTCAGGCATATCGCCAGCGCCACCGAGGAGATGTCTACAACCTCGGAGAGCATCAGCAGCGATATCCAGGACATCGCCCGGGTTTCGGATGAGACGTCCTCCAATTCGAGGCAGATTGCCCAGTCGTCCACTGACCTGGCAAGGCTTGCAGCCGAGCTGAAAGGCGTGATAGTAAAGTTCAGGACCTGACGGGAGCTACATATCTTCGCCGAAGGCGGCGCGATATCTCTCGCGGAACCCTGCCAAAGTGAAGCGGTGTTCCTGCGTGCCGTATTTTTCGATCGCATAGGTCGCAGACACCGCGCCGATCTTGGCCGCCGACGCGATGCTTTTGCCTTCAACCAGGCCTTTCAGCAGGCCGGCCCTGTATGCGTCTCCGGCTCCGGTCGGATCAGCCACCTCCATTGGTTTTGCTATTGGAATGGCTGTGTCTCCTGCTGACGTGCTGATCAGCGACCCGTTTTCGCCCAGGGTGGTGATAATAGTTTTCGTAATGCCGAGCAATTCCTGCTTGCCCTTGCCAGTCATCTTTGATATAAGTTCCAGTTCATAGTCGTTTGAAATCAGAATCGACGAACCGGCTATCCACTCCGTGAGGTCCTTTCCTGTCCATGCCGTCAGTGATTGACCCGGATCACATATGCAGGAGATTCCATTCGATTTGTAATATTTCGCATACTCCATCATATCGCCGAGATTTCCGGGAGCTATCAGCCCAATCGCCTTTTCGTTCCCGGCAGGGAAGGCATATTCCGATCGGTATTTCATGGCTCCGGGGTTGAACCCAGTGATCTGGTTATCGGCCTTGTCAGTTGTAATATAGGCCCCTGCAGTAAACTCATCATTTATGATTCTGATGCCGTTCGTTTCTATGTTATTGCTTTCAAGCCACTGGAAATAATTGGCGTGATCTCTTCCAATCGTGGCGAGTATGGTTGGTTTCTCGCCGAGCAGCCTGAGAGAATATGCAATATTGCCCGCTGTGCCGCCGTATTTTTCCTGCAGTCCGTTTACCGTGAAACAGACATTTAGTATATGTATCTTGTCGGGCAGAATGTGATCAGAGAAAAAGCCGGGGAAGTCCATGATGCGGTCGTAAGCCATTGAGCCAGAAATATAGATGTTCATTCCGAAGCAGTCTCCTTCAAATGTGCCGATATTTTTTCAGACATCTTTTCGTTGAATCCCTTGATCTTCGATATCTCCTCCGGCAGAGCCTTTCTTATGGCTTCGATGCTGCCGAAGTGTCTCAGCAGTTCCAGCCTTCGCTTCTTTCCTATACCGGGTATCTTTTCCAATAGGGACTCTGTAAATCTCTTGTCCCGCATCTTGCGGTGAAAGGTGATGACGAACCGATGGACTTCGTCCCTTACCTTTTTCAGAAGTAATGATGATCTATTTTTGTCTTCGAGGTCAACAATCCCTCCGTCCATGAGAAAGGCGCGATCCGGCTTTTTGGCAACACCCAGGATGTCGGTGTCGATCCCGGAATCTTTCAGGGCCTTGTGGGCTATTTCGAGCTGACCTGCGCCGCCGTCGATGACGATCAGGTCCGGCACATGCCCCTCCAGGTTTCTGAGCGCCCTGACGATTGTTTCGTACATCATTGAATAATCGTCCATGCCTTCCACCCATTTTATCCGCATGTGGCGATAAAGCTCTTTCCTGAATTCTCCCTGTTCCCACCATATCAGCGCCCCAACCGATTCGCTCCCGAACAGGGTGGAAACGTCGAAAGCGCCTATCGATTGAGGCGGCTTGCTAAGTCCGAACCGCTCAACCATATCTTTCAGAGGTTCTTCCCTGTGGGCCTTTTCCCTCGCCCCAAAATGCAGGCGGGCGTTTTCGTTTGCCATAGTGAGTAATTCGAGTTTTTTCCCGGACAAAGGTGTCTCGAACCTTACACGCAAGTTTTTCCTGTTCTTCAGCCACGCAGCGAGGGCTGCTTTGTCCGCAGGCATGGTGTTTACCAATATGGTCTGAGCGGGAAGCACCTCTTTTGAATAAAAGAGCTCCATAAAACCTCGTAGGATTTCTGAGTCACCGGAACTCAGGTGGTTGTCGATAAAGAAATCCTTCGCGCCGATCATCATTCCGTTCCTGATAAACAGGATATTAACAGCCACGTTACCGCCGCTGTCGTCATCATTTCTGAAACAGCCTACTACATCCAGATCGCCTAATTCGGGCGCTATTATCTTCTGAGATTCGAAGGCCTTTTTCAACCTTCCTATGCTGTCCCTCACCTGAGCGGCCTCTTCGTAGCGCATCTCCCTTGAATAGCGGAGCATCTTCTTTTCAAGCTGCGCAAGAAGGCCCTTCTTTTTGCCTTTCAGGAAAAGGACTATATCGTTCACCATCTTCAGATATTCTTTTTTGGTTATCTTCTGCCCGCAGGGGGCGGAGCAGCGTTTCATCTGGTGCTGAATGCAGGGTTTAATCGGTTTATCAAGGGGATAGCCGCAGGTCCTGATCAGAAAATTCCTGCGGATGAACCCAAGAGCTTCCCACATGGCCTGTGCCGGTATGTACGGCCCGAAGTACAGATTGCCGTCCCTTGCAATCCGTCGAACGACCTCGACCCTGGGCCACGCTTCAGTAATCGTAACCTTTAAGTACGGATAGTTTTTGTCATCCCTGAGGACGATGTTGAATTTTGGCTTATGCTGCTTTATGAGGTTCGCCTCGAGTATCCAGGCTTCGAGTTCGTTTCCGGTCACTATGTATGAAAAGTCTTTTATCTCCGCAACCATCGAAGCCTTGCGCGCATCCAGCCCGGCTGATCCATGAAAATAGCTCCGCAGGCGGTTCTTAAGGTTCTTGGCCTTACCCACATAGATCACCTTTTCGCCGGAAGCCTTGAAAAGATAGACGCCGGGTTTGGCAGGCACCTGTGATAGGTCAATACCCATAAAATAAATATAACACACGGTATAATAAGACAGGATATGAACGCTTAAGGATCTGCGGAAAATACACGATAACAAAGAGAGAGGGGGAGCAGATGGCGACGACGGCGGGTGTAGGGTTCAGCGCTCACAGGAATCCGGCAGAGGCCGGCAGACGGGCTGCGGCCGATGCTATGATGCATGCCGGTACCGAAAAGCCAGATCTTGTTATTGTCTTTGCAACGGTTGGATATGACCAGCGCGCACTTATACGCTCCATCAGAGAAGCAACATCCGGAGCACCATTAAGCGGCTGTTCCGGAGAGGGCATAATCACCCGCGATACTGTCGCAGAAACTAACTTCGGGGTTTCGGTTATGGCGCTGCGCTCCGACGAACTCCGGTTCCATAGCTTTTTTGTCACAGATATAGGTCGGGACATCTCAAAGGCCGGCAAGAAGCTGGCTGCCGACATAGGCCCGCATCTGGCAGCTGACAACATAGCCTGTTTCCTTTTAGCGGATGGGCTTGTTTTCAACTTCGACCCCTTTCTGGCGGCATTCCAACAGACCCTTGGTCTTGAAAGGCCTCTTCCTCTCTTCGGGGGACTGGCAGCGGATAACTGGGCATCAAAGAAGACATATCAATATCATGATGACCAGGTGTTTTCCGAGGGCATTTCGTGTATTCTTATGTCAGGCAGCGGCAAGGTGGCATGGGGGGTGAATCACGGCTGCGTTCCCGTTGGAACAGAACGGACAATAACTAGGTGTTCCGGCAACGTTATCTACGAAATTGATGGTCTGCCGGCGCTGGAAGCCCTCAAAGAGTACTTCGATGAAAATTGGAAGAACGAATGGAACAAGACGTCTCTCAACCTTTGCCTAGGCTTCAAGGCACCAGAGCAGTTCAGGCAGCACTATGACGATTACATAATTCGGTACATGATGGGGAAGGACGACAGCGACGGGCACGTCAAGATACAGTCAGAAGTCAGTGACGGCGACCGTCTGTGGATGGTTCGCCGCGACAAGGAGCTGATACTGAACGGTGTTCGCAAAATATCCATGATGATAAATGAGCAGATGGGTGGAAGAAAACCGAAATTTGTACTTCACTTTGAGTGCGTAGGCCGCGGCAAGGTAGTGCTGAGAGAGCAGGAGAAGCTTGAAGTGATCAGGTCTCTTCAGAAGGACGTCGGCGACGGTATACCTTGGATGGGTTTTTACACTTACGGTGAGATAGGGCCAGTAAGTTATTGCAACAGCTTTCACAACTTCACGTCCGTAGTTGCAGCTATTTATTGATCAGTCGATGTCCGAAAACAGCAGGAAAATTTCAGAAGGCAGTGCGGAAGAGCTTGAGAGGCTCAGGCTTGAAAACAAAGTGCTTTCACAGCAGGTTAAACAGCTGGTCAGGGCAGAGGGGCAAATCTACGAATATCAGGAAAAGCTGGACCGGCAGCTGAAGGATTATAAGGACCTCTACGAACTGAACAAGAAGCTTAATGCAACCTTTGATATAGAAAAAACCTTCCATCTTGTCGTCGAATATGTTATCAACAATCTCGAATATGAACGGGCGCTGATTTTTCACCGTATCGAGGGAGAAGATTTCAGAGTTGCAGCCTTTGACGGATATTATGACGAGGAGTCAAAAAGCCGCGTCGGCGATTTGACCATAAAGCCGGATGACCCGATTCTTTCATCCATGATGAACGGCGCCGAATATATAATCCGCACACCCGTCGCGAGGGATGAGCATCTTGCAGAATGCGGGTCCAGACTCCTGATGAGCGAATATCTTATATATCCGATCACTGTTGACTCCAGGCTGTTTTCCATTCTGGTTGTAGGCAATGCAGGCGATAACGCCGAGTATTACCGCAGGGTGAGCAATGACGAAATGGCACTCCTCGGCGTGGGAAACCTGGCGGAGCTTATGTCGTCATCGATTGAGAACCATGTCTTTTTTGCAAACATGCAGAAGGCGCTTGAGCAGGAAAAGCTGGCCGAGGCTAGGTATCGCAGTATATTTGAAAACGCAGCTGAGGGCATTTTCAGGACGACAGCCCAGGGCAGATGCATAAGCTGTAATCCGGCGGCGGCTTCGATACTTGGCTATGATACTGAAGAGGAATTGATCGAAATGGTTCCCAATGTTGAAAAACTGTATGTAGATCCGGAACGGCGCAGAGATCTTTTCCTGCAACTGGCAGATGGCACTGATGTGAAGAATTTCGAGGTTGAATATTACAGGAAAGACGGCGGCAAACAGTGGGTTATGCTGAGCGCCAGGCCGATTTTTGATGATGACAGGCAACTAATATATCTGGACGGAATGCTCCAGGACATTTCCCATCGCAAGCAGGCTGAGGAGGCCCTTCGGAAACTCAATGAAGAGCTCGAGCAGCGCGTGGCTGAGCGTACAAGTCAGCTCAAGTTCGCAAACGATGAGCTGCATATGCTGACCCAGAATCTTGAAAGCGCATACAGCGAGCTGAAGGCCGCGCAATCAAGGGTGTTACAGCAGGAGAAAATGGCTTCCATAGGGCAGTTGGCCGCCGGAGTCGCCCATGAGATCAATAACCCGGTGGGCTTTATCATGAGCAACCTGAACTCGCTGGCGAAGTACGTCGACAAGATTACGGCATTTCTGACCATCCAGTCCGATGTTCTGGATAAATGTTCTGCAGGCGGCGACGAACTGAATTCTGCAATGGCCGCCATGACAAAACAGAAGAAGGCACTGAAGATTGATTTCATAATGGAAGACCTCGGCAATATAGTCAAGGAGTCTCTGGAAGGTGCTGAACGGGTAAGGAAGATAGTGCAGGACCTGAAGACCTTCTCGCGCGTTGACGAGTCGTCGTTCAAGTCTGCCGACATCAACGCCGGACTTGAAAGCACCATCAATATTATCTGGAATGAGCTCAAATACAAGGCGATCCTTAACAAGGATTTCGGAGACCTCCCCAGGACAGTCTGCAATGCAGGGCAGCTGAACCAGGTATTCATGAATGTTCTGGTCAACTCCTCGCAGTCGATCGAGACGATGGGTGAGATTGTTGTGAAGACCTGGTGCGATGACGGCAAGATTCATATTCGCATTTCGGACACCGGCTGCGGCATCCCTCCTGAAAAGATCGGGCGCATATTTGAGCCCTTCTTTACGACAAAAGAAGTTGGCCAGGGTACCGGCCTGGGGCTCAGCATCGCTTATGACATCATCAAGAAGCATGGTGGAGAGATTGCAGTGGAAAGCGATGTCGGCAAGGGCACAACGTTCACCTTCATCATCCCTGTCGTAAACGAGTAACATGAAGATGAAGCATCCCCAGTTGGTCTCTGCCTGAGTGCAGAGTCACGGCATTTTGCCCGGTCAGCCAATCTTTTTTCCTGCAACTGTTATAATAAAGCATACGCCCGACAGGGCCTGCAATAAGATGACCATAGCTATACAGGGATATATTGAACATCGATTGAGCCGGGCTTTGAAGCAGGCTGATAAACCCGGCAGATGAAGTTGCTAGGATGGTTAAAGGTTACAGTCCTATTCCTCTTTATGATCGTCGTTGGAGGTGCGGGGGGATATTTCTATTCGCTTTTTTCCGACCTGCCCGACGTCCGTCAGCTCGAAAGCTACACGCCCATGGAGACGTCTATCGTTTATTCGTCTGACGGCAAGGTCCTTGCCGAATTTTATCTCGAAAGACGCACTTATATCCCCACTTACAAAATACCGCTGAAGGTAAAGCAGGCATTTGTCGCCATCGAAGATCAGAGGTTCTATTCCCATCACGGAGTGGATTTTCTTGGGATACTGCGTGCCCTGTATAAGGATATCATGGCGAAGGGCGTTGTTGAGGGCGGCAGTACGATAACCCAGCAGCTCGCAAAGATGGTCTTCCTGAAGCCGGAAAAAAGTATAAAACGCAAGATCAAAGAGGTGATTATTGCGTCACGTCTGGAGAAGCTTTATACGAAAGACGAAATCCTGGGCATGTATATCAACCAGACCTATTTCGGGACAAGGGCTTACGGGATAGACGCAGCTGCCCGCACATATTTCGGAAAATCGGTGGATGACCTGAGCATCGGCGAGATAGCCATGATTGCAGGACTGCAGAAAGCGCCGTCGTCATATTCACCTTTCAAGAAACCGAAGAAGGCCAAAGCCAGGAGGGACCTGGTCCTGAAGAACATGCTCGACAACGGCTACATCACACAACAGGATTATGATAAGGCGCTGGCGGAGCAACTGCCGACTAAACCTGTCTTTAGGAGGTTCGAGGCCCCGTACTTTGTGGAATCCATAAGACAGGAACTGGAAGAGCGCTATCCTGACCTTTATACGGCAGGCATGCGGATAAATTCCACGATCGATTTCACCATGCAGAAGATTGCCGAGGAAGCCGTGTCCAACGGGATCAAGTCATTGGAACAGCGCGTCAGGCCCGGGGTCCAGGCTGCCCTGATAGCAATCGACCTCAGAAACGGGCATATAAAGGCACTTGTCGGAGGAAACGATTTCTGGGAAACGCAGTTCAACCGCGTCACCATGGCGATGAGGCAGCCCGGTTCTGCATTCAAGCCGTTTGTTTATGCGGCCGCAATTGAAAAAGGCATGACCGCCGACAGCAAAGTGCTCGACGGGCCGGTTTCTTTTCCTGGAGGCATACCGGGTAAGGCCTGGGCGCCCAAGAACTACGACGGCAAGTATCACGGGTTTGTGCCGCTCAGCACAGCGATTGCCCTTTCCCTGAATACGGCCACAGTAAGACTTGCCAACCAGGTCGGCATCAAGGATGTCATTGAGCTTGCAGAACGGTGCGGCATAAAGAGCCAGATACCTCCCTACCTTTCGACCGCCCTCGGCGCGGCCGATGTGACGCCAATGGAAATTACCTCTTCCTATATGACGCTTGCTACCGGTAAAAGGATGCAGCCGATGTACTACGACAAGGTCCTTAGCCGCGATGGTTTTGTGCTTGAAGAGGACGAACCGGCTGCTGAGGACGTTTTTTCAGAGGAAACTACGGCCCAGATCAAGAACCTTCTGCGGGGCGTTGTTGAACGCGGAACGGCAGTCAAGGCCAAGGAAATAACGCGGCTGGTTTATGGAAAGACCGGCACCACGAATGATTTTTCCGACGCGTGGTTTATAGGCTTCGACGATTCTCTGGTAGTAGGTGTGTGGGTGGGCAGGGACAATCACGTGCCGATCGGCAGCAAAGAGACAGGCGCGAAGGCGGCTTTGCCGATCTGGATGGAGTTTATGCAGAGGATCGGCGGGTCCGGATATAGATAGGCTTGTGCGAGGAATGAGGCAGGCGCATCCGCTGAAAGACCTTTCACTCTACAGATTATATGACAGGCTTTATAATTTTTACGGGCAGCAGCATTGGTGGCCTGGAGATACCCCGTTTGAAATAGCTGTCGGCGCAATACTCACCCAGAATACGAACTGGGGCAATGTTGAAAAGGCCATCCGCAACTTAAAGGCGAATGGAGCGCTCAATGCAAGGGCCATTCACCGTATGCCATTAGACGGGCTTGCAACCCTCATCCGACCCTCCGGATACTTTAATATCAAGGCGAAGAGGCTCAAGGCATTCATAGATTATCTTGTGGAGCATTACGAAGGAAGCATGGCGCGGATGAAAAAAGGCGTCGCTGAAACCCTTAGGCCCGAGCTGCTGGGCATCAACGGAATCGGACAGGAGACAGCGGATTCCATACTACTTTACGCGCTGGACAAGCCTGTTTTCGTGATCGACGCATACACAAAAAGAGTGCTGTCGCGCCATGAGCTCATGAACTCAAAAGCATCTTATTCCGAATATCAGCTGTTGTTTCATTCCGCACTGCTACCGGAGGTCAGGCTGTTTAATGAATATCACGCCCTGCTTGTCAGAGTGGGAAAAGACTACTGCAAGCCGCGCCCTCAATGCGATGGGTGTCCGCTGTCGGCTGAGTAGAGGATGCATCGGCCGGTTCAGTTATTGCAGGCCTTCTTCACTGCTTCCAGAAACTGCTGCGAAGTAAATGGCTTGGAGAGATAACGATCTTCTTGCCCCGCTACGCAATCGAGCGGAAGTTTATCATGGTAGCCGCTGATGAACAGGGGCCTCAGGTCTGGACTTATTCTTCGCGCCTCAGTATAAAGAGTCACTCCGTCCATCCTTGGCATTATGATATCGGTGATAAGTAGTTTTATTCCGTCCCCCTCCTGGCGAAGCTTTGCCAGTGCCGCCTCGCCGTCTGTTGCCTCAATGACATTGTACCCGGCATGCTCAAGAAGCATCCGCATGATCCGCCTGACCGCGTCCTCGTCCTCGACCATCAGGACCGTACCGGACGCCGGTATTGCATGTGCGGGCATTCGGGACCCGCTAATGCCGTATTCCGCCCGGCGGTCGGATACCGGCAGAAATATATTGAAAGTCGCCCCTTTTCCAGGCCGGTTGTCAACCTCGATAAATCCCTTATGCTGTTTTATTGC
This sequence comes from Dissulfurispiraceae bacterium, assembly GCA_035319185.1. Classification (GTDB taxonomy): domain Bacteria; phylum Nitrospirota; class Thermodesulfovibrionia; order Thermodesulfovibrionales; family Dissulfurispiraceae; genus Fen-1308. The sequence goes on along the minus strand of DATHDF010000097.1, from coordinate 18,956 downwards.
CCCGTAGACCATCGCAAGGCCAAGTCCTGTCCCTTTTCCTACTTCCTTTGTAGTGAAGAACGGCTCGAATATCTTATCTTTATGCAACTCGTCCAACCCCGTGCCGGTATCCGAAATTGAGAGAAGGGCGTGGCTGCCGGAAGATCCCCGGCTGTCGAGTGCGTGGCGACGCGTGGAGATTGTCAGCGTTCCACCGCCTGGCATGGCATCCCTTGCGTTAGTGGCGATATTGATTATCGCATGTTCTATTTGAGCATTGTCAGCCATTATGACCAGGGGATAGTTCGCTAGGTCCAGCACCAGCTCTATGTCTTCGCCTATCACCCTGGACAGCAGCTTATGTATGTCCAGAACGAGGGCATTAAGCTCGACAGGCCTCAGCAATATGCTCTGCTTTCTGCTGAACGCAAGCAGACTGGAGGTCAGCTGAGCCGCCCGCTGGGACGCCCTGAGTATTTCATCTGCGTGCCTGCCTAATGGTGACTCTCCCCCCAGATGCATTTGCAGGATAGAGGCATACCCCATGATGGCAGAAAGGATATTGTTGAAATCATGTGCTATGCCGCCTGCAAGCTGCCCTACCGCCTCCATCTTTTGCGCCTGCAGCAGCTGCTCCTCAAGTTTCTTGCGGTCGGTGAGGTTCCTTCCAACGCCGCTGATGCCTATGGGCTGACCCTCCGAATTCCTGAGCAGAGAGGCGGTATACTCATAAGGCAGCAAACGGCCGTCCTTGGTGAGTGCGTTGGCTTCTACGCTTGCAGCGCCTTCAACGATCACCCTTAAGATCGCTTTCTGGACCGTCTCGCGTTCTTCTTCCGGAAAGAAATCGGTTGCTGTCATCGCCACAATCTCTTCATTGCTGTACCCGGTGACTTCGCAGACCGTCCTGTTCCATCGTATGAATCTGCCCTGAAGGTCGAAGACGAAAAAAACATCCGTCAGTATGTTCAGGGCATTTTCGGTAAAGGATTTTTCTTCCATCAATGCCGTTTCAGCATTCTTTCGGGCAGTTACGTCTCTGAAGCTCCAGACCCTCCCGATGACTTTGTTGTCAAGGCGTTGAGGGCAGGACAGGCGTTCAAATACACGACCGTCCATGAATTCGATGACATCGAAGCTGTTGGCTTCAGGCTGCTCGTATAATATCTTCACCCTTTCCAGAAATCCCCGACAATCTTTGACCTGGGAAGATGCGAAATCCAGGGCAGCACCGTCGTCTCCTGAGGCGAGCATACCTTCCGGCAGTCGCCACATCTCAGCGAAACGCTTGTTGAATTCGACGATCTTCCCTTCTATATCCACTACCAGGATCCCATCCGCCGTTGCTTCAAGGGATGCCTTAAGCAGCGAAACAGACCGGCTGAGTTCTTCCTTGGATTTCCATCTCGTGTCTTCATGGCCTATTGCTGCCGCGATGATCCCCATAATTTTGAGGTCCTCCTCGGAGGGTACGCGATCCGCCTGGTAAACCACACACAAAGAGCCGACTGCTCTGCCCTCGCATCTCACGGCATGACCTAAATATGTCTGCAGAGAATAGGCGCGGACATTCGGATCGATTTCTGCATAACGGCTGGAAGCTAGATACCTGATCAGAACTGCTTCGTCGCTGTTGCCCTTGATCACGTCATAGCAAATGTGCCCGTCAGGGGCGTCTTCGGCCCTGAAATCATGCGGTGTCTGCCATTGCCCGATGGCGCACAATAAATCGCCTTCCAGCCTGTTGTACAGCGCGCAGTCAGCCGCCAGCTCTTCGCCGCACAGGGCTGTCAGCCTGCGAATGTTCTCCAGGTGGCCGTCGCCAAGCTGAAGAATGCATTTAGTCAGTCTTTCAAGTCTTCCGGAAAACATTCTGCAATGCCCCCATATATCCGGTTGTAATCCCCTTGGAACGGCTCCAGAAGTTTACGCTATACGGCATGCCCCGGGAAAAGGCGCAAAGCCCTTCCTGCGACACTAAGCGTGACCCCACCCCAAGAAGAATGATCCCGGCTCTACAGTCAGAACAGCTCAATCGCAACTTCGGCCGGTTCGTTAACTTATATTATAAAATAGTGGTCGATACAACTGTCAAAAGATAGTTTGCGCTCATTTGAGCATGCTGGGAACTATTTTACTCGGACCTCATGCGATAACCGACGCCGGGCTCATTGATGAAATAACTGGGACGCGAAGGGTCCTCCTCAAGCTTATGCCTCAACATGCCCATATAGACCCGGACGTAATGAGCCTGATCTGCATAGGCCGGACCCCAGACCTCTTTAAGAAGTTGTTTATGGGTGAGCACCTTGCCGGCGTTTCTGACCAGGTAGGCCAGGAGCTTGTACTCGATGGGGGTAAGATGGACCTCGACATCTTTCAGAAAAACCCGGCGTGCCGCCAGATCGACTTTAAGCGCATCCAGAACAAACACCGGTTCGGCCTGACTGTCCCTCATGCTTTTATGACGGCAGGCAACGCGTATCCGTGCCAGCAGTTCACCTGCGCTGAAGGGCTTGGTCAGATAGTCGTCCGCGCCGGAGTCCAGCGCGCTGATCTTGTCCCTTTCCCGCTCTCTCGCAGAAAGTATAATTATAGGCGTCTGGGACCATTCGCGTAATCTTGCCAGAACTTCAAGGCCGTCGAGATCAGGCAGGCCGAGATCAAGCAGGATTACGTCGGGATTGCGAGTGGCGGCCTGCGACAGGCCTTCTCCTCCGGAGGGCGTTTCTATCAGATCATAGCCTTCGCTCTGCAGGGTCACTCTCAGAAACCTGCGCATCTGCGGTTCGTCTTCAATTAGCAGGATGAGACCCTTGATCCCTGTCATGATTTAAAACGCACCGTCTCCTCATCTGTTTCGACTACCGGCGGATGCTCCAGAATCGGAATTGTAAACCGGAAATAGACTCCGCCTCCCTCCCTGTTTTCAGCCCAGATCCTGCCTCCATGGGCATTGATTATCGCCCTGCAGATTGTCAGCCCGAGGCCGATTCCGCCGGCTGCTGAAGGACCCCGCACGAACTTGTCGAAAATTCTCTCCTCGTCGCCAGGCGTAATCCCCGGGCCGTAGTCTGCCAGTTCGACGAGCAGCTCATCCTCTTTTGCCCTGGCTGAAAGTTCGATCACAGTGCCCGCCGGAGTATACCTAACGGCATTTTCGAGCAGATTCATCAGCACCTGCTCTATCAACAGCGGGTCGAATGGCGCAAGCGGCAGGTCGTCCGGAATCTGCGCAGTAACCTGATGGTTTGCCAGTTTGTCGGTCAGCCGTCCCAGCACCGAGCCTACTATTTCCTCAAATGGCAGCCATTCCTTTTTTACTGTGATGGCTCCGGACTCGATCCGGGTCATGTCAAGAACATTTCGTACCAGCCGGTTGAGGCGCTCGGCCTCCTCAATTATCGTAAATACAAGTTCGCGACGATCATGCCGGTCGAGCAGATCATCCTGCTGAAGCAGGGTAGTAGAGGAGCCGGTGATTGCTGCAAGCGGGGTTCGCAGGTCATGAGACAGAGAACTCAACAGCGTGTTCCGCAGGCTTTCTGTCTCGGCCTTCAGAAGCGCCTGCTGGGTTTCCTCTGCAAGAAAGGACCTTTCGAATGCCATGGCGATCTGATGTGCGAAGTTTTCCAGTATGTGGATCTGCTCTGGATTCAATTCTTCAGCCGCTTCATCAGATACCAATCCGATCACCCCGATGTTTCTTGACGATGCAACCAGCGGTAAATACAGCCCTCTTGCGCCGGGGAGGGTGTCGGTCCACCTTCCGGCCTTCTGGCGGTGATCGAAGGCCCACTGCGCAACGCTCAACTCCCGTTCGTCCAGCATGAACGTATGCGCGGCGGACTCCGGAACTTCGAGCTTGTCCTGGGCATTCGGGAGAAAGACCGCTGCCCTGCTCGAAAACATCTCTCCGATATGCTTTGCGGCAATCTCCCGCAGTCGCTCAATGCCGCGCTCATGGACAAGCTCACGGCTCAGTCTGTATAGAGATGCAGTGCTTCTCTCCCGTATGCGCGCTGCTTCAGCCTGGCTTCTGATGCGCAGGGTAAGCTTGCTGATCACAGCCGACACGATAAACATGACTATGAAAGTAACTATATACTTAACATCGTTTACCACGAAGGTGTAGTACGGCGGCACGAAGAAGAAGTCAAAGGCGGCAACGCTCAAGAAAGATGCCAGCATTGATGGGGCATTGCCGGTACGGCTGGCAATAAACACAACGCCGAGGATGTAGACCATGGCTATGTCCACAATGGTAAATTCCGGTCGCATGAGAAACCCGACACCCGTGCAGAGCGCCACGACAAGAGCGCTCGTTGCCCATTCCTTGGCAGGTGTTCTTAGCCGGACCGGCTTTTGCCGCGCAGGGGCTGGAGCTGTCTTGTCCCCGGAAATCACGTATACCTCTATCTCACCGCTTCCCCGCACTACCTCATCGAGCATCGAGCCGAAGATCTTGTCCTTCCACCGGGGATGTGTTGGCTTTCCAATGATGATCTTGGTTACATTGCGGCTTCTTGCATAATTTAGTATCTCCTCGCTTGCCTTATGCCCCGAAAGCACGACGGTTTCAGCCCCCAGACTCTCGGCAAGTCTCATATTCTCGGCCAGGCCCTTGATGTCGCGTTCGGTAGGCTGCACCTTCCCCGGGGCCTCCACATTGACTGCAATCCAGTCGGCCCTCAGTCCCGCCGCCATTCTCCTGGCAGCCCGGATCAGGCGGGTTGCAAAAGGCGAAGGTCCTATGCAGACGAGTATCCGCTCGGCGGCAGGCCAGACATCCTTTACGCCTTTTCCAAGTCGGTAGCTCTGCATCTGCTCGTCGACCTGCTCGGCGGTGCGGCGCAAGGCAAGTTCGCGGAGTGCCAGGAGGTTGCCCTTTCTGAAGAAATTCCTGCGTGCCTGAACAGCGAGCTCTGCTACGTAAACTTTTCCTTCTGCAAGCCTCTGGAGAAGATCGTCGGGAGGCAGGTCTATAAGTTCGATCTCGTCAGCCCTGTCCAGGAGAAAATCCGGTACCGTTTCCCTTACGTTGACGCCCGTTATCTGGGCTACAACATCATTGAGGCTTTCGAGGTGCTGCACGTTCATGGTTGTGTATACCGTGATGCCTGCGCCCAAAAGTTCGTAGATATCCTGCCAGCGTTTCCTGTGGCGAGCCCCCTCGGCGTTCGTATGTGCCAGCTCGTCCACGAGGATGACAGTGGGCTTTCTGGAGAGGGCGGCATCGATATCGAATTCCTTCAGGACGGCGCCGCGGTATTCGATGCTTTTGCGGGGCAATATTTCAAGTCCTTCGAGCAGCGCCTCGGTCTCTTTGCGGCTGTGGGTTTCGACAAGACCGGCAACAACGTCAGCGCCCTCCGACAGCTTCTTGCGGGCGGCTTCCAGCATTGCATAAGTCTTTCCTACGCCGGGAGCAGCACCGAAGAAGATCTTCAGCTGCCCTTCGCGTCTGCGCTCGGTTTCCCTGCGCATCTGGTCGAGCAGCAGATCAGGGTCGGGGCGCTTTTCTTCCATTAATAAGTTTACCTTATTTTATCGAGCGCCAGGTTCAATCTGAGCACATTGACCCTTGGCTCGCCTATTATCCCGAATGCGCGGTCTTCGGTGTGTTCTGAAACGATTGTCTGGACCTTCGACTCATTCAGCCCGCGAGCCTTTGCGACACGCTTAACCTGATATTCCGCGGCTGCCGGGCTGATGTGGGGATCCAAGCCACTTCCCGATGCCGTGGCAAGATCTGCGGGCACCAGTTTTCCCGCCTGCAGGTCGGCTGTTTTCAGAGCATCGATCCGACCCTGCGCATTTGTTATAAGTGCCGGATTAGTTTCAGCGAGATTTGAACCGGACGATGCAGATGAATTATAGGGATAAGGCGATGTAGCAGACAGCCTGCCCCAGAAATATTTCGGATCATCGAACGGCTGTCCGATGAGTGCCGATCCCACCGCCTTGCCGTCCCTGACTATCAGGCTTCCATTGGCCCGATTTGGAAAGACCAGCTGCGCAATGCCGGTCACGGCCAGGGGATACAAGATACCCGTCAATATCGTAAAAACAAAAAGAGAAACTATTACAGGTCGAATCGTTTTCATGCTGTCACCTCATATAAAATGAGTTAAAGAGTTTAAGAGTTAAGGAGTTTGAGGGTTTATAACTCTTGAATCCTTCAACTCTTGAACTCCTAACTGTTTTTCATCCCAGAAACGGACTTATTATCATATCTATCAGTTTTATGCCTATGAAGGGAACTATCAGACCTCCCAATCCGTAGATAAGCAGGTTGTTGCGGAGGACCAACGCTGCGCCCATAGGCTTGTAGCTGACGCCCCTCAGCGCTAATGGTATCAGGGCAATAATTATCAGCGCGTTGAAGATGACAGCCGACAATATCGCACTCTGAGGAGTGGACAGATGCATGATATTCAGGGCGGCGAGTTGTGGATATGTAACAATAAACGCGGCCGGAAGTATTGCGAAGTATTTTGCCACGTCGTTTGCTATGCTGAAGGTTGTCAATGTTCCGCGCGTCATTAGCAATTGTTTTCCGATTTCGACTATCTCGATCAGCTTCGTCGGGTTCGAATCGAGGTCGACCATGTTGCCCGCCTCCTTGGCAGCCTGAGTACCCGTGTTCATTGCAACTGCGACGTCCGCCTGCGCCAGTGCAGGAGCGTCGTTTGTCCCATCACCTGTCATTGCAACCAGCTTGCCTCCGGTCTGATGTTTTCGTATCAGCTGGAGCTTGGCTTCAGGCGTGGCCTGTGCAAGGAAATCGTCCACCCCTGCTTCGGCCGCAATGGCGGCTGCAGTCATCGGATTGTCGCCTGTAATCATGATAGTGGATATCCCCATCTTTCTCAGTTCGGCGAAGCGCTCCCTGATTCCGCCTTTTACGATATCGCCCAGCCGTATGACCCCAAGCACCTTATTGCCTTCTGCAACTACCAGAGGTGTTGCACCTTCGCGCGCGACTTCCTCGACTACCGCCTTCACATCGTTCGGAAAGCTTCCGCCGTTCTTTTTTACGTAGTCTTCGATCGCATCGGGGGCCCCTTTTCTTATTTCGCGGCTCTGCATGTCAACGCCGCTCATACGGGTATGGGCGGAAAAGGGGATGAAGCTGGCTCCAAGGGCCTGGAGGTCCCTTTCACGTATGCCGTATTTTTCTTTTGCAAGGATGACGATGCTTCTGCCTTCAGGCGTCTCGTCAGGCAATGACGAAAGCTGTGCCGCGTCTGCAAGGGCCCGCGCATCCACTGCGGATGCCGGCAGAAAGGCCGTGGCCTGCCTGTTTCCGAGGGTTATCGTGCCTGTCTTGTCGAGCAGAAGCACATCGACATCTCCTGCTGCCTCAACGGCGCGTCCGGACATGGCAATTACATTTGTCTGGATCAGCCGGTCCATCCCCGCGATTCCTATGGCGGAGAGGAGTCCGCCTATGGTAGTAGGTATCAGACAGACAAGCAAAGACACCAGCGCGACAATAGTAACGGGGCTGCCCTGGCCGGCGGAACCTACGCTGAAGATTGAAAAAGGCAGGAGCGTTGCGGTTGCGAAGAGGAAGATAATGGTCAATCCGGCCAGCAGGATGTCAAGAGCTATCTCGTTAGGTGTCTTCTGGCGTTTTGCCCCCTCAACCATGGATATCATACGGTCGAGGAAGGTCTCACCCGGATTTGCGGTAATACGGATGACGATCCAATCCGAAAGTACCAATGTCCCGCCGGTAACAGCGCTTCTGTCGCCGCCGCTTTCACGTATGACCGGAGCGCTCTCCCCGGTTATGGCGCTTTCATTCACAGATGCGACGCCTGCAACTATCTCACCGTCTCCAGGTATGATATCCCCAGCCTCTACAAGGACGTAATCGTCCTTCTTCAGCTGCGATGACGGGACTATCGCAATCTGAGAATCCCGCAGGGGTTCGGCCAGTCTCTTTGCCTGGACATCTTTTTTTGAGCTGCGAAGGGCATCGGCCTGGGCTTTGCCCCGGCCCTCGGCTACCGATTCGGCAAAATTGGCGAAAAGCACTGTGGCCCACAGCCAGATCGCGATATGCAGAATAAAGCCCGGAGATTCGCTTCCCGGCGCAAACAGGGAGCGGACAAAGAGGAGCGTTGTCAGGACGCTGCCTACTTCCACCACGAACATGACGGGATTGCGCACCTGTTTCATGGGGTTCAGCTTGATTAAAGAGTCTATCAGCGCACGCCGTATTATCTGCGGGTCGAAAAGGCTTGTTTTCTTATTTTTATTGCTCATGGAACAGGCCTCCTAAATTACTTGTAAAGCATAAGGTGTTCGGCTATCGGCCCAAGCCCAAGCGCGGGAAAGAATGTCAGGGCGCCTACAATTACGATAACCGCCACAAGCAGCACAACGAACAGCGGCGTATGGGTCGGCAGAGTGCCTGCACTTGGGGGCACATGCTTTTTGCCTGCCAGGGAGCCTGCTATGGCGAGCATCGGGACCATGGTCCAGAACCTGCCGAAAAGCATTGAAATACCTCCAAGCGTGTTGTAGAAAACCGTGTTGGCGCTTAGACCGCCGAAGGCGCTGCCGTTATTGTTTGACATGGATGAGAACGCATAAAGTATCTGCGAGAAGCCGTGGGGTCCGGGATTGGAAATCCCTGCAACTCCAGAGAGTGTTGCGGAGGCAATTGCAGTCCCCAGCAAGCTGAAACAGCAGGGTATCAGGATGACAATGGCAGCCATCTTTACCTCAAACGCCTCAATCTTCTTGCCGAGATATTCAGGGGTGCGCCCCACCATCAAAGCGGCAACAAAAACAGCCACGAGCGCGAATGCGACCATGCCGTAGAGACCCGATCCAACCCCGCCGAAGACGATTTCGCCCAGCTGTATAAGGATCATCGGCACCATGCCTCCCAATGGGCTGAACGAGTCGTGCATCGAATTAACGGAACCATTGGACGCAGCAGTCGTTGCTGTCGCCCAGATGGCGGAGTTCGCCACGCCGAACCTCACTTCCTTGCCCTCCATATTGCCTCCAGATGCATCGAGTCCGATAGCGCTCAGGAGAGGATTTCCGGCCTGTTCTGCTAAGTAGCAAATCATGAGCAGCGGTATGAAAATGACGAACATCGCCGCGAGCAAGGTCCACCCCTGCCGCCGATCTTTTACCATTCTGCCGAACGTATAGCATAGGGCTGCCGGAATGAGAAGGATAGCTAGCATCTCCACGAAATTGGACAGGGGCGTCGGGTTTTCGAAGGGATGAGCCGAATTGACGTTAAAAAAGCCGCCTCCATTGGTACCGAGCTGTTTGATTGCAATCTGCGAAGCTGCAGGACCAAGAGGGATGGTCTGCTCTTTGAGTTCAGCTTTTTCGGTTACAGCATTGCCCCTGTCGTCCTTGATCGGATTGCCCTTTTCATCGATTTTAGGATTGTCGTAAGTTATATTCTGAATGATCTGCACATTCTTATAGGGACTGAAACTCTGAACCACTCCCTGGGAGACCAGGAAGACAGCCATGATCAGCGAAAGCGGCAGAAGGATATAAAGAATGGAGCGCGTAAGGTCCACCCAGAAATTTCCTATGGAGTCTGCAGTGCGGCGAGTGAATCCGCGAATGACGGCTACGAGCACTGCCATTCCCTGAGCCGCCGATGCGAAATTCTGGACCGCAAGCCCCGTCATTTGTGTCAGATAGCTCATGGTCGACTCGCCGCTGTATGACTGCCAGTTTGTATTCGTAATAAAGCTGACGGCAGTGTTGAATGCGAGATCAGAGGAAATCGCAGTGAAATTCTGAGGATTCAAAGGCAGTATATCCTGCAGACGCATAATCCCGTATAAGACAAAGAGGAAGCCCAGCTTGAAGAGGATGGCTGCTGCTGCATACGTTTTCCACGACATTTCATCATCTGACGTAATTCCAAGAAGCCGATAAATCAGCGTTTCAAACGGGGCGAGAATGCGGTTAAGCCCGCACGGTTCGCCTTCATATACCTTAGCCATATAAGTGCCAAGGGGCTTGATAAGGGCCAAAAGTACTCCCAGATAGAGCGCTATTTGCAGAATACCGCTTGCAGTCATGAGAATATCTCCGGTTTCATGAGGGCTGCCACAAGGTATATCAAAAGACCTACTGCAATGATGCCGCTTATCCAGTACAAGAGTTCCATTATTGTCCCCCTGGACGGGTGTGGTGAACCCCGCCCTCGATTATTTATTTAACTTTCTCGGCTGCGATCACCAGCAGCCAGGTGAGTGCAAAGAAAACCGCAACGATTCCTAAATATGCCAGGTCCATGGGCACCTCCATTCATTAAGTGTATCAACATCGAAAATCAAATAGGTGTAAAGAAAACGGCTGAAGGCGTAAAAAAATGCAAAAAAGATCGCTGCGTGGTGCCGACAAAAGAAGGCGAAACGCGATGTGAGCATTATACACGGCTGAAGGCTTTGGCAACCAACAGGCCCTGATATATACTAATAGGGCAAGCTGCAAATTTAATTTATCAGGAGGTTATAATGGCTAAATTTCTTTTTGTCCTGAGTAGGGGTACAGATGATCCGGTTCGTGCTACACGCTGCATCCATCTTGCAAAGGTTGCAAAAGAGGAAGGACATGAGGTGAATATCTTCCTGATCGAGGACGGCGTCATGATTTCAAAGATCGGCATGGTCGATTTCATGAGATCGCCAACCGGAGATGAATTGAAGCCGCTGCTGGATTACCTGGTGAAGGCAGAGGTCCCGATACTTGTCTGCACGCCATGTGCGAATGCCAGGCATCTGGGAGATGAGGACCTGATAAAGACCGCGCGCTTCGAGAAGGCGACGAAGCTGATTGCCCTGGCTGCCGAATCGAAGGTATTCACCTTTTAATTAGCGGGAGATTATCGCGGTATCTAAATGCTAAAGAAGATCCGATCGGTCAACCCCTTTACCGGCGAGATTTTAGGCGAATTTAGCTTATTGTCAAAGAGACGAGCCGATGCCGAAGTCCTGCTATCGCGCAGGACATTCTCAAGCTGGGGAACTTTGCCGGCCGGCGAGCGCTTGGATTGCGTTAAGAGACTTGCTGGGCAGCTGAGGGCGGACAAGCAGAAGTATGCAGAGCTTATGACTGTGGAAATGGGCAAGCCGATAAGAGAATCCCTTGCCGAAGTTGATAAATGTGCGTGGCTTTGCGATTATTATGCTGAAAATGCAGCGGCATATCTCAGGACCGAGGCTGTCCGGACCGAGGCATCCAGGAGCTATGTCAGGTTCGAGCCGCTTGGTATTGTCCTGGCGATTATGCCCTGGAATTTCCCGTTCTGGCAGGCATTCAGGTTCGGAATCCCTGCTATATGCGCAGGCAATGTTATCCTTCTTAAGCACGCATCCAACGTGCCCATGTGCGCGCTTGCCATTGGGAAGGCCTTTGAAAAGGCCGGATTCCCGGAGCATGTTTTCAAGACACTGCTGATTGATGCTAAACGAGCTATCCGGCTAATCGATGAAGACAGGGTCGATGCAGTATCGCTGACAGGCAGCAACAGGGCTGGTGCTGAGGTGGGTGCTCACGCGGGGGCTGCCATCAAGAAGATTGTTCTCGAACTGGGCGGTTCGGATGCATTTATAGTTCTGGACGACGCTGATGTCGAAAAAGCGGGCAGAATGGCTGTCAGCGCCCGGATGATCAATTCAGGGCAGAGCTGCATTGCCGCAAAGCGTTTTATCGTACATGAAAACATCGCAGGAACATTCAGGGATATATTTACCGCACGACTCCGTGAGCTGAAAATAGGTGATCCGATGGATGTGTCGACGGAAGTCGGGCCTGTCGCCCGACAAGATATTCTGCTTTCCCTTAATGAGCAGCTGCATGATGCGGAAGAAAAGGGCGGCGAGATTATCCGGCATCGGCATGTTCCTGAAAAGGGACTATTTTTTGCACCCTCCGTTGTCTTTCAGGCAACGAAGGACATGAAGGTAATGAATGAGGAGGTATTCGGCCCGTTAGCGGCTGTTACGGTAGTCAAAAGCGATGCTGAAGCTATTTCTATTGCAAACGACTCGCAGTTCGGCTTGGGTGCATCTGTCTGGTCCGGGAACATCGAAAGGGCTGAAGGGCTGGCTGAAAAGCTCCAATGCGGCACCGTGGCAATCAACGACATGGTTAAGTCCGACCCCCGCCTTCCATTCGGCGGAGTGAAAAAATCGGGGGTTGGCAGGGAGCTTTCTCATTATGGGATCAGGGAGTTTGTGAATATAAAGAGCGTGGTAGTTCATAGCTTATGATGAAGGCTTCGGACCTGTTCGTCAGGCAGCTTGAAGAGGAGGGGGTGGAATATATCTTCGGCCTGCCTGGAGAGGAAAACCTCGATTTTCTGGAGTCACTTCGCACCTCATCGATAAGGGTGATAATAACCCGTCATGAGCAAGCTGCAGCCTTTATGGCTGCGACCTACGGCAGGCTTACCGGCAGGGCCGGCGTCTGTTTTTCAACACTCGGGCCCGGGGCGACCAACTTGGTGACGGGTGTCGCCCACGCGCAGCTCATAGGCGCGCCGCTGGTTTCAATCTCCGGGCAAAAGGCCCTCAGGGAGAACAGGCAGGCAAGGTTCCAGCTTATCAACGTAGTGGAGGTAATGGAGCCGATCACCAAAAAGTCGGTCTCCATAGTTGATCCTGCCACCGTGCCTACGATTGTTCGCAATGCCTTCAGGCTTGCCGAGGCTGAACGGCCAGGCGCGGTGCACATAGAGCTGCCGGAGGACGTCGCCGACTGTCAAACGGATGCCCATATCCAGAAGCGGGGCGATCTGCAAAGGCCGGCGCCACATCCCGAGGCTATACGGCTGGCTGCCGACCTGATCAACGAGGCGCATCATCCGTTAATTATTATTTCGGCAGGTGCGAACCGAAACAGGATCAACGAGCATTTGACGCAATTCATAGAAAGAACAGGCATTTATGCCGTCCATACTCAGATGGGCAAGGGAGTCCTGAGCGATGAATCGCCATATAGCCTGTACGCAGCCGGAATCCATAAACGTGATTATGTCAACTGCGGCATCGACCGGGCTGATGTGATCATCACAATAGGATACAATATTGTCGAATATCCACCTTTTGTCTGGAATCCGAATCTGGACAAAAAGATCATCAATATCGATTATGCCGAGGCGGAGATCGACAGGTACTTCGACCCCATTATAGATATCGTCGGAGATATTTCGGCGGGGCTGGCCCAGCTTGCAAGCCTGGTAATTCCTAAGGGTAAAGACGCGGTTTTTCAGGCGGTTAGACGGTATCTTGATAAAAAGCTCGCACCCGATTTCAGGCCTAAGCATCCGCCGACACCGCAAGAGGTCGTCTGGAAGGTGCGTGAGGCGATGAGGCCTGAAGACATCGCCGTATTCGACAATGGAATATACAAGCTCTGGTTTTCGCGGCTCTACAAGACCTATATGCCGAATACTTTCATAGTCGACAACGCGCTCGCCGCGATGGGTGCCGGGTTGCCCTCCGCAATCATGACAGCAATGCTGAAACCTACGTGCAATGTGCTGGCCATCGTGGGTGACGGCGGGTTTATGATGACGTCTTGCGAGATAGAGACGGCCCTCAGGTATGAAGTGCCGCTGGTGGTCCTGATACTCAATGATAACGCCTTTGGGTTTATCAAATGGAAGCAGCGGAGCAAGGATTTTCCCGAATTTGCGCTTGACTACTCCAATCCGGACTTTGTTAAATATGCCGAGAGCTTTGGAGCTGTCGGCATTAGAGTAAAGCCGGGAGATGACCTCGTAAGGCTGTTGAGAGAAGCCTTCTTATTGAAAAAATTAGTTTTTATCGAATGTCCTATCGACTATTCGCCAAACTACGAAATCTTCTCGAGGGAACTGTCCAATATAGTTTGCGAGATATAAACGTCGACGCCGTTCCTTCCCGAATGAATTCAAAGCTGTCCGGCTGCAAAGTCGGGATCGCCTGATTTATTTTGAACCTTATCACTTATTTCACCGGCTGACGTTGAAAAAACTCTTTCATTTCAGGCAAAAAGTGTGTACAATAACCACATGTCATATTATGATGAATCTTCCATGGTGGAGCTGAAATGAGTCGCAGGGTCAGAATGACGGCGTTAAAGTCCGAAAAGAAGCAGCAGAGAATAGATGCAGGCGTGGTATCCGACATCTTTCCCAAGGTCAAACAGATAGCCATCAATATGACCTACAGCCAGACAGGCGTGCTCGAGCCTTTGTCCCGGGCGGTTAATTACTACCCAGGCAGTTCGGCTATTTTCAAGATGCACTGTCTGTGTGCCGACTGTGTCGAAGGCGGCTTCGATTTTACCAAGACATTAAGGTCGATGGTCAAGAACAAAAAGACCGCTTCCAAGGGCAAGATAGGCTGTGATAGTTGTTCGGCCCCGGAATGTTCCGATGTATCCTACATTATTCAAATCAAATACTTATGATGTAACCCGCCGGTTAAGATAGCGTTTCCTGACGATCCCAGTGATTTGCGGACGCATTTTGAGCCGACAGAGAACGGGTTTTTGTGCGCGTCATCACATATCATCAGGTCGAAACAGGGTATAAGTAAATTAGGGGGCAGACGAATCAAATGCCCTGGAGGTTCAAATGGTGCTGCCTAACTTCGGTTTGATGTCCATGGGGATTTCGGCGCTGTGCGTCGGCGTATTTCTTACCGTAAAAAACCACGATGAAAAACGCAAATTCAGATGCAAGAAATGCGGCGAAACCAATATGCATACCAAGGCAGGCCGCATATATTGCAAGAACGGCCACCGGGTTATTTTCGACAAATAACCGCCGTCCTGCGCTTGCGACGCAAAGCTGCATTCTGATTCAATTCAGTGGTAAAAGGGCTGCAGGGTCAATCTGCAACAACGAGGCCGGCTTTGTTGTTTCTCACCCAAACAACGTTTGCTTTAACTATCGGCTCGGCGCTGATATTAACGGTATTGCCGCGCTTCAATTTGGCGCCCGTCATAATGCCGAACCCGCTTTCACTGACATTGATTATATCGCAATCCCACTTGGCGCCTGCCTCGTCGGATATCTCGGTTGTGACCTTGCATTTGAATCTGGGCCAAAACCTCTCCTCATCATAAATATCTTCTAGCCGATGAAGCAGCTCGCTTTCGAAAAAACGCATGACTTCTCTCCTTCCTGACGCTATAGCTAATTTGTTACTTTCAGTCCGGCCATGTTGTCTCTGCACCAAACGACCTTTGCCTTTGTTTTTGGCTCAAGTATGTCGACCATATCTCCGGTCCTGAGCCTGGCTTGTGTCATGATCCCGAACCCCCGCCCGCTCATATTGATGATCCTGCACTCCCAGCTTTCCCCCCAGGGAACAGAAATCATGGTTGACAGGTCACACTTGATCCTTGACCACGCCCTCAACTCGCCGGTTGCCAAGCCGCTTGAAAGATCTTCCATATCCCCTCCTCTGCTGCATTGCTCCCTATGACTATTCTATCCTACTTTTCGGGTGAT
Source organism: Dissulfurispiraceae bacterium (assembly GCA_035319185.1). Lineage (GTDB taxonomy): Bacteria > Nitrospirota > Thermodesulfovibrionia > Thermodesulfovibrionales > Dissulfurispiraceae > Fen-1308. The sequence continues at coordinate 3,469 of DATHDF010000097.1, read as the reverse complement.
GTAAATCACAAATATTAGTGCGGGCTCGGCCGTCCGGTTATGCTTATATTGATATACTGTTTACATGGGGAGTGCTGCTTGCCCAGTTCCGGGAGGTGTCAAATGAAGGTGATCAAGGCGATAATTCTGGTTCTTGCGGTATTCGTATCTCCGGCCTGGGCCGGCGCTGCTGACCTTTTGTACGCGCGTATCAGCCTGATGACAGGGGATGTGCAGGTCAGGCCTCAGGGCGCCGGGGAGTGGGGGCTTGCGTCAATGAACGATCCGCTGGGAGAAGGAGACGAACTCTGGGTGCCGGAAGGCGGCAGGGTAGAGATCCAGTTGGCAAATGGCGTCTATATCAGGCTTGACAGGGAATCAGCACTCCAGGTGCTCTCGTTAAACAATGACACCGCTCAGTTCTACCTGTCGCGAGGGCGAGCTTATGTTTATTATTCAGCACCGGACAGCAGCGTCATGCAGTTTGACACTCCCGACGCTTCCACTCGCGTGTTCGACAGCGCTGTTTTCAGGGTGGATATCCTGGATCAATACACCGATGTGGGAGTTTATAAGGGATATGTGGAAACAGAGAACAGTATAGGGTCAACCACAGTGAATGCAGGCGAGATGATATCCCTCGGGCAGGACACAAACGGTGAAGCAGGACAGATGGGTCCTCCGGACGAATGGGAAAAGTGGAACAAAATGAGAAATGACCAGATATTTGGGGGACGGCATGCAAGTTTGCAGTATCTACCCGATGAACTTCGGACCTATTCGTCCGATTTCGACGACAACGGCCAGTGGGTGGATATCCCTGATTACGGATATTGCTGGGTGCCGACGGTTATCCTGTTTGAAGACTGGGCCCCATACAGGTACGGAAGATGGATGTGGCGGGGCGACAATTATATATGGGTCGGGCGCGAGCGCTGGGGCTGGGCCCCTTATCATTACGGCAGATGGGCCTTTGTGGGCAGATATGGTTGGTGCTGGGTGCCGCCCACGCGAGGTGACGTATATTGGGGGCCGGGCTACGTCGGCTGGGTCAGGACCGCCGACTATGTGGCATGGGTACCTTTAGCTCCACGCGAAACATATTATGGCCGCGGGTATTATGGCCGGCATAGTGTAAACATAACAGGCGCCAATATTGCCCGGATTAGCGTTACGAATGTTTACAGGAATGTTGATGTTGATAACAGTGTAACGATTGTCAACAGCAGTTCATTCAATACCGCTTTGCCGCGCAGGGAGCATGTCTCTGAACATGACATCCGGCAGCGTATATTCGTGAGAAGCAATATGAGTGTCATAGGGCCCGACATAAAGCCTTCCCGCTCCAGTTACTTCGGCTCTGACAGACAGGTTCCCCGGGCCCAGATGCCTCCCAATCAGGTGAGGGAGCAGTCGGTTAGAGAACTGAGAGAATCCCGGCCGTTTGTGAAGGAGCGCAACAGATCAGTGATGAGGAGGGGAGCTGCGCCCGAGAAGCTGCCTGTAATGAAAGAGTCTGCCCCAGGAACGCCGGGTAAGGAAAGGCCTGCCCTTCAGCGTTTCAGGCCTGCGGAACGGAGCGCGCCTGAAGTTGCGCCGGCCCAGAAAGCTGAAAGGCGAGAGGTGCAGCCGCAGGCTGAGAGGAAAGGACGTCAGATGCAGGAGCCGATACCACAGGAACCGCAATACAGAAAGGGGGTTGAGCCGCCGGTCCGCAGAACAGTTCCTGATGTTCGTGAGGCCCCCGCTCCACGGTCGGAACGTCGAGAGATTCAGCCTCCTGCCGGTCCGGTACGGCCTGCTATACCTGAAAACCGCTCTGAGCCGAAAATAGAAAGGCGTGAAATGCAGCAAGCTCCGGAAAGAGAGAGACCCGAAATGCGCGAAGTTGTGCCGGAACGCCAAGGCGGTGAGCGGTTACTTGAGCAGGGCGGGGGGCCCCAGGAGGAACAGAGAATGCCCAGGTTCGATGAGCGAAGGAGATAATAATGAAGTCGGGGACTATCTTCAGCGCTGTCAGTCGCTGAAAAAGAAAGGGCCGCTGCAATAGCGCGGCCCTTTCTGCTCTAGTTGCCGGGGCTATTTTGTTTCGCCCACGTCGGCTTTTCTCAGGTTATGCTTTTTGTTGTAGATCTTTTTGCTCGCCCTGTTTTGCTCTCTTGTCAGCTTAGCCCTTTCTTTGTTGGTAAGATTGCCATCTGATTTCATGCGCTCTTCATCCTGTTTGATCTTGGCTTCGCGCGCTTCCAGATGCCCGGCTTCTCTCGGCGTCAACTGACCGCTTGCGACGCCCTGCTCGATTCTTTTCTGCTGGATAGCCTCGCGCTTCTGGATGCCGGGGTCGTCTGTCGATGCAGCAAGGGCCGGAGCAACTGCGAACATGAAAGTAATGCTTCCTGTGAGAACTGAGCTTATAATCTTTTTCATAATAACTCCTCTAATCAATTTGCATGTGAGGTAAAACCTCGTTTATCTTCAGTACACTCTATCAGATCAATGTGAACCGGACATGAAGACATTATGAAAGAATGTGAACCTGCAGCATCGGCGATTGACACAGGGTTTCTGGTTGCTGTTGAATAAAATGACATGTCATAACGCCGTCCGAATAAGCTATGAACATTAATGCACTTGATTCCTCTTTATACCGATTAATAAACCATGGCACTGCCAACAGCGTCTTTGATGTGCTAATGCCCCTCCTGAGCGCAAAGGGCTATATTCTGGCCTTCCCATATGCCGCATACATGCTTTGGCTCGCCTACAGGAGGAAGAACAGGGGAGATGCAGACATCTTGTATCTGGCGTTCTGGACGCTTGCGGTTTCAATCCTGTCTTTTCTTCTTTCGGACTGGATTGCAAACGAGCTGAAGCCGGTCTTCGGCAGGATCAGGCCCTGTCATGTCGAGGAAGGCACGAGGCTTCTTGTCGGATGCACCCAGTCGGCATCGATGCCGTCCGGCCATGCGACCAACTCGTTTGCCTATGCCTTGCCGCTTTTTTTCATGACCCGCAGCTACGTTGGTCTGGCATTGAGGGTCTACCCTCTGGCACTTGCTGGGCTGGTTGCATTCTCCCGCCCTTACGTGGGCGTTCATTACCCCGGAGACATTGTGGCAGGCGCATTGCTTGGAATATCTGTTTCAGTACTTGTAATGTCCATGTTTTTCTATGCGAAAAAAAGGTATGCTTCAAGACCGCACTCGATCACGCTGTATGGGTCCTTGCTGATTCTTAGCGTATTCAGGATTTATTACATCATCCATGGCCCGCTTGATCTGGGCCCTGATGAGGCGCACTATTGGGAATGGTCGCGCCATCTTGATCTGAGTTATTATTCGAAAGGGCCTGTGATAGCCTATCTCATCGCCTTGGGCACGGCTATTTTCGGAGATACCGTATTTGGGGTCAGGTTCCCGGCCGTGGTTTTTGCCGCCATTTCCAGTCTGCTGATTTACAGGTTGGTTTGCGAGATGTATAAGGACGAGGC
>DATHDF010000096.1:0-5036 GCA_035319185.1 Dissulfurispiraceae bacterium | reverse complement strand
TCCGCGAACCACTTATCATGCTCGATGCGGATTTCAGGGTTGTATTCGCAAGCCGGTCGTTTTACCAGGCCTTCGCAGTGACCCCTGAACAGACCGATAAGAAGCTGCTGTTTGAGTTGGGCAGCAGTCAATGGGACATCCCGGAGCTGAAAAAAATGCTTGCCGATTTGGGCCGGAGCAATAAGCCCGTCAACGACTTTGTCGTTGAGCGGGATTTTCCGTCCCTGGGACGCAGGAAGATGCTGCTGAATATCCGCGCGATTGCACATAGCGAAAAGCAGGAGGGAAGCATATTGATCTCAATAGTGGACATTACCGGACGATGAGCGATAGCGCCAATGCATTGAAGGTCCTTGTTATCGAGGACAATCCGGCTGACGCCCTTCTGATCGAAGAGACGCTGATCGATAATGAGAGCGCAGTTGTCGTCAGGAAGGCCGACAGGCTTTCGACGGGATTGAAGGCGATCGACGAAGACCGCTTTGACGTAGTGCTTCTCGACCTCGGCCTGCCCGACACCTCGGGGCTTGATTCGCTTCAGACCATCCAGGCCAGGGAGCCTGATCTGCCTGTCATTATCCTGACCGGCAATGGCGACAAGGAGACAGCGGACGAGGCCATAGCGATCGGCGCCCAGGACTACCTTGTAAAGAGCGAAGTCGACAGGAAGCTGCTCAGTCGATGCATACATTATGCGATCACCCGCAAGAAGTCCGCAGTGGCATTTGAAAGGTCCTACAGTGAGCTTGAATATGAATTGAGAAAGCGTGATGCCGAGATGTCGGTTTTCGATATCGAACTGAAGGCTGAAATAGAGGAGAAGAAGCTTGCCGAGGATGAGCTGATCAAATCCCATACTCAATTGCGCGACCTTGCCCGCAATCTGCAGTCCCTGAGGGAAGAAGAAAGGACCCTCATAGCGCGGGAAATACATGACGAACTGGGTCAGATTCTGTCGGCACTGAAGATGGACCTTGTATGGATCAAAAACAGGCTGAACGGCAATCAGCCGATAATGGACAAGCTGCAATCGGATGTGGACCTTATCGACCGGACCATAGGCTCTGTAAAAAGGATAATCACGGAACTGAGGCCTGCCCTGCTCGACAGCCTTGGGCTGGAGGCCGCACTGGAATGGCAGTGTGAGGAATTTCAGAAAAGAACTGGCATAAAATGCAACATCGTTGTAACGCTCAAGGTGCCCGTGACTGAACCGGAAATGAAGACGGCCCTGTTCAGGATATTTCAGGAGGTCCTCACAAATGTACTCAGGCACGCCCATGCCTCGAAGGTGGATGCTGTTCTCATGAACTATGACGGGGCAACTGTTTTGAGGGTCAGAGATAACGGCGTGGGGATGAACGAGGAAGAAATGTCGAAGGCCAACTCTTTCGGCCTGCTGGGAATGCGCGAAAGGGTCTATCCATGGGGCGGAAGGATAGAGATTAAAAGCAAAAAATACGTAGGCACGACGATAACGGCGGTAGTGCCCATCTCGCTGCCGGTCAAATAGCCTGTTCGCCTGCTCCTCGGTCCGGCGGTGCCGGATTCAGCGGGAGCGAAAAATAGAATGTCGCGCCTTTCCCTACGGACGCCTCAGCCCAGGTCCTGCCTCCGTGGCGCGAGATGATGCGCCGCACATTCGCCAGACCAATGCCAGTGCCCTCAAATTCAGACTGGGTATGGAGCCTCTGAAAGACCCCGAAGAGCCTGTCGGAGTATTGCATGTCGAAGCCCGCTCCGTTGTCACTGATAAAGAAAACGTGCTCGCTCCCGACTTCGTGATGTCCTATCTCGACAAGCGCCTGGTTGCGCCCGGCCGTGAATTTAAGAGCGTTAGAAATCAGATTGACCAGGACCTGCCTCAGCATCGCCTTGTCGCCATATACGTCGGGCAGGTCGCCGATATTCCATTTGATGTCGCGCCCCTGCGTCTCTTTGAGCAATTCATCCATTACATCCCTTGCAAGTTTATGGAAACCGACCTTTTTTAGCTGGAGCTGCCGGAGGCCCAGGCGCGAAAATTCGAGGATGTCGTCGATGAGGTCGCCCATTCTCATGCCGGCTGCGATAATGGAGCTCACATGCTGCTGTGTAGTAGCATCCGGATAGTCTTTCAGTCTTTTTTTCAGAAGCTCGGCAAAGCTGGTAATCTGGCGCACCGGGGCTCGCAGGTCGTGAGAGAGTGAATAGCTGAAGCTTTCTAACTCCCCGTATGCCGCCTGTATTTTATCCTGGGCGCATTTCAGATCTTCCGACCGTATGCGGTCCGAGATGTCGATTACAGCTGTCTGGCACAGGGGCTCGTCATTCGAAGGGTTATTTACAGCCCTGCTGTGCAGCTCGGCGTAGAAAAAAGAACTGTCCTCGCGCACGATCCTTATCTCGACGATCCTAGCAGATTTTGCTAAACATGTCTCGCTTACGTGGCTGCGGAAAGCAAGCAGGGAATCGCCGTGCACGAAGTGCGAGAATTTCCGACCTATAATCCTAGACCGAGGCAAGCCCAGTATTGCAGCGCCCGCAAGGTTCACCGAGAGCACCCTGTAGTCATAGTCAAATGTAAAATATCCGAGCGGGGAGAAATCGTAGAGCTTCTCAAACTTATCGCGGGCGGCCTCGAGCTCTCTCTGATTCCTCCTCAGGTCCTCATTCTGGATTTCCAGCTCTATCTGGTAAGTGCCGATCTCGTTCAGCAGACGCTGGATATCCTCTTCAGTGAGTGGTCTGACGTCCCGAAGCTGCTGCTTCAGGCGTTCTTCGGCCCTCATTCGGACGCTCGCCTTCCAGGAGTCGCGGTTCTTGTCGTTCATGCTTCTAGACAGTATATAACATTACTCCGCGTTTCAAAAATGATAGCGCCGGATGCGCGGTTTGAGACGAGGCGCGATATTCGTACACTTGAATAAAAAGGTCGCGTGAAATGGAACTGAACCCCCTGATAAAGGTACTGCTGGTGGAGGGCGACCCAGCGGATGCCGCACTCTTCCAGGATCTGGTGAAGGCTGAAAACTCCGGACTTACCGTGCAGTGGGAGGACCGTTTGTCTTCCGCTATGGAAATAATGGCAGCGGAACATTTCGATATCGTTGTCATGGATCTGGACCTTCCGGACAGCAAAGGCATCGATACTTTTGCCAAGGTGCACGAAGACTTCCCCTATACGCCGATAGTGGTATTGTCGGGCATGGACGATCAGGATGTGGCGATCAGGGCTGTTCAGACAGGGGCGCAGGACTATCTGATCAAGGGACGCGCAAAGGGCGATTCCATCGTCCGGCTCATCAAATATTCAATCGAGCGGCAGAGGCTTCTCTCAGAGTGCGACAGGAACCTGAAGGAAATAAAGACCCTGCGGGGGCTAATCCCGATTTGTGCCTGGTGCCACAAGGTCCACAGCGATCAGGGTTACTGGGAAAGGGTGGATCGATATGTCGAAGACCATTCGGAAGCCTCCTTTTCTCACAGTATCTGTCCGGAGTGCCTGGAAAAGACTGAACCTGAAATCTTTGCCCGGATCAGGCAGGAATCTCCCGAATTTCTGGAACGGGCGGCGGAAGCCCGGCCTGTAGCGTCCCACGAGATAAGGATACTGCTGGTCGAAGACGACGACAGAGATGCTGAGCTTGTGCATACCCTTACCTCTGACATAGGTGACATGCGCATTCAGATCAAACATGCGGACCGTTTAACCGCGGCAATTGAGCTTCTTCAGCAGGAGCGCTTCGCCCTGGTGCTCTCTGATCTCGGGCTGCCGGACAGCAGGGGCATTGAGACCTTTGTACGGTTGAATACCATCTGTCCGGATATTCCCATTGTCCTGATGACCGGCGTTGACGACAAAGAGATGGCGGCAGCAGTTGTAAGGAGCGGCGCCCAGGACTATGTTGTAAAAGGGGAGATCGACGGAGCGCTGCTTTATAAGACCATCCTATATGCTATAGAGCGGCACAAGATGCGGCGCGACCTGCAGGACAACCTGAGAAAGATGAAAAAGCTGCAGCGCGAGCGGGAGAACATACTGTCGATGTTTGCGCACGATATCAAGAACTCTGTTATTCCGTCATCCTGGCTGCTGTCGCGCATGCTCGCCGGCAAGGCGCACCTGTCTGACGGTGACATTGCGCCGGCCAGGGACGCCCTTTTCGAAGCAGAGGGAATGCTTGCGGACTTCATTGAATTCTCCAGGTTCGAGACGACCGAATATAAGCCCGTGATAAGACCTTTCGATATGGAAGCGGCTATCAGAAAGCAGGTTGCAATTGCCAAGCCCAAGGCGGACGAAAAGGCAATAAAGATTATCTGCGAATTCTCTGAGGAGCTCTTTACGGAGGTATCGGCTGATGGACCGATGGTCCAGCGGGTCATTGCCAATCTTCTTGAAAACGCAGTCAAGTATACCGGTACAGGCGGGTCTGTAAACGTCTCGACCCGTCAGTCCGGGTCCGGTGTGCTGATACAGGTGCGGGACACCGGGATCGGCATATCGGAAGAACATTTAGGCCATATCTTTGACGCCTTTTACAGGGCGTCAGGGACTGAAAAAGGATCCGGTCTCGGGCTGGCTATCGCAAGGATGATTGTAAGGGCGCACGGCGGGGAAATATGGGTACAGAGCAACGAAGGCAAGGGCAGCACCTTCAGTTTCTCATTGCCGCAGTAATTGCGCGGGGCCTATAGCGCCGCCGTCTTCTCGACATGCTTCCTGTGCGTCTTTGCACGCTCTATGCTCTGCTTCAACGCGGTCATTATATCCGTGACCGGCTTTTCCGCTTCTTCTACGGCTACGATTTCTTTGCCGGCTATCTTGGCGTCAATTACGGCCTTGAGCGCGTCGTGGTATTTGTCGGCTAAATCCAGTTTATCGAGGGTGGTACTCATCGATTCGACAAGGTTGCGCGCAAGTTTCAGCTGGTCCTTGTTGACGGGCTTGGCCTGAAGGAGTGGGACCTCTTTGAGATTCCTGATCTCGTTCGGTGACCTCAGCTTATACAGCACCAGGGCTTCGTTGCGAGGCGCTATCATCACCACGTCCT
>DATHDF010000095.1:0-3562 GCA_035319185.1 Dissulfurispiraceae bacterium | reverse complement strand
TTCCAGTCGCTGCCTTCTGCAGCAAAGAGTGCGCGCCATGCCTCGGCAAGGTCCGCGTCAGGATGCTCTTTTGCAAACGCCTCCAGGTCATCGCGCGTCTGCGAAAGATAATCCCAAGAAAGGTTGTCCTCATCATGTCCTATCCAGACATGAAAATCGGCGCTTATCCATGATCCGGCGTGAAGGCCTTCGAGTCCGATGCCAGGCCCGAACTCTTCAAGATATTGAGACATCGTCACGGTTTTGAACCGGTCATCTTCCGTTAATGCGCGATACAATGCGCCAAGAAAGTCATGGCCGTCATTCTGATAATACTCCCACGCGTTCTCTCCATCGAGAATGACAGGCACGAGAAAGGGTTTGCCGCCCGGCAGGGATTCCCTTATCTGCGCAAGTCTGCCGATGAAATCCGAGACCGCCTTATCAGGGTCCCATCCGGAATAGACAAAGCCTATCTGGTCGGAAAGCTTATGGTCTCTGAAGAAAATAGATACTCCGGAATGGACGTACGGCTGATACAGTGCTGCCGGGTCAACGGGGTCGCCATCGCCCCCCCTCAGCGGTCTTTGAAGCGAACGTGAGAGGACTTCTTCGTCGGTTGCTATCCAACTGAAGCCCTCCGACTTGATGGCCTTGACTACAGATTCGCTTACCGAACCCTCGGAAGGCCACATTCCGGTGGGTCTGAATCCAAAGCTTTTTTCGAAAAAGTCCAGGCCCATCCTGATCTGGTGCACAGCATCTTCGGGGTGTTGAAACCTCTTTCTGGGCAGCTTCACACCAGGCATGGCGACTCTGGCCGAATCGGTGTCCCACAGCAACGGCAGGATCGGATGGTAAAACGGGCTTACCGAAATTTCAATCTGGCCGGATCCTGCAAGTTTGCGGTACTCAGGTATTATCTGCCTAAGGATGTCGAACTGTTTCTTTATCAGCAGGTCCTTTTCTTCCTGGCTGTAGTCTTTCTGTTTGCTCACCAGTCCGCTCAGAAAAGAGTCCGCCTGCCTGAACATCGGGTCTATCCATGCCAGATTAAAAAGAAGCTGAAGATCCATGATGTCCTGGTCGGTGAAATAGCGCATCCTTCTGCCGATATCGCCCTTCGAATACCTTAACCCGCGCTTGACAAGGAGCTCATAGTAGCGCGGATAGGGCTTGACCATCGTTTCCCAGTTGGCTAGGAAGAAATTCTCGACGATGAACAGTCTTTCTTCAGCGGTTAAATCGGAGGGCCGTCTCAGTGTAAGCTCCAGATGGCGGTCAACGGCATTATTGTCGACATAGTCGGCAAGCTGTTCCAAAAGAGAGGGGACAACATTAAAAGTCTGTCTGACTGCCGGGAAATCCTCGAGTATCTTCAGGGTATCGAGGTAATCCTTGACGCCGTGCAATCTCACCCACGGCAAAGTGTAGACCCCGCTGAACGGGTCTTTGTAGTTCGGCTGGTGCATATGCCACAGGAACGCGATATATAAAGGCCCGTCGTTCATTTGTTAAGGGAGAATTACTTGTCTTTGTTTTTATACTGAAAGATGAATTCGTCGCGCTTCGCCATGCCATACTCTTCCCTGGCATATTTTTCGATGAAGTAAGGGTCTTTTTTGAGCGCGTTCACCTGTTCGCCAAGGGCCTTGTTTTCCTTTCCCACGCTGGAAATCTCCGCTTCGAGGCGCGCCTTGTTCCTATTCAGTTCAAGGTATTTCACGAGGCCCATGTCGCCGAAAACAAGATTGTACGACAAATAAGCAAGCGCGGCAGCTATGAATACAAAGAAAATATATGTTCGCCTCTTCTGCTCACGCGCGACCTGCTGCCTAAGGCCGCGCGCCTTTGGGCTGTATCTTGCAACTCTCGCCATTAGATATTATAAAATGCCCCGCGTCCCTTGTAAACAGCTGCAACGCCCAGCTCCTCCTCTATCCTGAGCAGCCTGTTGTATTTAGCTATCCGCTCGCTGCGCGACAGCGAACCGGTTTTGATGAATCCGGTATTGCAGGCCACGGCCAGATCAGCTATTGTAGTGTCCTCTGTCTCTCCGGACCGGTGAGATATCACAGCGGTATAGCCGGCCTTCTTCGCCATCTCCACGGCATCGAGCGTTTCGGTCACAGTACCGATCTGATTAAGCTTGATCAGTATCGAGTTCGCAATTCCTTTTTCAATGCCTTCGCTGAGTATCTTCGTATTGGTAACGAAAAGATCGTCGCCAACAAGCTGCACCTTCTTGCCGAGCCTTTCAGTCAGCAGTTTCCAGCCGCCCCAATCATTCTCAGCCAGACCGTCCTCGATTGAAAGTACGGGGTATTTGCCGACGATTTTTTCATAATAGTCCACCATTTCCGCAGCAGATATTTTGCGTCCTTCAAACGCATATTTCCCCTTGTCGAAAAACTCCGATGACGCCACATCCAGCGCGAGCATGACATCTTTGCCCGGTTTATACCCGCTGTCAGAAATAGCCTGCATGATGATGGAGAGCGCCTCTTCATTCGAACCGAGATTCGGCGCAAAACCGCCCTCATCTCCCACGGCTGTGTTTAAGCCCTTTTTCTTCAGTATGGATTTAAGAGTCTGAAAGATCTCTGCTCCCGCACGAAGCGCGCCCGCAAAGTTCTTCGCGCCGACCGGCATTATCATGAATTCCTGAATGTCCAGATTATTGTCCGCATGAGCGCCGCCGTTCATGATATTCATCATGGGAATCGGGAGTTCTCTGGCATTGCATCCGCCAATATATCTGTACAGAGGTATATTCAGCTCATTAGCAGATGCATGACAAACCGCCATGGAAACGGCGAGAATCGCATTGGCTCCAAGCTTGCTCTTGTTCTCGGTTGCGTCCATATCGATCATCATCCTGTCGATCAGCGCCTGATCAAAGGAATCCATGCCCATCAAAAGAGAGGCGATTTCGACGGTAACATTCTTGACCGCCTTCTGCACCCCTTTGCCGTGAAACTTCTTTTTATCACCGTCCCTGAGCTCAAGGGCTTCCCTTTGTCCCGTCGACGCGCCTGACGGCACAATGGCCGATCCAACCATACCGCTGTCAAGCACCACTTCGACCTCAACTGTCGGATTGCCGCGCGAATCGAGGACCTCGCGCGCTATGACGTCCAGAATTTCGCCCATTTTTATCTCCTCTGCAAATATTATTTGGCTGCGTGAATCGCCGCACCGTGCACATCTTCGGCGGCTTCCATCAATCCCTCTGAAAGCGTCGGATGGGCGTGAATCATTTCGCCCATCTGCCTCGCCGTCATCCCGTATTTTATTGCGAGTGCCCCTTCGTGAACAAGGTCGGCAGCATGAGGGCCAATGATGTGTACACCAAGGACTCGATCGCTGTCTGCGTCCGCAATAACCTTTACAAGGCCTGCTATCTCGCCCATCGCATGAGCCTTGCCGAGCGCCCTGAACTGGAAACGCCCGGTCTTGATCCTCAGGCCTCTTGACGCCGCCTGCGGTTCTCTGAGTCCGACCGAACCGATTTCCGGCGAAGTGAATATGGCAGCTGGAACAACTGAATAATCCATCTTCATATCGCCGCCGCACGCATTAA
>DATHDF010000094.1:0-31255 GCA_035319185.1 Dissulfurispiraceae bacterium | reverse complement strand
ACTGCTGGCCCTTGCGATCGCGTATCCTGAGGCGCCGCGTCAGGTCTCTTCTCTGATAATAATCGACAGGCTTGCCCTGTTGTATATGGCTCTTATACTGATTTCCGGTGCTGTCGTTGTGATGCTATCGTACGGATACCTGAATAAATGCAGCGTCAACCGTGAAGAGTACTATCTGCTTATGTTACTGGCGATGCTGGGCTCGATGACACTGGCATGCAGCAGCCACTTTGCGTCCTTCTTTTTGGGTCTTGAAGTCCTGAGCATTAGCCTCTATGCGCTTGTTGCTTATCCCAAACAGCGAATAGGCCAAATCGAGGCAGCGATGAAATACCTCGTCCTGGCCGCCGTATCGTCGGCATTCCTGCTGTTCGGCATGGCCCTGATCTATGCCGATTCGGGCACGATGGCTCTTTCGGAGATCATATCTAAAACGGCAGGCGCCCACAAATATACGCTTCCTTTCACGGCCGGCGCCGCAATGATAATTGTAGGGATAGGTTTCAAGCTGGCTCTGGTGCCTTTTCATATGTGGACGCCGGATGTCTATGAGGGAGCCCCCGCGCCGGTCACCGCATTCATCGCCACTATTTCAAAAGGCGCAGTTTTTGCTCTACTGCTGAGATATTTCGGCGGGACCGTCATCATTCAATCCGACGCGCTGTTTTCGATATTTGCGGTAATTGCCGCAGCATCCATGATTATCGGGAACATCCTCGCCCTCTTTCAGTCCAATATAAAGAGGGTCCTCGCATACTCCTCCATAGCACATATGGGCTATTTGCTAGTTGCATTTCTGGCAGGCGAGCAACAGTCCGCAAAGATATCCACCTTTTATCTCACAACCTACTTTGTTACGACATTTGGCGCATTCAGCATAATATCGTTTCTGTCGAGCGAAGACAGAGAGGCCGATGATATCGGATATTATCGCGGCATGTCATCCAAAAGACCTTTCCTGGCGTCTGTCCTGGCAGCGATGCTTTTCTCGCTGGCCGGCATCCCGCTGACCGCGGGTTTCATGGGAAAATTCTATCTGATCTCTGCCGGGGTCTCGTCGGGCTTATGGGCGCTGGTCATAACACTTGCATTGAGCAGCGTCATCGGGCTCTTTTATTACCTTAGGATAATATTCAGCCTTTTTGCGCAGGCGGCGGATAATCATACTTTACAGCCGCGCATATCGGCGGCAGGCAGCGTGCTGCTAGCGGCGCTTTTTCTCATTATTCTCTGGATCGGAATTTACCCCGGACCGCTCATGGACGGCATCGGGGCTATGATTGCGAAACCGTTTTGACATACTGACGATAACGGAGGAATACCCATGAACGAATGCGAGAGATGCACATCGGGACCTGAAGCGCCGCAGCAATCGGAAACTACGCGGCGGAGGTTTCTAATTGCGATGGTGGGAGCGGCATCCCTCCTGCTGTCTGCAATCCTGGAGATCCCTTTCATCGGCGCGCTCGTTCGCTCGCGGTTTGCTTCAAAAAAGGAGACATGGACCAAGGTCGCAGACCTGCAGGCCGTGCCCGAAGGTCTGCCTGTGAGGCTCAATTTCGTTCAGCGTGAAGAAGACGCATTCATAGAAAGAAACGAGGTCAGATCGGTCTGGATAGTTAGAGGCTCCGGCCTTAAGATTGCAGCATATTCACCGATATGTCCTCATGCCGGCTGTTACTACAACTGGAACGAGGCGCTCAGGCAATTCGAATGCCCGTGCCACGGCAGTGTTTTCAAGATCGACGGCAGTGTGGTATCCGGGCCATCTCCCCGACACCTGGACACTTTACCCGTAAGGATCGAAAACGGAGCGCTGTTCGTGATGTGGGAGCGCTTCAAAGCTGGAGTCGCAGAAAAATTATCTGTCTAGGTGGACATCATGTTAAATAGATTATGGCATTGGCTGAACGACCGGTGGCCCTTTTCGGCGACTCTTGACGCTGCCCTCAAAGAGGACATATTGGGGGGGAGCAGCATAGCTTACACCCTTGGGAGTGCCTTACTCACCATAGTGCTCGTTCAGGTTGTGACTGGGATCATGCAGGTATTCTTCTTCGTGCCTTCAATAGACCATGCCTACGACAGCTTGTCTTATCTCAGAACCAGGGTGCCGTTCGGCTGGCTTATACACGGCCTTCACTATTGGGGGGCAAACCTGATGATCGTGGTGGTAGTGCTGCACATGGCGAGGGTGTTCGTCTGGGGCGCATACAAGCGTCCGCGCGAATTGACATGGCTTTTCGGCGTTGTCCTCTTCCTTATTACCATGGGCCTCAGCTTTACCGGCGGCCCGCTGCCGTGGGACCAGGCGGGATACTGGGCTGCAGAAGTAGGGACCAGCATACCAGGCTCGCTTCCGGTAATCGGCAGCCTTACGACAGAATTGATGAGGGGAGGGACGGATATGGGGCAGCTCACCATCTCGCGCTTCTTCGTGCTTCATGTCATGGTCCTGCCGCTTGCGCTCTTCGCATTGATCATTCTTCACATCGTGGCATTGAGGGTCAACGGATCGGTCGGCCCATGGGACACATCCAAAGGCATCAGTATCGGACCTTTCTGGCCGGACCAGGTGTTCAAGGATACAATGACTGCATCTGCAATTGTAATACTTCTGATCGGACTGACGGCCTTTGCGCCTCCCGGCTTTACAGGTGCAGCCGACCCGCTATCCACAACTTTCACCCCGAAGCCCGAATGGAATTTTCTGTTTCTGTACGAGGCCCTCAAGTATTTTGAAGGCCCGCTGGAACCTCTCGGCGTCGCCGGCGTCCCGGCAATTTTGGTCTTGATTTTGGTGGTCCTGCCATTCCTTGACAGCAGACCCGAAAGGAACCCCCTCAGGCGCCCGGTTGCCATGGCAGCAGCAGCAGCGCTTGCAATTGTCCTGATCGGCCTGACAATAGCCGGCTATGTCAGCAAGCCTGGTGTCCGGGGAGTATCGGTATTGGCGAGCGCTCCAGGAATAGGAGACGACAGGACGAAGCCTGCAGCCGATGCAACCTCTGAGAGCATAGCCAGAGGTACTGACATCCTTCGTTCAGGGGGCTGCACCGGCTGCCATTCGATAAACGGCTCCGGAGGCTCAGCCGGACCCGATCTGTCAGGTGAAGGGAACCGCGGTAGAGACCGCAGCTGGCTTAGAGACCAGATACGGAATCCGAAATCCCATTTCCCTGACACTATCATGCCTGCATATTCCAGGTTCAGCGAGCAGGAGCTGAGCGATCTCGTCGACTATCTCGATAGCCTTAAAGGATCTGCTGCTGTCCTTCCTTCAGCAGCCGCGGTACCGGGAGTTCAGCGGTCTGCGGCTTCAAACAAACCGGCAGGCCCTGCAGCAGGTATCATCGGCAGCTCTGCTCAGGGCGCACTCATCTTTGAAAAGCAGTGTGCCGGGTGTCACGGTCCCGGCGGGAGAGGCGGAATACCCAATCCAGGCTCAGATGACGGCTCTGTCCCCGCACTCAATCCCATCGACAGAGAGATATTCAGCAAAGATCCGCAGCTCTTCGCAGAGAAGGTTGACGTATTCATTCAGCACGGCTCTCTTCCGGCTGGAGAAAATCCACGGCTTCGCATGCCCTCTTTCGGGGACAGCAGCAGCCTCACTCAACAGCAGATTTCCAATATTGAAGCATACATTCTGGAACTGAACGGCGTCGACAGGGCTCAACTGATAAACCCCGGAGTTGCGCCTGTAACATTTTTCTTCATCGTTGTGCCGGCATTTCTGCTCGTCATGTTTATAATGGGCGGTATCTACCGCTGCCTGCCTCGAAAAGGACAGGGCGGGCAACATGGGGTCTCATCTTGACCGCCAGGGACCCGATTAATCAGAATATATCCATGGACCCGAACCGGCAGCCGGCATCCAGGACAAAAAAACTTTTGCATATATTGCATCTCGAAGATGATCCTTCGGATGCCGAGCTTGTCAAATTGGTATTCGATTCGGAAGGCATCGCCGTCGACATTCTCCGTGTAGAAACCCGCCTTGAATTCGAAGCAGCCCTGGGACGCGGCGGATTTGACCTCATATTTTCAGACTATTCGATTCCCGGTTTTGACGGCGTGTCGGCGCTTGAGATGGCAAATACAACATGCCCTGAAGTGCCTTTTATATTCATTTCGGGCAGGATGGGCGAGGAGCTTGCAATTGAAACCCTCAAGAGCGGCGCAACGGATTATATTCTTAAAGAAGGTGTTAGGCGGCTAGTCCCTGCCGTACGCAGGGCATTGAAAGATTCTGAGGAACGCTACGAGCGCAGGCAGACTGTTGACGCGCTGAAAGGCGCCTATGCGGCGCTGATTCAGGCCAATGTCGAGCTGAAAGAGGAAATAGCGCGCAGGGAGCAGACGGAAAAAGAGCTTGTTAAGGTCGAGCGCGCGCTAAGGACCCTCGGCAGAAGTAATGCTGCAATCGTCCATGCAGCAGGCGAACGGGCATTTGCCGAAGAAATATGCAGGATAATAGTTGGAGAAGGTAAGTATCTGATGGCATGGGTGGGCTACCCGCAGGACGACGCAGAAAAAAATGTAAAACCCTATGCCTATGCGGGACGTGACGACGGCTATCTGGATGTTATCAAGGTGACATGGGGGGATGACCAGTGGGGACGCGGCCCGACCGGCTCAGCAATCAGGACCGGAAAGGTGTGCATCAAGAACAACCGGCTGAGTGATCCGTTTTTTGCCCCGTGGCGCGAAGAGGCGCAAAAGAGGGGTTTCGTTTCTGCTATAGGGCTGCCTCTTTCAAGCAATGACAGATGCTTCGGTTCTTTGACTATCTACGCATCTCAGACAGATATTTTCATAGATAAAGAATGTCTGCTGCTGACTGAGCTTGCGAACAATGTGGCCTTCGCCATCACGTCTCTCAGGCTTCGTGAAAAGAACAGGCTGGCGGAACAGGAAATCAGGGTTTCCAGGGAAAGATTGCACAATCTGGCCGCACATCTGCAGCGCATCAGGGAAGAGGAGCGGACTGCCATAGCACGCGATATCCACGATGAATTCGGCCAGATGCTGACTGCGCTGAAGCTCAATTTATCCAGGTCCGCAAAGGATTCTGCGGAGTTGTACCCGGAACTCAGCCTCAAGCTGAAAAAGGATATTGATATGGTCGATGCCGTAATAAAGTCTGTTAAGAGACTATGCACGGAGTTGCGGCCCAGCATGCTGGATTTCCTCGGACTGGGCCCGGCGATAGAGTGGCAGGCCGAAGAATTCGGTAAGAGGTCCGGCATCCAATGCAACGTATCTCTGGACCCTGAAGACATCGAGATCAACCCTGATATGTCCATCGCTCTCTTCAGGATCTTGCAGGAATCTCTGACAAACGTAATGCGTCACGCTGATGCCACCAAGGTCGAAGTGACGCTGAGGCACGAGGATGACAGCATAAACCTCGAGATAGCGGACAACGGGATCGGGATGACCGAGAAACAACTTGAAAAAACCGACTCCTTCGGCATATTGGGAATGCGAGAGCGGGTCTATCCCTGGAAAGGCAGCGTAGGAATCGTCAGCAGTCCAAGCAAGGGCACCAGGATCTTAGTTAGCATCCCAATGGTCGACTGACTTCAGGGCATCCGATTGTCGCAGGTCTCTTTCAGCTTTTCCGCGTAGAGATTGAAGCAGAATGCCGTAGCGGTGATCATAAGACCTGGGAAGAATACGGTCCAGGGGGCCGTCAGTATGTATGCCCGGCTGGAGCTTATCATCGCACCCCACGAGGGCGCCGGAGGCTGAACCCCCAGGCCCAGGAATCCGAGGGTAGCTTCGGCGAGGATGAATCCCCCCAGCTTAATACCCATCATGACGAACGCAACCCTCAGACAGTTCGGCAGGATATGGATGAAAAGAACCCTGGCATCGCTGCATCCGGCAGCCCTGGCCGCATCTACAAAGGAGAGTCCCCTGACGGTCAGTACCTTCCCGCGCATGAGCCTTGCAAATGACGTCCAGCCGGTCGCCGACAGCGCTATCATCGCCGAATGGATGCCCGGCGGCAGCACGACAGAGATGGCGATTGCAAGCAGAAGCGCCGGAAAGGACATCGTAAAATCCACGACTGCCGTAATTACGGAGTCGGTCATGCCTCCGCAATAGCCGGCAGCCAGGCCTGCAAGCGAGCCTATGATACAGGCAGCCGCAGCCGCCGTCAATGCAATACCTATCGAAATCTTGGCCCCGTAAATAACCCGCGAAAAGATATCTCTGCCCTTATGGTCGGTGCCGAATGGGTGCGCGAACCCCGGCGGCTTTTGAAGGGAATCCAGGTCTATCGTCTCAGGCTTGTGCAGCGGAAGGAACGGCGCCGCAAGAGAGAGGACAAACATGAACAGCACCAAGTACAAATACACCTTACCCTTTGCCGTCATGTATGCGAATCCTCGGATCGATATAATGATAGATTATGTCAGTCAGCATATTCATGACAACGAAAACGGCAGTGCACGTTATGATACATCCCATAATTACCGGATAATCGCGCATGATTATGCCCTGCATCGCAAAGCGCCCGATGCCGTCCCAGCCGAAAATGGTTTCGGTCACCACGGCCCCGCTCAGGTAGCTGCCGAACTCAAGCCCGATAATGGTTACAACCGGTATCAGCGCATTCTTTGTCACATGGAAGATTGCTATCTTCAGCGGAGAGAGCCCCTTTGCCCTGGCAGTCCTTATAAATTGAAGTCCCATGGACTCCTCTATTGAAGCAGCTGCAACCCTGGCGAGTGTAGATATGGCAGGCACCGCAAGTGTGAGCGCAGGAAGCGCAATGAATTTGAACCCGCCCGTGCCGGAGGGCGGCAGCAGCCTTAATTCCAGGCTGAAAACCAGCATCGCCATCAACCCCACCCAGAATACCGGCAGGCTGACTCCCCCGATGGTAAACATGCCCGCAATTCTCTCAATGAAGCTGCCGCGCCTGTATGCCATAATCATACCGGCGGCGAGTCCGCACGGGATTGCGATTGCCATAGCAGCAAGGGCAAGCTTCATGGTATTGGGTAGCTTTGCGGCTATATCATCCAGGACGTCTCGGTTGGAATAGTACGACCTCCCGAAGTTGCCGCCGGCCAGAAGACCGAGGTACCCCGCATACTGAGACATAAAATCCCTGTCGGACCCGATCTCTTTCCGTATGCTCTCTATCGCCTCAGGCGTGGCCCGTTCCCCGACCATTGAGTACACAGGATCGCCGGGCAGCGTCTTCAGCAGGCAGAAGGATACGAACGTAACGCTGATCAGCAGCGGCACCAGCACCAGTATGCGCTTTAGAATATATATCCTAATAGTTGCGCCTCCGCAGGCTGACATCCAGCCCCTTGTCCATATTGTAAATCTCGTAAACTTTTAAGCCTTCTACCCACGGCTGCCTGACGACGTAGTCGGTTTTATGCCAGAAGAATACCCACGGGACATCGGCTATTATCTTTTCCTCTGCCTCGCAATAGGCCCGGTTTCTCAACGCCGGGTCTGTAGCATGCTGTCCAAGCTCTATCAGCCGATCAACTTCCTTATTCGCATACCTTGTCCGGTTGCCCGCCGGGCCAATGTTTGCGGAATGAAACAGCGGAAACAGAAAATTCTCCGCGTCCGGATAATCAGCCCACCAGTTGAGCCAGAACATATCGGGCTCGCCATTATTGATAGCCTGCTTGTACGAGCTCCATTCGAGCTGCCTTATGGTTATGGTAAGCCCTGCATCCGCCAGATAACCCTGTATGATTTCGGCAATATCAACCGCCTCCTGATCTGCCGCAACATAGAGTTTCAACCTGACACCGGAAAATCCGTTGTCTGCGACGATCTGTCTGGCCAGAACCGGATTGAATTCGACCGGACCCCGGTCCTTGTCCAAATGCCATGAGCGCAGGGCATCAGGCACCGGGCCATCGGCCAGCCTGCCCCTCCCCTCGTAAAACTTCTCGAGTATCTTTTTGCGATCAATTGCGAACGCGATAGCCCTCCTCAAGGCGGGATTGTCAAGCGGAGGCCTCGAAGTATTGAGCCCCAGATAGTAGGTATTGAGTCCGGGCAGCACCTCGATGTACTGTTTTCGCCGAAGATCGTTGCGCAGTTTACTGTAGGCCGATGCCGGTATCTGAAAGATGTCCAGATTGCCGAGCTCGAATTCGGTAAATGCAGTCAGGTCCTCCGGCAGTATCCTGAAGACAATACCCTTCAGATGCGCCGCCGGGTTTGAATATCTCTCATTACGCTTCAATACAACCTCACGATTTGGGGCCCATTCCTCAAGAATGTATGGGCCGGTACCCATAGGATGTGAAGCAAAGTCGGGACCGCCTGCAATTACAGCCTCACGCGGCACCACATAGGCAGGTGTCATAGTCAGCATTTTCAGGAATGGAGAAAACGGCCTTGCAATCCGTATCTCAAAATCGTACGGACCGAGGGCCTTCAAACCGCCGACTTCATCCGCCCTGCCCTCTCTGAATGCACGGGCGCCTTCCACATTTTCGAATATCCAGTTGTTTGGGGATTTGGTGGCAGTCGCAAGCAACCTCTCGAATGAATATTTGAAATCGTGGGCCGTAACTTCGCGCCCGTTGGCGAAAAGAAAACCTCTTTTGAGACGGAATCGATAGGTCAGGCCATCCGGTGAAATCTCCCATCTCTCGGCGATGTCAGGCACAACGTTGAGCCCGGCGTCCAACCCTACCAAGCCATTAAACAGCTTTGCTGCTACAACGGACGCCTGTACATCAGTTATCAGCGCCGGATCGAGAGTGGAAGGATTGGAATTAAGCCTGCAATAGAGATAATCGTTCGTGCGGTTTTCCGGAGAGCAGGAGGTGATCGAAAAGAGGAGCGCCAAGCCGGCAAGCCGGAAAAGCGCAAATGTCAGTCGAGGCATTTAACAACGCAAACCTCGGCTATGCACTCATTGCCGAAACGGATCTTGCGCAACTTGAGGTTTTCTTCAGAGAACCCTGCCCTTTTGAAGATGTTAAGCGAAACCATATTGGTTGTAAATATGCATGCATCCAGCATCGTAAAGCCGCGCGCGACAGCCCATTCCGTGGCGTACGCAAGCATGCCTGATCCTATTCCAAGTCCGCGATGTCCATCGGATATGTGCAAGCCTATATGCGCCCCCCCCGCCGCCTCATGTCTCTTGCCCTGATCAGCCTGTACGACAGCAAGCACGCCTATGACTTCACTATTTTCGGTTGCAACAAGCAGAAGGCTCTTTTCGGTGTCGAGAGAAGCCAGATAATTTCTTTCCGCATCAGCGCTGTTGCCGACCTGCTCTGCCAGTATGTAGCTGCGTTCAGGAGCAGGAGATTTAATGGTCCTTAAGATCGCGGCAGAGTCTTCCGGGACGGCAGGACGCAGTATGATTTCATGCCCATTCCTCGCAGTGATTTTTCGGCTAGATTCCATTGCAGTCCCCCAGCACAGATCTTGACCTATTATATATCAAAACTTCGCCCTGATCACAAAGCCAGTCCGTACCCTGCAAGGGCCTCTATGGTGGACACATATCCCGTGTGGTGCAGTCCACGGAAACCGAGACCTTCCGCCACATCTACGAACATGGCCCTGTCATCGATGTACAGCACCTCTTCCGGAGATGCGCCGCAAAGGTCCTGCGCTATCCTGAAGATGTCCTCGTCCGGCTTGCGCACATGTACGAAACATGACGCAACGAAGAAATCTATGAAATTCCTTAGCCCGAACGCCCTGATACGATACTGGGTAAGTTCCCGTCCCTCGTTGCTTACAGCCGCGGTCCTGATCCTGTAGCGGCTTTTGAGACTGCAAATCAAATCTATCATCTCCGGGAAAGGCTTTGATTGCGAAAACATGAATTCCTTAAACTCGTCACGCGTAAAGCTGCGCTGTTCATAAAATACAACCCTGTCGAGATAAGTGTCCAGGCTGAGTTTGCCCTGCTCATATGTGTCGAATGTCAGATGGTGGCGTTCGTTCATCTCGTCGTGGTCAAGCTTGTATAGTTCCGCAGCCCTCTTCCTCATAGAACGATCCCATCCGTTCGTCAGCAGAACGCCTCCGACATCGAGGAACAGGGTCGCAATAGGCCCGCTTTCAAGCCTGCCGTCCGTCTTGCATTCCATCGTTGCTCGCCTCCTTATTCTTTTTTCACAGCGTGCCCGCCGAACTCGTTCCTGAGAGCAGCTATGAGCCTGTCAGAGAAAGAGTCCGACTCCCGGGACCGAAAGCGCTGCAGCAGGGAAAGCGCGAGCACCGGCGCCGGAACCGATGATTCGATGGCCTGAAGCACCGTCCATCTGCCTTCGCCGGAGTCCTCCACATATCCCTTTATAGTCGAGAGGTCCGGGTCCTTTGCAAATGCGTCTTCCGCAAGCTCAAGCAGCCACGACCTTACGACGCTGCCCTGGTTCCAGAGATGTGCCACCTTTTCGAATTCAAGGTTAGCAGCATACGGAGACGCCTTCATAATCGCAAAACCTTCGCCATAGGCCTGCAGCATGCCGTATTCTATCCCGTTGTGCACCATCTTCACAAAGTGGCCCGCCCCGGACGGGCCGCAATACATGTATCCGTCCTTAGGCGCGAGGGTTGCTATTGCAGGCTCAAGCCTTTTGAACGCCTCATAATCTCCGCCGATCATCTGGCAATAGCCTACCTTAAGACCCCAGATGCCGCCGCTCACGCCGATATCAAGATAGTTGATTCCTTCAGCCTTGAGCGCCTCGCTTCGCCTGAGATCATCCTTATAAAAGCTGTTGCCGCCGTCGATTATTGTGTCACCCTTCTGCAGCAACCCCTTCAGCTCATCGATATGATCATCAACTGTCTTGCCGGCAGGCAGCATCAGCCATACAAATCTGGGAGGGGCAAGCCTGCGTACAAGTTCTTCCATCGAGTATGCGCCTATGGCCCCCTCTTTCACTATCGCATCGACCTTTGCGCGGGTTCGGTTATAAGCGACGACCTTGTGCCCCCCCTTGACCAGGCGGACGGCCATGTTCATTCCCATCCTTCCGAGACCGGCCATTCCTATCTGCATACGTTTCTCCTTTATCCAGCTTTCGGATTTGCAGTCATTTATTGAGCATCGAGGCTGCTTCGGAATCCAGCACAAACGTCAGATTGCCGCTTGAAGGTTCCACCCTGGATGCCGGGAACCCCATATCCCTGTCTTCGACAACCCGCTTGACTATCGCAGCCTTGCTACCCCCGGTTACAATAAAAACAACATCCCTTGCGTTGTTGATCACCGTCAGGGTAAGGCTGACGCGCGCATACATTACGTTGTCGCGCCGCACGGCTACGACAAGCCTGCTGCTTTCGGGGGCTAGCGGCACTTCCGCTTCCGGCGAGCCGGGGAAAAGCGATGCCGTATGGCCGTCCGCTCCGAGACCGAGGCCGATGAAGTCGAACACCGGGACCTCTCCGACGATCAGACCGAAGAAGCTCATCAGCTCCTCCTCGTATTCGTTTGCAGAAGTTACCGGAGATGCGGTATCGGTCATGATGAAATGGATATTGCCTGGAGGCATATTCAGGCCCGACAGCAGGCAGGTCCTCAGCATACCGAAGTTGCTGACAGCTTCGCTGATAGGAACAAACCTTTCATCAACCAGAAAGATGTGGGTCTTGTCCCATGGGAAAGCACTACTTGCAGATGCAAGTTCTCGGTAGAATTCAGTTGGCGTCCCCCCTCCGGACAGCGCAGCAGCGAACACCCCCCTGCGTTCAATGCACTCCATCCCGATCTCGGTCCACTTCTTTATCAGGAACGAGTTCATCTCTTTTCTGTCGTCGAATACATGAATACAGGGGTCCGTCATCATCCTTCTCCTCCGGGATTATTCGGTGAGCCACCGTGAACCGGCGCTGCCGATAAGGTTCACTGCCGCATCAGGCCCCCACGAGCCGGCGTCATAGTTCGGAAAATTCGCTGAGCTCAGATTGCCCCACCTTTCTATAATGGGGTCTACAACATCCCACGTAGCTTCAACCATATCTTCCCTGACGAACAGGGTCTGATCGCCCTTCATGCAATCTACAAGCAGCCTGCTGTATGCGTCCTGATGCTCCCTGTCGAAAGCCCCCCTGTAACAAAAGTCCATGTTTGCCGCCTGCACCTGGTTCGGCGAATACGGATACTTCACGTTAAAACGGAGTGATATCTTCTCCTCAGGATTGACGGTCATGACAAGGACGTTATTCTGCAACACATCGCATGTCCGGCCAAAGAGCCTGAGCGGAAGCTGTCTGAACTGCATGCAGATTTCGGTGACACGCCTTTTCAGACGTTTGCCGCATCTTACGAAGAAAGGCACCGACGCCCATCTGAGGTTGTCTATATAAAACTTGCCGGCAAAATAAGTAGGGGTTTTCGATGTCGCAGAGACGTTCTCTTCCTCGCGATATCCGGCGACCCTCTGCCCGTTTATAATGCCGGGCCCATATTGCCCCGCTACGATATTCCCGTCGATATAGCCGGCGTCCAGCGGCCTGAGGGAGCGCACCACCTTTACCTTTTCGTCCCTTATATAATTGGCCGTGAAGCCGACCGGCGGCTCCATCGCAATCGTGCCGATCAACTGCATAACATGGTTTTGCACGATGTCGCGCACTATGCCGCTGCCCTCGTAAAACTCCCCGCGGTGGCCGATACCGATGTCTTCGGCAACGGTTATCTGCACATTGTCGATAAAGCGGGAGTTCCAGACCTGTTCGAATATCGCATTCGAAAATCTGAAAAACATGATGTTCTGCACAGTCTCTTTACCGAGATAGTGGTCGATCCTGTACGTGCGGCTTTCGTCAAAGGCCTCTTTCAGCACGGCATTCAACCTTCTGGCGGAAGCTCCGTCAACGCCGAAAGGCTTCTCCACTATGATCTTGGCGTTAAAAGTCCCCGCGCAAAGCCTGAAATCGCAGAGCCTCCTTATTATGGTGGATGTCGCCGAGGGCGGCACCGCCATGTAATATATGACCTCTCTGCTGCCCTCCGATGACCCGGCTGAAAACGCTTCCAGTTTCGACGCCAGCTGCTTCATTGTCCCTTCTTCGGCAACATCGCCGGAGAGATAATGAAGATGCCCGCTGAATTCATTCCACTTCGAAGTCTGCACGGCAGCTCCGGCAGCCTCTGACACAGCTTCCTTCATACCTTCGCGGAATTCCTCGTCACCGAGCGGCTTTCGTCCGAACCCCAGTACCGAAAAACTGTCTGGAAGGACACCGTCACTCCAAAGACCGAATATGGAAGGCATGAGCTTCTTCCTGCTCAAGTCGCCGTTGCCGCCGAATATAACGATGGTGTGCGGTCCTATCTCAGATGCTTCCTGCGGAATATCACATGACTGCAGATATTTGCTGTCGATTATGTCATGTCTTTCTTCGATCATCTATCATGAACTCCCCTTCTATGGCATCAACCTTCTCAAGTCTGCGCAAATGTCTTTCTGCATGCGAAAATTCTGCTTTCAAGAAGATCAAAGCAAGCTCTTTAGCCAATTCCTCACCTATTACCCTGGCTCCCAGACACAGCACATTCATATTGTCGTCTTCAACTCCCTGATGTGCTGAAAAAGAGTCATGGCAAAGTGCAGCCCGTATCCCTGGGAACTTATTGGCTGCTATGGATGCACCTACTCCGCTACCGCATATAAGTATACCCCTGTCAACCTCAGCAGATAAAACCAGCTCCGAAACTGCCTTTGCAAAATCAGGATAGTCATCGGACGAATCAAGCTGCCGAGCCCCGGCATCGACTACGTTATACCCCCTGGATAAAAGAAAAGCAATCATCGATCCCTTGAGTACATAACCTCCATGATCCGATCCGACAGCTACTTTCATCGCTTGATCAGAAGATTCCAGTCGGCTGAAAATCTCTCCATACCCTTTTCGGTCAATTCGTGCGCTATATTGAAATCGCGCCAGTTGCGCGACAAATCGATTTGCTTATATTCCATCGGCGCCAGACCTGCCGAATTGTAGACATAATCTCCTCCCGGCATTGAGAAGCCGCTTTCAGCCCAGTCGTTCAGTATTGCATATGGAACCGTCACGATGTCGCAGCCCAGGGCAATCGAATAGTAGAAATGGGAGGCGCTTCTGACGCTGGCCGAAAGCACCTCCACATGATGGTCGCTGTTTCCGAACATCCGGATTATGTTGGCGATAAGGTCCATGCCGTTTTCTTTGCGGTCGTCAAGTCGTCCGACAAACGGCGAGACAAAGACTTCGCCTTTTTTTGCGCCGCGAGTGGCGGCATATACCGCCGCCGCCTGCCCCTGCGTAAAACAGAGTGTCATGTTCACGCGCAAACCCATGTTGACCGCCATTTCAGCCGCCCTGAGTCCTTCCGTCGACGACGGGAACTTGATATGCGCGTTGGGTATCCAGAGATACATCTCCCTGCCCTGCTCCAGCATCTGTTCGGCCTTAGTGCCCCGATCGGCATATACCTCAACAGACACGGACCCGGCAGGCATAAGTCCTGAGATCTCCGTCACAACGCCGCGATAGAAATCGTAGATCTCATTTTCGCTGAACTTTTCACCCCTCTGGAGCCTGGCCTTTGCATCGGGGTTCTTGGCGATCAGTGTCGGGTTGGTGGTCTGGCCGTCAAGAAAGCCGAGCCTCGCCATCGCCTCCCGCGTTTCGGACGGGTCTCCTCCATCCAGAAATATACGCGTCTTCAGACCGTCCGGCCTCATATGAGCTCCTTCACCTTATGTATGATCGCCTCTTTTGATATCTCCTCGAACACCAGCAGCTCGTCCGGTCTGCCGCTCCTGGGCAGCTTCCTGACGGCAAGAGAATGTATCAGGACGCCGGGAAGCACACTTCGCACCGCCTCACCGATGCCACCCTCAGGTGCATGATCTTCAACCGTGACAATCGCCTTGGTGGCCAGTGCAGCCTCCTTCAGCGTTTGTTCATCAATGGGCTTTATGCTGTAGAGATCTATTACCCGGATATGGACGTCTTCCTTTATAAGTTCGTCACATGCGCTCAGCGCCTCGTAAAGCGTTACTCCGGCGGCCACAACGGTGATCCTGTCATTGTCGCTGCGCCTCAGCACCTTGCTGCCACCTATTGCAAAAGGTTCTGCGCTGTCATAAAGGATGGGCGTCTTCATGCGCGTCGTCCTGATATAGACCATTCCTTTGTGCGCCGCGGCCGCTTCCACAAGCTTGTCCGTCGAGACCGCGTCGGAAGGATAGAGCACAGCGCAATCCTTAACCGTCCTGAACATTGCGATGTCCTCGAGCCCCATCTGCGAAGGGCCATCCTCCCCTATCGAAACCCCGGCATGAGAACCGCAGAACTTTATGTTCGCCCTGGAATACTGGCCCATGCGTATCTGATCGAACGCCCTCGTCCAGAAGGCTGCGAAGGTTGACGCAAAAGGGACCTTCCCTCTGCGTGCCAGGCCGAGCGCAGCCCCGGCCATGTTCTGTTCGGCAATATACATCTCGAAGAACCTCTCCGGATAGGCGTCCCCAAATATTTCGGCATACGTGGAATTACTCACCTCTCCATCGAGCACAACGATAGCGGGGTACTGTGGAAATATCCTCTTGAGGGCATGACCGTATGCCTCTCTAGTGGCCACCGCCTTGCTGCTCTCATACGATGCGGGGGCTGCCGGAATCGGTTCAGGGCCGGCGGCAGCCAGGTCCTCGGGTTTGGCTACATCACCGGTTACGGACATATCGACAGCACCGAGTTCTCCGATAGCCGTTCTGAATTCTTCCTTGCTCAAGGCCTTGCCGTGCCAGCCGTTTTTGTCCTCGATAAAAGATATCCCCTTGCCCTTGACAGTTCCGGCGATAATCATGACGGGCTTATCCCTGACCGCCATAGCTTTATCATAGGCGCCGACTACCTCGCCGATATCGTGCCCGTTGATAACAACAGGCTCCCATCCGAAAGCTGCGACTTTCTTTTCATACGACGCCAGATCGCGGCCGTACATAGTCTCGCCGCGCTGCCCCAGGCGGTTCACGTCCATGATGCCGGTCAGATTATCGAGCTTATAGTAGGCCGCTATCTCCATGGCCTCCCACTGCGACCCTTCGGCCATCTCGCTGTCACCAAGAAGGACATAAGTCCTGTACGGCAGCTGATCGATATATTTAGCGTTCAGAGCATCTCCGACTCCGATCGATAACCCCTGCCCGAGAGACCCTGTAGCCGCTTCTGTGTACTTAAATGCAACTGTAGGGTGCCCTTCCAGCACGCTGCCGAACTTCCGGTATGATCTCAGTTCCTGCTCTCCGATTCTGCCGGCAGCCGCCCACAGCGCGTAGAAAAGAGGGGTTGCATGACCCTTAGAAAATATGAGCCGGTCATTATTCGGATGCTCCGGCCTGTCAAGGTCGAACCTGAAGGCCCCTCCGAAGAGCAGCCCTGTCATAAGCTCTACAGCCGAGAGCGCCGACGTCGGATGCCCTGAACCGGCCTCGGTAGTAGAAAAGAGGATGTAATACCTTATAAGCCTCGCTATTTTTTCGAGATGTGCAGCATCGCTCATTCCAGTGATCTCCTTTATATGGCTGCGTTTCATTTGCAGCTATGACTTCTGCTTTAATGTCTCCTGAACTTATTATAGATACATGCGCAGTCATATCCAAGGGACCGGATTGGCCTGCACAGGCTGTGACGTTATATAATTGATGGCATTTCGGGGGAGACAGATCATGATCGACAACATCAAGGCTGAACTGGCGGCATTGGGAAACCCGGTCAAGGCCGACTTCCTTCCGCGGTTTTTCAAGGCGCATCCCGGCGGATATGCAGAAGGCGATATATTTATCGGCATATCTGTGCCGGACATCCGGGCCGTTGCAAAGAAATACCGCGGGCTATCGCTTGCTCAAGTCAAAAAACTCCTTCGTTCGGGCATTCACGAGCACAGGCTCGCTGCGCTTCTCATCCTGACCGACAGGTTTTTGCGGGCCGGCGAAGATGAAAGAGCGAAGATCGTACAGTTCTATCTGGACAATCTTTCGCGCGTCAACAATTGGGACCTGGTAGATCTGTCGGCTGACAAGCTTTTGGGCGCCTATCTTATCGACAGGGACAAGACGGTCCTTTACGAGCTATGCGATTCCGGCCGGCTGTGGAACCAGCGAGTGGCTATTATGTCCACATTCCACTTCATACGCAAAGGCAGGTTCGGCGATACTTTCAGGCTCGCGGAACGATTGTTGCGCCACAAGCATGACTTGATCCACAAGGCTGTCGGATGGATGCTCAGAGAGGTGGGTAAGCGCGACAGGGGGGCTGAAGAGCGGTTTCTGAAAAAGCATTACAAGACCATGCCGCGGACAATGCTCAGGTATGCCATTGAGAAGTTCGAAACCGAAGAAAGAAGTGCATACCTAAAGGGACTTGTCTAGCCCGCTCCTGTTTCGGACTTTTCTTGTCTAAATCGCCTGCTGCAGATATAATATTTATAGGGGGAGCAGTGGGGGCAATGGGCATTCCATCAATCGACGGCCTGAACCGGGTCTTATTCAACGCAATACCTGCGATAGCTTTAATCGTGGATCATGACGTCAGGATTGTTGACTATAATGCCGCGGCTTCAAAGCTTTTCGGAGACAATCCAGACCTTATAATCAATCAGCGAGGCGGAAAGGCCTTTGACTGCATTCATTCGGCTGAGGTCGAAGAAGGATGCGGCAGAGCGCCCCATTGCAGGACTTGCGTAATACGTAACTCCGTCAAAGAGGCGTCGGCAGGTCGAAATATAGTGCGCAGCCGTGCAAGGCTCGAATTGGTTGCTGATAACCGCCTAAATGAAGTGTTCGCCCTGATCAGCGCATCGCCATTCGAGTATGACGGCAGGGGCCTGGTCCTCCTGGTAATAGAGGACATCAGCGAAATAATCGAGCTGCAGCGGATCATCCCCATCTGCATGACCTGCAAGAAGATCAGAAACGACGACCGGTATTGGACTGATGTGGCAGCTTACTTCAGCAAGCACCTCGATGTGGAATTCTCCCACGGCTATTGTCCCGATTGCGCGGAAAAAGAGTTTGCCAAACTCAGAGGCATTACTGAAAAACTCTAATGGCTGCACTACGGCCGGGAGGCGGTAGTCAATGCTCACACGCAAATACAGCCGAGCTGTTTGGAAAGGAAGGCCCTGATGGGGGAGAGCGTTTCACTGCAGATGAGAAAATTTGTTGCGCCTGAGTTTGTCTTCGGATGGGGCTCTATTGACCTGGCCGGCCAATATGCGGCAAATTTCAGGGCGCGGAAGGTTTTGCTGGTGACCGATCCGGGCGTCCAGGCAGCCGGATGGGCCGAAAAAGTCGGGAACTCACTTGCGGGAGAAGGCATCGCGTACACTGTTTTCGAGGACGTCACTTCCAATCCGAAGGACTTTGAATCGGCAGCCGGCGCAAAGCGCTATCACGAAGAAAAATGCGACGTGATAGTTGCAGTCGGCGGCGGCAGCCCCATGGATTGCGCCAAGGGGATTGCCATATTGGTCGCTAACGGCGGCTCTGTGCTCGACTACGAAGGTGTTGACATGGTCTCTGTGCCTCCTCCGCCGATGATCTTTATACCTACCACCGCCGGAACTTCTGCGGACGTGTCACAGTTTGCAATTATTACGGACACAACGAGGAAGGTCAAGATAGCTATTGTGAGTAAGGCCATCGTGCCCGACATATCTTTAATTGATCCACAGACGACCCTGACGAAACCGGGCAGCCTCACAGCTGCAACCGGCATGGATGTTCTCACTCATGCCGTGGAGTCCTATGTCTCAAATGCCAGCTCGCCTGTTACCGACCTTCACGCCCTGGAGGCTGTAAGAATAGTAGCCTCCGACCTGCTGAAGGTCATCGACGATCCGAAAAATGCGCAGTCAAGAACTAGGATGATGCTGGCGAGCCTTCTAGCCGGCCTGGCTTTTTCAAATGCCAGCCTGGGAATGGTTCACGCTATGGCCCACGCCCTTGGCGGCAGCTTCGACCTTCCGCACGGAGACTGTAACGCGCTGTTGCTGGAATATGTCGCTTCATTCAACTATGATGCGTCTGCGGCCAGATACGGGAAGATTTTAGGCGCTCTTGGAGGGGATGGGTCCCTTGGTGGTAGAGAAGGAAAGATAGCGTTCGCTCATGCTGTTTCAAGTCTTCGGGAAAGAGTCGGCCTGCGCAGCCGTCTGCGTGACATGGGCCTGAAGAAGGAAGATTTTCCACATCTGGCCGAGTTTGCGTTGCATGATATCTGCCTGGTGACCAATCCCAAAATGCCGAAAATAAATGACATAATAGGATGCTATGAACGGGCATACTGATCAATCGGAGCATAACGAATCGCTGCGCCGCAAAATCATAGGCCTGGGCAATGGTTCAGGCCGTAAGACATACTATCTTGAGTTGCAGGACCGGCTTCAGGATGTTGAGCGTCAAAAAGCGGAGCTTGAGGAAAACAACCGTTTGATGGCCAGGCTGCTCGACGACCTGAGAGAATCGGAGAGGAAATACAGGGGGCTGGTGGACAATGCCCTCGTTGGAATCTTCAGGTCGGACCTAGATGATCGTTTCTTGTATGTAAACGACGCCACCGTCAAACTCTTCGGATGCGGGTCCGCGGCGGAACTGCTTTCGCAGCCGGTCAGTTCCAGATATAAAAAGCCGGAAGACCGCCTGGTGTTCCTGGATGCGCTGAAGGAAACGGGTAAACTGCCATACTATGAGATTGGAATAGTCACACCTTCCGGACAGCAAAAAACGCTTGCAGCAAGTGCTGTCCTGGAGGACGGGGTCATCTCCGGCGTCAACGTGGACATCACCGAGAGAAAGGACCTGGAAGAGCAGCTTCGGCAGGCCCAGAAGATGGAGGCCGTCGGGGTCCTCGCAGGCGGCATCGCACACGATTTCAACAACATCATGTCGGTGATTCTCGGTTTTACGGAACTGCTGCATATGATGCTGGGGTCGGACGACAGAGCCAAGTCATACCTGGGGCAGATCATGAAGGCCGTCGAACGCGCCTCGCGGCTGACCCACAGCCTGGTAGCCTTCAGCCGCAAGCAGGTCATGACCGTCAGCGAAGTAGACCTCAACGACCTTATCGCCAGACTGAGCAATCTTCTTGTCCGGGTAATAGGCGAGGACATCGAGCTCAGGACCGTGCTGCAGCCCCAATCAGCGCGAATAATGGCCGACAGCGTCCAAATTGAGCAGATCATCATGAACCTTGCCACTAATGCAAGAGACGCCATGCCCGATGGCGGGACCCTGACGATAGTGTCTGGAATAGAGAATATCGGTCAAGCTTTTTGCAGAGCCCATGATTGCGATAACCCCGGTCGTTATGCAGTCATCTCCGTGTCAGATACCGGCGTCGGAATGGATGAAGAGACGCGCAAGAGGATATTCGATCCTTTTTTCACGACAAAAGAACCCGGCAGGGGGACCGGTTTGGGCCTGGCAATGGTCTACGGGATAGTGCGTCAGCACAACGGGATTATCGATGTCGAAAGCACGCCGGGAAAGGGCACAACATTCCGCATTTATTTTCCAACCGTTTCTGGGGCTTCAATGGAAACGCGAGCAGCTGAGGCGGCAAAAGCAATCGCGGGAGGCACCGAGACGATCCTTGTTGCAGAGGATGATCCGACTCTTAGGGAGCTGTCCAGGATGATGCTGGAATCATACGGATATAAGGTCATCCTTGCTGAGGATGGAGAAGACGCCGTATCACAATACAGGGAGCTCGGCAAGGAAATCGATCTTGTAATCCTGGACATGATCATGCCGAGGATGAGCGGGCTGGAAGCCTATAGAGCTATACAATCAATCAGACAGGACAGTAAGGTGGTCTTTCTGACAGGCTATACAGCTGACAAAGTGCAAAGAAGAGGCGTAGATTCTGCAGCCGTCGAGATAGTCACCAAACCGATCTCGCAGCACGACTTGCTTACGATCGTCAGAAAAGTGCTAGATTGAGTTGTAACTCAGAAGTTAAAAAATGCAGTAGAAGCCGAAAAGAGTGAAAGAAGCCGGGCTTGCGCCCGGCCCATTGCCCGTTATTTAAGGGCTATTATTTCTTGTCGGTCTTTTTTTCCGCTTTCTTATCCGCTTTTTTGTCGGCCTTTGCTTCTATAGAGGTTGCCTTCATCGTGTATTTGATCCTTACCTTTTCCCCGACCTTGGCATCGCCGACCATCTTCGTGTCCTTGTCCTTTGCAATTTCCCATTTCTCCTTGCCCTTCTGGACAACGATCTTATCATCCTTGGACTCCAGCACCGGGCCTGTCACCTGGTATTCGACTGTGCCTGCAAAAGCCGCTGATACTGCAAACGCTACCAAAACCAGAGCTGCGAGTACTGTTTTCATTCACTACCTCCAGATATTATTTTTTAAAATACTGTATAGCAAAACTATCATCCTGTCAATGATAAAGTCTGCTCGTGTCAGTTTAGACCGAGTGCGTGGGGTAATAACCGCGCGCCTTATCTGCCTTAACTCTCTTTTTTGTCGTTTATCTCTAAATATCAAGTTGTTTACTTTTCTTTTTGCATGTTGATAAAATTCATCACACAAAATTTTTGGAGGTTTTGCCGATGGGAACTAAAAAGGTCGCTGCCGGGAAGAAAGCCGTCAAAAAGGTGATCGCAGCGGGCAGAAAAGTCGCAGCAAAGAAGGCGCCCGGCAAGAAGATGCCTCAAATGAAAACTGCCGGAAAATCTGTTGATAAAAAAAGTTCTGCCAATAAAACTGTCGCAAAGAAAACTGCAACGAAGAAACCTCTTTCCAAAACAACCGTCGTTAAGAAAGCAGTTTCCAAAAAACACGCCGCAAAAAAAGCGGTTGCGAAGAAGGTTAGTCCGAAGTCCTCCGCCAAAAAAATACCGGTAGTAAAGCCGGCGTCCAAAAAGTTATCGTCCGCAAAAACCCGCACTGTCAAGCCCCAACAACTCAAGACCAAGGCAACAAAAAAACAAATAGCGGTTAAGCCTGCTGTCAAGAAAGCGAGAGTATCGATAAGCAAGCCTAAGAAAACAGCCAAACCCAAAAAGGCCGAACCAAAGAGAACTGCAACCCTGAAGCCGCCTGCCAAGCCCGCACCAAAAGTAGTCAAATCTTCTGCGGCAAAGAAGTCCGGCATCGTTAAGAAGGCTGCCTTGAAAAGGCAAGCGAAACCGATTGCCGCGCAGCCCAAAACACTGCTCAAGAAAACGGTCTTAGCAAAGCCTGCGGCTAAACCGGCAAGGCGCCCGGCAAAAACAAAGAAAGCCCATCGGGCGGCGTCATTTGCTGTTTTTAAGCCGATCATTCCGGTCAGGCACGTCAGTCCTAAGGTCACAGCCAAGCATGCAGCGTCGCCAAACAAACTGAAAGTTCATCCGATAAAAGAAATTTTGGCCCGTCTTTCCGGCTCTAACAAACCGGCAATAAGGAACACGGCCGGAGTAATCGCCCAAGTAACGAGCAAGCCGGCCCCGGCGATGGGAACCTCTAGGCTTCCTTTTCTGAAGAAGGCAGGTCGCATCTGAATTAATGCTCCTTCAGCAGCTCATCAATGGACTGACCCTCGGCAGCGTTTACGCCATCATCGCGCTGGGGTACACGATGGTCTACGGCATCCTCGAGCTTATAAATTTCGCACACGGCGAAGTATACATGCTCGGGGCCTATCTGGGCATAATTCTAATGGGCTTCTTCACAGCGACCGGGGTGGCCGGCCCGGGGATGTCTCTTGCGCTGACCGTTGTATTTTCCGCCATGTTCTGCGCAATGTACGGTTTTGCCATGGAGAAGGTGGCATACAAACCCTTGCGAAATGCGCCACGCCTGAGCCCGCTTATAAGCGCCATCGGCATATCGATCTTTCTACAGAATTTCGTTATGCTGACCCAGGGCGCTACCGACAAGGTTTTCCCTTATCAGTTTGGCGAAACGGCATTGATTATAAGTGATGTCAGGATGACTGCAACCCAGGTGCTCATTATTGCAGTGTCTATGCTGATGATGATCTCGCTCCGCCTTTTCGTTTCGCGAACACGCATCGGCAAGGCAATGCGAGCCACGTCCCAGGACAAAACCATGGCAACATTGGTCGGCATCGATGTAGACATGATCATCTCCGTAACCTTTGTGATCGGGGCGGTCATGGCAGCCATTGCAGGCGTCATGGTCGCAGCTTATTATGGTCTGGTCAACTACACCATCGGCTATATTGCGGGTATTAAGGCCTTTACAGCAGCAGTGCTGGGAGGGATCGGCAGTATAAGGGGCGCCATGCTCGGGGGAATAGTCCTCGGCCTCATGGAAAGCCTTGGCGCCGCCTATATCTCGTCGGAATACAAGGATGCGATCGCTTTCGTTGTGCTCATACTCATCCTTCTTGTAAAACCTGCAGGAATTTTTGGAAGAGACATACCGGAGAAAGTCTGAGGTCATGATACTTCCAGCTTATCTGAATACGAAAATAGCGAAAACCGTGATTGCAGCCTTGTTAGGGGCCATAATGCTGCTGCCGTTCAAAGGCGTCCTATCATCTCTTATTCTTTTTGCGGCCATTGCATCAGTCCTGACGGTCATTTCGTTGTCCGGCAAGATCAGAGTACCGTCTGCATTCAGCACAATTCCTGCGGTCATTAAAAGGAATAAGACCTGCATCGCCTTGTCTCTGGCCGGAATTCTTGCCGCCTGCCCGCTGGTGCTCAACAACTATTTCATCGACGTACTAATAATGGCAGGCATATATTCCATACTTGCCATAGGGCTGAATGTAATCGTGGGATTCACAGGGCTTTTGAATCTTGGGTTCGCTGCCTTCTATGCGTGTGGAGCGTATACCTATGCCCTTCTGAACACAAAAATCGGTCTCGGATTCTGGGTATGCCTGCCCGTGTCAGCGCTGCTTACGTCATGTGCCGGCTTTCTGCTGGCTGTACCTGCCTTAAGGCTGCGAGGAGATTATCTTGCAATCGTGACGCTCGGTTTTGGAGAGATCACCCGCCTGATACTTAATAACTGGGACAGCCTGACTCACGGCCCAAACGGGATTACGGGAATCGAAGCGCCGACGATTGCGGGCATTTCGTTGCGGGACCTGCATTATTACTATTATATTGTCTTTGGTATCCTGGCCGTCTCGCTCCTGATCATAAGACGTGTTGAAATGTCACGGTTCGGCAGGGCGTGGAAGGCCATCAAGGAAAACGAGATCGCAGCCTCGACGATAGGCATCAATACCACCAAGTACAAGCTGTTCGCTTTCGCATTCGGATCTTTCTGGGCGGGCATTGCAGGGATGCTCTTTGCCGCCAAGATGCAGTTCGTGTCTCCCGAGAGTTTTACGTTCATGGAATCCGTCCTGATCCTGAGCATGGTGATACTTGGCGGTCTGGGCAACACTTACGGGGCGGTGCTGGGGGCATTTCTGCTGGTGATGCTGCCGGAGGCCCTGCGGGAGATGCAGTTATACAGAATGCTGATCCTTGGAATGGGCCTGGTGCTGCTCATGAGGTTCAGGCCGCAGGGACTGCTGGGAGTGAAATAGCATGCACATCCTAGATGCAAGGGAAGTAAGCAAGCAATTCGGAGGCGTCAAGGCCATCGAAGGTGTGAGTTTCAGGATCGGTATCAATTCAATAACCAGCATTATAGGGCCAAATGGGGCAGGTAAAACTACCCTGTTCAACTGTCTTACAGGTATTACACCGCCTTCTGCCGGGCAGATTCATTTCAAGGGGAAAGACATCTCAGCGCTTCCACCGCACAGGATTACCCACCTCGGCATAGCGCGTACTTTTCAGAATATCAGGCTTTTCCCAGAGATGACCGTAATAGAAAATGTAATGGTCGCCCAGCATTGCAGGATTCGATACACACTGCCTGGAGCGATTATCCGCAGCGGCGCATTCAGATCGCGAGAAGCTGCAATAAGGGAAAAAGCTTATGAATTCCTGGAGCTCGCAAATCTCGAAGCATATGCAGAAAGTCATGCAGGTGAATTGCCCTATGGAAGCCAGCGAAGGCTTGAAATAGCGCGGGCACTAGCCACGGAGCCGGAGATACTGCTTCTCGATGAGCCGACCGCAGGAATGAACCCTTCAGAAACCAGAGACGTGATGTCTCTGATCAGGAAGGTACAGCAGCTCGGCAAGACCATAATCCTGATAGAGCATGATATGCATTTGGTTATGGGCATCTCGGACTGGATAGTAGTGCTCGACCATGGCGTGAAAATAGCCGAGGGAACGCCCGTCCAGGTCAAAAACGACCCGCTCGTCATAGAGGCATATCTTGGCAAGGAGACTGCTCACTGATGCTTTCTCTGCGGTCTATAAGGACGTCATACGGACAGATTGAAGCGCTCAAGGGGATCGACCTTGAAGTGAGACGCGGAGAGATAGTCTGCCTGCTGGGTAGCAATGGTGCCGGCAAAACAACTGCGCTCATGACAATCTCGGGCATACTGCGCCCGGAATCCGGCGAGATAACGTTCGACGGAGAGTCGATAACGGCAATGCCTCCAAACAGGATAGTCCGCAAAGGCATCTGTCAGGTGCCTGAGGGCAGAAGGATATTCCCAAGGTTGTCGGTGCTCGACAATCTTGAAATGGGGGCTTTCTCCTCGGCTGCAGCGGATTTCAACCGGAACATAGAGAAGGTTTTTTCCATATTCCCGATTCTCAAGGAACGCATGCGTCAGCCCGGCGGCACCCTTAGCGGAGGCGAACAGCAGATGCTCGCCATCGGCAGATCGCTGATGTCAAACCCCAGGCTGCTCCTGCTGGATGAGCCGTCCCTGGGGCTGGCGCCTATCATGGTCAACCGCATATTCAAGGTCATCCAGGATATCAACAAGGATGGAATTACAGTGCTCCTGGTCGAACAGAATGCTCGCGCAGCGTTGAAGCTTTCTCACAGAGGCTATGTACTGGAAAACGGTACCATACAGCTCAGCGGTGGAGGCGCGGAATTGCTCGACAATGATGCCGTCAAGAAGGCTTATTTAGGACTTTAATAGACTTATTTGGTGATCTATATTTACTTTTGCCCCTGAAAGGGGCATGATATTTTTCATGAAAACGCGGGCACATCTTTTCATATCTGGCAGAGTCCAGAAAGTGGGATTCAGGGTTTTTGTAAGCGAAGTGGCGCTGTCTCATGCCTTGGCGGGATATGTAATGAATACGGGGAATTCCGAAATAGAGGCAGTATTCGAAGGTGAAAAGGATTCCATACAATCGGCCATCAGAAAATGCAAGGACGGCATACCGTCGGCAAAAGTCGAGATCGTCGATGTCAACTGGTCGGAACGCCCGGAAGGCCTCACCACCTTTATGATCCGATATTAACACGGCCACGCATCACTCCATCATGCCGGTTTAATTTCAGTCTTGCAAAATGCCGATTTGACATTTCCTTTTTCCGTCAAGGAAAATAATACTTAATGATCAAAGAGTTGGAATCTAAAATTGCCGCCGGATCGTCTCTGTCAAGAGATGAGGCCCTCAGCCTGGCATACTCCGGAGTTGAAATGCTGTGTGATATCTTCGGTGCTGCTGAAAATGTACGCAAGTCTTTTTTTGGCGACGAAATAGAACTGTGCGCCATAGTAAATGCGAAGTCCGGGGCATGCTCCGAAGATTGCGCGTATTGCGCACAATCTTCAGCGAACAAAACCGGCTCTGCCATTTACTCGTTCATAGGAAAAGATGCGGTCTTAAGGAAAGCGCTAGATGCTGCTAATGGCGGGGTCAGGAGATTCGGCATTGTAACGAGCGGCAGGAAACCTGACAAACAGGACATTAAAGTCATTGCCGAAACTCTTGAATCTATCAGAAAAACCGGCCTGGGTGTTTGCGCGTCTCTGGGACTGCTCGAACAGGACGAACTCGCATTTCTGCGCGACTATGGGCTTGAAAGGTATCACAACAATCTGGAGACGTCTGAGCGTTTCTTCCCTTATATATGCTCGACGCACAGTTACGCTGAAAAGGTCCGCACAATCAACTATGCTGCCTCCGTCGGCCTGTCGGTCTGTTCGGGCGGAATATTCGGCTTGGGGGAATCCTGGGAGGATCGCGTAGATCTTGCTTTTTTACTGAAGGAGCTAAATGTCGATTCCGTGCCTGTCAACTTTCTCAGCCCTATAAAAGGCACGCGCCTTGAGCATCTTCCGGTGCTTCATCCGGACGAGGCGCTCAAGATAATCAGCCTGTTTCGCCTCACCCTGCCCCAAAAGGCAATAAGGGTCTGCGGCGGCAGACTTCAGACGCTTGGGAGTAAACATCCCATGATCTTCAGCGCGGGTGCAGACTCGATGATGACCGGCAATTATCTTGTAACTTCAGGCCGCTCATATCCCGACGATCTGGAAATGCTTAAGGTCGAAGGCCTGCGTCCCGGACGCAATTGATTTCCATCGAAAGATTTATTACCTTTAATTTCAGCATGTTTCTATCTTTCCAGTTTTATCTCCCGTGTGCGTATGGTCACTAATCTGCGCCGGTTTTCAGCCGATAAATATATTAGGGATGAGAGACCATGAACATCAGGGATATCATAAATGCGCTGAGGGAATCGCCGTATTGGACGATGCTTCCGTTGAATGAGCGGGAAGCGCTGGTCCTGCATAGCGCGCAAATGGTGGCCAGCCGGAAGATGGAAAACATCCTGAAGTTCATAACTGCTATTTAGTGACGTACATCACATTAAATAAGAAAGCGACGCTCTACACTAATACTAGATAGTAGAACAGGGAGGGCCGAAAGATGAAGATACTGAAGGTCATGATTGCAGCCTGGATAATGTTCGCGTTTATCGCGGTAGCCAATGACGGCGGTTACAAGATCAGGGCGATGGAAGCAAACACGCAGCGAGTCGTCAGCAAGACGATAAGTATAGTAGCCGATAAGGCAGACAGCATAAAAGAACAGGCTGATTCGGCAAAAGAGAAAGTCAAGAGAATAGCAGGCCCCAAGGAAGAAGTGGCACAGGTAGATACTGCTCCTGCCGCCAAGAAGACCAAAATCAGATAATAACGCATTACCGCTGTCCAGACCCGCGAGATCCCTTAAACGGGATTCCTCGTCTTTTTTCTTCTGCTACAGCTAAAGCCCCTTGTTCAGAAACCCCTTTACAAGTTCATCCGTAAATCTTTGTTCCAGATCGATTTCAGGACTGAAAAAACGTTTTTTCTCGCGCAATAATGCGTTCATTCCGGGCACATCGAAACCTTTGTCGGGAAGTCCGGCATCTGAATTCGGGCTGATAACATAAAGCTTCTCCTGACCGGTTATTATGCGCCAGACATGCCCCTCCCGATCATCAAGATCCAGGATTACCTGAGCGTGATAAAGGTTCTGTATAAGGTTCGCGTGACTGGACATGAATTGGTTTCTGTCCAGGGTGCGTGATTCATAAAGACGGTGCCAGCGTGGATGGTAGAATCGGAGTGTGCCCGTAGTCCCCGGCCCCGTGCCTGTGGTGGGAACCACCTCATAATCAAACTGGACCAGATCTATATAAGCCTTGTTCCCCCTTGACGGCGGATAATATTCAAGCCATACGATCTTGTTCTCAGGCACTCCGGCGAGATAATCGGCGTATATCTGCGACGCTATCCTGTCGCTGACATTACTGATGGACAGGGCAGTGTTGTCGGTGCGCTCGGTCAGGACAACGCACATGACACCGTTTTCATATTCGATGATATCCAGGTCGCACAAGAACGCGGCTTCCTTTGATGCAAGCCTGCCGATCTTGTAATGAAAAGAGCCGCTGTAAATAACCTTCACGCTATTTAGTGTCCTTCCCCGCCCCGCGGCAATTTAATCGCAATCACTTTATAATTGTACCATAATTGCCGGCGTGACGCTCGCATAGGTCCGGGGCTTGAAACTGACCGCGCAGTTTTATGCCCGCGGCAGACTGTAAAAACACTCATATGAATCAAACCTATCTGGATATTCCAAAAGAAGAATTGTGGTATTATGTAACTAGATATTATTCCTTTAATTCTGGAGGTTGCCATTGAAAGCCCCTCAACTTAAAAGCAGAAGCGAGAGAAACTGCACTCTGTTAAGAAGTTTGCCTTTCTTTCAGGGCCTTACAGACAAGGAATTCGCCGATCTGAAGCATATTTTCGTCGAGCGCCACTACGGCCGCAACAAGACGATCTTTCTCGAAGAAGACACGCTGAACTATATGTATATTATATTATCCGGAAAGGTGAAGGTCATCCACTCTGGGTTCGATGGCAAAGAGCATATCGTGGCCATTCACCAGAAGGGGGATTTCTTCGGCGAGATGGCCCTTCTTGACGGTAAAACATCACCCGCCACGGTTGTGGCGCTCGAAGATACCCTTATAACTATCATATCCAGCAAGGACTTCGAAAAGTACCTCCTTAAAAACGACAAGATACTGAGGCAAACCATATCGATACTATGCACCAGGCTCAGAGAAGCCTGGATGATGATAAAGGTCCTGAGCCTGCCGAACGCAGAGGACAGGGTCAGAGCTGTCATCACAATAGTAAGCGATTATTACGGATACAAGGACGCACGCGGTACCGTGCTGAGTTCAAGGCTCACTCATCAGAACATAGCCGACTACTCATTTGTGTCCCGCGAGACGGTGACAAGGCTTATGAGCCGCTTCGCAAAAGAGGGAGAGATAGAGGTCCTGGAAAACAAGGATATCGTGCTGAAGCCCTCGTTTGAGCGCAAAAGCGTGGGCCTGTAAGTATACTCTTTGACATCGGGCGGCTTGGCAGTATAATGAAACTATGAACTGCCAACAGCCTGCAAGGTCTTTAAGGAGAAAGAATCCATGGACATCCTCGCACTGTGCGTAATCATTCTTCCGCTGCTTGCCTGCGCATACGCGTTCTTTTTCAAGGCATAGAACTGCAGCATTTCTACAACGCGGTTTTCGCTGCTGTGTTTACACGCGTCCCGCCGTCTGATTTCAGCGATTGTCCTGCTTCGGGTGCTTAAAGAATAGATTTCCTGTATTATATCCATCATGTGGAACGTTCGCATGAGGGCCTCCGCCAAAGACATGCTCGGCAGAACCGGCAAGCATGGCAGTCCGGCAAATGAAATACATATTTCTGGGGCCGAAGGCATCTGCGAAGATAGTGAAATATCAGGGCTGGCGGGGACGTTCATCAGCCGTGCCCTGTCGCATACAAGAGGCACGCCGGACAAAATAATAATAACCCTAGAAAGGATGAAGGACCTGCCCAAGCAGATCAGTCTGCTGCCGGTGAGGACCCTCGAGTGTGAAGACGCCGAAGATGCATGGCGCATGCTGGCTGCCTGCCTGTCAAAGCTCGGAATATCTTCTGCTGCCCTGCGGTCAGCAAGGCGAGTTCTCAAAGCGAAGCGTACGATGAGGGGCGCCGCGCTGATATCTCTTACATCAGGTAAAAGGCTTGAGCCGGACCGAGCGCGCGGCGTGAGGGTTTCACGCCTGGGCATCGAGAAAACCTCCGAAAAGCGACTTGTCCGCAAGTTATCCCGAATGGGCATCAACAGTCAGACCGTCAGGGAGGCGCTTGTCCTGGCATCCAAAGTATCCGTCTGCAGAGAGATCGTAGCCGAAATCTGCATTTCCGACGACCCGGACTATGCAACCGGCTATATTGCCTCAAGATCGTTCGGATATCTGAGGATACCCAACATCAAGAGGCCTGGAGAAATGCACGGGGGCAGGGTCTTCTTTCTTAAAGAAAATAGCGACGTTAAAAAAACAATAGACTGGCTGGAAAGGAAACCGGTCATAGCGGGTAAGCCATGACGAGAAAGATAGTCCTCATAGGCAACCCCATAGCAGGAGGCGGCGCCGGAGAGAAAATATCTCAGGCCATGTCACTTCTAAAGAGAAAAGGAGTAGATGCCGAACTCATGCTCACATCAGGTAAAGGCGACGCTGAACTCTTCGCCCGTCAAGCTGCCGCAATGCCCGATGCGCTAGTAATAGCTGCAGGCGGAGACGGAACATATAATGAAGCCGCCAATGGGCTTGCTCATTCCGACACCCCGCTTGCCATACTGCCTATGGGAACGACTTCAGTGCTTGCGAGGGAACTGGGCATTCCTTTGAATACAGAAAAAGCCCTTGATATTGCAATCGGAGGGACCACCATGCAGGCGCATCTGGGAAAGATATCCTGCCGCAGGCATGGGTCGGCGACTGCATCACCGTCCCCCGCCCCTTCTGACTATTTCACAAGATACTTCCTGCTGATGGCAGGGATCGGATA
>DATHDF010000093.1:0-29040 GCA_035319185.1 Dissulfurispiraceae bacterium | reverse complement strand
GATACGTAGCGCCTGCGCTTATCATCTGCATCATTTTTTTTGCTGCTTGTCATCGCAACGCTGTATTGACCTAGATATGCATCCTCCGGTATCTTCCAGTCGGACTCCGCCATCCATCTGTCACGCCATTTTAACGGGAATTCATATTTCTTTTCGCTGCCCGAGTGCTCGATGACGAGCTTGTCCGGCAGTTCACGTTCGGGCAGGAAGTCGAATCCGGCCATTGTATGCTTCCTGATGAAATGTTTCATGTGGACAGTCTCACCTGCATGAATGAGCGTGCGGTCGAAAACCGTATGCGCAATTACCGGTCCTCTGTATGAGCCGCTCGGCAGCCCGTATCTCCAGGACTCGATCCCTTCTTTCCAGCTTGAATGGACGAAGCTCATATCGGCGGCCTTTTTTGCAAAGACGAACAGGCCTCCCCGTGCCCCTTCAAGCCCTTTCAGCTGCGGATAATCGTAATAGTTGTCCGAATCCGGGGTGTGCCTGCAGGACGGGAGCTCTCCGTGGTCGGGCAGCTGCTTTTTTATTCGGGCAATGCCCTGGGCATCGGTAGTCCCGCTCCAGATCTGTTTGCCGGTGCAGTCGCGGATTGTAATCGAGGCATCTCCAACCGGTTTTGCCTTGTCGAGGGTAGTGACCCATACCAGCGACGATTCCCTTCCATGCTTGAAGTGCACGGCCAGGTTTGTTATCAATGCAACTGTTGGTACATATATAGGTTTCTTCTGCAGGGTCTTTCCCCCTGCTTCCAGCAGGGACGAGCCGAGTATGCGGCTTTCCATCTCAACGACGTAAACGCCAGGTTCTTTAAGTGGAATGCCCACCACTTCGAAAGCCTTTTCGCCGCCAGGCTTAGGCACGCCGAACTCTTTCACGCCTTCGGCGCCCTTCAGCACCGATCTCTGCCTGCCTGCTCCGGCGACTGTCCGCAGCCATTCGATCACTTTCTCCTCTTTATTCATGCGGAGCTTGCGTAGTCTGCCTTTTAGCCCCTGCACCATCTCATCGGGTTTTTCTTTCACAGAATCCGGAAGGGCTGAAGCGACCGCACCGCCGAGCTTCGCAGCACCGTCGAGGATTCCCTCTTT
The DNA here is from genome assembly GCA_035319185.1 of Dissulfurispiraceae bacterium. Classification (GTDB taxonomy): domain Bacteria; phylum Nitrospirota; class Thermodesulfovibrionia; order Thermodesulfovibrionales; family Dissulfurispiraceae; genus Fen-1308. The sequence continues at coordinate 27,946 of DATHDF010000093.1, read as the reverse complement.
TACCTTGCTGCTCGCACCACGTTTTTCGTCGTCCACTTGCAGCATCCTGGCCGGCACTTCGGACTCAAGGTTCCTGAGAGTGACCGGCAGTGCAGCATTTCCCTTCAATTCGATAATCCCGAAGCGGGATGAGAACTTGGCGAGCGGCGGGTAGGCGTCGGTCTTAACAGTAAGGGGATATTTGTCTCTGTTTGAGAGTTGTCTGCCGGAATCATCCCTGAAATCTTTAGGCATGTCTATAGTGAACGAAGAGGATTCCGGGAACGGTCCCCTGAACGAAACTGTCCACACGTATTCCGGCGCTCCATTTTTCCCGGTGTCCTCAGATATGCCTTCGCCGCTTTCTTCGCCGTCCTCGTCTTCAACATACTTTCCATTGTCCGGTATGGACCTGTAGGAGGAACCGCCAGGTCCTTTCATTCTGATCTTTCTTGCAACGTCCCAGCGGACAGGCGCGCTGAAGGCCAGTCGCATGGGCAGCATGGGTATGCAGTTCGCATCCTTTTTCTCGCGATCGCAACTGAACTTTGCCGTAAATGGCAGACGGGATTTGAAGACCAGAACCTGGTCGCTCTCTGTAGCTATCCCGCTTAAAGAGGATATCCCCTTGCCCCAAACGATCTTTATCTCGACCGCGGCAGGGAAGCGCTGTCGGCACTGAAGGGCGATTATCCTGGGATCATCCTTCATATAGCTGGCGCGAAGAAGCTGCTCCCGTTCTTTGCCCGCGATGATTTTGATACCGACCTTTTCGTTGACACCGCCGACAGAGCAATAGGCATTGGCAATTATGCTCTCCTCGGATGCAGCCGCATCGAGCGTAAGCAGGAAGATCTGTTCTTCATCGATCCGCTCGTCACCGTCGTGCGGCCTTGACTTAATTATGGCCGGGCCGCCCGTTGAAAAAGAAAAGGCGCGATTTGTTACAGGCTGCCCCGAAAGTGCTTTAAGGTCCCGCCGGGTCGAAAAGGAGCATCTGACGCCCGCAGACAGGTCCCTGTCGAAATCATACACCCAGTTCCTGGAGTCGGCCCATCGCCCCTTTCCGGCTTCCGGACATGATATGTCAAAGGGGTCGGATATCCGGGGATCGCCAAAGGGTACCATAGGTTCCGAAAACCGCGCAGATACCTGCCGCACAGTTTTGATAGTCCCCTGCGGGGAGAAGAATTCAACGGTAGCGTCGGTCTGGGCGAAAGCGGATATCGAAAAGAGAAACAGTGCGGCGAGAAGCGCGGACAATATGGCGGACATAAGACCTCCTGAACAGAGTATGTGACTCCGGGCACCGTGGCTTCATTATATATCAAAATGTCAATGGGCTTGTCGATCCGGCGGCGTTGTAAAATTTCTGATGCCCCGTTTATAATGAGAATCATGCGCTCGAAAGTAATACTCATCTCAGCGGTCCTGATACTGGGGTCGCTGGTCGGCGCCTACCTTGCTCTTGCTACCGGGATCCCCTCAATCCAAGAACTGAAAAAGCATGATTCCGCCGCAGGGACGAGAGTATATGCCGACGACGATTCGCTTATCGGGGAGATCAAGCTCCAGAAAGGCATATTCGTCCCCTATAATCAGATTCCCGAAAATATGAGGAATGCCGTGGTTGCCGTCGAAGACTCGCGCTTCTGGAAACACAGCGGCATCGACTATGTGGGCATAGGAAGGGCCCTTGTAAAAGACCTGCTTCATATGAGCCTCAAGGAGGGCGGCAGCACCATAACTCAACAGCTGGCTAAAGTCGTGTTTCTGTCTTCAGAGAAGACTATCACGCGCAAGATCAAAGAAGCGCAGCTGGCGCTGCAGATCGAAAAAGAGCTCTCAAAGAAGGAGATACTCGAGCTATATCTTAACAGGGTCTATTTCGGCCACGGCGCTTACGGAATAGAGATGGCGGCCAGGACGTATTTCGGCAAGTCGGTCCGGAACATTACTCTTGCCGAGGCTGCGATGCTGGCCGGTTTGACGAAGGGGCCGACCACGTATTCTCCATTCAACGATCTTGTACGGGCAAAGGAGCGGCAATCAGTAGTGCTTGCCAGGATGGTTGAAGAAGGTTACATCAAGCAATCGGATGCGGATGCGGCAAAAAAGCAGCCCCTGTTTCTGTCTCAGGCCAGAGCTGCTGCTGAGACATACAACTATTTCATAGATTACGTTAAGCAATACCTGATTGCCAGGTACGGCGAGGAAAAAGTCTTCAAGGGAGATTTCAAGGTCTATACGACTTTAAACAAAAACGCTCAGGTGCAGGCGCAGAGGGCGCTGCAGGATGGCCTGCGCGAGGTCGACAAGAGACGCGGCTGGCGGGGACCCGTAGCACACAGAGATAATATCAAAGAGCAGAACGGCGAGAATTCGGCTTCGTTCACCGCCACTGCCGGAGACATATCGACAGGTACGGTGATTTCGGTGGGTCCGAAAGAAGCGGTTGTCAAAAGCCGCGGTATTACGGGTAAATTACTCGTAGGTGATGCAAAGTGGGCAAGTGCTGTCCTGGACAAATCATCCGGCAGGCCCAGGTATATAAAGAATTTCAAGCTTACCGACATACTCAAGCAGGGTGATGTAATATTGGTCAGGTTCAAGACCGGAGGGGCCAAGAACATACTATTCAGTCTTGATCAGGAACCCGATGTCGAAGGCGCTGTGGTTGCCGTGGAACCTTCTACGGGTTATATAAGGGCGCTGGTGGGGGGGTTCAGCTTTACGCGCAGCGAATACAACCGGGCTGTCCTTGCACAACGGCAGCCGGGCTCTTCTTTTAAGCCGGTTATTTACGCGGCTGCTCTTGAGAACGGATTTACTCCGGCGAGCATCCTTGTTGATGAACCGGTGTCATACCCCGGTGGTGCTGCAGGCGACTGGAAGCCGGAAAATTATGACCGTAAATACCTGGGCCCGATCAGGCTGAGGGAGGCTCTTGCATATTCGAGGAACATAGTTACAGTCAAGCTTGTGGAAGCGCTGGGTGTGGACAGGGTTATCGAACTTGCCAGAGCGCTCGGAATTCAGGGCTCTATGCCGCGCAACCTGAGCATCGCCCTCGGATCTACCAGTGTTACGCCTCTGGAGCTAACCTCCGCCTTTGCGACCTTTGCCAACGGAGGCATAAAGATGAAGCCGATTTCCATTAAATATATAACGGACTCGCACGGACAGGTTATCGAAGGCTCTCAGCCGGAAGGCAGCCCTGTGATAAGTGCTGCGGGGTCCTTCCAGATCACATCGATGATGGAGGACGTGATTAGATACGGGACAGGGATGAGGGCAAACATAGGCAGGCCTGCGGCAGGCAAAACAGGCACAAGCAATGATTATAAAGACGCATGGTTTGTCGGCTATACGCCCGACCTCGCTGCGGGGGTCTGGGTGGGGTTTGACGACATGAAGCGTTCTCTGGGCGGCGGAGAGGTCGGCGGGCGGGCAGCTGCACCGATCTGGCAGAGATTCATGAGGGGCACGCTGAGCGGTGAAACAGTGCCGGATTTTGTGGTACCGCCCGGCATTGTCAGGCAGAGGATCGATATAGTAACCGGGCAGCCTGCCGGGTTTTTTGCAAGCGATGCTTCAACAATCGATGAGTATTTCAAAGAAGGATCGCTGCCCCATCAGGGCGGGCTGGAAAGCTTCAATCCGCTCAGCCGAATATCTCCTCACCCGTCTTCAGAACAGCAGTCGCGGAGCACGGATATGCGCAGGCCGCTTGTTCCAAGGACACTGGACCCGGCTCAGGATTAGTGTGATTTCTATCACAAAAAATGTCTCTTACGTGATATAATTATTCAAAGACATATAATCCGTGGAGGTGGAAGATGACTATCAGGATCATGTATCACGACGGCGTATATGATATGATTTCTGCCTTTACTCTGGACCAGTTCATACGCGACGAAAAAGTCAAGAAGTTTTATCGCTATTCCGAAGAAAAATGGATTGAAGTGGCTGACGGACCACTTAGGAACCAGGTGCCGGATCTGCAGCACTACGGTGGCGCGGAACGTCGCATGTCGGAGATCATAGCCAGTCAGCTGGTATAGCCGACACCATGCTGCCGGGCACGCGTGGATATTGTCCTTAGTATCTGTCTCGGAATAGGTCTCAGCGCTGCGTGCGGATTCAGGGTGTTTGTCCCTCTTCTGGCCGCCAGCATTGCTTCTCTTTCAGGCTATCTGAATCTTTCTTCCGGATTTCAGTGGATCGGGACACCTGCCGCACTTACGGCATTTGCAATTGCTTCAATCCTTGAAATCATAGCCTATTATGTGCCATGGGTAGACAATATAATGGATACAATTGCAGCGCCCGCTGCAGCCGTGGCCGGCACCATTGTCGCAGCATCAAGCTTTGTCGATATAAGCCCCATGATGAAATGGACCCTCGCCATCATAGCCGGAGGAGGAACCGCCTCTGTTTTGCATGGTGGCACGGCGTTGCTTAGGGCTGCATCGAGCGCCGGCACGCTTGGTTTGGGCAATCATGCGGTTGCTACAATGGAACTGTTAATAGCGGCAGGACTGAGCATACTGGCGATAGCAGTGCCGCTTGCCGGTGTCGTCGCTGTCTTTGCGCTTCTTTTCTATATCGTAGGAAAAGGCCTCAGGAAGTTGCGCAAGGCGTAACGCCGGTCCCGCACCTCGTCAGATAAATCTGCTATAATTACGCGTTGTCCCCGCTATCTCCGATTCAAAAAGAGGTTTGCAATGGCTGACGAAGACCTTTCCAAGTTGAAGATAGACAAGAGCTCTGCAATCAAGGGCCCCGTAAAGAACAGAAAACGAACTGCTTATGCCATTGGGGTTGCAGCTGCTGTCATCCTTATTGGGGTCCTCTTCTTCAGCGGAGTAATCAGCCCGTCCATAAAAGTCCAGGAGGCGACTGTTTCTCTGGTCTATCCTTCTCAGACATTCACCTTGTTGAACGCCAGCGGATACGTAGTGGCCCAGCGCAAGGCCGCACTTGCTTCGAAGGTGACCGGCCGCATCATTCAGCTGAATGTGGAGGAGGGCAGCAAGGTCAGGAAGGGCGATATTATTGCGCGTCTTGAGAACAATGATGTTACGGCCGCCAGGGATCAGGCCGCCGCAAATGTCAGGGTGTCCCGTGCCAATCTCGAAAGCGCACAGGCAACCTTCCGCGATGCATCACTTGCCTTCAAAAGAAACAAGGACCTTATCGGGAAGGGATATATTGCACAATCAGACTACGATACCTCAGAAGCCAGATATAAAAGCGCCGAAGCCGCGGTGCATGCAGCGGACCAGGCGGCAAAAGCAGCGGCCGCTGCCCTTAGCGGCGCAAATGTGGCTATCGATTATACCGTGCTGCGTTCTCCTTTCGATGCGGTAGTGCTCACCAAGAACGCCGACATCGGAGACATTGTAACTCCGATTGGAGCTACTGCTAATGTGCAATCAGCGGTAGTGACCATCGCTGATATGAACTCTCTGCTTGCAGAAGTGGATGTTTCTGAATCAAACATAGGAAACGTCAAGATGGCACAGCCCTGCGAGATCCAGCTGGACGCCCTGCCGGGCGTGCGTTTCAAGGGGCAGGTCCATATGATTGTGCCGACAGCAGACAGGAGCAAAGCGACTGTCATGGTAAAGGTCAGATTCCTCGAGAAGGACAGCCGTATCCTTCCCGAGATGAGTGCAAAGGTGGCTTTTCTTTCCCGCGAGGTCGCGGCGGGCGAGACCGAACCATTTACTGCCGTTAACCAATCTGCATTGGTTGCCAGAAATGGGAAGAAGATAATCTTTCTGGCTGAAGGCGAAAAGGCAAAGGCGGTCATGGTAACTACAGGCAGGCAGATGGGCGATATGGTTGAAATCCTCAGCGGGGCGAAGGCCGGAGACAAGGTAGTGCTCAGGCCCTCGGGAGATCTGCGTGACGGTTCGAAAATTAAGGCCGAAGAAAAATGATACCGGGCGGTGCTATGGCAGAAGCTCGCTCAATAGTTGAGATCAGAAATGTCAGTAAGTCCTACCGACGCGGCAGCCAGATAGTCCCAGTTCTTGAGAACATTACCTTCGATATCGCAGAAGGCGAATTCCTCGCGTTGATGGGGCCGTCAGGTTCTGGGAAGAGCACCCTTCTCAATCTTTTAGCGGGCATTGACAGCGTTGACAGCGGGTCGATCTTGATAGGCGGTCTCGACATAACAACCCTTTCAGAGACGGACCTGGCGGCATGGCGCGCCGTCAATGTAGGCTTTATCTTCCAGTTCTACAACCTGATTCCCGTCCTGACGGCCTTCGGAAATGTCGAGCTGCCTTTGCTCTTGACAAGGCTGTCGAGGAAGGAGCGGCATGAGCATGTCGAGATGGCGCTTCGTTCCGTCGGCCTGTCGGACCGCATGGATCATTACCCCAATCAGCTGTCTGGAGGTCAGCAACAGCGGGTTGCAATCGCCCGCGCTGTGGTTACGGACCCGGTCATCCTTGTTGCCGATGAGCCCACCGGGGACCTTGACAGGGTTTCAGCTGCGGAAATACTCGAACTCATGAGCAGGCTTAACAAGGAACTCGGCAAGACGATCATCATGGTAACCCACGACGCCAGGGCCGCTGAAAAGGCGCACCTGATAAAGCAGCTGGACAAGGGCGTCTTTATCAATGTTTCTTCTTAGGCTCGTATTCAGAAACGTCTTTCGGCACAAGCTTAGGACGTGGCTTACAGTCCTCGGCATCACGATTGCAATCCTGGCGTTCGGCCTGCTGCGCACCGTTATCAGCGCCTGGTATGCCGGGGTGGAGGCGTCTTCGGCCAGCCGCCTTGTGACCAGAAATGCAATATCCATCATATTCACCCTTCCGCTGTCATACGAGGAGCGCATTCGTCAAACCGAAGGCGTCAGGATAGTGTCCGGCGGCAACTGGTTCGGCGGCATATACATAGATGAAAAGCATTTCTTCGCCAATTTCGCGATCGAGCCAAAGCCCTTTTTCGCTCTTTACCCTGAGATAATCCTGCCGCCCGAGCAGGAGGCGGCATTTATCAGGGACAGAAAAGGGTTTGTAGCTGGTCGCAAGCTCGTCGAGAAATACGGGTGGAAGCTTGGAGACACGGTCACTCTCAGGGGCACGATATTCCCCGGGCAATGGGATTTTGTCATGAGGGGGATTTACAAAGGCCGGGACAAGAATGTAGACGAGACAACCTTTTACTTCCAGTGGGATTATCTTAACGAGAAAATGAAAAAGACATACCCGCAGAGGGCCGACCAGATCGGCTTCTTCATGATCGGAGTCACGCGGCCCGATATAGCGTCTGACGTGGCTGCCAGGATAGACAATGAGTTCAGGAATTCCATTGCAGAGACCCTGACCGAAACAGAGAAGGCCTTTCAAATGAGCTGGATCGCCATGAGCCAGGCCATAGTTACTGCCATACAGCTTGTTTCATTTGTCGTCATCGTTATCATCATGGCTGTGATGGCCAATACGATGGCGATGACGGCACGCGAGCGGATTGGAGAGTACGCGATATTCAAGGCCCTGGGGTTCGGCGGAGGCTACATTGCAGCACTGATATTCGGGGAGTCGCTGATCATCAGCATGATAGGGTGCGCCTTCGGTATCGCTTTCACATTTCCGGCCGCTAGGGCGTTTGGCGATGCCCTGAGCACCTTTTTCCCGATCTTCAACGTCGCCCCCGAAACCATCTACATGGACATAGCGGCTGCAGCCGTCATCGGAACAGTAGCCGGCGTTTTCCCCTCGTGGCGGTCAATAAGGATCAGGATAGCAGACGGCCTGCGGAGGATCGGATAATGAACCCGCTGCCGGACATCCCTTTTTCATATAACCTAAGGAATCTGTGGACGAGAAGGCTTACCACCGGTCTTACAATCGGGGGAATGGCCCTTGTCGTCTTCGTCTTTTCCGCTGTGCTGATGCTGGCCGAAGGATTGAAGAAGACCCTGGTTGCGACAGGATCGCCTGAAAATGTTGTAGTCATACGCAAGGGCTCCGATTCGGAGATCCAGAGCGGAGTAGAACGGCTGCAGGCCTCCACCATTGAAACACAGCCTGAAGTTGCAATAGGCGCAGACGGCCAGCCGCTGGTTGCCAAGGAGCTTGTTGTAGTAATCGTGCTTCCCAAGAGGGGCACCGGCAAGGGATCCAATGTGGTGATCAGGGGGGCGTCAGCAGAATCGCTGCTCCTGCGCCCGCAGATCAGGCTTTTGGAGGGTCGGCTGCCGAAGCCCGGATCTTCGGAAATAATGGCCGGAATTAATATAGCGAAAAGGTTCACGGGCGGCGGGCTGGGCGAGACCCTGCGCTTCGGTATGAGGAGCTGGACCGTTGTTGGCATATTCGATGCCGGCAATACCGGCTTCAGCTCCGAGATATGGGGCGATGTGGACCAGTTGATGCCAGCCTTCCGCAGACAGGCATATTCCTCGGTTATATTCAGGCTTCGGGACCCGTCGGAGTTCGAAGCGGTGAAAAAGCGGATCGAGAATGACCCGCGTCTTTCGCTGGAGGCCATGAGAGAAACACGCTATTACGAAAAGCAGTCTGAGATGATGGCGAAGTTTCTCAGGATCCTGGGGATCTCGCTGACGGCCATATTTTCGCTCGGCGCAATAATCGGCGCAATGATAACCATGTATGCTGCTGTTGCAAACAGGGTGAGCGAGATAGGCACGTTAAGGGCCCTGGGTTTCCACAGGAGAAGCATACTTGGCGCCTTTCTGCTTGAATCGCTGTTGTTGGGATTTTTCGGCGGCGCTATCGGACTGTTCTTTTCAGCCTTTCTCCAGTTTTTCACAATATCCACGATGAATTTTCAGACCTTCTCGGAGCTTGCATTCTCGTTCGATCTTAATTTCCAGATAGCTTACCAGGCCATGGGGTTCGCCCTCATAATGGGCTTTGCGGGTGGCCTGCTGCCTGCCGTCAGGGCATCCAGATTGCCTATCGTGGACGCCTTGCGGGCCGCCTGATGCGGGATAAGTACTAGAACCTATCTCGAATTCGGAAAAACGTAAAAGTCGCTACCCCCGTGAAAGCGGGGGTCCATTGAAAGACCTTATAAACGCGGATTCCTCCTGCGCGGGAATGACGGTAAATTATGATTTCAGCATTATCAAGATTGTGAGATAAGTTCTCGCAGCCGGAATATTCATCAAGGTAGTTGTGCTAGGGTTGAAAAGTATGTATACAGTAAGATATAAGCAATTATGGAGGTCTTATGGAAAGGAAAGGCGTTGTTACAATTCACGGCAACCCTCTGACCCTTATCGGCCCAGACCTGAAGGTCGGTGACAGGGCTCCGGATTTCAAGGTCATTGACAGCGATCTGAAGGAATTCGGGCTCAAGGATTTTGAAGGCAAGATAAAGGTCATAAGCGTAACGCCCTCGCTCGATACCCCCGTTTGCGACCTGCAGGCCCGCAGGTTCAATCAGGAGGCTGCCGGCTTTCCCGGCGATGTGGCCGTCCTCAACATAAGCATGGACCTGCCTTTCGCGATTGCGCGCTTCTGCAATGCAGCAGGCATAGACAAGGTCAAGACGCTGTCTGACCACCGCGAGGCCTCTTTCGGCGCCGCGTATGGTGTTTTGATAAAGGAGTTGCGGCTTCTTGCGCGCTCCATTTTCATAATCGGCAAGGACGGTATTCTGGCATATAAAGAGGTTGTGCCCGAAGTAACAAACCATCCCGATTATGACGCCGCACTGAATCAAATCAATAAGATGAAGTCGTGAGCACGCATTGTTTTTCGGATGTTCCGGGAATGATGCGGGAGAGTGTCGTCCGGCGTTGTTTCCGTTTCAATATTAACTAAAGGGAGGCTACAAGATGCCGTATAATGCGAAGGACTATGCAGGTCTGTTAGGAATGGCCGGGTTTAGCGAAACCCTGCTCAAGAACCACTTCACGCTCTATCAGGGGTATGTCACCAACACGAACAAGGTGCTCGACACCCTCGATGCGATGCTGAAAGATGGTAAGTCTGGCAACCCGGAGTTTGCCGAACTGAAGAGACGGCTCGGTTGGGAATTCAACGGAATGAGGCTGCACGAATATTATTTTGAAAACCTCGGCGGCAAGGGCGCTCTTGACAAAGGCGGCAAGCTGGCCAAGAAGCTTGAGGCGTCGTTTGGCAGTCTTGATGCCTGGGAGAAAGACTTCAGGGCGGTCGGTGCGATGCGCGGGATAGGCTGGGCAGTGCTCTACCAGGACACCGCCGCAGACCGGCTCATCAATTTCTGGATCAACGAGCATGATACCGCCCACCCTTCGGGCTGCAATCCGCTGCTCATTATGGACGTGTTCGAGCACGCCTTCATGATCGATTACGGGCTCAAGAGGGCCGACTATATCGAGGCCTTTTTCAAGAACGTCAACTGGGCCGCTGTGGAAGGGCGTCTCAAATAGCGGACCGAAAGGGAGAAGCAATATGCCGGTGATTGAATACGGGTCCGTCAGGGTCGAGCTTGATGATTACGGCTTTCTGGTGAATCAGGAGTCCTGGAACGAGAAGGTAGCAGAGGCGATTGCCGACTATCTCGGAGTCAGTGGGCTGACTACAGAAAAGATGGAGATTATCAGATTCATGAGGGAGTATTACCGGGAGTTCAACGCATTCCCGATTCTGCGGTCCGTTTGCAGGAACGTGCACAAGCCGCGCGAATGCGTGAACGACGAATTCATCGATCCGATGAAGGCCTGGAAGATCGCAGGTTTGCCCAATCTCGAAGTAGTATCCAGCATCAGCGCCGACGAGGCGGGAAAGGTATACCGCATACTGGCCGGCGACTGAATTTTATATTGTCATCCTGATGGAGATGGCCGCGCAGCCGACAGGCAGCGCGGCTTTTATTTTGCGCGGGAGGGATTTTGACTTGCGCCGCGTGGTTGATAATATATAGATAAGCTATCAGTGCGTTGTGAACGATAGCTTTTGTATATCGAAAAAATTGAAAGGAGGTGAAAGCGGGATGAAGAAGGCCCTTGATAAGAAGACCCTCGATAAAGAGGCGGCCCTTTGGGAAAGGCTGAAGAAAACCTCTCCTGGAAAAGTATGCCGCAAATGAAGCAGTTGAAAGAGCTGATGCCGCCGGTCAGGCGGCCACACGAAAGGCAGATACTAATCCGCAAGCTTCGGAGGACGTATCTGCCTTCTTCTTTTCGGATATAAATACGGAACCCGATGGTGCGAGACAAACAATGTCCATAGACGATACTCACGACTTTTTCATACAGTGGCACATAACGGAAAGATGCAATTTGCAGTGTCTGCATTGTTATCAAGAGGGGCAGAAGGGCGAAGAACTTTCCTTGTCCGATATAAAGAAGGTCATAGGCGAGGCCTCCGATATGATGTGGACGTGGGAAGAGAGATATGGGGTGAAGCTCTCGACAAGCTACAATATTTCGGGCGGAGAGCCTTTTCTCCGAGACGATATCTTTTACATGCTCGAAGAAATTGCATGGACCGGCGCCGATATCTATGTCCTTTCCAACGGGACCCTCATCAATCGCGAGATCGCGCGCAGGCTGGCCGATATCAGGGTTAATGGGGTTCAGATCAGCATCGAAGGCACACAGGAAATTCATGACGAGATACGCGGGAAGGGGAGCTTCAGGGCGGCGATGACCGGCATTGATAACCTCCTGAATGCAGGTCTGACGGTGACTCTGAACTCAACGCTTTCAAGGCTTAACGCCCGCTGTTTTCCGGATTTGTTGGGCCTTGCGAAAACGGTCGGCGCGCAGCGCGTCGGCTTTTCGAGGCTGGTGCCCTATGGAAGAGGATCGGCCATGCTGGACAAGATGCTTTCCTCAGATGAAGTTGGGAAACTTTATTCAGAGATTTTTGCGCTGGAGGCTGCCCCTCTTAAGATTGTAACGGGCGATCCGGTTGCGTCTCAGTCGACGCTTGCAGCCCCTGACGAAGACCTAGGAGATACCCCCATCGGCGGTTGCGCTGCAGCTGTTTCAGGACTCACTATCCTTTCGGACGGTACAGTCGTCCCTTGCAGAAGGTTGAACGTTCCCCTGGGCAATGTGCGAACAGACTCCCTTCGTGAGATCTGGGCGGCTTCTCCTGTGCTTGAGGCACTCAGAGACAGAAACAGGTACGGCGACAAATGCAGGTTGTGTAAAAGATGGGCCGGTTGCCGGGGTTGCAGGGCAATCGCATATGCCTATTCGAAGGCAAACGGGGCCGAAAATTACCTTGCGGAAGACCCGCAATGTTTCATAGAGCAATAAGCCCGCAACCCTGCTACTTGGCCAGTACCTCGCTGATCCTGAGGAGAAGATCATTTGGCGATACCGGTTTCATCATTAGTGATACCCCTGCGCCGCTCGTGAGTTCATTGTCCAGCCTGTCGGCAGTGTAACCGCTTACGAAGACGATTTTCATGTCCGGCCTTATCTTTCTTATCTCTATGAAGGCCTCTTTGCCGCTCTTTTTGGGCATAATGACATCCATGAGCACCAGACTGATCTTCTTTTGGTTTGCCGCAAAAAGTGAAACGGCTTCCTCTCCATCGGCTGCATTAAGTATCTCGTACCCGTTTTTGGAAAGAACGGTCTCGAAAAGCTTGCGCAGCCTCCCATCATCCTCCGCTATAAGAATGGTACCGCTTCCTCGCGGGGGCCGGCTCGTGGCTGACGGTCTCGTATGTTCCTCTTTCCGAAGTTCCAGAAGCGGCAGATATATCTTGAATGAAGTTCCCATGCCGGGGGTGCTTTCAACGTCGATATGCCCGCCATGCTGCTTGACGATGCCGTAGACCATTGCAAGTCCGAGCCCTGTCCCTTTCCCCGGCTCTTTTGTAGTGAAGAACGGATCGAATATTTTCGGCAGGGTTTCGTGGTCTATGCCTTCGCCGCTGTCTGTTACGGAGATGAACGCATAATCGCCCGGCACAACCGGGGAGAAAGCCGTTTCCGAAGTCTCTGCGAGCGATATCTTTTCGGTCTTGATGGACAGGGTGCCGCCGCGCGGCATGGCATCCCTGGCATTCGTAGCCAGGTTCATAAGCACCTGCTCTATGCGAACAGGGTCTGCCATACAATATATCAACTCGGGCGTCAAGCTCGTGCTGACCTTGATCTCTTCACCGATTATCCTGCCTAGCAATTTATCAAATTTGGATACGAGGTCATTCACATTCATGAGTCTGGCATGCATGGTTTCCTGCCTGCTGAATGCCAGAAGGCCGCGCGTCAGTTCTGCCGCTCTGTCTGCGGAGTCAAGTATTTCATCTATATCGTGCCTGCTCAGATCGTCAGGGGCCATCTTTGACTGGGCAAGGTATCCATGCCCCGTTATCGCGGTTAGTATATTATTGAAGTCGTGGGCCACACCGCCGGCAAGCTGTCCGACAGCCTCCATCTTCTGGGCCTGGACTAGCTGGTTTTCCAGGGTCACCCGCTCTGTTATATCAATAAATGTAACCACCGAGCCGACGAGTTCGCCATCCCTTTCTATAGGATGAGCCCAGTACTCCGCGTAGAAGCCGGAGCCGTCTGCACGCCAGAGCATCTCCTTTTCTCTGTGAAGCATCTTGCCTTTGATGAGCGCAACGTGTGCGGGACATTCCTCTATAGGATAAGCCGCGCCGTTGACTTTGGCGTGATGGACCAGACCGTGCATCATCTTACCGATCAGGTCGCTTTCGTTTTCGTACCCGAGCATCTTCAGTCCTGACGGATTGCAGAAGGTGCAGTTGCCCTGACGGTCCAGCCCGTATATGCCCTCGGCAGTCGAATTCAGGATCAGGCTGATCTTCTCCGCGCTATCGCGCAGCCTTTCTTCGGCTCTCTTGCGTTCAGTTATAACGTCGAAAACAGCTACGAAATGCCCTTCCTGCGGGCTGAAGGCCGAGATCGAAAACCACATCTGCAATGCACGGACATAGGTCTCGAAACGCTCCGCTTTCCCTGCAGACGAAACGCGGCCATAAATCTCAAAAAGCTGAGGATCGGCTTCCCGCAGACCGGGGATAACTTCCGATACCCTTTTCCCGACGACATCTTTCAATCCTGTCAAGGATGTAAATGCGTTGTTCACCGCAAGATAAATAAAATCAACCGGCCTGCCGTTTTCGAAAATCATTTTGCAGTAAGCAAGGCCGTTCAGCATGTTGTCGAACACGGACCTGTACATCCGCTCACTTGCCCGCAGCTTATCAGCTATCAGCTTGCGCTCGGTGACGTCCATACCGACGGCGAGTATCTCGGCCACCCTTCCTTCGGCGTCGAATATAGGCCTGTTTGTCCAGGTCATCCATACCCGCCGCCCGTCGCTGCATATGTTTTCGTTGACATTATGGCGGAACCTTTCAGGATAGGCGACAATGTCCTGGATAAGGCCTGTCAGGTCGCCGCCGGTCGACTCTGTATCTGGCAGGAGCATTCCTATATGCTTCCCCAGTGCTTCATCCAAGCTGTAGCCAAAAAATGATTGCGCGAATTCGTTGAAAAATGTGATTGTTCCATCCGCCTTCCAGCGGATGATTGCGCTGTTTGCATTCTGAACCAGCTCGCGGTAGCGGTTTTCGCTCTCCTGCAACAGCTCATGAGCCTTTTTCTGCTCGGTCACATCTTCTGAGAAAATTACGATCCCGCCGACGGAACCTGAGCCATCGAGCCACGGGCGTATTTCCCAGCGTATCCATTGCACTGTGCCGTCTGCGCGCTCGAAGCGGTCGGCCTCGGCCCGCAATACCTCGCCTGCCAGCCCCATGCGATGAGCTTCCTTCCATGCCTCGCCGACCTCCGGAAACACCTCGTAATGAGAAATGCCTACCGGATCGCGGTCGCCCAGATTGTAATCGCGCAACCAGCGGCGGCTGGCATAGAGATATTTCATATCGCGGTCAAACATTGCAAGTGCCGCTGGCGCGTGCTCGATGAACAGTCGCAAATACTGCTCGCGCTGGCGCAAAGCCTCATCGGCGCGTTTCAGCTCAGTAACGTCGCTGTACGTGATCACAGTACCATCGATTTTGTTGTGCGGCGCGAGGTAAGGAAGCATGGTGCGCACGTACCAGGTATCGCCCGCTTTCATCTCCAGCCGGACGGAGGATAGTTCTTCAAGTACGGCCTGGGCATGCGCGAGCAGATCGGGGCCGAGATTCTCGATTGACATGTCGGTTATAGGACGTCCGATGTCAGCCGGTATCAGCGTTATGAGCTTCGACATTGCCGGAGTGAACCGCTTGACGCATAGATTCCCGTCTAGGAAAAGCGTCGGGATATCCGTTCCGGCAAGGAAATTCGTCAGGTCCGCGTTCGTCTCATCCAGCTCTTCGATCTTGGCCTGCAACTGAGAGTTGACAGTGAGAAGCTCTTCGTTCAGGGACTGTAGCTCTTCCCTGGACGTCTCCATTTCTTCGTTCGACGCTTGGAGCTCCTCATTGGATGACTGCAGCTCCTCGCTGAGGCTTTCCAGCTGCTCGATGTGGTTCTGCAGGTCTTCGCGAGTAGCGCAGAGCTCGTTTTCGAGCTGACGCATCGCGGTTTCATCAAGGGATGTCAGCTCTAAAGACAGTTCCGCGGTTTTTATGGAAGGACCCTTTTCGTGGAAGACGACCAGAAAAAGGTTATCCACGATCTTTGAAATTCTTATCGAGGTCTTGCGCTTGCGCCCCGAGTCGCCTGCAATATCGGCACGTGTTGAAGAAGGGGTGCCGTTTGTTATGACTTTGTACAAAGCGCCGCGCATGCGGCTGCGTATAAGATCCGGCAGCATGTCCAGCAGGTTTTGGGTAGGCGAACCTTCAGGCTGTTTCAGATATAGATTGGTCGGACCGTTGTAATAGAAAATCTCGAAGTTCTGATTTATTGCGACTGCAGCCGGTGCATACTCCGTCACAAGGGCTTTCTGAGCCAGCTCGGCAGCCGAAGGCGCGGTTTTGGCGGCAGGAAGCGCCTTTGGCTGGGTTGTGAGCTGAGGATGCACAAAGGCGCTGAAAAACTGAGTACGGGAGAAAGAACGTCCCTTTACGCTTCTGTAGATACGGTTCTTTTTTTGCCCTGCAGACTGGAACAACTCACTGTTGCTGCCGAGCGACTCTGCGCTTCCGAGGAACAGAAAGCCATCATCCTTTAAGGCATAATGAAACAGGGAAATGCACTTGTCCTGAGCATGCGGCTCAAGATAGATGAGAAGATTGCGGCAGACGATGAGGTCCATCCGCGAAAAGGGCGGGTCATAGATAAGATCGTGCTTTGCGAATATAAGATATTGCCTCAGGTCATTGTTGATTGACAGGGCAAGGCCGTCAGCCGTATATGCCATAAATTTCTTTACATAGGCGGGTGGTATGTCCGCTGCAACGCTGGCCGGATATATGCCGGCCCGCGCTTTCTCCAGTGCAGGCTCGCTGACGTCGGATGCAAAGATCTGAATGTCCCTCTTCTTTGCAAGTGCATCCAGCTCGTCCTTCATCATCATGGCGATGGAATACGACTCTTCGCCTGTGGCGCAGGCCGGGGCCCATATGCGAATGGGAGAGTCGTCTGTTTTTGCGGCCAGTTTCTTGATGACCTCTATATTCAGCGTCTTCCAGATAAGCCTGTCCCTGAAGAATGAGGTCACTCCGATAAGGAAATCCGACGCCAGCATTTCCGCTTCAGGAGACTTGGTCGTCAGCATTTCCAGATAGTCGGCCACCGAGGAAAGACCGTGCAGGTTCATGCGTCTTCTGATCCTGCGCGAGATCACATTTTTTTTGTAATGGTTGAAGCGGTATCCTGCCCTGTCGTATATGATATGGAAGAACGGTTCGAACTGGTCCTGGCTGATGAGGTCCTCAAACCCGCACAGATTTATTCCTGTCCCCGAAACACTCAATACTTTGCGAACCATGTCGGATGGAGGCAGGACTGCGTCGACTTGTCCGGTGTTGATGGCCGCCTGGGGCATGCTGGAATATTCGGCCGTTGCCGGGTCCTGAGCCAGTACAATACCTCCTGCAGCCTTGATAACCCGGACACCGCGGGCGCCGTCTGTCCCCGCTCCGGATAAGATGACGGCGATTATCTCATTTTCCTCGTTTTCCGCAAGGGATATCAGTAGCTCATCGATGGGAAGTTTTCTTTGCTCTGCATCGGCAGGCATGATATGAACGGTTTCATGCTCCAACCTGATCATCTTGTCGGGGGGGTGCAAATAGACATGTCCTGGCTGCAACTGGCTCCCCTCGGTAAACTCTTCGAATTCGAGGTCTGGCCTTCGGTTGCGGAGCAACTCGGGCAGCAGGCTTTTGTGTGTCGGGGAAAAATGCTGCTGGTATATAACTGCAAAACCGAATTCGCGAGGCAGATCGGCAAGAAAGCTCTCAAACGCCTGCAGCCCTCCGGCTGATGCGCCTATAACGACAATAGGGCAGAGCGATTTTTCCGCATCTTCGGAATTATGCGTATCCAATCACATCCTCCCCGCTATGAAGCGGATGCTTTGCGGACGGAAAGCAAGCAAGTCGGTCATTAATAAAGACCGCCATACAAATTTTACCACATTACGTCACGCTCTTTCACTGTCAGCCACAACCATGATTATTTGCCGCTTTTCTGCAGCAGGCGCGCCAGATTGTTTCTGACAAATTCTATTTCATCGGACTTAGCAGGCAGCTTTTTCACGAGCTTTTCGTTCAGCACCTCGCCGAAGATCTTCGAATAGAGAGGCCCCGGCGGCACTCCCAGGGCCTTTAAATCCTCCCCTTTGATCAGCGGCTTTACTGTTCTCAGTTCGAGAAGATATTGGGATATAGCCTTTTTCTTTTCGCTGTCCTGAAGGCACGCCATGCTGAAAAGCGCGGCTTCTGTTTCGCATTCTGCCAGCAGGTGGTATGTCATAACCGGATTGCCGGGGATCAGGTTGCGGGAAACCTTCTGTGCCGAATGGAAGACCCTTATGATGAAATCGCGGGTTTTTTCAGACACGGAAAGACGGTCCAGGGCAGCAGATCGCTCGTCCCGGTTGAGTCCGTGAAGAAGCGCCAGTATGTAGAGAAGCCCTTTGTCGTGCTTCTCATTGAGAAAGAGCAGGTCGAACCACGAGATAATGTCGTGAACGGACTGCATGATCGCTTCAAGCTCGGCAGAGAAAGTCAGCCTCGGATGGATTACCTTCGTGAGATCGTAATACGCCAGTCTCTTCAGGGATTTGATCGGGTCCGTTTCGCTGAAGATCAGGGCCAGCTCGTCGTAAAGCCTTGTTCCCGACAGTTTGTCGAATATATTCATCCGTACCGCCAGCTTGATAAGGTTCTCCGTATGCTTCGTAATCTTGAATCCGAATCGTTCAGAAAAGCGTATGGCCCTGAATGCGCGCGTGGGGTCCTCAACGAAGCTCAGGTTGTGCAGCACGCGTATTACCTTGTCCTTAAGATCTCTCTGCCCTCCGAAGAAATCGATCAGATGGCCGAAGTCATTATGATTTATCCTGACTGCCAGCGTGTTAATGGTGAAATCCCTTCTGTACAGGTCCCTCTTCAGGGATGAAGTTTCCACCTTGGGCAGCGCAGCCGGAGATTCGTAATATTCCGTCCTGGCAGTCGCCACGTCGAGCTTGAAAATGTCTTTTTTTACCATTGCGGTGCCGAAGGTCTGATGCACGGTCACCCTGGCCCCTATCTGGTCGCCGAGCTTCCGCGCAAAGGCGATGCCGTCGCCTTCAATGACGATATCTATGTCGAGGTTCTCCTCGCGCCTCAGGATATCCCTGACACAGCCGCCGACAAGATATGCGCCATAGCCCAGCTCGTCCGCAACATTGCCTGCCAGTACGATGAAATCATTGAGGCCGCCGGGCAGAGTGTCCTTAAGGAGCGACGCTATATTTCTGCCGAAACTCTGAAAGGCTTCTCCTGGCGGCGTCTGTTCCGGTATCAGGCGGCTTTTACGAAGCACATCCTCATAAAGGGCCCTCAAAATATCTGTCCTTGTAATGGCTCCTACAATCTTCTTTCCATCCATGACAGCCACAAATCTCTGATTGTGTTCGATCATGGTCTTTTCGATTTCGGACAGCAAGGTGTCGGGCGTGACAGTTGTGGCATCGGTGGTTGCAAAGTCCATGCACCTGCTCTTCCCGAACCCGTGAAAAAGGGCCTTTTCCACGACTTCGCGCGTTATGATACCCCGATATTCTCCCTCTTTCAAAACGGGCAGCACATTGACCCCGTAACGGGTCATCATGTCTTCGGCGTCTTTCACCCTGCTCTCGCCCGGGATTACTACGACAGGCGTGGTCATGACATCAACTGCAAGCTTTATGGGCCTTATATTCTTGCGGAGGGAGTCCATGATTTTCTCTTCCACGATTTCGAACGGCACGTCCTTGATCGTCGCCGACGCAGCAGTGGCATGCCCCCCTCCGCCGAATTCGGCAAGCACCTGCGACACGTTGAGTTCGGTAACTTTGCTTCTGGCTACGATCAATATCTTGTCCGCCATGCCGATCAGCATTATGAGCGCATCCATGTCCAGGTCTTCCATGTCCATTATCTTGTGCGCCAGGTACGAGACGTCGCCGAAGCCTTCCATCGTTCCTTTGCCGATACGGATGCGCACCCCGTGTATTACCACCTCTTTAAGTGACTGCACCAGCTCGTTGAGCAGGGCGACCGTCTCTTTGCTGAACTCTTCCTTGAGGAAATCTGCCACAATATTGAGGTTCGCTCCGCGCTTGAGCAGGAACGAGGCCGCTGCGAGATCGCGCGGCGTGGTTGAAGAAAAGATGAGCGATCCCGTCTCCTCATATATGCCAAGACAGAGAAGGGTCGCTTCCATCGGTGTGACGGGATATTTCCTTTCCCGAATGATTTCAGCAAATAGCGTAGATACAGCCCCTACGGAGTCGAGGACATTCACAGCCCCTCTTATGTCGTCGCGCGTCGGCGGGTGATGGTCGTAAATGTGCACGGTGACGCCTTTTCTGGAAAGCAGCTCCTTGAATGGCCCGATCCTGTCGGGATGCTTGGTATCAACAATTATAAGGCGTGTAATTTTATCGATCTCGATATCCTTGATTCTGCCGATCCCGGCAGGCTTGAAGACCTCTATAAAGTCGCGGACCTTTTTTTCGAGCGATCCCGGAAAGACGATGACTGCATCAGGGTAGATTTTTCTGGCTGCTACCGCGGATGCCAGAGAGTCGAAGTCGGCGATAATATGGGATGTGATGACGTCCATAAGATATGAACTGATTTTATAAGCTACCCCGAAAAATAGCAAATACAGATGCTCTTAGAGGGATATACCTTACAGTTGCATAATTTTTGATAAGGAAGGATGAAAGGGAGGAATCAAAGGCTTTCAAGCGATACCTCAGCTGATTTTCATACCCCTGAATAGATCAGAAACAGGAATGCACTTTGAGTGAGATGGTGCAATTGGCGACTGAATACGGTTTCACATCACATTTGAAAGACTTTGATACTTTCCTTCCATCGTGACATTACACCGATACAGCGCTATCGTTTGCGGCCAAGAATCTTTCTAATGATAGCGCCTGCAGGCGTTTCTTTTGCCGAAAGTGCCCCCTGCGGGCAGACTTCGACGCAGCAGTAGCAGCGGATGCATTTTTCATAATCAAAAGCGATGTTATCCCGGTCGTCCGATATCGCCTTCGCTGGGCAGTACTTCCAGCACTCGCCGCAGGCGCGGCATGAAGCGTGATCAACCACCGGCCTCTGCACCAGATGTTTTCTCAACAACCCGTGCAGGGCAGGCGGCCCGAATACCAGGGGCGCTATGGACGGCAGCTCGAATCTATCTATCGCCGGTAATTTACCTTCCATTTCGAGATGACCGGCGAGACCGTTCTCCAGGGCTATTTTGTTTGTGAACAGGCTATCAGGCGAGATGCCCAGCATGCGGCATACAGCCACATCTAGCGCAACAGCGCTGTCGCTGCCCATTAAAACTCCCAGGTTCAGCGGGCGGCCGCTTCTGCCTGGCCCCTGGCCTTCCATGGCAAGGATGCCGTCCAGTATGGTTGCTGTCGGCTTGACGGAGTCATGTATCTTTACAAGAAGGCGGGCGAACATCTCGCGGTCCACGCCGGTTCTGAAATGCCATTCCGGCTTTTTGATCCCTACTATGCAGCCGAAAAGGTTCTTTACGCCGAGAGTAAGCAGCATTTGAGCATGCGTCTTGAGCTTGGGAAGATTGATGAGAACATCGGCATCAAGGGCATCGGTTGCGATCTCAATTTTACCGAACGGCTCTCCTATGTCGACGAGAGAGCTTTTCGTGAATTCCCGGAATTCGACATTAAGCCCTTTCAGTACTTCCGTATAACCGCCGACCCTCAGGACTTTATCGAAAGAGCCCATGGCATTGCTGTCGGATATGACAGGCCTGGCGCCTTTGCCGAGCACGTATTCTGCCGCGGCCCTGACGACAAGAGGATGGGTCAGCATCGCCTTTTCAGGCGGCGCAGGAGCCAGCAGATTCGGCTTAATTATGACAATGCTATTCCGCTCGATCGATGCTGAGGCGAAACGGTCCAGCATGGAGAAGATCCGTGGCCTGAGGATATCGTAGTCATAAGACGCTTTTTCAATAACTACGGCCGGCATCACGCTATGTTAGCAGCTGGTTACGCGCGTCATCAAGCACTCGTGATGATTTGAATTGGCCTGGAGCGGTCAGTTATATTAAATAAAGGAGTGCTGGCGATAAGGTATCGTGAGGGTTCATGAGCCATGAATGCCGGGAATGAATAATCAGATGGCGTCGATCGAGGTACTGTCCGAGGGAAGGCGTTATCAGCGGTTCGTTAAAGAGGGCGCTGTTGCGTTGATCTTTGGCGAGCGGTCTGCGACCGGCAACCTTGTGAACCTGAGTGTATCAGGGCTGCTGGCCAATTTTCGCAGCAGTGATCCGCTGCCTGGAATGTCCGACAGGGTGGACATGCGCCTGGAGGCAGGCGGTCTCGACAATATGCTGGAACTTAACGGCACGGTCGTCAGGGTCCAGGTTTCGCGGGACCTTGACAAGCAGGACATGATCGAGCTGGCCATAGATTTCGGCGACTTGTCGCCGGCTGCAAAGCATGGTCTGCAACAGCTGATAAATTATCTTCTCCTGAAGGCTGCGCGATACAAATAGACGCAGGCAAATGCCTATATCGCCTGGCTGTTTGATTCAAATCGGGGAACGAAATACAATCCATGACCGTATTGAGAGCATACAGGCTGCTGCTTCTCCTGGCGGTGAGTCTTTTCTTTCTTGCTGCAGGGGTTGTCGTCAATCTTGCCGCGGCGGCGAGCGAAGGCGGAAGGGCGCGCGCCTGTGCAATCTGCACCATGATGTGGGCCAGGGCGATGTGCCTGATTTTGGGCATCAGGGTAAGAAAGGGCGGGGCCCAGAGTGAACTCGGCGGTTTTGTGGTCTGCAATCATTCAAGCTATCTTGACATCCTGGTGATGGGCAGCGTCCGCCCGTCGTCCTTTCTCGCCAAGAAGGAGGTAAGGGGATGGCCGCTTGTCGGCTGGCTTGCAATCCTGGGCGGCACGCTTTTCATAAACAGGGAGCATAAGAAAAGTGCGATTGGAGCTATGGGGGCAATAGGACGCAAGATAGACCATGGTGTCATGGTGGTGATTTTTCCGGAAGGGACGACCTCGGATGGAAAGTCGATACGGATGTTTAAGAGCACATTTTTCAGCGTCCCTGCGCGCAGGAACATACCTGTGACCCCGGTGAGCATCAGGTACCCTTCGGAATTAATTGGCACAGTGGCGTGGTATGGAGGGAAGAAACTAATGCCGCACCTCTGGCATCTGCTCGGTATACGGAGGATCGAAGCTTCTCTTTATTTCAACCCGCCGGTGTCGCGACCCGTTGCCGACATATCGGCAGTGGACGCCAGAAAGCAGCTGTGCGCGCAGGCCTATGAAAGTGTGGTCCAGGGCTTCGGTGCAGCGGGATAAGGTTAATCGATCAGGAGGAACAATAGATGGGAGTGTCTGATTCAGTCGGCAATACGCCGTTAGTGAGAATTGAAAACATCAATCCCAATCCGAATGTGCGTCTTTTCGCTAAGCTCGAAGGTAATAATCCGGGCGGATCGGTAAAGGACAGGATTGCGCTGTATATGATCGAGGCCGCTGAACGCGAGGGCCGGCTGACGCGGGACAAGATCGTCCTGGAGGCCACATCGGGTAATACCGGGATCGGCCTTGCCATGATAGGGGCAGCGAAGAAATATCGCGTGAAGCTTACGATGCCTGCCTGCGTGAGCGTAGAGCGGCGAAAGGTGCTGGAGGCCTTCGGGGCGGAGCTCATTCTGAGCCCGGCGAACGAGGGCACGGACGGGGCCATCAGGCTTGCCCACCGGATCATGGCCGAGCAGCCGGACCTCTATTTTATGCCGAATCAGTTCGATAATCCGGCCAATGTAATGGCGCATTATGAATCAACCGGACGCGAGATCATCGATCAGACCGGCGGTACCGTCACCCATTTCGTCGCAGGCATGGGCACAACCGGCACGCTGATGGGTGTAGCAAAAAGGCTGAAGGAATTCAACGCCGGCATATGCATTGTCGGAGTCGAACCTGTAAAGGGACACAGGGTGCAGGGCCTGAAGAACATGAACGAAAGTATAGTGCCCAAAATCTTCGATCCGTCGAAGCTGGATGAGCGTTACATAGTCACCGACGAGGAGGCCTTCGACACTACGAGGATGCTTGCAATTAAGGAGGGCCTGTTTGTAGGCATGTCGAGCGGCGCAGCCATGCAGATAGCGATAAAAAAATCCAGCGAACTGCGGGAAGGCGTGATAGTAGTCCTTCTGCCTGACAGGGGCGACAGATACCTTTCGACCGCCCTCTTTACCTCGGTCTGCGGCAAGTGCCCGCCATAGCCGGTTTTTATTGCTGCCGGCCTGCTAACTTCCTGAATTCTTCAGCAAGCCTTTTCGTCATCGGACCGGGCTGCCCTTCGCCTATCCCGCGACCGTCTATTTTCACAACCGGTACGATTTCAGCGCCGGTGCCTGTCATGAAACATTCATCGGCAGTGTAAAGATCGTAGCGTGTAAGTTGGGCCTCACGGACTTCAATGCCGAGTGACCCTGCAAGCTCGATAACCGCAGACCTTGTGATGCCGCCTAGCGCACCGCAGTTAACTGCCGGCGTTGCAATCTTTCCGCTACGCACAAGGAAGATGTTGTCGGCAGTGCACTCTGACACATAGCCCTCGTGGTTCAGCATGACGGCTTCAAGGCACCCTGCCTGCCCTGCCTCGATCTTGGCCATTACGTTATTCAGGTAGTTTAGGGATTTGATGCGCGGGTCAAGGCTGTCGGACGGCATCCTGCGGGACGATGCCGTTACAACCGCGATGCCCTTGTCGTAATACTCCGGAGGGTAAAGCTGTATATCGCCCGCAATGATGATCACCGTTGGTCTGGCGCATTGGCCGGGATCGAGTCCAAGTTCTCCTGCTCCCCGCGTGACGATAAGGCGGATGTAACCTTCGTTCCTTTCATTTATTTGCACGGTATCGCTGACGGCCTTCTCCATATCCGGCTTCGACATTGGGATATCGAGCAGGATGGACTTCGCGCTGTCATAAAGACGGTCGAGATGCTCACGGAGCCTGAATATCTTGCCTCCATAGATGCGTATTCCTTCAAAGACGCCGTCACCATAAAGAAGGCCGTGGTCAAACACCGATATACGGGCCTCGCTGCGGTCATAAAACTCTCCGTCGATATAAACCTTCATATCACTCCTCCTCGTCTCTGTATACGTCCCGCAATCTGGCATACTTGTCGCCGAACTTCTTTATCAGCTGCCTATCGAAGCGTCCGACTATTTTCATAATGTATATGTCGTGCTTTATATAATCCTCGGTTACGGTCACAAATCCCCTGTTGGCGCTCCATGCCCCTTCTGCCCGGTTGTCGCCGAAGATGGTGCCGATCAGAACCTCGCGCGAATCCGAGACAAGGGCCAGGACGCGCCCACCCTTTTCGCGGAAGAGCGTGTCTTCGATCGGATGGGTGAATATCTGCTTCAATGACGAGTCGTGCTGACCGAAGTGGACAACAGCGAGGCGCACCTTTCTTTTGACTGCTTCTTTCAAGGCGGGATCGAGGAGCGGAAAGTCGTCCTTCCAGACCGACAGCAGCAGTGTCTTTTCGGCGCTCGATATCATCCTGATAGCCTTGTCGAAAAGGTAATCCCGCCCGGTAATGTTCCAGATGTATGAAACATCACTGCCCGATCCGATACCCGCCAAGTCGTCGGAAAGCGAGTCGACAAGGGAGTTCATCGAGGCCCTGTAGCGGCCGAGCAGTTCACCGGGATCGATGGGGACATAGCGTTTTCTGCTGCCTTCCTCGACAGCGGAGGCAATGCCTTTTTCGACGAGCCTGTTAAGGGCTTCATATATCTTCGAAGACGGTACGCCAGAGGAGCGTGCCAGTTCATAGGGCGTGGCCGGGTTCGTTTTCAGCAGGGAGATATATGCCCGCGATTCATATTCGGCCAGGCCTATCCCCGCGAGCCGCGCGGTCAATTCTTTAATATTAACTACCATAGTAGTTAATATACCATTAGAGGCCATTACTGTCAAGAATGGTTATATGACATAAATGTTATAAAATTTACAAAAAAGAAATATAAATATACGGACGTGCTTTTACGAATGTCCCGTTAAATCAGGTATTTGACTGCGTGGCATCGCTATTGCTTACGAAAGATCAGGATAATACGTTCGAGGAGGCGCCGATGAGCGAGCCTGCAGGTACAAGAAAGAACAGAGACATAATGAACAGCCATCCATGCTTTTCAAAGCAGGCCCACTCCCGTTTCGGCAGGGTTCATCTGCCTGTGGCGCCTGCCTGCAACATTCAGTGCCGCTACTGTATAAGGAAGTACGATTGTGCACATGAATCGCGGCCGGGCATAACCAGTACAGTCCTGACTCCCGAAGAGGCGTTATTCAGGGTGAGCGCGCTTGTCGAGAGAAACGAACGCCTGACTGTAGTCGGAATAGCCGGGCCCGGAGATCCGCTTGCCAATGAGGCGACCTTTGAGACCTTCAGGATGATAAACCGGAAATTTCCTGATCTGATACTGTGCGCATCAACTAACGGGCTCAGCCTGCCTGACCGACTGGACGATATAGTGAAGTGCGGGATAAGAAGCATTACAGTAACGATAAGCGCGGCGCAGATCGAGACCGCAGAAAAGATTTACGCCTGGGCTGTCTACAGGGGCAGAAAATTGACCGGAGCGGAGGCTGCCGAAAGAATCTTTACGAACCAGTGGCGCGGACTTACAAATGCGATAGATGCGGGATTGATGGTAAAGGTAAACAGCGTTCTCATTCCGGGTGTCAATGACGCTGAAATCCCGCAGATAGCTGAGCTTGCAGGTTCAAAGGGCGCTGACCTGCACAATATACTGCCGCTTATCCCACAGGCCGAATTCGCGCACATCGAAAGGCCTGGCCGCGAGATGATACATAATCTTCGGACGGAATGCGGCAAGTACGTAGAGCAGATGACCCATTGCCGCCAGTGCAGGGCCGATGCCTGCGGCATCCTCGGCGAAGACAAGGACATGGAGCTTGAGGTCCTCTCCGCCGCTATAGGCGAACAATACGAAATGATCAATTAAGGAGGTACTCCGTGATAGCGAGCGTACTGATATTCGGACTGCTGATCTTTGCGGTCTCATTCCTGGTTTCGAAGAAGTCGGTTGTCTGCGAAAGAAGTGAAATCGCCACATACGTATCCGTCATAGCCTGGGGATCGATGGTGTTCGGGCTTTTTATATCAAGGTTTCTTGCGTGACGGACCCGGTGCCCCGCTTGCCCCGTCATGCGGCCACGACATAGACGGGGCAGGGCGCCATATCGATCACTTTTTCCACAGCATGATCGCCGAAGAATCTTCTTAAGCGGTTTTTCTTCGGAGCTCCCATGATTATAAGGTCGCACCGCTCTTCGTCTGCCACCTCAACTATGGCGTCCGGCACATTTCCTTGCCGGACCGTTGTCTTTATTAGCGCGCCTTTAGCCTTTGCATCAGCTGCTACCTGAGAGACAGCACTGCCGACCCCGCTGTCGAGAACGTCTTCGATGTTCTTTATCCCTGTCAGATTAAGATCGCCTTCGAATGGGGGAATAACCTTTATCACTATGGCCCAGGTTTTCTCGTCCTGCGCCATCTGTATGCCTGCGTCAAGGACCTTTCTGTTGCCGTTCAATGCTATCAGCACTTTTCTGAACCCTTTCATTTCTTCACCTCACCGCCAATACCGGACATGGCGCATTGACGATTATGCTTTCGATTACGCTGCCGATGATGGCCTTGTTAAAACCGGTCCATCCGTGCGTGCCCCTGATTATCAGCTGACTTTTGAGTTTCCGCGCAGCTTCGACCGTTTTTTCGGCTTCGTTGCCGTCAGCTATCTCGGTCCTCATCTCGACCCCGATTTCCGCAGCCATTGAAGTCGCCTCGTCAAGTATCTTGCCTGCATCGAGCATAATGTCTGCCTTTATGATATTTGATGAAATAAATTCCAGGGCCTCTTCATACCTGGGAATAACATAGAGAGCCGTGATCTCCGAGCCTTCGATTTTTGCAAGTTCGCAGGCCCGCTGCAGCGCCTTTTTGCTGAAAGGAGAGCCGTCATAGGAGAGGAGTATCGATCTGTACCGCATCTCGCACTCGCCGGACTGCTTCACTACGAGGACGTCGCATGGAGACAGCTGCAGGACCCGCGATGTCACGCTTCCCATAAAGATCTTTTTAAGGCCTTTTCTGCCATGAGTGCCGAGCGCTATAAGATCGGCATTCTTGGCCTTTGCCATATCGACGAGCACTTCATGGGGTTCGCCTTCGCATACGAAGGCATGCAGATTGCCGTTCAGCCCCAGCTCCACAGACATGTCATCGCGCGCGATCGAGCACATGCTTCTGCCAAGTTTGAACCGCTG
>DATHDF010000092.1:0-10192 GCA_035319185.1 Dissulfurispiraceae bacterium | reverse complement strand
TTTCCGGTACGATCTCGTTCAGGTGCGGATTGTTTTGTGACTGTGCGTGGGCATGGACCGCCGTGCGCCCGAAGGCGAGTCTGAAATATCCTTCTTCCGGTTTCTTCGGTGAAACGTATGGGGCGAACGCTTTAAAGCCTGCCTTTTGGAGCTTGGCGGAGATAAGCTCAATCTTGCCGGATTCAGTCGAAAACTTAACCGAATCCCTGGGCATCATTATCGGGTCTTTTGCGAGGCTGACAAATCCCTTTGCGTCGAAATCTTCGATCTTCACGCCCGTCGGTTCGAGCTGATAATTCCATATCTCTTCGATCCTCTTGTACGGAAAGAAACTGCCTGCGCCCATGCGTTCGGCAAGAAGCGCAAATATCTCCCACGCGGGCTTGCTGTCATAGCGCGGCGGGATGGATTGCCTGCGCATGATGAATCCTGGTTTCGGCCCCTTCTGGGTTGCGATTATATTGGATCGTTCAAGGTATGTTGCCTCGGGAAGTATGACGTCTGAGTACCACGCCGATTCGCTGTAATTGACGTCGATTGCGACAAAGAGATCGAGATTGTCCAGGACTTTCCGCTGCTCGTCCGGATCAGGGAAAGCTGCCACGGGGTCGAAACGATAGGCAATGAAGGCCTTTACGGGGTAGGGTTCCCCTGTCCGAATGGCCTTGTAAAGATTCACCATGTGACCGGTGCCGAGAGATTTGTCCTTCATCTGAGAATCTACGATCTTGTCTTCAACATCGGGCATTTCTGCGCCCAGGGACCTGAGCCCCTTCCTTCCGGCATCCTTCGGACCTTTGGCTATGATGAGTCCGCCCTTTGATTCGACACTGCCCAGAAGAGCATTGAGTATGTAAAGCATCCGGCTGGCGTAGAAAGAGTCGATATATCTCGACAGCATCCAGCCGCCATGAAAGATCACGTTGGGTTTTGCAGCAGCGGCTTCACGTGCCACGGAATATATAACATGGGCGGATATCCCGGTTTCCTTTTCGGCCCACTCCGGAGTGTAAGGCGATACAAATGCCTCCAGTTCAGCCATCCCGGAAACATAGCGCCCGACATATTCCGCGTCGAACAGCCTTTCTTTCAGGATCACATTTGCCAGGGCCAGGAGCAGCGCGTAATCGGTACCGGGCCTGATAGTCAGAAACCTGTCGGCCTTGGATGCCGTCACCGTTGCCCTGATATCGACATAAACCAGCTTCGCGCCTTTATCCATTCCGTCGAGGACATTGTTGACCTCCTTGACCTGGAGCGACTCGAAGATGTTGCGGCCTAAAAGCACGATATATTTTGCGTTCGAAAAATCGTACCCGACATCGCCGCGCCCGTATCCGAAGAGAGACTGGCATGCCATATTCACGTTCTTGGCGCATGAATCGTCGTGGTCGAAATAGTTCGGAGACCCGATAGCCTTCAGGAAGCTCTTTGTCAGGTCGGTGAAGGGGCCGCCTCTGTCCGCAAGCGCGATGGCCTTTGACCCGTAACGGTTTCTTACGGCCAGCATCTTTTCGGAGATGTAATCCAGGGCCTCGTCCCATGAGGCCTTTCGCCACTGCCCGGAGCCGCGCGCTCCATCGCGGATCATCGGGTGTTGAGGCCGCTCGTGATCATACTCAAAAGAGATGCCTGCAGAACCCTTTGCGCACAGGGCGCCCTCGATGCCGGGCACGTAAGGGTTGCCTTCGATCCAGGTAACAGCGGCTCCCTCCGTCTCGACCCTGATGGGGCAGCGCACTGCGCACATGCCGCACATGCTGAATACCGATTTAATGTCTGTCATATAAGTCCTCTGTGATTTATTCGTGTTATCGTATCCATTTCTCAGATTAACACAGCCCGATAAAAAGGAGCAGGCCCGCTCTCAGTCGGCCTCCTGCTCCTCCTCCCCAGCCGTTTAGTAGAGACCCAGAAGATTCAGCGCAAGTATGAGAAGACCCGCAACCGCTACCCGCTTTACCGTGATCGGGCTGATGCGCTTTGCTATCTGCGGCGCGATGAAGCCGCCCAGTATGGCCGCCGGAAACATGATCAGGAAAAAGGTCAGATCGAAATTGCCGAACTGGTAGTGGCGCATCGTGCCCATCAGGGTATTGAAGAAGATCGCCAGGAGCGAGCTTCCGACAACTATGTACATCGGAAGGCCGAGGCCTACCGCCATCAGGGGCGTCATGAAAGGACCTCCCCCGAAACCGAACATAGACGACACAACTGCGATGAGAAAACCGCCTATTACCCCAAACACTATGTTGACCTTGAATTCGTGTCCCCAGAATTCTACTATCATCTCTTCCTCCCTATTTCCCTTTTGCTGCTGCCGTTTCTTCGGCCTTCTTCCTGAACTCCTTGAGGATCGCCTGTTCCTTTTTGTTTTTGGAAAGATAGGCAGGCGTTGTCTGCCAGAACATGAGTGCCGCAAGGATTATGAGTATCCAGCCGAAGACGAACTTGTACTGGTCCAGCGTGATCAGTTCCGTGAGCTTCGGCCCTATGAAGCCGCCGACGACCATGCCCATGCCTATGGTTATGCCGAGCTTCCAATTGATGAATTTGATCTTTGAGTAGTTGTATATGCCGCTGCCCTGGGAAAAGAGCACCGTCGGCATGACAGTGCCGGCTACGACAGTGTGGGGCAATGGCCACCATGAGACAAGCAGGGGATTGAGGATAAAACCTCCTCCGGCGCCCATGAGCACCCCGAAGATTGAAATGGCGAGTGTGAGGAGAAACGGCCAGACCAGATTCAGGCTTGTTCCGGCATTGCTGAGATATATGTTAGGAAAGCGTATATTATTTTCGAAGGTCATCGGCAGACTCTTTACCCCTTTGTCCACCACTGCGACTACGGAATATTTGCCCGGCGCGAGGCCTTCTTTGACCTTAATTGAGGCCTTGTATGTCCCGTCAGGGTTGACGTCTACATCCGCGCTAAGTACCTTTTCGACCGAGCGGAAACGGGCTTTGACGAGCTGCATAGATCTCTTCCTGTTCTCTTTGTCATCCATCTGCGGCAGAAGGTCCCCGCGAGATCCTATTATGCTGCCCATCAGCGTAGCCTGATACCTCTCGATTTTGGCCTTTGCCGGCACAGTGTACGCAATATCTGCGCCTATGTCCTTAAGCGCCTTCGAATAGCTCCAGTTCTTTCCTTCCTTTTTGATTCCCTCAAGAATTTCTTTCTTATCCTTCGGCGCGAATATCTTGTAATATGCGGGCATGTTTTCGGTCATATACAGGATATAGGGCCTTTTGCCGGTTTCTTTGTCTACCTCTGCATCAAAGCGTGATGCGCGCACGACGTCGGCTGACCAGACCTCCAGATAAACAGGCTTGCCTGCCGGGGCTGTGCCGGTCACAGTTATCGTGCCGCCGTTATCCAAAGAAGTCTTATCGATGGCAATGGTCGGCATCATGGCCGGTGCCGTCGCGTCAATCTTTT
Source organism: Dissulfurispiraceae bacterium (assembly GCA_035319185.1). Classification (GTDB taxonomy): domain Bacteria; phylum Nitrospirota; class Thermodesulfovibrionia; order Thermodesulfovibrionales; family Dissulfurispiraceae; genus Fen-1308. Next base: position 6,750 of record DATHDF010000092.1, on the reverse strand, counting down.
GGTCCTTGTTTGCCGCGGCAGCAGGCTGGTCTGCAACCTTTTCAGCGAATGCACCGCTCTGCCACATCATGAATATTGTTGCACTTAGCGCAATCAGAAGTGATGCCCAAAAACGTCTCATGCTAATCCCTCCTATGATTTGATCAAACTTGGATACTAAAGCAATAACAATGCCGCGGCCAGGTTGTTTCAGGACGCCGGAAATACGCCGGGAATACATTGGAGTTACAGGGCATCCGGAATTTGCACCGGAATTATGTTGTCCTGAACGGGACAATCCTTTGTAAATACCTGTGCCAAACGGGACAGAACGGATGCTGGGCGGGACGTGCCTCGGATATTCTCGATACCGTGATATAATAATATCGTCATATGCGGCATTCAATGGAAAGAACATTGTTATCAAGCCAGGAACTGTATCACGAAATCTTCGGATCCATTCTCGACAGGACTGAAATGAGCCCTTATCTGCTGCTGCGGGCGGGCGGGTACAAGGCGGCCCTGAAGCAAGCTACAAAGATGATGGGCAACCGCGGTTTCGATACGCGCGGAGGTGGCGAGCTCAGAGATAGCGAGAAGGGCCGTGCCCTGCAATATGTTGATCAGGCTTGCAGATATTTCGCTCACTGGATGTTCCCTTTCTGTCGCGATCATTTCGAAAAGCTCGTATCACTCAAGTCGGACAATGCGGGTCTTTATGCCGAATACCTAAAGACGGTCGGAGGGCTTGAAAAGGTGCTGTCCGACACTCATTTCAGGCAGGTGGCAACCGAAGACCCCCGCCATCTTTTTCTTCTTGCCTCATCGAGAAAATATCCGCAGGTTTTTCATGGTTACCACAATGGAAGCTTTGAGGTGCCCGAAGAGTGGCAGCAGATGGCATGCGCCATTCTCAAAATGGGTCATCTGGTAAAGTCGATAGAAGAAGACAGCCAGGACATCAACGATTATGCGCAGCTGGGCATGTTCCTTGAGAGCGAGGGGCAGAGCCTTCATGATCTGTACCGGTACAACTGGGACAATCCCGTGCGGCTGCCTGCAAGCGAGGCCGCGCAGAGGGCCTTTGTGAAAATATCGACCTTCTTTCACAAGCTCAGGGAATCTCTGATGCTCGATACTGAAAAGGGATGCCTTGTCTTCAACAGCGGAGACGGCGTAGAGGTTGATATTGCCGAGATCAAGGCCAGGCTCAAGAGCCCTGAAAGCATGTTCACCAAGCTCGGCAAAAGCGTTGAGGAAGAGGCATACGATATCAGGGACATCCTCGCCATAACCTTTATATTGAAGAGCCGGGAGGATACTCTTAAGCTCTTTCATGCGCTTCAGAAACGCGGTGTTATCCTGCAGGAGAATACTGTTTCGCATTCAATAACCCAGACCCTCTTCGAAGGCCCCGACGATATGATTGAAGCCACGCGGCGTCTGATGGTCAGCCTGTCCCGGAGCGAAGGGCTTAATGAGGAGCCGGGAAACGCCGACCTGCATGAAAATGCCAGCAGATTTTTCGAGGCCCTGAGTGTGAATGCGTCCAAGAACATGCATTCGTCGGCCGGCCATAAGAAGTTTCAGTGCAAAATAACCTTCTCGCTGCCCATTCACCGAACTGCTGATTCGAATCAGATCATTGTTCCGGGTACATCAACATATATAAACAGGGACTTAATCGGCAAAAAAACGGAACAGCACACGCTGAGCGTCGAGCTTCGGATCTCGGATGAACAGAGCTGGTATGACTCGGAGCAAAAGGGCGACTCGCACCATGACGCATACAAATTCCGCCAGTTGATTGCGGTAATGAACAGGGTATTCAAGGGCAGGTTCCATTTTCCGCCTGAGCGCATCAAGCAGATAAGAATGGATCAGGTCAGACTCTTTTCTTAAGGACCAGGCAGCCGTTGTTTAGCGACCTGTCCGCACCGCGCCTGATATCTCGGTCCCGGCTTTGACATCCCATAACCTGACGGTATTGTCCCAGCTGCCTGAAACCGCAAATCTGCCGTCTGCGGAGAGCGCAGCGGAAGAGACATAGTTCGTATGCCCCGTGAAGGTTTTTACGTTTTCTCTGGTCGTCAGGTCCCAGAGTTTTAAGTACAAATCTTTGCCGCCGGCCGAAAGCAGATATCTGCCGTCTCCGGACAATGAAAGAGCAGTTACCCAGTATTCGTGGCCTGTCAGCCTCTTCAGCAGTTTCCCTGAGGCTATGTTCCATATGGCGATGGTGTGATCCCAGCTCCCGGAAAACGCCGACGCGCCATCGTTGGAAAAAAGCACCGCGCTTACTACGCTTCCATGGGAGTCAAATCGCTTCAGTTCAGCTCCCGAAGCCACGTCCCATAATCTCACAGTAGTATCGGAACTGCCGGTGAGCAGGGATTCGCCATCCGGCGAAAAGGCGACCGATGTGACCACGTCATCATGACCATTGAAAGACCGGATGGTTCTGCCTGTTCCCAAATCCCACAATATTGCAATCTTGTCAGAACCGCCCGAAACCATCCTCTTGCCGTCAGGCGATACTGCGACCGCATTTACGGCAGCAGCATGGCCTTCAAATGTGCCGATCAGCCTGCCGTCACCAACATCCCACATGAGTATTTTTTTATCCAGGCTCCCGGACAACACATACCGGCTGTCTCTTGTAAATGCCACGCATGTGACATGATCAGAATGCCCATGAAGCGTTGAAATCTCAGTGCCCGAAGGAACTGCCCAGAGCTTTGTCGACATATCCCATCCCCCTGAGGCAACCATCTGCCCGTCAGGAGAAAAAGCGACCGAAGTGACAATATCATTATGAACAGGCGGCGCAAATGTCCCTGCGCTGAACCCAGAGCAACCGCACAGGCATACGAGGCAAAGCGCAATCGTCATGGTGCAATAAGCTTTCATAATGTACTATAGTACTGTGCGGTTATTTAAAAAGTATATATCCGGACATGCATGATCAACCTTACTAAAAGGGCTTTTCTTGACGAAGTCGGAAGAGGGTTGATTCCGACTCTTTTCAGAGTGACGGCATATGCCGATCCTTTTGCCGTGTACCGTTCGCTTGCCAGCCGCAAACATACTGTATTCCTCGACAGTACCAAAGGAACTCCGAAAATAGCCCGTTATTCATTCATCGCCACCGACCCTTATCTTGTATTCAGGGTCAAGGACGGAGAAATCGAGGTGGATGACTGCACAAGCGGGCGCAGGACGATCTCTTACAGAAAGCCGGCTGATCGTTTGCACGAATTGCTGGCGGCTTATCCGCAGCTGCCGGACGCCGGCCTGCCTCCTTTTCAGGGTGGTGCAATCGGCCTGCTAAGCTACGATTTCGTCCGTTATATCGAGAAGATCCCGGCGAATTCAATGGACGATCTGCTGATACCGGACGCGCATTTTTTGTTTTTCGACCGCGTGACGGCGTACGATCATGTCTTGAAAAAAGCATGGATCATTTTCGCGCCTGGCGCGAGGTCGACAGGGCTGGGGTATGTCGATATTCGGGACATAGACTGGTCGTCTGCATACGACGAAGTCGAATCTGCGCTGGAGCAGGATGTCATTCAGAAGGCGCCTGCGGACGGCCCGTCCGGTGCCGGGCATATACGCATTTCCTCGGTCCACCACGAAATGTCCAAAGAAAAATATATGGAGATCGTAGCCAGGGCAAAGGAGTATATAGCTGCGGGCGACATTTTTCAGGCGAACCTGTCGCAGCGCATTTCAGCGGACATCGGGGATGCCGATCCGCTGATGATTTACGAAGTGTTGCGCAAGGTGAATCCGTCGCCATTTGCAGCTTATGCGGACTTCGGAGAATACCAGATTGCGAGCTCTTCGCCGGAACGGCTCGTCAAAATGTGGAACGGCATAATCGAGACCAGACCGATTGCCGGCACGCGGCCCCGCGGGCAGACCGGCGATGAAGATACCAGAATGCGGTCCGAGCTCCTGCTGAACGAAAAGGAAAGGGCAGAGCATATAATGCTCATCGATCTCGAGCGGAACGATCTGGGCCGGGTGTCCCGGTACGGCAGCGTTGAAGTGGACGAGTTTATGATTACCGAGGACTATTCGCACGTGATCCACATCGTGTCGAATGTACGGGGGATTGCGAGGGAAGGAAGTGGGTGTCTTGATGTAATCAGTGCTGTCTTCCCGGGCGGTACTATCACCGGTGTTCCGAAAGTCCGATGCATGGAGATAATCGATGAACTCGAGCCTGTCAGAAGGGGGCCCTATACAGGATCGCTCGGTTATATCGGATTTTCGGGCAATATGGACTTCAACATCATCATACGCACCTTTGTGATAAAGGATAGCAGTGTATATATTCAGGCAGGTGCGGGCATCGTGGCCGATTCTGACCCCGAACGCGAATATTTCGAGACCCTTAAAAAAGCAGAGGCATTGCTTAAGACACTCAGTGCATTTGTGACGCAGCCGGTTTAATTTATGTATGAATTATTGTATATTATAGAGTTATGAAAGTCCTGGTAGTTACCAGTGCTCATAGTTCGGCGAAGGAGCTGTGCATCATCCTCGAATCCGAGGGGCACGAATGCCTAATCATGGACAACGGCGGTCAGGCGATTGACACCATATATCATGAACTGCCTGAGATGGTAATGCTGGATGTGGCATTGTCCAGGCCGCCGGCCTCCGAAATCCTTTCCAAACTCAAATCGGCGCCCTCGACATGGGATATACCTGTGTTGATCATTGCTTCGATGAAGTCGGCACTGAAAATAGCCAAATGTTATGAATTGGGGGCACATGATTATATATCGAAGCCCTTTTTCAAGGAAGAGATAATTGCCAGGATCAGAAATATTGGATATGTTTGCGAAAAGATGAAGGAGTTTGAAAAACTGCTCGTCCGGGACTACCTTACCGGCATTTACAACCGCAAATTTTTCATGGAGCGTTTTGTCGAGGAGCTTGCATGGGCGGCAAGATATCAGGAGCCGCTCTCTTTCATCATACTTGACATAGACCATTTCAAAAAGATCAATGATACATATGGTCACAGCTGCGGCGATGAAGTGCTGAGGCAGCTGTCGAAAACCCTGACATCCACGCTGAGAGCCCACGATATCGTGGCGCGCTACGGTGGCGAGGAATTTGTCGTACTGCTGTCCAACACCGGCGCGGAAGAATCCCTTACCGTTGCCGAGAAGCTGAGAATCACGGTGCAGGAGAGCGATTTTTTTTGTCAGGAAAACAGTGTCAAACTCCCTGTTACGGTAAGCATAGGCGTGGCATCCACAGACAGCGGATTCGACCTGAACCCCGACAATATGATAGTGAAGGCAGATCATGCCCTTTACGAGGCGAAGGCCGCCGGAAGAAACCGGGTAATTTCTTTTTCTGAAAAAGGGAGTATGAGCGTCAATGAAAGCTAATTTTCTAACCAGGGTGAATACTTGGCTGTTCGTCGTGCCGGCACTCATAATTCTTGTCCTTTACCTCGGCATAGGAGCATGGTTCTATTTTTCCGGCGCTACATATGTGCTCAGGGATTTTCATTCGGCACAGCTTGTAACCATGCTGTCCGACAAGAGAAGCGTGATGGAACTGTGGCTTGAAATCAGGAAAAAGGCCGTAGACGAGATAGCGAAAAGCAGCGTGGTTGATAGCGGAATTCAGGACATCCTTCAGGCCGAGACAGCCCAGAAAGAGGAGGCCGCAGCTGGGTCTCAGGACAAAAAGCAGACAGACGCTGCGACAGAGGCGCGTCAAAAGATATCGAAGTTCATGGATGGTTTCGGCCAGTTCAGGGAAGTGGCTGTGATTTCCCGGGATGGAAAGATTATCTGGGACACAAACAGCGAAGTGATAGGGCGGACATGGAACGACAGGGAAATATTCAAGGCGATATCTCCGGGCAGAACGGAGGTTGTGTCCGGCAGGCCCGGGACCTGGACGGGCCCGGAAATGCTGATGTTTATTGCTCCGGTTATGGGGGAAGGGCAGGAGTATAAGGCTGTAGTAATCGCTTTGCCCAGTCCTGCAGATCTTGCGGCCTCGCTCAGGGTGGAGAAGGGTTTTTACGAAACCGGAAAGGTTTCCATTATAGACGGCAACGGCAATGTTGTGGCAGCGAAAGACATGACCGATGTCGGCAAGCTCAAATATAATATCAATCCGCATGACAATGAAGAAGTCGGATACCGTGAAGGTTTTTATTATACGGCCGTGCCTCTGAGATCCAGCCAGCTCAGGCTTATAGCGACGCTCGATGCAGCGGAGGCCGCCAAGCCGCTCAGACCGCTGGCAACGGTTTATCTGGCATTTGCAGCATTGATCGTTCTGGTGGTACTGCTGCAGATATTCATAATCGCCCCGAAGGTCCTGGAAAAGCCGCTTGCGAGGCTTGTAAAGGCAACTCAATCCATTGCCGAAGAGGACATGCGTATTAATTTGCGCAAAGGATATATAGGCGAACTGAGATTGCTTGCCGAGGGCTTTTCGCAGATGATTATGGGGCTGAGCAGGAAAAAGGCGGCGGCCAGGGATGTCGCTGAAACCGAATCTGCACGTTCGAGGGCAGCTTTTATTGACGGCATGTCGGCTGAAATCAAGAACCGCCTTGAAGCAATAGCCGGCGACATCGATGCAGGCGCAGGCGATGGCAGCAGAAAGCCGGGCAATCCTGCAGACGAGATCAGGGCCCTGTCGGCCACTATAGCCGATCTTAACTATCTTGTCCGCATTAAGGGTGACGATGTACGTCCTTCCAGAAAAGAATTCAAGCTGTGC
>DATHDF010000091.1:0-17398 GCA_035319185.1 Dissulfurispiraceae bacterium | reverse complement strand
GAAATAGAAGCGCGCATTTGGGAAAATCGAAATGGTGAAACCGGCAGGACGCCGGGCTGATCAGACTGCCTTTTTTGCTATATCAGAGACTTCCTGCGCCGTCTGAGCGCATTGCTTAAGCATTATATCGACCACGCCCTTGAATTCAAACACGCTCTTTCCCCTTAGCGCGTTTGCTATAACACCCAGCTTTGCGAAAGGTTTTGCATAAGGGGTATCGGCAAATTCACCGCACATCTTGACAATCGTGTCGCACATTATTGCCACGTCCCTGTAAGGAGGGTTCTTCAGTATCTCCGCTATATCCCGTATAGTCTTCAGAGGCGGTTTCTTCATGTGGTCATCCTTTTCGCTTTCAATGGGTTTCATTGAGGATAGCAGGAACCCGGCGGAATATGAAAGAAATCACTGCCGCAGCCTCCGGCGTCTGCGCAGCAATTCAGGTTTCTGAAATGCTGATGTTGCGTTATAATAGAAGCCATGGAATTTACACCAAAGTGGATCGCGTGGGAGATTACAAGGAGATGCAACCTGCGGTGCGTGCATTGCCGGTCTTCGTCCGAGATGGTCGTAAAGGAGCATCCTGATTTTTCCATTGAAGAGGCCTTTCGCGTTCTAGATGATATTTCCGGTTACGCAAAGCCTGTGGTCGTCCTGTCAGGCGGCGAGCCGCTGCTCAGAAAGGACGTCTTCGACATCGCAAAGTACGGCACGGAAAAAGGTCTCAGAATGTGCATGGCGACTAACGGCAGCCTGGTTAGTGATGATATATGCGTGAAGATCAGAGCATCGGGAATAAAGATCGTATCGATGAGCCTGGACGGCGCATCGGCTGAAATTCATGACGATTTCAGAAACGAGAAAGGCGCGTTTGACGGCGTCATGAAGGCTGCCGCACTTTTCAGGAAACACGGCATCGAGTTCATAATCAATTCATCTTTTACAAAAAGGAACGAGGAAGAGATCCCCAGGGTCTGCAAACTCGCAAAGGAGATCGGCGCAACGGCATGGTATCTGTTCATGATCGTGCCTACGGGTAGAGGCGAGGAGATCATGAGCGAGCTCATCTCCAAGGAAAAATATGAAGACATACTCGACTGGCATTACGAGATGGAGAAGGACGAGCTGGACATGCTCGTGAGGCCGACGTGCGCCCCGCATTATTACCGCCTGGTGCTCCAAAAGGCAAAGGAGGAAGGGACCAGGCTCGAAAGACGGACCCTGAAATTTTCAACAGGCGGATCAAAGGGCTGTCTTGCGGGACAGCTTATCTGCCTGATCGACGTTGACGGAAACGTGCTCCCATGCAGCTATTTCCCGAAGCCTGCCGGAAACGTCCGGACACAATCCTTCAAGGATATCTGGGAGAATTCGGAACTCTTCAAAGAGTTGCGGGACTTCAAAAGCTACAAAGGCAAGTGCGGCATGTGCGAGTACCTTAACGTATGCGGAGGCTGCAGGGCCCGCTCATATGCTGTTCACGGCGACTATCTGGCGGAAGAACCGTTCTGCAATTACATACCGCACAAGGCAAAGGGAGGAGCGAAATGAAGGATGCATTTCTCAGGACCTGTCGCGGTGAGAAAACCGATTATACGCCTGTCTGGATCATGAGGCAGGCAGGCAGATACCTGCCCGAGTATCGAAAGGTTAGGGAAAAGGTCGATTTTCTGACCCTATGCAAAACTCCTGAGCTCGCCGCCGAAGTCACGATGCAGCCTGTGAACATTCTGAAGGTCGATGCCGCCATCCTTTTCTCCGACATACTCATACCCGTTGAAGCTATGGGAATGAAGCTGGAATTCTCGGAGTCGAAGGGCCCGATTCTCTACAACCCGATTCGCGACGAGGCCTCTCTTCTGCGGCTGAGAAGCCTGAACCCCGAAGAAGATGTCCCATATGTTTCCGACGCAATAAGATTCCTGCAGCAGGAGTTGGACGTGCCTCTCATAGGTTTTTCCGGCGCTCCGTTCACACTTGCGACATACATGATCGAGGGCGGCAGCACAAAGAATTTTATCAAATCTAAAACCATGATGTATCAAAATCCGGCGCTCTTCGGCAGGCTCATGGACAAGCTCACCGAAGCGGTCATAAGCTATCTGCTGGCGCAAATAGACGCCGGGGTCGACGCCGTGCAGATATTCGATTCATGGGTAGGTTCCCTCTCTCCGCTTGACTTCGATGTCTTTGCCCTGCCCTACGTGCAAAAGATTATTGCAGCCGTGAAATACCGCGTCCCGGTTATTTACTTTGCGTTCAACGGCAGCGCCATGCTTTCCAGAGTCAAACAGAGCGGAGCCGATGTTATAGGCCTTGACTGGCGCATAGAGGCCGAAGATGCAGTGAGAGTTCTCGGACACGACTGCTCCATACAAGGCAACCTGGACCCTTGCATCCTTTTCGGCACTAAGGATCTGATCAAAGAACGAACAGCCAAGGTTCTTAAGAGCGGTCAAAAAGCGCGGGGCCACATCTTCAATCTCGGCCATGGCATTCTGCCCGAAACCCCTGTAGACAATGCCGCTGCCCTGGTCGAAGCCGTACACGAAATAAGCTCGAAAGAGAGATAATATCATGCTGAAATTGGGTGTCCTTGCTTCGGGGCGAGGTTCAAATTTCCAGTCGATAATAGACGAGATAGACGCGGGTAATCTCAAGGCATCAATAAGACTGCTTATCACCGACAATGCCGGTGCCTATGCCATCGAGCGTGCACAGAAACATTCAATAGAATATCTTTGCCTTAGCCCTGGCGATTTCAGCTCTAAAGATGCCTTTTATTCAAGAATCGCTGATGAGATGGCAAAGCGCGATGTAGAACTCGTGGTACTGGCCGGATTCATGAGGATTGTCCGGAGGCCTCTGATAGAAGCCTATCCTCACAGGATAATGAATATCCACCCGGCCCTTCTTCCGGCATTCCCGGGGCTTCACAGCCAGAAACAGGCCTTGGATTACGGAGTCAGGATCAGCGGCTGCACCGTGCACTTCGTTGACGAGGGTATGGACACCGGGCCGATCATAATACAGGCAGCGGTACCGGTTTCGCCCGTCGATACGGAAGACAGCCTATCGGAGCGGATACTCCGCCTCGAACACAAGATTTATCCGCATGCCATAAGGCTCTATTCTGAAGGCCGCCTGAGCGTGGAAGGACAGACGGTCAAGATCATTAACTATAATATGAGCGACGATTTTATTATTAATCCCCCGCTTAACGGATAATGAGGATTTCGGGCGGCTTTGCCAAGGGCCGAAAGGTCGGCCCGAAAAGGGCCTTCGCTTCCAGGGGAGATAGCGATGAACTGCGGCCTACTGCGGCAAAGGTCAGACAGGCTATTTTCAATATCATCGCAGGGAGGGTTGAAGGCAGCCGATTTCTGGATCTTTATGCCGGAACAGGCGCCGTCGGGATCGAGGCCTTGAGCCGCGGGGTCGGGCATGTGGTATTCGTTGAAGGCAATGCAACTCGCATCAGAATCATCAGGGACCTGCTGGACAGGTTCGGGTTCTCAGCACAGGCTTCGGTAGTAAAGGCTGACGCGGATTCATTTCTGAAAAGAGCGCCGCATGGTTCCTTTGATATAATATTTCTCGATCCGCCGTATGCAACAGGAAACCTGGCCTCATCGCTGGCGATAATAGATGGATCACGGCTCCTGAAGGAAAACGGGATAGTGATCGCCGAGCATTCTTCGAAAACTGTCTTGCCCGCATTCAGGACCCTGAGGTTCAGAAAAAGCTACCGTTACGGTGATACTGCACTTTCGCTTTATGATTATTCCGCATATGCGGAAAGCCTCTCGACTACGGAGGGAAAAAAGTGAAGAAAAGACTTGCCATTTATCCCGGCACATTCGACCCTATTACAAACGGACACCTCGATCTCGTGGAGCGGGGGCTGCGCATTTTTGATCAGCTGATCATAGCAGTTGCGCCTAGTTCCAGAAAACAGCCTTTGTTCGACCTCAATGAGAGGATCAAGCTGATAAGGGCATCCATCAGCCGATACCGGAATGTCACCGTCGAATCATTTAAAGGCCTGCTCGTCGATTACGCCGGAGAGAAGAAGGGCATTGCTCTCATACGGGGGCTGAGGGCCGTTTCGGACTTTGAGAACGAATTCCAGATGGCGCTTATGAATCGCAGGCTCGATACGGACATTGAGACCGTATTCCTCATGCCTCACGAAGAGTACTCGTTTCTGAGCTCTACTATCGTGAAAGAAGTCGCATCCTTCGGCGGGTCGGTAAAAGGGCTTGTGCCGGAGATCGTAGAAATTGCCCTGCGCAAAAAATTTCATACCGCGAAAGACGTCGAAAAGTAGCCTGAAAAACGGGGAGCGTGCCATGCACAATGAGGCGCTATTGATCATCGATATGCTAAATGACTTTGTACTGGCGGGGGCGCCTCTTGAGGTGCCGGATACCCGCGAGATCATTCCTGCCATAAAGAGAGAAATTGCTGCAGCACGTAACGCAGGCAAACCGGTCGTCTATGTCTGCGACAGCCATGATCCCGATGACAGAGAATTCGCCGGGTTCGGCTGGCCGGCCCATGCAGTGGAAGGCACAAGCGGGGCCAGGATTGTTTCGGACCTGGCGCCCGGGGAAAACGACATAATCGTCAAGAAGAAAACCTACCTGTCCTTTTACAATACCAGCCTCGAAGCCGTCCTGAAAAAACTCGGCATAGATTCCCTCATCCTTACCGGCTGCGTCACACACATATGCATACTCTTTGCAGCTGTGGAAGCAGTACCGCGCGGCTTTGCCGTCACTGTGCCAGCCGACGCAGTGGCAGGGCTTGCAAAAGAGGACCATGATGCCGCTCTCAGGATCATGAAGAACGTACTGGGAGCAATAATTACCTGATCTTCTTCAACCTTTTGGCAAGGGTTATCGTTTCTTCCAGAAGATGCTCTATCTCCTCGATTCCGCTTTGCCAGAAGCTCGCATCACCGATATCTACGCCCAGTCCGGCGAAGATATTCCTGGGAGAATCGGACAGGCCGGCGGACAGAAATGACTTTACCTTTACTATGAATTTGGGGTCGTTCTTGACATGGTTCTGCATAGCCTTGGATATTAAAAGCCCGCTCGCATATGAGTAAACGTAAAAGAATGTTCTTATGTGGCCCCAGTAAATCCACCAGTTTTCCGAACCCGATGATTGCTCCACAAAATCGCCCATGTACGACGCCATATGCCTGCAGAAAATAACGCCGATCTCCTCTTTCGACAGGTAGCCTTTGCTCCTGAATTCAGCGTGCAGCTCCTGCTCGAAGCGGTAACAGGCAACCTGCCTGAAGATAGTTGAGACGTCGTCGTTCAGCTTCATCAGCATAAGGGCCAGCCGCATCTCGACATCCGCCTCGTGCATGATCTCCTGCAGGACAAAATCCTCCATAAAGGTGCTCGCCACCTCCGCGGTCGAAAGAGGAGTACCGAAATAGAGTGCATGCTGTTTTCTGCGTATCAGCTCGTTGTTTATTCCGTGCCCCAGTTCATGCGCAAGAGTCAGCACGTCGTTCAGCGTGTCGGTATGATTCAGGAGAATATACGTGGGATGGGAAATCAGATGGTGTGCGCAAAAGGCCCCGCTTGTCTTGCCTTTCGCTGGGTACACGTCGAACCTGCCATGCTTCAGGAAGAAGTCGAGTATGAGCGGGAATTCCCCGTCGAGTCCCGAGAAAACCTTTCTTACGAGTGCAACGGCGTCGCCGAAAGAGAACTTCCTGTCGGCAATTCCGTACTCGACATTCCGCTCGTGATACTTAAGCTTCTTAACCCCGAGAAGTTCCGCTTTGAGTTTGTAAAAACGGGCGGGTATATCGTACCTGTCTGCAACTGTGGATATCAGCGAATCGACGACATCGCTTTCCATGTCATCGCCGACATGACGCGCAAGATCGGGCCTGGACATCTTTCTGAGGTCGTCGTCGGTCTTCTTGTTTGCAAGGATAGCGTTGATCTCGGCCTCGGCTGAATCGGCATGTTTTCTCAATATATCGTTAAAGGCCCTGGCAGCTCCGTCTCTTACTGCTTTCTTTCGGCTGTTCATCAGGCTCAGTATCCCGGAAAAGGTCTTTACGCCCTTCTTGCCGTCTTCAAGAAGAACGTCCCTTTCCTCACGAACGATAAACCCCGATGTCATCTTCACCCAGTTGCCGTACGATGTTGAAGACTTCAGGCTCATAATGCGCTCTTCGCTTTCAGTGAGCAGGTATCGCGCCTCCTCGAACGATCTTTCGAGAAAATGGCGGTATTTCTGAAGTCCGGCAAAACCGAGCAGCATCTTCTGTCTGCTCCTGGGTATCTTGGAGATGCGCATTTGAAAGAAGCGCATATCATTTTCAATGCGTCTTCCGAACTCCTCTATCTTGTTGTATTTGGCCTTGAGCGCCGGAGAATTCTGGTCCTGCTGCGTACGCAACCAAAAATAGTAGCCCTCATTTCCGTCGGCACCGTAATTACGCATCAGACGCTCATATTCGTCAAGAGCTTTTTTCAGCACCGCAGGGTCCTCAAGATAGTCTTTCCTGTCGCGCCACGCATTTATGAAGCGGTAGCATTTCTTCTCCAGCTTCTTCCTGTCGGTGTCGATGTAGGAGGCATCGTCACTATCGTACAGAGGGGTCAGGTCCCAGACGGTCCTGTCGGCTGCCATGTCACCTGTTTTACGAGGCATAGGATCAATCCTTCAGCGCCGACGCCATAAGTTTGGACATCGCCCTTGAAAATGCGGCGGGGTCTTTCGGGCGGGACCCTTCCATTACCAGCGCCTGGTCATAAAGAAGATCTGAATACTCGGCCAGAAGCGCGCTGCCGCCCTCTTTCTCGAACAGCCTGTTCATCGCTTCAAAGAGTGGGTGATCCGGATTTATTTCGAGTATCCTTTTGCCGACCGGAACTTCCTGTCCCATTGACTTCAGAAATTTCTCCATCCTCGGATCAAGATCTCCCTCGTCAGATACGAGACAGCATGCTGACTCTTTCAGCCGACCGGACAGCCTGACATCTTTAACATCATCCTTGAGGTGATCCTTTACGAAGTCGACAAGCTTGCTGAATCTCTTTTGCTCCTCATCACTCGATGCCTTATCCAGATGGATGTCACCCCTCAGGACCGACTTCATCTTTTTGCCCTTGTATTCGAAGCCGCCGAAAATCAGGTCATCGACCTCATCCAGCAGGAAAAGAACTTCGTAGCCCCTGTGCCTGAAGGCTTCGAGGTGCGGCGACTTCATGGCCTCTTCACGTGACGGTCCACTTATATAATAGATATCATCCTGGCCGTCCTTCATGTTCGTTACATACATCTCAAAGGTTGTATATTTGTCGGCCTCGGTCATCGTGGACTGGAAAAGCATAAGGTCGGCAATGGTCTCTCTGCGCGAAAAGTCGATATGTATGCCTTCCTTGAGGACGCGGCCGAATTCCTTATGGAACCTGACATAGTCATCATAGCCGGTATTCTTCATCTCGCCCAGAAGATCAAGAATCTTCTTCGTGATATTCTTTTTTATTATTTCCACCTGGTTATTGTTCTGGAGGATTTCACGCGAAACGTTGAGCGGCAGGTCCGATGAATCCACCACTCCCTTTACGAAGCGCAGATATGGCGGAATCAGGTTCTCACAATGTTCCATTATCTGAACTCGTTTCACATAGAGCATCGGCCCGATCTTATAGTCCTGATACAGGATGTTGAACGGCGCCTGAGCGGGAATGTAGAGAAGCGCCGCGAATTCGGAAGTGCCCTCTGCCTTGTAGTGTATTATTTTAAGCGGATCTCCGAAGTCATGAGATACATGGTGATAGAACTCGTTGTACTCATCTGCCGTTATCTCCGCCTTGTCCCTCAGCCAGAGGGCCTTGCACGAATTCAGAGTTTCTTCTTCCCTGACTTTGATCTTCTTGCCTTTTTCGAGTGCGCTGTCCTGCTCCTTCTCGATATCCATAACAACCGGGTGTTCGATAAAATCCGAGTATTTCTTGACGACGCTGCGGACCTCCCACTGATCGAGGTATTTCTTGTCCTCATTCTTCAGATGAAGAATTACATCGGTACCTTTGCCGGACTTGTCAGCCTCTTCCACAGTAAATGTCCCGTCTGCCGCAGATTCCCATTTTACGGCCTTCGAACCGGGCATCCCCGCTTTTCGTGTCAGCACTGTTATCTTGTCCGCTACCATAAAGGATGCATAAAAGCCGACGCCGAACTGACCGATCAGTTCCGGATTGTCTTTAAGGTCCCTTTCCTGAAGAAGTCGCAGGAACTCGCGCGTACCTGAATGGGCGATAGTGCCGAGTGCCGTGACAATTTCATCCTTCGTCATGCCGATGCCGTTGTCGCTGACAGTCAAGATGCCGGATTCACTGTCTGCCGTTATCTTTATCTTCCAGTCTTTCTCTCCTTCCTGGATCTCTGCGTTCGTAAGGGCCTCGTATCGGGCCTTGTCGATTGCATCCGAGGCATTTGAAATAAGCTCCCTCAGAAAAACTTCTTTGTGGGAATAGAGAGAGTGAATCATCAGGTCGAGCAGTTGCTTGACTTCGGTCTTGAACTCCATTTTTTGCACGGTCATAATCCCTGTATCCTCGCAACAATAATGATTTATGCCGGCATCTGCCGGCGTCTTAGCCATTCAAAGCGGAATTTAACGTCAGAAATTCAGGAATAGAGGGCGGTGCACCTTGTCCTTGTCCTTGTCCTTCTTCTTTTTCCCCTTCTTTGCTGAAGCGGCAGGCCTGCACATGTTGCACCTGCTTTCGCTGCAGCACTGGCAAAAAGAGCAATCGGGGCAAGGATGTTTTTTCTCCCTCTTGGTGTTCACTATTTTTTATTATAACGCACCAGCCTCGCGAGGTAAATGCCACGTTAATACGTACCTAAATCTAGCATGATTTAAGTGAATAATACTTTGATAAGATGCCCGCGTGCGGTCTTTCTTTTTCTTCCGTTTGCTGAGCGGTATAAAAATGTTTATATGCATTCCCAATTTGATACACTTCAAGCGCAACTATTATCAACATACAGTTGCAATTCAAATTGCAGTATCGCATGCTATTTGCTAGACTTGTTAAATGGGAACAGATTATTTCGCAATAGCTATTGGATCGGGAATAGGCGGCTTGTCAGCTGCTGCAGCTCTTGCAAAATATGGCCGGTCGGTTCTTGTCCTCGAGCAGCATTACATTGCAGGCGGTCTTACGCAAACTTTTACCCGCAATGGATTTACATGGGACGTCGGTCTCCATTATGTCGGTGACATGGCTAAAGGCAACCAGACACGCAGAATACTGGATTGGCTCAGCGATGGTGCCGTAAATATGCAGCTGATCAGGGGGCCCTACGACATAGTCCATTTCCCCGATGGAGATTTTGCTTTTTCGCCACCTGCTTCAACCCTTCAACAGGACTTAAAAAAACGCTTCCCGGCATCCATAAGGCAGATTGATGCACTTTTCGAGATAATGGTCGGCAAACGAACAGCTATGCAGGCTCCGTTTTTCATTCGCGCCCTGCCCGAACCTATAAAATCGCTATGTCGTCTATTCGCAAGGCAGACCTTGCAGTGGTATTGGAGCAAAACCATTCTGGAAGCCCTCGTCTCTTCGTTCAACGATAAGAAGCTGCGCTGCATACTTGCAACACAGTGGGGCGATCACGGCGGTTGTCCGGCTACGGGAAGCTTTGGCATGCAACTAACTATAATGAATCATTTCCTGAACGGTGCCTATTATCCGGCAAACGGGGCCGGGGTTTTTGCCGAAGCTCTGATCCCGGTGATTAAACGTGCTGGTGGTGAAATTAAAACTTCTGCATTAGTTAAAGAAATCATGATAAGGGATAATCGTGCCTTTGGGGTCAAACTTTCAGATGGCACTGAAATTTATAGTAGCCGCATCATATCGACAACCGGAGCATCTTACACAGTAAGACACCTTCTGCCTCCAGATGTACAATCGTCGGCATGGGCAAAGGAAATACTCTCCTTTGAACCTAACGTCGGCCATCTTTGTCTATACCTCGCCTTCCAGGGCGATATAGCAGCCGCTGGTGCTACAGCAGCTAATCATTGGTTTTACGAAAATTATTCACTCAATAACGATCTATGGTCTGTTCCCGAAAACCCTCATATGTCACCGGTTTTTGTCTCATTTCCGTCACTTAAGGATGCCAGCCATGATCAAGGTCCAATGAGAAAACATACGGGCCAGATGCTGGTCTTCGTAAATAAAACGCTTTTTGCTAAATGGGACTCATCCGACTACGGTGATCGTCCCGATAGCTACAAATCCTTCAAGAAAAGCGTCGAGAACCGCCTCATCAATGCCTTTATCAGTTTTTTCCCGGCTATTGCACCAATGATTGTGTACCATGAATTGTCCACTCCACTTACTACAGCGCATTTTATCGCTAGGGACCACGGGGCTTCCTACGGCCTCGAGACAACCCCTAAACGCTTCCTTTCTGGTAGTCTTTCAATGAAAACCCCGATTAAAGGACTCTATCTGGGCGGTCAGGATGTTGCATGCCCCGGCATAGCCGGAGCCATGCTTGGAGGAGCTCTTGCAGCAGCTGCCGTTGATCCCAGGATATTCTTAAAGTTGCTATTATGAAATCCTCTTTGAAAATTTCACACTGTTTGCCGAAATAATACGACAGTGGCCGTATCAATGCAAACCGCATCCGGCAGAACGATCTCATTTGACTCCGATAGTTCAAATCCTTTACACTGGTAAATTCCCCTTTTTAAGGCGATCAATTCAAAAGAATGGGCACTACTGGGATTGTGTCGAAAATAAATGAGAGGTCAGGCGATGGATAGCAATGAGGTGATCGGGGTCGGGGCAGAAGCCACCCATGACAATGATGCGGCGGGGCAGGAAAGCTTCGCTGAACTTCTGGAGAAAAGCTCTTCGCGCAGGTCGAGACTTGCGCCGGGAGAGAAGGTGAAGGCCAGGGTAGTCGGCATATCCGGCGAAACTGTCTATATAGATCTGGGAGGCAAAAGCGACGGCATCATTGATATGGCCGAGTTCCGGAATGAGGACGGTTCGGTGTCGATCAAGGAAGGGGATATGGTTGAAGCCCATTTTGTCGCAGTGGTGGACGGCGGAATAAAGATGACGACATTAGTCCGCGGCCACTCAACGGTGAAGCTGGCGCAGATCCGCGGCGCCTTTGAATCCGGGGCAGCAGTGACCGGAGACGTAAAAAGAGAGATTAAAGGCGGCTTCGAAGTCGCGGTTGATGGCGTCAAATGTTTCTGTCCGTTCTCGCAGATAGACCTCAAGGGAGGCCGGGAAGGCGGTCTTTATGTCGGGCGCGCCTTCCCCTTCAAGATCATCGAATTCAAAGAGGGCGGCCGCACGATCGTCCTTTCGCGGCGGCTCCTGCTCCAGGAGGAAAAGGCTGCAGCTGCGGCACGCCTGAAAGAGTCCCTGCAATTAGGGCAGGACATCTCCGGCAGGGTCAGCTCTCTGCAGAATTTCGGCGCATTTGTCGATATAGGCGGGATCGAGGGGCTTATACCCACCAGCGAACTATCATGGGCGAAGATAAACAAGCCTTCCGATACTCTGTCTGTCGGCCAGGAGGTTACGGTGCGCCTGATCGCAATCGACTGGGAAAAGAACCGTCTGACACTGAGCATCAAGGCCTTGCTTCCTGATCCCTGGGAGGGCGTCGAAGGGCGCTATGAGGTGGGATCCAAAGTCAGCGGCACCATCGTTCGCCTGACGCCGTTCGGGGCCTTTGTCAATCTGGAGTCGGGGATAGACGCACTGATACACCTTTCCAATCTCGGCAGCAGCAAGCGCATCAACCACCCCAAAGAGGTCGTCTCTACCGGCCAGGAAATCGAGGCCTACGTGCTCGCTGTCGATGGCAAGGCGAAGAAGATATCATTGTCCGTCCAGCCGAAGGCCGAACCAAAAAAAGTAACATATCCGATTGCCGGAGAAGTGATAGACGGTTTTATAGAGAAAGTGATGCCGTTCGGGGTTTTCGTCAAGATCGGAGATGGCGTAACGGGCCTGGTCCCGAATTCTGAGATGGGAACCCCAAGGGGGACCGACCATGCCAAGACGTTCCTGCCTGGAAGCGCAATGCAAGTGCTTGTGCTGGACGTAGACTCCGACAATGCAAAGGTAACCCTGAGCAGAAAAGGAGTCATCCAGAAAGAAGAAGAGGATGATCTCAAGAGCTATCGTGAATCGGCGGCCCGGGGGTCGAAATCCGAGAGCGGACTCAGCACGTTCGGCGAACTGTTGAAGGCCCGCCTTGAGGAAAAGGAATTACAGAAATAAAGGCTTTATCTATAGGATTGACTCGAATCATCGAAAAAATCTAATGGCTATTAAACTCGGGTTGCGGTAAATTAACTGGATGAATGCTGCAACCCTGATCGATGCCAGAGGCATAGGGTGTCCGAAACCGGTCATAATGGCCGAGGAAGCCCTCATTAAGATGCAGGAAGGGACGATCGAAGTCCTTGTCGACAATGAAGCGTCGGTGAGCAACCTGAAAAGGTTCGCGTCGAAAAACGGTTTCCATTCTGAATCCCAAATTAAAGACAAGTATTGGCTTGTTAAAATAGTCAAAGGCTATATCTGCGATATCCCGGCAGCGGCCGAGGTCCTGCCCGAAGACAGCGGAAAGGACATCCTCCTGATTATAGCCACCGACACCATGGGCAAGGACGAAATGCTCGGCAGGATACTGATGAAAGGCTATTTCGAGACCCTGAAGGTCACGAAGGAGTTGCCCCATACAATATTCTTTCTGAATACAGGGATCAGGCTAACTACAACGGATGAAGAGTTCGTGGCCATTATTAAAGAAATCGAATCGCTTGGAGTCGAGATATTCACCTGCGGCACCTGCCTTAAGTATTTCAATCTGGAGTCGAGCCTGAAGACTGGTTACCGCGGAACCACAAGCCATATCGTGGAAGGAATGCGGGACTTCAAAAAGACGGTCTGGATCGGCTGAGTCTACAGATCAAAGAACCTGGTTATAGCCTGCTCTTCTTTCTCCACTATCGCCTTGAGATCAGCAACGTCCTTGTCAGACAGTCCATATTCTTCAAACATCTTCTGATGTTCCTCAGACCACTGCCCGTCATGCACGACCTGCGGATAGATCAGATCGGACAAGCCTTCGGAGAGAAATATAACGTCAGCTGATTTCTTGTGCACGCCTTCATTCAATACAAAGTGATGGGTAGTGATAGGGACAAGAATCTCCTCAGGGAAGCAAAGATTGTCAAGAAACCATTCAGCCGCCTGCGTATGGCTGCACTGAAACAGCTCAGATTCGGCCTTAATAAGCGACTGCCCTTTTTTAGTCAACAGGTCATGCACTTCGGTATCCATAATGGTATCGGAGATGACCTTGAACAGCACAAGCCTTCCGATGTCATGGAGCAATCCGGCCAGAAAGCAGGTGCTTCTGTCCTTGCCTGAAACCCTGTTGCAGAGACTGGCTGCGACATTTGCAACCACGTATGAATGCGCCCACATCTGCTTGAAGCTGCCGTACTGGTTTGCAAATACATTAAAGATCGATGCGGCAAGGGATATACTCCTCACAAGATCAAAGCCCAAAAGCATTATTGCCTGCTCGATGGCGTTTATCCGTCCGGGATATCCGAGAAAAGCGGAATTGGCTACGGCGATCACGCGGGACGCAAGCGCCTGATCATGGCGTATGATCTCCGAGATGTCATCAATCGAGGCATTTTCCTTGTTCAGCGCCCTTATCAGCTGGTACTTGACTACCGCCAGACTCGGCAGATTGGACAGCTGAAGAATCTTTTCCTTTATCGTGGGCGTATTTTCAGTGCTCTGGTTCATATCATCCTGCCTTCCTTTTTCTCCGCCGCCAAGCTTAAAAAAACGATTTTAATATAACATAAATATGCATATTTTTCATGAATGCCAAACGCTTCTTTCCGTTATGCAGAAACCAGTTTTACACGCGTAACCTCTGCATAAACACCACCGAAATAGCCCACGATGCCGGCCTTCCTCAGGGCTCGATTCGGACCTGTTTTCCAGATATTATCGACCGCACCTGCCCAGACGGAACGACCTGCCGTCAGCCAATCCATAAAAGAACCTGCCGACTCCAAGGCAGCCCGAAACATCCGTGGCTACATAGCCATCCTTTCCGGACAACAGCAGATATCTGCCTGCATGCGCCTTGACGGTTTTTCCGCTGCCGAGCATGACGATGTAGTCATCCTTTCCGTCTCCGTTTACGTCAAGCGCATAGCTGTCCTTCAGATTGACGGGATTGCAATCGTTGCCGGCGCCCATCTTTTTTTCGCACTGCTCCTTTGTCGTCTTGCCGACTGTTTCATAAGCCTGCTTAGTCGTTTCATCTATAGCCGGCTTCATAAAAGGCTTTCTGGCTTCCACAACAAAAGCGCCCTTACCGTCCGGATATGCTATGCAGACGGTCCTGGCAAACCCGGAAAAAGACCTGTTGGGGAAATCGCTCTCATGCTGCTCGAAAGCCTCAAAAGGTAGCGGTTCCTGCGGAAACCGTTCGGATTTTTTCCCCTTCCTGGCCGTCAGGAAAACCTTTTCATGGTTAAACGAATAATGTGCGGACGCCAGTAATTGCGCAAAGTCGCGGCTCAGGTACTGCTTTTCGTCTATCTCATAGAAAACTCCGCTGCCTCTCGAAACGAATGCCCTGGATCCCGGTCTTTCCAGCCTGACAATGAGATATCTCGATTCCTTGGATGCATTCCTATAAACGTCCGCCTTCAGGATGCCGGTATATGCAGATCTGTTCAGCCATTTGACATCTAGAAATTCTTCGCACACGCCGAACCGATCCTTCATCGCAGAAGATGCCGCCTTGCTGAATGCGACATTATCGACTTCCGCCGCCAGCATGGCCGTCGGCAGCAATAGCGCAAGAATCAGCATAATAATAGACAGCAACCTCTTACCGTAAAGCTTCTTCATCCCGTACCTCCCCGACAATATTTTCAATCACTATTATATTATATTACGGTGCACCCGCGAACAATATTACGCATTCCAACGTGTAGGCTCGAACAATATTATTAATTTTTATCTGTTCGACGAGTTAGAATATGCAATGGGCAAAGAAAGGCTTAACATATTTTTTTCCGGAATCGGAGGAAGCGGCGTATCGGCAATTGCCGCGTTTATGGCTGACAAAGGGCATAACGTGTCAGGCTCAGACCGCGCATTCGACAGCAATCCAAATCATCCTTCCCTCTTGACGCTCAAGAATAAAGGCATCGCAATACTGCCTCAGGACGGCAGCGGGATAAGTGGCCTCCTTGATCTTGCCGTCTTCAGCACTGCGGTCGAGCCTGACAGTCCCGAATATGCAGGGACGCGGCTGATGAACATCCCGGTCATGACAAGACCTGAATTTCTTGCGCAACTGGTCGCCGAGTACAAGACCATAGCCATTGCGGGTACCAGCGGAAAATCGACCGTCTCAGGGATGCTGGCCTATCTGATGTCGCGGCTCGGGATGGAGCCGAATTTCATAGGCGGCGGCAGGGTAAAGCAGTTCAGAACAGCTTCAAATCCGGGCAATTCGATAGCAGGACGTTCCGAATTGCTCGTAATAGAGGCGTGCGAGTCGGATGGCACGATAGTTAATTATGCCCCGGAACACTCTGTCGTGCTGAACCTCGACCTAGACCATCATGCGATTGACAGGACGGCAGCCATGTTCGATGCCCTCCTGGACAATACAAGGGGCAAGGTCATCATCAACGCGGATGATCGCAACCTGACTGCCTTAGCTTCTCCGCGAGCAAAAGATGCAGCCACATTCGGGATTTCGAGCGCTGCAAAGTATCGGGCTACGACTATTACATACGGCCATTTTTCAACCGAGTTTTCACTGTCGGGACAGAGGTTCATGCTGTCGCTCCCGGGAGAATACAACCTGAGCAATGCGCTGGCGTGCATAGCGCTGCTGTCTGAAATCGGCCTTAAACATAAGGATATCGCAGCCGTGCTGCCCGATTTTGCAGGCATTGAGCGGCGCTTCGACGTTCACCTTGATAACGGCACGCATCTGGTCATCGACGATTACGCTCACAACCCTCATAAGATCACTGCACTGATGTCAGCCGTGCGGCCATTGCGGGAGAAACTGTGCTACATCTTTCAGCCGCACGGATTCGGCCCGACAAAGCTGATGAAGAATGGTTATATAGAAGCGTTTTCTCAGGGTTTGAGGAGCAGCGATCATCTGATTTTGCTTCCTATATACTATGCCGGCGGCACAGCGAGTAAAGACATATCGAGCCATGACCTGGCACGCGGCATAAAGAAAAACGGCAGGTCGGCAGATGCCGTCAAAGACAGGAATGAGGTCATCAGGAGTCTCGAAATGTGGGACAGTTACATAGTTATGGGCGCCCGGGATGAAACACTGTCTGCGTTTGCCAGGTCCATAGCGCTGCTGCTTGGACTGGAGTAGCGTACCGCGCTTCGCAAGGAGGATCACAATGGAATATACCGGTATCAATCACCTCGCGCTTGCGACAGGAAACATTGACACAACCGTCAGTTTCTGGCGTGACCTGCTCGGCATGAGATTGGTGGCAGCGCTCGGCAGGCCCGGTTACCGTCAATATTTCTTTGAGATATCGGCAACCGACCTTGTAGCATTCTTCGAATGGCCTGATGTAAAACCTATTGAGGAAAAGGATGCAGGGAGGATTTCTGCAGGGCCTCTTGCATTCGATCACCTGGCAATAGGCGTCAAGGATGATGAAGCATTGTGGGCTGTCAAAGAGAAGCTGGAAGCAAATGACATATGGGTGTCAGAGGTGATCGACAACGGCTTCATCCACTCTATTTTCACCTTCGACCCCAATGGTATATCCCTTGAATTCTGCTGCAATGTACCGGGACTCGACATCAGAGATACCCCTGTTATGGCCGACTCCATGCCGTCTGAAATTACAAAGATGGGCTCGGAGCCGCAGCCTCGCAAATGGGCACAACCCAAAGAGGCAACGCCTCGCGGGCTGCGCAGGATATATCCGGGGGAAATGAAAAAATACTTTAAATAGAACTATTGCAGGGAACGGCTGACGATGACGGCCCAGGAAATAACCTCCGACGCAGACCGTTCATTATGCCTCTGCTGCAGCGACATCGCGAACGATGAATCTGGTGCAAAATATTGCCAAAAGAGCGGCGGCCAGAATTGCGCAGGGTGTGATCATTAGCGCCGTCCTGATACCCATTAGGTCCGAAAACCTTCCGATGATGACCGGCGATATGGCGTCTCCAAGCGCATGTATGAAGAATATATTAACCGCAAAAGCCATGGCGCGTATCTCAGGCCTCGTTACATTAATGGTTAT
>DATHDF010000090.1:0-26762 GCA_035319185.1 Dissulfurispiraceae bacterium | reverse complement strand
CAAGATTATCTACTCCATGGTGGGAGTAGGCAAATATTACGACAAGAAGCCGATTCTGAAGGACATATATCTTTCATACTTCTACGGCGCAAAGATCGGTGTCCTCGGACTGAACGGGGCAGGCAAGAGCTCGCTCCTACGTATTCTGGCCGGAGCAGACAAGGACTTCGTCGGAGAAACGGTCATCTCTCCGGGACATACGGTCGGTTTTCTCGAACAGGAGCCGAAGCTCGACGAGGCAAAGACCGTCCGCGAGATCGTCGAGCAGGGCGTGCAGGAGGTTGTGGACGCCCTTGCCGAATATAACGCGATCAACGATAAGTTCGCCGAGCCGATGTCGGACGACGAGATGAGCAAACTGATCGAGAGGCAGGGCGTCGTCCAGGAAAAACTTGAAGCTCTCGATGCCTGGACGCTCGATTCGCGGCTCGAAATGGCCATGGACGCCCTCCGCTGCCCTGCAGGCGACACGCCGGTAAAGGTGTTGTCAGGAGGAGAAAAGAGGCGCGTCGCCCTCTGCCGCCTGCTGCTTCAGAAACCTGACATTCTGCTGCTCGACGAGCCGACGAACCATCTCGACGCCGAATCGGTGGCATGGCTCGAACATCACCTGCAAAGCTATGAAGGGACCGTAATCGCAGTTACCCATGACCGCTATTTTCTCGACAATGTGGCCGGCTGGATACTGGAGCTCGATCGCGGGCAGGGCATACCGTGGAAAGGCAATTATTCCTCGTGGCTCGAACAGAAGAAGAACCGGTTACAGCAGGAGGAAAAGACCGAGACCGATCGCCAGAAGACTCTCCAGCGAGAGCTCGAATGGATCAGCATGTCCCCCAGGGCGCGCCACGCGAAGTCCAAGGCCCGTATCAAGTCTTATGAGCAATTGCTGGCGCAAGAAAGCGAAAAGAGATCTAAGGACCTCGAAATTTATATTCCGCCGGGACCGCGGCTCGGCGATGTTGTAATTGAGGCCAACGGAGTGAGCAAAGCGTTCGGCGACCGCATCCTGTTTGAAGAGATGACCTTTTCTCTACCTCCCGGAGGCATCGTCGGAGTAATCGGTCCGAATGGCGCCGGAAAGACGACCCTCTTCAGGCTGATCACCGGTCAGGAAAAGCCGGATTCGGGCACCATACGCGAAGGCGAGACGGTAAAGCTTGCGTACGTCGATCAGAGCCGCGACATCCTTGATCCCGAAAAGACGGTCTGGGATACCATCTCTGGCGGGGAGGACCTGATCACTCTCGGCAAGAGGGAGGTCAATTCGCGGGCCTATGTTGCAAGGTTCAATTTCTCGGGCTCGGACCAGCAGAAAAAATTAGGGATGCTCTCGGGCGGCGAGCGCAACCGGGTGCATCTGGCGCGTATGCTGAAAGAAGGCGCAAATGTGCTGCTTCTCGACGAGCCGACCAATGATCTGGACGTCAACACTATGAGGGCGCTCGAAGAGGCGCTCGAAAATTTCGCGGGATGCGCAGTCGTCATCAGCCATGACCGCTGGTTCCTCGACCGTATAGCCACCCACATTCTGGCCTTCGAGGGAGACAGCAAGGTTTACTGGTTTGACGGTAATTACTCGGAATATGAGGCAGACAAAAAGGCGCGTCTCGGGGATGACGCGGACCAGCCGCACCGGATCAGATACCGCCAGCTGACGCGATAGGCGGGTCACAAGGTCTATCGCAGAAGACAAGGGACTCTGCCCCAGACGGAATTTCTCTCTCGTGATCAATATCACCGAATACGCAGATTCCTCACTTTATGGCTATCATTATCGGTTGCATTTTGGGATAATAGGATTAAGGCAAGTCGATTTGCGGAGGGAGAGAACAATATGTACAACGATCTTATGTGGTGGCTTGTAGTGACAACGCCTGTTGTGCTGTGGATTAATTTTCTTATATGGAAATCGGAAAACAACGCTGCCGGCAGGAATGAAAACCCGCTGGTATATGGCTCAAGAGTACCTGTTCCTGTAATCTCAGACCGTGCCGAAATCAGCCGGCGGAAAGGGTCCAGATAGTTCATACCTTTTGGCAGCCTCCTAAACGCCTTTCAGCTATCCTGTGGGCGTTTTTTTTCGTCTGCTTCGTCACCCAGGGTTGGGCTGATCCGCCCCCGCCGACGCTGGAAGAAAGTCAACTCGCGCCTATTGCCGATATTGTCGACCACGCTATAAAAAACCATAAAACGCCCGGTGCCGTTGTTGCGATCGGAAATAAAGACGGCATCTATTTCAGCAGGGCTTTCGGGTATCGTTCTGTCGAGCCTGCGAAGGCGCTGATGACTGAAGACACTATTTTCGATATAGCCTCACTTACCAAGCCTATCGCAACCGCTACGGCAGTCATGCAGCTTGTCGAGAAGAGGAAAATCAGGCTTGACGATCCGGCGGCAAAGTACTGGCCTGCCTTCGGGCGAAACGGTAAATCACGGATTACAGTGCGGCAATTGCTTACCCACTATTCGGGGCTGCAGCCGGACTTGAGCCTGAAGCCGAAATGGCAGGGATACCGGGCTGCCATGAGCAGGATAGTTGCTGAAAAACCTGTTGAAAAGCCGGGCAGCGTCTTTATATACAGCGATATCAATTTCGAAATACTAGGCGAGATTGTGAGGCGGGTATCGGGACTGCCGCTGGATAAATATTGCGCCACAAACATTTTCAGACCGCTTGGGATGAAAGATACGGGCTTCAGGCCTTCTTTTGCACTGCAATCGCGCATCGCGCCGACCGAATACAGAGGCGGCAGGCAGCTGTGCGGCGAGGTGCACGACCCATCGTGCTATAACATGGGTGGGGTCTCAGGGCATGCCGGGCTGTTCTCTACGGCATCCGACTTGTCCATATTCGCTCGTATGATGCTTAACGGGGGGACGCTGGGGGAAACGCATATTTTGAAGGCCGGTACGGTTGATCAAATGACCTTGCCTCAGTCCCCCCCGGGGAAAAGCAGATTGCGGGGATTCGGTTGGGACATCGAGCCGCCTTTCGCTTCAAATTCGGGTGAATTGCCGCCGGTCGGCGCGTATGGACATCTCGGATATACCGGCACTGCACTGTGGATCGATCCGATTACGCAGACCTTTATAATTGTGTTGACAAACAGGGTGCATCCGGCTGGTCACGGTGATGTGAAAGACCTCCGCGCCGCCATAAAGGCAGTCGTTTCAGCTGGAATGGGGCCTGTTTCAACTTCCCGGATGCTTGAACGCCGTTTTTTGCTGGCCCCCTTTTTCGGTCGCAGAGAAGGCGTTGTGCCGGATGCCCTCAGGGATCAGGGCAGGACCCTTTCCGGCATAGACGTTCTCAGTCGAGACAAATTTGCTATTCTGGCGGGCAGGAATGTCGGTCTGGTTACGAACCATACCGGTGTCAACTCAACCGGAACCCGAACAATCGACCTGCTCTTTAACGCGCCGGGGATTCGGCTTAAAGCGATCTTCAGCCCCGAGCACGGTATCGACGGCACCATTGATGCAAAGGTCGCCTCCTCAAAAGATGGTAAGACCGGATTGCCTGTTTACAGTCTTTACGGTATTACCGTAAGGCCTACTGATGCGATGCTTGAGGGAATCGAAGCCCTGGTCTTTGACATACAGGACGTGGGTGTCCGCTTTTACACCTATATATCGACAATGGGTTATGCATTGGAATCGGCAGCAAAAAAAAATATACCGATCTATGTGCTCGACAGGCCTGATCCGATCACCGCATCAGTTGTTCAGGGACCGGTATCAGACAGCATTGCTGCAAAGTCTTTCACCTCTTATTTCCCTATGCCTGTGAGATATGGCATGACCGTCGGAGAGCTTGCGCAGATGTTCAATGCTGAATACAGGATCGGAGCAGACCTGCACGTTATCAAGATGTCAGGTTATTGCCGTGAGCAGTGGTATGACGAAACAGGCTTGAAATGGCTAAATCCGTCACCTAATATAAGGAGCCTTTTGGAGGCAATACTTTACCCTGGAGTTGCCCTGGTTGAAGGGGCGAACGTCAGCGTAGGACGTGGAACGGCCACGCCATTCGAACTTCTTGGAGCACCATGGATTGATGCCGGGAAGCTGGCTTCCTATCTGAATGCAAGAGCCATTGCCGGAGTTAAGTTTGAAGAGGCTGAGTTCACACCCGTTTCCAGCAATTTCAAAAAGCGCCGCTGCTACGGTGTGAGGATTGTTCTTATTGATCGTCTGCTTTTTGATCCTGTCTACATGGGAGTGGAGATAATGGCGGCGCTTCACAGGCTTTATCCCAGGGACTTTGATTTGAATGATACGTTGGGGCTAGTTGGATCAAGAAGTGTGCTGGACGACATAAGAAAGGGACGTGATCCGAAATCAATCGCGCTATCATGGGAAAAACGGCTGGAAATGTTTCGCGACACAAGGGCAAAATATCTGCTTTACTGATACTTTCAAATCATGCAATAAGAAAAGGCAGGTGCCGAAACACCTGCCTTTTTATCTGTTAAAGAAAGATCGCAAAGATTATTTCTTTGCCGGCTCAGCTGCGGGCTTCGCTTCTTCCTTCTTCTCTTCCTTCTTCTCTGCCTTCTTGACCTTCTTGGCCTTCTTAACCTTCTTGGCCTTCTTCTCTACCTTCTTGTCGTCCATCTTCTTGTCGTCAGCCTTCTTCTCCTCCATTGCAGGAGCTGCCGGCTTGTCCATGGCCTTGTCAGCTGCGAAAACCGCGGTCACGGAAAGAGCGAACAGGATGCATACGACGATTGCGAGTACCTTCTTCATTCAATTCACCTCCTTTTCATGTTGGATTAAGTACTAATTATCGGTTTATTTTTAAGCAACCATCATGCCAGCCTGCAACGCAAAATAGTTTTATTGATTATCAATAGGTTAAGAGGTAAGGGCGCGGAATCGCGGGCCTTATATAAGGAGGCATATCCTCATTTGGGAAACTTGAACGGATATCTGGGTTAAATCAGCTTGATTCCGGGCAGCGCTGCGGCTCTTCTGTAACCGTCAGGCTCAACGACTTCCCAAATGCGCATTTCAGCCTGTCCCTTGTGGCATAAATTGTCGATGAACTCCATGTGCCCGTGGCTTATCATGTCTATGAAAAAGGCCTTGTCGGAAAAATTTGATATCACAAGGGAGGGGGTGCTCACGCTGTCATGGTTCAGCGCATCGGCCAGTTTTCTGTTTTCATGGCCGGAAAGATCCATGTCGAGAATCACGAGATCGAAGGTCGTTTTTTTGCCTCTTGGGGAATTGATCTGCAACAGAGCCTCGTTTTCATCCCTGGCCGAGCTAACTTTATAGCCGGCATGCCTCAGGGCTATCGACATTGCAAGTCTCGCCTCCGGGTCACGGTCCACAATCAATATATGTCTCAATATTCTAGTCATGGCGGTATTTCTGAGCCTCTCTGAGCATGCAAAAGGCATACCCGTTATGATTTTGCTGATTTTACAGCTAAATTTTGCAGATAATCCTCGAATGCAGTATGGGGGATTGCAATAAATAGGCAGTTTGCAATACGACTATCGAGCGAAGGGTGTCTGCGGGGCGGTTGCTAATCTTGCAATGACTTCATCTGTTTGATCTTTCTGTGGAGGGTTGAATAGTCAATATTCAAAAGGGACGCTGCCTCGGATTTATTGCCACCTGACAGTTCAAGGGCCCTTTTTATGGCGATCAGTTCAAGCTCTTTCAGGTTCATGGTGGGCAGCTCGCGCTGGAGCAGCGGCGCGTATATCTTGCTGCCGTAGCCCCCGCCTATCAGAAACTCCAGATGCGCGTCCGTTATTACATCGCTCTCGGCGATAAGCACGGCGCGGCGCATGACATTCTTCAGCTCCCGGACATTTCCCGGCCAGGCATATCTTTTAAGATGCTCTATCGCTTTCGATGCTATTTCGCGCATGGGTTTGTTGAGTTCCGCTGAAACTTCCAGCATAAAGTTGCGGCCAAGGTATGGGATATCATGGGACCGCTCCCTTAGAGGCGGGATGTCGATCATGAATTCGCACAGCCTGAAGAAGAGGTCGGATTTCAGCTTGTTTTCGTGCACAGCCTTGCGCGCATCAACATTAGTGGCGACAATGATGCGGACATCTATATCGACCGGCGCCAACGCCCCGATCGGATAAATCTTTTTGTCATCGACCGCGCGCAAAAGCTTGCTCTGCACATGGAGCGGAACGTTTTGCAAATCGTCTATGAGCAATGTCCCTCCGGCGGCCACCTCGAAGAACCCTTTCTTCTTGTGCTCGGCGCCAGTGAAGGCCCCTTTTTCATGGCCGAAAAGTTCGCTTTCCACTAGCGTTTCCGGCATGCTTCCAACATCGACCGAGACAAAAGGACCCAGCGAGCGCCTGCTCATATTGTGAATCATCCGGGACACGGTCGTCTTTCCTGTGCCTGTCTCGCCCTGCATGATTACCGAGAAATCGGTGGCAGCGACCTGCCTTATCTGCTCGACCACCTTTCTCATGCTGCTGCTGCTTCCCAGAAAGCTTTCGAGGGAATGGTCGATCGTGGCGTCGAGTTTCTTAAAGCCGTGGGACAGTTTGCTCTGTTCCAGGGCCCTGCTGATGACGATTGTCAGCCTGTCAAAGTCCGGAGGTTTTACAATGAAATCATACGCGCCAAGCTTTATCGCGTTTACGGCGTCCTGCACATCTGCGTGTGCAGAGACCATTATTATAGGCAGATCGCTGTCAATTTTCCTGAGCTCGCGCAGGGTTGTAAGGCCGTCAAGCTTCGGCATCCGCATGTCGAGCAGGACAACAGCAGGTCTTTCGGCATCACACATCTCAATGGCCTTGAGGCCGTCAGAGGCCTCCCTTGAAGCCCATCCACGGCGTTCGAGAACCGCCCGCACCAGCGCTCTTATTTTAGGATCGTCGTCTACTACAAGGATATGGTATTGTTCTGTGTCCATGTTATTCAACTATATCATACGGTTTTTCTTTGCACAACAAATTCCGACGATTTTGTAGATATGACCTCCTCATACGTGTAGTAGTTATCTTAAATCCGGCTTGTATTGGTGCGTTCATGCGGCATATAATTAATTTAGTCAGATGAAAGAATACCGGAACGCTCAGCAAACCCCTTACCACTCTGGCTCAGACAAGACTAAATATCGCCTTCTGACTGCTGATTATGTATCGACTGCAAGCTTCGAGGGAGCAGATGTCCTTAAGATAGATCCCGAGGGGCTCGCGTTCCTTGCAAATCAGGCTATGCGAGATGTCTCTTTCCTGCTCAGGGCTGAACATCTTCAGCAGATGGCGGCAATACTCTCGGACCCGGAGGCTTCTCTAAATGACCGCGGAGTGGCTGTAGCCATGCTACGCAATGCGGAGGTCGCCTCGCAGTTTGTACTTCCGCTTTGTCAGGATACGGGCACTGCAACAGTGTTCGCTACGAAGGGGCAAATGGTTTGGACAGGCGGCAACGACGAAGAATACCTGACCAGGGGCATCATGAAGACGTATATGGAGGAAAACCTCCGGTATTCGCAAACCGCTGGACTGGACATGTATAATGAGATTAACACTGGGAACAATATGCCTTCGCAGATCGATTTGTACGCTGCCGATGGTATGGAATATAAATTCTTGTTTATGGCGAAAGGCGGAGGCTCGGCTAACAAGACAGCGCTCTATCAGGAAACCAAAGCCCTCTTGAATCCGGAATCGCTGGAGAAGTTCCTTGTTGAAAAGATGAGGTCGCTGGGGACAGCGGCCTGCCCCCCTTATCATATTGCGTTCGTTATCGGCGGTACCTCGGGTGAAGCTTGCCTGAAAGCCGTCAAACTGGCGTCAGCAAAATATTACGATGAGCTGCCTGCTGCGGGCAATAAGCGCGGCCAGGCCTTTCGTGACATTGAACTTGAAAAGAAACTCCTGGCAGCAGCTCATAATCTCGGGTTCGGCGCCCAGTTCGGCGGCAAGTACTTTGCGCTAGATGTACGTGTAGTACGCCTGCCGCGACATGGGGCCTCGTGTCCTGTTGGAATAGGGGTCTCATGCGCAGCCGACCGCAATATAAGGGCCAGGATAGACAGGGGCGGCATATGGCTGGAGGAGCTTGAGCGCAACCCTGGACGTTTCATACCGGAGAAGTATCGTTCAAGGAACGATCAGGGGGTGAGGATTAATCTCAACAGGCCGATGAAGGAGGTACTTGCCGATCTCTCAAAGCATGATGTTGGAACACAGCTGTCGCTTACGGGCACGCTCATCGTCGCCCGTGACATAGCCCATGCGAAATTCAAAGAGCGCATCGACGAGGGAAAAGGCATCCCTAACTATCTGAAGGACTTCCCCGTGTATTATGCAGGCCCGGCAAAGACGCCTCCGGGCAAACCGTCGGGGTCTTTCGGTCCTACAACTGCAGGGCGTATGGATTCATATGTCGATCTGCTGCAGTCCATGGGCGGCTCGATGATAATGATAGCAAAAGGTAACCGCAGCAGTCAGGTTGCCGAGGCCTGCAAGAAATACGGCGGCTTTTATCTGGGCTCGATCGGCGGACCGGCGGCCTTACTCGCTGAGGAGAACATCAGGAAGGTCGATTGCATCGATTATCCGGAACTCGGCATGGAAGCCGTATGGAGGATCGAAGTTGCGGATTTTCCGGCGTTTATTATTGTAGATGACAAGGGAAACGATCTTTACAGGAGGATATCATGCTGACGAGAATACTTATTTTTGCAGTTGTCGTGCTTATCCCTGCGACTGCATTGGCTCAGCCTCAGATAGCTTTTGACGGCGAGACGTATGACTTCGGCATTGTCGCTGCAAATTCTGTTTTGGAGCATGTGTTCGAACTCCGCAACAGCGGGAGCGAAGACCTTATCATCAGGCGGATTGAGGCGCCCTGAGGCTGCACGGCAGCTCTGGCCAGTTCGAGCCGGATAAAGCCTGGAGAAACGAGTAGCATTACGGTAAAAATCAATTCCAGCAATGAAAGAGGGCGCTTTGTCAAATCTGTTCGGATTTACAGCAATGACCCGTCAAGGACGCAGGTTACGCTGACTCTGACGGCTGAGATTGCAGCAGCTCAACCCAGCAAGTAAGTCCTATAATCGCCCCCGAAGCCGTTCGGCGCTGAGGACCCTCCTGACGCCAAGCGCGTACGCAGCCTTTCTCATGCTGCACGGCTCCGATGAGCAGACCCAATAGACGTCGTTGAAGGCCTTTATCATGACCGAATTTAGTCTTCTGAGCACCTCCTCATCCTGCCAGTAGTCGTTGTCCAGATTCTGGCTCCACTCAAAGTAGCTCACTACGACCCCCCCTGCATTGGCTACAATATCAGGGATGATGAGCATACCGCGTTCAGTGAGTATCTTGTCAGCCTGCTGGAGAGTCGGGGCATTGGCCAGTTCCAATACGATTCCGGCCTTTAATTGACGGGCGTGATCTTCATTTATCTGGTCAGAGAGTGCAGCCGGTATGAGCACATCGCAATCACATGTTATGAGCTCATCTCCGGAAATATTCCGGCTTCCGGGGAATCCGGCTACGCCTCCTGTACGCCTCTTGTGCTCGATGACGCCAGAGATGTCGAGTCCGCTTTCATCCATAATGCTCCCCTTTGAATCACTGACCGCTATGATTCTGTATCCCTTTTCGTGCAGAATACGAGCTGCATTAAACCCTACATGGCCGAATCCCTGTACAGCGACCCTGACAGCTGTTTTATCTCTGCCAATCCGCCTCAGCGCCTCCTCCAGAATGTAGACGCCACCCAAAGAAGTCGAATAGCCCCTGGCAGCGCAACCGCCCAGCTCGACCGGCTTGCCCGTGATCGCAGCAGGCACATGCATCCCTTTGATCCTCTCATATTCGTCCAGCATCCAGGCCATGATCTGTTCGTCGGTATATACATCGGGAGCCGGGATGTCTTTGAACGGGCCGATGTAGTCGGCTATCGCCCGGACATATCCGCGGGTAAGCTGTTCGAGTTCATTCCTTGAAAGTTCCTTGGGATTGACGACTACCCCGCCCTTGGACCCGCCGAATGGGATATTCACCACGGCGCACTTGAGCATCATGAGGAAAGAGAGGTCTCTAAGGTGGTAAAGGTTCAAGCCGGGATGGAACCTGATGCCGCCTTTTGCGGGGCCTCTGGCGTCGTTGTATTGTACGCGATATCCGATGAACATTCTGGACCGGCCCGAGTCCATCCTGACCGGGAAGTGCACAGTGAACGACCTGTCCGGGACGCTGAGCAGCTCGAGTTCCTCGGAGGACAGACGC
The DNA here is from genome assembly GCA_035319185.1 of Dissulfurispiraceae bacterium. GTDB lineage: Bacteria > Nitrospirota > Thermodesulfovibrionia > Thermodesulfovibrionales > Dissulfurispiraceae > Fen-1308. The sequence continues at coordinate 16,521 of DATHDF010000090.1, read as the reverse complement.
AAGTCAGCATAGATATCCGCCAACTCGCTCATGCACAGCTTGCAGACATTGATGTCATTGGCAAAGGCCGCATCGGCTTTGTCCATGGCCGAACCCTCCTGGCAAACTATGATGTCAGTATTTTACTTGATTTGGCAAACATTACAAAGATTCCGTTCTTTTGGCGGTCAGGCAGAGGTATCCGGATTGCAGCGCGCTGAATTAGCCCTTGAGTGGTTTAAGTAAGCTTGCTCATGAAATCAGGATTAAGCCGTATTATTTTTTGGATATGTCGAATTCGTCCATTCTGGCCGGCAACTCGTGCCACGGACAGAGCTGCAGCGGGCGGGCCAGAGAGTTGATGAGCCTCGTCGCCGATGCCCGTTTGATCTCGCGCTTATCGGTTATGCCGTAGAATGGCAGCATGATAGAAAACGCCTTATCAATATAACGGCTGATCGGCGTAAGCACATCTGCCCTTCTCGTATAGAAAGGGTCTTCGCCCGACTCGCAGGGCTTGTTGAAGACATTGAACTGCCTGCATGCGGCGGGCCGCATCTGGTGTATAGAGCACGCGGCATCAACAAGAAACGGACAGATTCCGCCTCTGCGATGTTCGAGTAGCTGTTTTTTTACGATGCTGCGAAGGGGCCGACCAATTTTTTCGATAACAAACCAGTAAATTCCAATGAGTTCCAGCGGATAAACAGGTATATCACGATGGGTGGCGCAGCAGTTGCCGCAGCCCTTTGAACAGGCAAGCCTGAAGCCGCGCTTCTTCACTTCTTCCGCTATGCCGGAAGCTACTCCTTCATCTATAACCGCATAGGCATCCAGGAGCAGCCTCAGCCACGGTTGCACCTTTTCGTCATCCGCACAACTGAAGCCGCGGGCAGGTTTACCGCTCACACGCGCTGCCTACCCTGCAGTTCCTCCGCTGGATCATGTTCCAGGTTTCCTCATCGAATGCCTCCTTGTAGTCAAGGGGGTTATATATGTTGCTGCACGACGTGCAGCTCAATATTACGCGCGCTCAGCCGATTACAAGCCGCAGTTTACTGTTGCAATCCTTGCATAACAACTGCATAAAACCATTCCCTCCCATCAATAATCCTCCGGTGACACTGCGGCCCTTAATTTCTTTTTTTCTCCGAGGGCCGATTTGTCGGCAAGCATCTTTTCCTTGGCCCTCTTCGAACGTTTGCGTTTCTGACGCCTCAGTTTTTCTATCCTCTGGACCTCGTCGCTTTCGATCCCCTTCATCATCTGCTCGATTTTTTTTACCAAAAGCACTCTGGCATGATAGCGATTCAGTGCCTGAGAACGCTCTTTTTGGCACTTTACCTCGATGCCGGTGGGCGCATGCTTCAGATATACGCAGGTCGAGGTCTTGTTGACATTCTGTCCCCCATGACCACCCGAACGTACGAAAGACTCCTCTATATCAGCCTCCCTGATGCCGAGTTCATCCATCATTGCCCTCAGCGCCTGATCCTTTGTATTTGCGACCGGGAATATGCTCATAGTAAGTTATCTAATCGATTGATTGAACGTATAATAACTCATATCGGATGATGAATGGAAATATTTAGTAAAATATGGTGCAACATTGCGTTGCAATCAGTATTAATGAGGACGAGCACCTGTAACCTTGCAATATTGGTCCGCAAAGTATTTCCTCTGAAAATAGAGGGCTACATTTACAAGTCCGATCAATGCCGGAACCTCGACGAGAGGTCCTATGACCGCCGCAAAGGCCGCACCCGAATTGATGCCGAAGACCGCCACTGCTACGGCTATGGCGAGCTCGAAGTTGTTGCTGGCGGCGGTGAACGAGAGGGTGGCCGTCTTGGGGTAATCCGCGCCTATCTTTCTGCCGAGATAGAACGAAACAAGGAACATCACTACAAAATAGATAAGCAGCGGTATTGCAATGTGCACAACATCCATAGGCAGTTTGACGATATAATTTCCCTTTAGTGAAAACATGACGATGATGGTAAAGAGAAGAAATATAAGGGTCAGCGGGCTTATCCTCGGGATGAATTCCCGTTCAAACCACTGCCTGTCCCTGATCTTCAGAAGGCCGAAGCGGGTCAGCATCCCGGCGAGAAAGGGTATTCCAAGATAGATAAAGACGCTCTTTGCGATCTGGCCTATGGTTACATGCACGACCGCCCCCTGAAGTCCGAACCATGACGGAAGGACGGTGATGAAGACATATGCGTAAACCGAAAAGAAGAGCACCTGAAAGATCGAGTTGAAAGCAACCAGTCCGGCCGCATATTCGGGGTCTCCGCATGCAAGGTCGTTCCAGACGATAACCATGGCTATGCATCGGGCCAGGCCGATCATGATCAACCCGACCATATATTCGGGATAATCCTGCAGAAAAATGATGGCCAGAAGGAACATCAGGATCGGACCTATGATCCAGTTCTGGATCAGGGATAAACCAAGGACCTTTCGGTTTCTGAAGACCTCTCCGAGCTCCTCGTATTTGACCTTGGCAAGAGGAGGGTACATCATGAGGATAAGGCCGATGGCAATCGGGATGTTGGTCGTGCCGACCTGGAAGCTGTTGATGAGGCCTTCCACGCCCGGGATGAAATACCCGATTCCTACTCCGAAGGCCATAGCCGCAAATATCCAGAGGGTGAGAAACCGGTCAAGAAAGGAAAGTCTTTTCGTGATCATATTCATTTCTCCGGCCTCCCGCAGCATCTGTTTTTCTTCAGCTGCACCGTATTTGATTCGAAGTCACTCGTGGTATTTTTGCTCTCCATGAACGCCGTCAGCCTCTGCCTATCATCCCGGACTACAGCTTCGGAGACCCTCTCTATGACGGTATGCAGCAAAAACCTCCTGAGCATGTCGGAATCATCCAGACTATAATGGACCCATCGTCCGGCCTTTCTGTCCTTTATGAGCCCGGCATCCTTCAGGACCGAAAGGTGAAAGGAGACCTTGGGCTGGACCATGTCGAGGGCCGAGAAGATATCGCAGACGCAGAGCTCACCATGTTCGAGGAGCTTCAAAATCCGCAGCCTCGTCTCATCCGAGAGGGCCTTAAAGATATTCAATATCTCCTGCATTATGCTACGCCTCCGATTCTATGAGTTCCTTTAACTTGTCGATGCCCGGAAGCGGCTTGCCCGAATGCTTGAGTTTGCCGTTCACCACGAGCCCCGGTGTAGACATAGTGTACTTCATTATCTCGCGAATGTCGCCCACCTTCTCGATCTTTGCGTCGATGTTCAATTCTTTAACCGCCTGCTGCGCAAGCTCTTCCATCTTGTGACAGGTGGCGCAGCCCGGACCCAATACCTTTATCTCCATAATTCACCCCCGTTAATTTCCAGCATCTCTATAAAATTGCATTAAACAGATATCCGACTATTACAATACCGATTCCGACGATGCCGAAGAATGTGACGAGCAAGGGGGTCTTGAGTACATTCTTAAGGATGACCGCTTCGGGTAAAGATATCGCCGTAACAGACATCATAAATGCAAGCACAGTTCCCATTGCCATGCCCTTTCCGACCAAAGCCTGGACTATAGGAATAGTCCCCGCCGCATTGCTGTACAATGGGATGCCCATCAGGACGGCCGCAAAGACCGCGAAGGGATTGTCCCGGCCCGCGTACCTGACAACAAAGTCGGTCGGGACATAGCCATGCACGAACGCACCAACGCCGATACCTGCGACTACGTAAGGCCAGAGCTTCCTGAGCAGTTCGGACGTATAGCCCCTGGCATAGGCTATCTTCTCCCGGAAGGCAGTCTTCACAATATCCGTATCGGCAACCTTCATCTCCCAGACATAATCCTGGACATACCTCTCCATCCTGAGCCTGCCTATTACGATGCCGGACGATATTGCCAGTACCACTCCCGTTACGGCATAGATGAGGGCGATCTTCCAGCCGAAGAGGCCCCAGAGCATGACGAGGGCGACCTCGTTCACCATGGGAGATGAGATCAGAAACGAGAAGGTTACACCGAGGGGCACCCCGGACTCCACGAACCCTATGAACAGTGGAACCGCCGAGCAGGAACAAAATGGGGTGACTATGCCCAGGAGGGAGGCCATCACATTTCCAATAAATACTTTTTTATGTGACAGTATCTTTCTGGTCTTCTCGGGAGGAAAATGAGCCCGAATGACAGCCACCGCAAAGACTATCGTGGTGAGCAGCAGGAATATCTTCAGTGTATCGTAGATGAAAAAATTAAGGGCATCTCCGATATGACCGGCAGGCTCCAGCTTTAGAAGTGTGTAGGTAACATAGTCCGCAAATTGCTTTAACATCCCGATGCCCTCTTGCCTTAAATATAAACTTATTTTTATATGTTGTCAAGAGAACATTTCAGATTTCGGGGCGTTCCTCGGTCCGGATTTAACATCAATTTGTGCGTAAAAAGACAAATATCCATTAATATCTTCTTTTAGTCCGGCAAGTTATATATAATTGGATAGGAAATAACAGGGAGATTCAGTGGACCAGAAAGATTATTACAAGCTCCTCGGGGTGAGCGAGGAGGCCTCGGCCGATGAGATTAAGAAATCGTACAGGAACCTTGCCTTCAAATATCACCCCGACAGGGCGGCCGGCAACGAAGAGATGATGAAGGAGATCAACGAAGCTTACGCCGTCCTGTCAAATCCGGTAAAGAGAAACGAGTACGACACCCTGAGGAGAAGTTACGGAGCCTATGCCAGGGATCAATTCAGACAGTCATATTCCGAACAGGATATCTTCAGGGATTCCGATATCGGGCAGGTATTCGAGGAGTTCAGCAAGATTTTCGGCTTTAGCGGGCCTGAGGATATCTTCGGAAGACAGAAGTTCTATGGCCCCAGGTATCAATCCTTTAAATTCAAGGGTCCGGGCCGTACCACCGGGACTTTTTTCTTTTACGGTCCTCTCGGAAGCGCCTACCAGGAGGGACTGAAGAGACATCCCCGCCAATCAGGACAGGGAACAGGACAGCATCCCTTTCAGTCCTGGGTCCTTGGCATGCTCCAGAAGATGATTGCCAGAAGGATGGGCGTTGATCTGCCTGAGCCGGGTAAAGACCTGCATGACGTTATCTCCCTCACGCCTCAAGGCGCGGCCGTCGGTGGGAAACTTCCTTACCTGCACAGACTTGCAGGCAACCAGAGGGACATACTCATAAACATCCCGCAGGGGGTAAGGAGCGGTCAGATCGTCAAGCTGAGAGGACTCGGCGAGCCGGGGAAATACGGAGGCCAGGACGGAAGCCTTTTGATCAAGGTCATCGTCAGAGAGCCTCTGATCGAGAGGATAAAGGCCTTCTTCAGGAGGTTGCTCGGATGGAAACTGTAAGTCCGATCCAGAGGCGAAGACTCGGAAAAACGGGCGTGGATGTGACTATCCTGGGTCTCGGAGGCGAGGGTGTGCTGCGCACCCACGGCCACGACTCCGAGGCTTATGCCCTAATCAACCGGGCCATTGACCTCGGCATCAATTACTTCGACTCGGCCAAGGCATATGCCGGGTGCGAATCCTATCACGGTAAGGCATTGGGCGAAAGACGCAAGGAAATATTCCTAACGGGGAAGTCCCACGCCCGTGACAAAAAGGGTGCCCTCAATCATCTTCATGATACTCTCAGAACAATAAAGACCGACCACCTCGACCTCTGGCAGATGCATGACATGAGGACCGAAGATGATATTGCGGAGGCCAGCGGGTCGGGTGGTGCGCTGGAGGCCTTCAGGGAGGCCAAGGAAAAAGGTCTGGTGCGCTTTATCGGGGTCACGGGACACCACGACCCGGCGATACTGCGCCGTTGCATCGACATCGCCGATTTCGATACGGTGCTTATACCGGTGAATCCGGCCGAGCCGCATTATCTGAACTTCATCGAAGACCTCATGCCCTATGCAGTAAAGAAGGATTTAGGGATAATCGCGATGAAAATATATTTCAGGGGCCTTGCGGCAAGGATACCGGGTTACGTCGATATGGAGCCGTTTTACCGCTTTGCCCTGTCGCACCCCGTGAGCCTGGGTATTATAGGATGCGACAACATATCACAGCTCGAACAAAACGTCGGATTCGCCCAGTCATTCTCCCAGATGGGCAGGGATGAGATGGATTACCTGGCCGGCTTCGTCGAGCCGTATGCCCGCAGCCTTATGTATTACAAGCCCTGACGCAAGTGGATTAGTAGAAATCTATTACAGCATTTCAACGCCCGACAAAACTGTCATCAGATATCCTGCATCAATGTCGGCCTATATGCCATAACAAAAAAATGACAACTTCCTATTTTTATGGCGCGGTTCAATGGATATACTGAAACAGGGTGCGAGACATGAGAACCCGAAATCATTTGATGCAAATTGTGAGTCTGATCTTGGTTGTCTTTTTTTCGGGATCATGGCTCTTATTATCTTTCTTCCATGAGGCTGATGCGGTCGATGAATTTGAACCCGTCATCATCGCGCTGGATGTCTGCAATTGCGATGAAAATTACTTTTCTACCGATGGAGATTCGCCGGTGTCCGTCGAGTTCCACTATGCATTACCTCTTTTAGCCGGAAATAGGTTTGCATTCCGGACCGAAGATATAGCAGTCCCGCATCACTGCTTCTCTCCTCACGAACATCCTCCGAAGGCCTGATTCGTCAGACCGTCTTGTTCGAATCCGCTTTGCGGTACGACAACGATATCCGGAGGTACTCGATCATGAAACGATCAGCACTGGTATTGATCTCTCTTTTTTTGGTTCTGACACTTTCGGCTTTGGCCGAGGCAATGACGGCAGAACAGTTGCTCGGGAAGATGTTGTACTTTGACGAGAATCTTTCAAATCCTGCAGGACAATCCTGCGCGTCCTGTCACACACCAAAGGCAGGTTTCGCTGACCCCGACAAAACTCTGCCTGTATCTGAAGGCGCTGTTCCCGGGAGATTCGGCACTCGCAACGCACCCTCGGCAGCTTATGCCGCGTTCAGCCCTTCTTTCTACTTCGACGGCCAGATGTGGATCGGAGGTCAGTTCTGGGACGGCCGCGCTGCCACACTTGCAGATCAGGCAAAAGGCCCATTTCTTAATCCGGTCGAGATGAACAACACCAAGGACGGGGTAATTGCAGCCGTCCGCACATCCCACTACTCATTGCTTTTCAAGCGTGTCTACGGCATCCATTCCCTTCAAAATGTCGAGACAGCTTACGACAACGTAGCCAGGGCGATAGCCGCTTTCGAAGGTACAAAGCAGGTCAACAGATTTTCATCCAGGTACGACTATTATCTCAAGGGCAAGGTTATGCTGACTCAGCAGGAACTCAACGGGCTTGCCCTCTTCAATGATCCTGCCAAGGGGAACTGCTCGGCCTGTCATCCATCAACGTCCGTCGGAACCACCCCGCCCCTCTTTACAGACTTCTCCTATGACAACCTGGGCGTGCCAAAAAACGCAGAGATAGAAGAACTGGTCGGCACAGCCGTACCGATCGATTATGGGCTCGGTGCGATTGTTGGAGATACTGCGGAGAACGGAAAGTTCAAGGTCGCGACTCTCAGGAATATCGCGAGGACCGGACCTTACGGTCACAACGGATATTTCAAGACCCTGAAGGATATCGTACACTTCTACAATACTAGAGACGTGGAGGCCTGGCCCGCACCTGAGGTACCGGAGACCGTAAACAAAACGGAACTTGGGAATCTTGGGTTGACGTCCGGGGAGGAAGATGCCATCGTAGCCTTCCTCATGACACTATCAGACGGATATTTCTGCATGTATTGCAGATAGCTCTTGCCGACAGATTAAGGAAGGCCGGTCTCTTCCGGCCTTCCGACTTTTGCAGCTACGGCTGGATTATTTCACCTTGGACCGGACCTTATCGTATTCCTTCTCAATATTCTCCATTGCTCTGTTTATCTTTGTCTTTGCGGCCTCCCATGTTTTCTCCGACGATTTTTCGAATCTTTTCATATCCGCGTCAAGGGCAACTCGTTTTCTTTTGAGTTCACGAAGCCCTTTGTTGAACTCTGTTTTAGCCTCTGCGCCGGCCACTTTAGCCTTCGACTCAAGCTCGGCCATTTTCTTGTCGAATTCAGCCAATTTTTCTTTAGCCGCCTCTTCGTATTTCTCTTTCTGTTCGGAGTATCCACCTTTATCGGCAGCATTTCCGTCTTCGGCCCAAATACTTCCGGTCGGACCTGGCAATATCAACATTGCCAGAAACATCACACCTATGATGAGTTTTATAAATATATATTTCATTCCTGTCTCCTTTGTAAATCCTGTCTCCGCCGCAGCTGTAGAAAATAGAGTTCACCTTAATACTGTCAATTTACTTATTTTCTTTCTTCGATTCTCAACAGGCTTTTTACAGACTTCACGCCCCTGACTTCACGGATCTTGGCTATGAGTCGATCTTCGGTCTGTTTGCTGTTGACAAAGCCTGTTAGAACGACGTCCCCCTGTGTGACGGCAACATCGATCTTAAGATAACGGGTATCCGGGTCTTTGACTATTATTGCGGTCACCTGGCCATGGATTGTTGAGTCATCGATATTTTGCCCAGCCGTTTTGCCTGTCATACTTGCACACCCTGACATCAAAATCAATCCGAACACTGCCAATACAGCCAACACACAAATCTTCTTCATTGTATCCTCCTAAGGAAAATAGAGATCACTTAACCGCGATCTCTGATGCAGTAAAACAAGCAATGAAAACACCGCATTTTCTTAAAGTATAGTTATTTGCTTCTGCAAACAAAGCATTCCAATTTTATGAGGCCGTCAGTAAGGCGGTTTAATACTGGGTTGTCCCTGCCATTCAAAAAGAATAGAATTTCAACTGTAAGGTAAAATGATTCACTGAACTGGAGGTCTTATGGAGATAAGCATCGAAAAAATATCGGGCGGATTCAGGGTGGATGGCCTTGAACTCAGGGGAGGAAAATGCGGATGCACTTCGGTGTTGCCGTGCTGTTTCAGCTGGTCCAAGGTCAAGCGCAGCGGCAATACGATCTCCTTTACGGCCAAAAGTGCCACGCCTGAAACAACGGAGAATTTCACCTGGGGATATACCATAAGAAAAGGAGATATCACAGTCGAAGTAAAATTCGACGATGCGAGGGACAAGAAGATCTATTCAGGTTTCTACCCGCCGAGGCTGAATGATTGGACTGATAGGGGCTGGGAGGCCATCTCCCAAATGGCAGACCGCGAAGACGGAAGACTCTGGAGATGTGCCGCGTGCAAATGGTTGTACAAAGAGGACGACCAGCCCGTTAAATTCGAAGATCTGCCCTCTGAATGGCTTTGTCCTGTCTGTCGGGCAGGAAAGGATTCTTTTGAGGATATCGGGTAGGGCCCTGTTTCTTGATGGTCTTTTATAGGACAGTGCAGTTGAACAGGTCTCATCATTTGACCGCTTTGTGAGGAATCAGCTGAGGATTCCCTCATTTAGGATTGCCATAGTTTCTTGCTATACTCTTGTTAAATAACTTTTATCGAGGAGGTTTTATCATGGCGGCACCTAAGGCGCATGTAAGGGACCGGGAGCTTCTGTCCCTTCTTAGAAAATGGAAAGGCATTGAAGCTACAACCATCAAGAGCTGTGATTCTATATTGAAAAAAGCGCAGAATCCGATTATGAAAACCCTGACTACCGCAATCAGGAACGATTCTCAGAAGCATGCAGAGATACTCCAACTGATCATCGACAGCATGACCAAAACAGCTTACGAACTTTCTCCCGACGATCTGGCAGGAGTCGCCGCCCTGCTGAACAAGCATATCGACATTGAACAAGCTTCAATAGACATGGCCGAAAAGGCGATCGAGATAACGCGAGACAGCGTCAGCAAGCAGTTATTGAAGCTCATTCTGGAAGACGAGAAAAAGCATAAGATGATGGCTACCAGAATGAGTGAACTTAAATACCGCATCACCGCTGCCATCCCTTAAGCTTAAACCACAAGGGAGCGGCCTGAAAACCGCTCCCCTTAAGCCTGCCGCATGTATTTACCGGCGTTTTCTGTGATACAATTAAACAGGAACTGCAAGACTGAGAGGGTTTATACATGTCTTATCGCACACCAAAAGTAGAAAAGACTGCGGAGAGCGCTACTTCTCAGAAACAGACGCGGCCGGCTTCTACAAAAAAACAGAAGTATTCTTTTGATGATGCGTTCAATGCCGCCTTCAAGCACATGAGCGATGCACAGCCTGCGCTTGCAAGGCTTGAGCATATGCGCATAGATTTCTTCGGGAAGGACGCCTTCAGCCCCGCTGCTGCTGCGCCTGCACAGAGGAACCAGCCGATACCGGCAGTCTCAACTAAGACGCAAGCCGGCACAGACTTTAAGAATATCCTGAAGGTCGTCATGAAACACGAAGGGACCTCATATGTAAAGATGGACGGCGGAAGGGCACCTTCCAAAATGGGCATTCTGCAATCCACTGCAAAACAATACGGCTACACGGGCGACATCAGGAACATTACCAGGGCGCAGGCTGAAGAGATCTACAAAAAAATGTGGGAGAAATCCGGCGCATCCTCGCTTTCTTATCCGCTGAGTGTTATCCATTTTGATACGTTCGTCAACAGCCCGGCTGCTGCGAGAAAGATCCTCAAACAGTCAGGCGGAGACTTGGATGCATATCTGAGGATCAGAGAGCAGCGCTACCTCAGGCTGGCCTCGCTGCGGCCCGAAAGATACGGCAAGTATCTCAATGGCTGGATGAATCGGGTGAACAACCTGAGGATAATTGCTGCAGAATATTCCAGGTCCGGGCAGGCCGAACAGACGAAGATCGCGTCTGCAGAAAGCGCAAAGACCGCATCCCTATCCTGATCAGTACGAGATATTCTGCACGGTAGGGATATCGTCCTCTATTTCCTCGATATATCTTGACCTTGTTGCATAGATTGCATCTCCATACCGTTTGCGATAAGAGGCCGAACTTAGGTAGAGCCTCTCCTTGGCCCGTGTCACGGCCACATAGAATAGCCGCCTCTCCTCCTCCAGTGCCTGATAATTATCTAGTGAGCGCGCAGACGGAAAAATCGATTCTTCCAGCGCCGCTACAAATATGACTGGGAATTCCAGCCCCTTTGCCGCATGCACGGTCATTACCTTCACGGAGTCGGAGGGCCCAATCTTGTCCTGCTCCGAGGCTAGAATGGTGTCCTCCAGGAATTGCGAAAAGGGTTTGCCCTCCATTTCTAGTGCCTTCAATACATTAACAAGTTCCGATATGTTACCCTGCCTCTCTTCGAAATCCTCCTTGTAGTGCATCGCCAGATATTCCTCATATCGGATGTCATGGAGCAGCTCCATCAGCGCCGTGTAAGGCTTGTCGTCAACCGTTAGAGAATATGATTCGATAAGCGTAGCAAACCGGTCTGCATGGGCCCGCTGCTTGGAAGGCAGTTTTGTGTCGCGCAGGGCCTGGATCCAGTCGTCGGCAAAATGCTCTCTGATGTTCGACAGCGTCTTGGTGCCGATCGAGCGAGGCGGCGCGTTGATGCTCCTTTCAAAGGCGGTCCTGTCCTTGCGGTTAAGCATCAGGCGCAGATATGCAAGAAGGTCTTTTACCTCTGCCCGCTCGTAGAAGGCAGCTCCGCCTATGATTTCGTATGGGATGCCATTGTTCATAAAGGTATGTTCGAAGCCGCGCGACACGAATGACATCCGCATAAGCACGGCCATGTCCGAATATTGGTATCCCAGGTCGATCAGCTTCCTTATCTTTGATGCAACATAGCCGCATTCAGCGATATTGTCACTGTTCTTTGTATAAACGACCTCTCCTTCATCCCTTCGGTCGGTCGAGAGCTGAAGGATCCTGCCCTCCCACATCGTGTCGGCCTTCGCAATAATCTTGTTGGCAACCGCAAGGATCTTTTTAGTTGACCTATAATTCTTTTCGAGTTTCGTCTCAGCTGCGCTGAAGTCCTTCGTGAAGTTCAGTATGTTGAGCGGATGTGCACCCCTCCATGTATAAATGCACTGCTGGGGGTCACCGACAACGCAGATGTCACCCTTTTCACCGATGAGCAGATTAATCAGCAGGTACTGTATCCTGTTTGTATCCTGGTATTCGTCTACCAGAATGTAGTCGAACCTTTCCTGCCAATGACTCCGGAGATCGGGCTTCCGCGACAGAAGATCGACGGCGAGATAGATGATGTCGTCGTAATCCAGCGCGTTGCTCTTTTCCATTTCGGCAAGATACTGAGCTGCAACCGGTGCAAAGCCTGACATCGGATAAGGAAGACTTGCGATGTAATCGACGATGTCCCCGCGGTAATCCTGCTTGGCCCTGGAGATGACTCCCCTTGCCGAGTCGGCGTGCTTGATGTCCATCCCGCCTTCCCGCATGATCTCCTTTATCATCTTTATGCTGTCATGCTCGTCATAGATGGCGAAGTTTTTATCGTAGTTACGTTCGAGCGCCGATATGTTCTCGCGCAGCACCCTCACGCAAAAAGAATGGAATGTGGATATCCATTTAGGCTTTACGGAAAGCAGCCGCTCTACCCTCTCCTGCATCTCTCGCGCAGCCTTTTTGGTAAAAGTGATCGCCAGTATCCTGTTCGGCTTGATGCCCTTTTCTTTTATCAGCCACGCGATCTTGGTGGTTATCACCTTCGTCTTTCCCGATCCGGCGCCCGCGAGCACGAGCAGTGGCGACCCGAAGTGTTCGACAGCCTCTCTTTGCTGCTTGTTGAGCCCGGCTGTTATCACAGGGTTACCTCGCCGGCCTTATATGCTACGTCAGCGGGGTTAAAGACAAGCCGACTCGTTATGAGATGTTTTATGGATTTATCCCCAGGTGCGTTCATTGTGATATTCACAAAGTAATATTATAACTCAGCATGAAGACTCGGGTCGAAATTTTCAAATCTCAGTCAATTTCTTCTTCGGTGCCGGGCCGGAATTCTTAATGAATCTCAAACGCTTTGCGATTTGGAAGAAGTTGAAAGTCCGACCCTCAATACTTTTCCGGCATAATAGTTACCTTGCAATTTGAAAGCGATTGTTTCAAAATGCAAGCCTGAAAGGGATTTCTGGAATGCACTAGGAGACCTCTCCTGCAAAAAGGGGTTCGTTGTTTATCCGGTGCCGACTCATATCGATAAGTCGAAATGTACAGACAATGCCGCTAAAGAGATAGCCAGGATATTCAGCTGACGGGCAGGCCCAGATGCAGTTTCTCACAAAAACCCTCACTAGAACACGGCAGTTCAAGACAGACAATTTCTACCGGCAATCAACTTTCGGAGTGCTAGTGCAACGAGGCTTTATTGGGCGAAAGTCAGCACCGTGGGAACTAATATTTCAAGACTTGACCCATCCGTCCTTGACCCCTAGCCGGCTGCGGCCCGATAGCTCCTGCGAACCGCTCCGTGCGGACTCGCATGCGGGTGGTGTAGGGAGGGACGGTGAGATGCCGTCCCTCACCCGATTCGCCCGCAGCAGAGAGAATGGTGAAACAGGTGCGAGCCGCTAATTAATTATTCCGTCCCTATAGGTTGTATAGAACTTATAAAAAATATCATCCTTGTCTGTATCGGAGAGATTATTTTCAACAGGGAGCTTCGTTGTGACGGATAGATCTCGCCGCATTGCTCGTCTTGGTTCGTTGCTGGATTGCAATGCTATTATTATCGCGGAGCTTTAGAATTGGCTCCAGTTGTGACTCGGCTAATCCTTATTCAAAAGCCAGTGGATGGAAAATCGATATGATTAAGAGCCTGCGCATATTGTCTCGGTCTTTTAACGTAAAGCCCAGCGGTGTCTGTACGGCGTCCGCTGCGGCGATTCGTTAGGCGGCCTTGTGACATCGTTCCTCATACTATATTTGGCCCTGGACCAAGCACTGCTTCGAGTCGCACGCTCAAGCGACTGGCTAATTCCTCTGGCGTCGCCCAATCAATACAGTTGAATTGCCGGATGTCGAAATGCAATTCATCCATATCATCTTTTCTGCAAGTCCAGAAGACTGGAATCCCGAAGCCCAAGGCATAACCTGCCTCAAAGTAGACACCGCCCCGATGTCCTGTGAAATCGGCGACGACAAACCTCGACGCATTTATCTGCTTGATGATTTCGTCATCGATCTTGTTTATGTGTTCCACTCTATCTATGCGAATAGGATCGTAACCTGCCTTGAACACGCCCGCCTCAAATCCAGTTGAGTAGATCTGATCAAGGTCTTCATGGAACCACATGGCGACAAAGCCTTGCGATGAACTCGAGGTGCGTCTCCTTACTTCGTCAAGTCGTATGTACCCGAGTGGCAAGATTTCGCTTCCGCCGCCCATTTCCTTCACCTCGGCTAGACGTTGATCTTTCAAAAGGCTAAGCAAGAAAATGACATCTTTCTGATCTGATGAGTAGGTTGCAGCCAAGAATCTTGGGTCGTTGATATTGAAGCGATCTCCCAAATTGTTCAGACCACGTTCAGCCTCAATCAGCAGCGCTGTTGCGCGATCAGCCACAGAGGGAAGCGGGCGAGCTAGGATCTTGGGCATGTTGTCTGTTGTAATTATGGGGACTGCGCCTGCTCGATTCTGCTCGCGTACCCATCCGGAAATTCGTGCACGCTTATCCTTACCCAACCCCTGCCGCATTATTGAATTAGCTGTTCCTGAGACTTTGAATTCTCCGCAACGAGGGCAATTCTGATGAACACCATCGATATTGGAGGGCATGGTCGACGCCTGCTGATCATTACAAACTTCGCAGACATCCCTTTCGTAATCTCTGGGCAATGTCTCCCTCCTTCAGCCTACAATATATTGTTCAGTTTCCTGATAATATCACGAATCACAGGGGCCGTCAATCAAGGTTGTGCATAATCAAGATCTGATTTACATAACATTTTATAAGAACAAAAATAACAGATTGTAACGGAAATTCGCACTTGATGCGCTACCGAAGGCATGGAGAGTATCAGGTGAAAGTCGAATTCAGTTGACAACCTATAGACGACCGGTCTAATATAGAGGCCATGGGAAAGAGAGATACAAGAGCCGAAATCATTTCGATCGGTATGGAACTGATCTCCGTCTACGGATACAATGCCACCGGAATTGACGCAGTTCTCAAGCGGGCTGGGGTGCCGAAGGGATCGTTCTATCACTATTTCGGCAGCAAGGAAGAGTTCGGGTTGGCGGTGATCGACCACTTTGCCGAACAGTACGGCCAGAAGCTCGACGACTTCCTTGACGACAAATCGGTGCCGCCTCTGAACCGCATCCGCAATTACCTTGAGCACGGGCTTTCGGGCCTCACGCAAAACCAGTGTACAAAGGGCTGCCTGATCGGCAACCTGGCGCAGGAGCTGGCCGACCAGAACGAGCGCTTTCGGGCCCGTCTCGATGAGATTTTTCGTGGCTGGAAAAAACGTTTTGCCGCTTGTCTTCGGAAAGCACAGCGCGCCGGAGACCTGACAAAGGATGTCGATCCGGCAGTCCTGGCAGGATTCATTCTCTCTGGGTTGGAGGGAGCTATCCTGCGGGCAAAGCTGATGAAGTCGCCCCAACCGCTGCGGGATTTCATCGATACTCTGTTTGCGACTGTGCTGAAGAAGCAGCAATAATTTTTTTGTTCTTTAAATAGACGACCGGTCTAATATAATTACAAGGAGGACGTAAAATGAAGATAGTCAGCCTGCTCGGAAGCCCACGCACAAAGGGGAACAGCGCAACCATTGCGAATCGCTTCACCGAAACCGCTGCAAAGCTCGGGGCCGAGGTAAAGACTTTTGAGCTGAACAAGCTTGCTTACCGTGGTTGCCAGGCTTGCTACGCCTGCAAAAACAAGCTCGATCATTGTGTGCTCAAGGACGACTTGACAGAGATCCTCGAAGCAGTGCGTGCAGCCGACGTTGTCGTGCTCGCAACTGCCGTATATTACGGGGATATTACATCCCAGCTGAAGGCTTTCATAGACAGGAGCTTTTCCTATCTGAAGCCCGACTTTCACACCAACCCGGTGCCGAGCCGCCTGTCGCCTAAGAAACTCGTGTTCGTCATAACCCAGGGAAACCCCGATGAGGCGCTCTTTGCCGATATCTTCCCGAGATATGAGCAGTTCCTGAAGTGGCTGGGCTTCAGCGACACCAGGCTGATCCGCGTATGCGGCATAGGTCCGGCGAGTGTTGATGCAGTTCCTGAAAATGTGCTGCGGCAGGCAGAAGAAGCAGCGCGGTTGCTTGTGGCATAAATACATTATCATCCGTTTGACTTTTTAGCAGGATATGTTGAGAATATACCCATCAGGCGCTGAAACGCTTAATAGGGAATCCCGTGAGGGCGCAATGCCCGATCCGGGAGCGGTCCCGCCGCTGTAACCGGGGACGATAGCCGACTTGGCCACTGTCTTGCAGCATGAGACGGGAAGGCCGGCAGGTAGGACGATCCGGGAGCCAGAAGACCTGCCTGATGTGAAAGAAAGAAGTCAGAAGCCAGGCGTTTTGCTTCTGATCGACTCCTTCCCGCGGATGGAAGGTGGGGATGAAGAAACAGGGTG
>DATHDF010000089.1:0-9998 GCA_035319185.1 Dissulfurispiraceae bacterium | reverse complement strand
TTCCTGTCTTTCCATTGCCTGAGCCGCTCTACTATCGGAAGAAACGAGCCTATTCCGGACTTGGTCAGACGTTCTGTCACATTAAACTCATGGCGGGATCGCACATGGATAGCGTACCAATTCATTAGCTCACTCCCGGATTGTTCTTCGGTTCTCATCATAGATAGAACACCTTCCTGCTGCCAAGACTATTGTTCCGAAAGATCTCCAACATCTTGTCATCAATTGATGAAACCAGCACTGCATCAAAGTCCAGCTTGTCGGCGTCTTCAGGAAGGTACACATGGTGACCAAAGAAGCCGTTGTCTTCCTTCCTGTCAGCCACCACTCCCACTATCCTTAGCGGCAATCCCCGCGTCGAGATAAAACAGAGTTCGGCAATCTCGCCGTCACCCCAAAGCAGGATCGTTTTTATGTCATCAGATAGCATCCTGGCATATGTCCGCTCTATCCCTGCCCTGATCTCCTTGAAATACTTGATCGAATAATTCATGTATGTATACGTCAGGCGCGCCTTCTCGCTAAAGCCCTGGGGCGTGATTATATATTTGATCCTATTTCGCGGCAGCGCCTTGATCTTTATGTGCCCTTTTTTATAAAGACGCTTTATATACGTGTTGACAAGACCAAGGGCGATGCCGAGTTTTGCAGCAAGGGCCCGCTGGGAGATCTCAGGTTCCCTGGAGAATTCATCAAGCAGGCGCAGCGATATCTCATCAGGCCCATTCTGAGTGTTCATGCTTTGAACATTAACACATAATTATACACGTATTCAAGTTGTTGAGTTCTTTAATATAGCATCACAATAATCTTTTTGGGCGATGTCAAAACGTGTATTATATAGGCAGCTGATTTCTAATCTGATAATCGAGGCCGGAGGGAAAAATTATGAGATATCTTTCTGGGTGCATGCTTGCTTCATGTTTAATTCTGATCTTTCATATTAGCGCTTCGTTTGCTGATGAGAGGGACACGCGGCCGGCTCTCTCGTCAACGTCCAAAGAACAGACATCTGTCTCTTTGACGGTATACAATGTCAACCTTGGCCTGGTAAAAGACCAAAGAGTGCTCAAGCTGCCAGAGGGCCTGACAGAAGTGCGTTTCATGGATGTAGCTGCCCAGATAATTCCGACCAGCGTGTATATCAGATCACTGGGCAGGCTCGGCATGATGCAGGTTCTCGAGCAGAACTATGAATATGACCTCCTTAATCCGCAGAAACTCATGGATAAATATGTCGGCAAAGAAGTAAAACTTTTCTACAGAAATCCGTATACGGATAAAGAGGAGGTAGTAAACGCAACCCTTTTATCTAACAACAACGGGGCCATCTATAAGATCGGCAATGAGATAACCTTTGGCCATCCCGGCAGGGTTGTATTTCCAAGCGTGCCCGACAATCTTATGTCACGCCCCACCTTGGTCTGGCTTTTGAAATCGGCAGGTGTAGAAAATAAAGTTGAAGCCTCTTATCTGACAAACGGCATAAACTGGCGCGCCGATTACGTGTTGACGCTGAATGAGGGTGATGACCGCGCCGACATCGCCGGTTGGGTAACAATAGATAACAAAAGCGGATCTTCATATAAAGATGCCAGGCTGAAACTTATCGCCGGAGATGTGCACCGCGTAAAGGAAGAGGCCGACTACAGAGATAAGATGGTGAGAGCGGCAAAGGCCGAAGCGATGCCGTCCGAGCCTCAATTCAGGCAGGAGGAATTTTTCGAATACCATATCTATACACTGCAGCGGCCTTCCACTATCAGGGACAACCAGACAAAGCAGATAAGCCTGGTCGATGCCTCCAACGTTGCAGTTAGAAAAGAACTCGTCTTTAAGGGTGCAAACTATTACTACTTCAGTCAATACGGCGATCAGATGCCGAAGCAGAAGGTCGGCGTTTTTGTCGAGTTCCAGAACAAGAAGGATAACAACCTCGGGATACCGCTGCCTAAAGGCATCGTACGGGTTTATAAGCGCGACGGCGAAGGAGGCCTGCAGTTTGTCGGTGAAGATTCGATCGATCATACGCCGAAGGATGAAAAGGTGCGGATCATGCTCGGCGAGGCATTCGACGTGGTCGGAACCAGGAAGCAAACCGACTGGAAGAAAGTCTCAAAAAATATCTATGAGGCAAGCTTTGAGATATTACTTCGAAATCACAAAAAAGAAGGCATTACGGTAAAGGTGCTGGAGCCGATTCCGGGCGACTGGACCATCCTGGGTTCTTCACACGAATACAAGAAAACAGAAGCTTTTATGGCCGAGTTTTCGGTCACTGTTCCGGCAGACCAGGAGGCAAAACTGAACTACACCGTCAGGATGAAATATTAGGAATACTATTTTAGGATGTGCCTTCTCATGAGCCTGAAAGGATATGGCGCCAGGACCATTGCGACTACGATAATCCAAACTATGTCCGTTAGCGGCGCCGCAAGCCGGCCCATAGCGAAAGCGCGGCAGATATTCACCAGGTGATAGAGCGGCGTAAAAAACGCGATCTTTTCTACTATCGGCGGCATGCCGTCAAGTGGAAAGAATATGCCGGAGAAAAGGAACATAGGAGTCATTACGAGAGTATAGAAGTAGTTGAATGAATCGATGCCGGGGACCTTTGCAACTACTATCAGCGAGATTTCCGCAAAGATCAGGCCGCTTATAAACAACAACGGGATGGCGAGTACGATGAAAGGCGACTCCACCAGCCCGAAGAGCGAAATCACAATGATTATCGTAGTGCCGTAAAGGATGCTCTTTGATGCGCCCCAAATCATCTCCCCTGCAATCAGATCGTCGATTCCCACCGGGGTTGCAAGAATGGCATCGAAGGTTTTTTGAAATACTATCCTCACGTAAGTTCCATAGGTGCATTCGTATATCGCTGCGAACATGGAAGAAGAGGCAATTATGCCCGGCGCAATATAGTTGATATACGGCATGCCTTTGATGTCCCTCACGAATGCTCCCAGGCCAAGGCCCATCGCGGTTAGATACAGTATCGGCTCGGCAAAGTTCAGGGCGAAACTTGATTTATATAACTTTGTATATACGGTGAGGTGGCGCTGCCAGACCCTGAATGCCCGTTTAATGTTCAAGCAGTCCCTCCAGCGAGTTTCCTGCCGGTAAGTTTCAGATATACGTCTTCAAGGTTGCCGCCATGCGCTGCCATAAGATTTGCCGGCGTGTCGATGGCTATTATCTTGCCTGCATCCATAATTGCCACCCGGTCACAAAGTCTCTCCGCCTCTTCCATGTAATGAGTCGTCAACACTAATGTAGTGCCTTTGGCCTTCAGGTGATTGAGCTTGTCCCATACGGAATGCCTGCTGCGCGGGTCTAGTCCTGTAGTAGGCTCATCGAGTATCAGCAGTTCCGGATTGTTAATAAGAGACCTTGCAAGCAGCAAGCGGTGCTTCATGCCTCCGGATAGTTGCTCTATTTTCACGTCGGCTTTCTCCCGCAATTCAACAAAATCGAGCAGCTCCCAGGCACGCGGTCGGGATACTTTCACGGGAATGTCGAAATATCGCGCGTAGACAATCAGGTTTTCGATAACAGTGAGATCGGGATCGAGATTGTTTTCCTGAGGCATGACGCCGATTCTTGACTTGATTAGATCTGGTTTCTCAACAACGCTCAAGCCGAGCACCTTTACATCTCCGGCAGTCGGCGGCATGAAGCAATAGATAACGCGCATGACCGAGGTTTTTCCTGCGCCGTTAGGCCCGAGGAACCCGAAAAATTCACCCTCAGAGATCTCGAAATCGATCGAGTCGACCGCCCGAAAAGATCCGTAATCTTTGACAAGCCTTCTTGCAACGACAATAGCCATGATTATTCAGTATACAAGAAAAGGCCGGAGCAAGCCCCGGCCTGATAATTGACCAATGGAATTCAGACGCCTAACTTTTCTGCAGGACAGCCTGCGCCGCAGCAAGTCTGGCGACCGGTATACGGTAAGGCGAACAGCTAACATAATTGAGCCCTATGCGGTGGCAGAACTCGACCGATGCCGGATCGCCTCCATGCTCTCCGCATATGCCGAGCTTCAGGTTTTTCTTCACCGCCCGACCCTTTTCCGCCGCAATCTTCATAAGCGATCCTATGCCTTCCTGATCAATCGTTACAAATGGATCGTCAGTCAGGATCTTTGCCTCGATATAGAAAGGCAGGAATTTTCCGGCATCATCCCGCGAAAGACCATAAGTAGTCTGCGTCAGATCGTTCGTGCCGAACGAATAAAAATCGGCATAGGCAGCGATCTCATCGGAAGTAATGCATGCGCGGGGAAGCTCTATCATCGTACCGACCTTGTAATCGACCTTCGACTTAAAATGCGCTTTTACCTCATCGGCAATCTTTATGGTCAGCGCTCTCATCGCCTTGAGCTCGTTGACATGCCCCACAAGAGGTATCATTATTTCAGGGGACACCTTGATCTTCCTGGCGGCAAGCTCGCAAGCCGCTTCCATTATTGCCCGTACCTGCATCTCGTAGATTTCGGGGTATGAGACGCCGAGTCTGCATCCCCTATGGCCGAGCATCGGGTTGAATTCATGAAGGAACTTGTTCTTGGCCTTAAGTTTTTCGACAGGCACGCCCATTTCTGCCGCCAGGCCCTGGAACTCCTGGTCGGTATGCGGCAGAAATTCATGCAGCGGCGGGTCGAGCAGCCTGATAGTGACCGGATACCCTTTCATCTCCCTGAAAATACCGATGAAGTCCTCTTTCTGCATGGGCAGAAGCTTTGTCAGGGCCTTCTCTCTTTCTTCACGGGTGTCGGAAAGTATCATCTCTCTGACCGCCTTTATCCTGTCGGCATCGAAGAACATATGCTCTGTCCTGCACAGGCCTATGCCCTCCGCCCCGAACTCCATAGCAACGCGGGAATCCTTTGGCGTATCGGCGTTGGCGCGAACGCCCAGCTTTCTCGTCTCATCAGCCCACTTCATGATAGTTTTAAAGTCGCCTTTAAGCATAGGGGTAACGAGCGGCACCTGGCCGATCATAACCTCGCCGGTAGTGCCATTAAGGGTAATATAATCGCCTTCCTTGACCAGAATTTCATCATTAATCATAAAGTACTTCTCGCGCTCGTGGATGTCGATTGCGCCGCAGCCCACGACGCAGCACTTGCCCATGCCCCTTCCGACTACAGCTGCGTGCGACGTCATGCCTCCGCGGGCAGTCAGGATTCCCTGTGCAGCGATCATGCCCCCGATGTCCTCAGGAGAAGTCTCGGTCCTTACAAGAATGACCTTCTCTCTGTTTGCAGCGGCGCTCTCGGCGTCTTCGGCATTGAAAACAACCCTTCCGACAGCAGCCCCCGGCGAAGCAGGAAGCCCCCTGCAAACCACCTTGACGGTCGCCTTGGGATCTATCATCGGGTGAAGCAGCTGATCTATCTGGGCGGGGTTGATCCTCATCAGCGCGGTCTTTTTATCGATCAGCTTTTCCCTCACCATATCGACTGCAATCTTGAGTGCGGCTGCCGCCGTGCGCTTGCCCACCCTGGTCTGCAGCATATAGAGCTTTCCTTCCTGCACCGTAAACTCGATGTCCAGCATGTCACGGTAATGCTTCTCGAGTTTCTGATAAATCCTCATCAGATCTCTGTAAGCCGCAGGCATCTTCTTCTTGAGTTCGGCGATATGCATCGGGGTCCTGATTCCTGCGACAACATCCTCGCCCTGGGCATTGATTAAACATTCAGCGAAGAATTTCCTTTCCCCGGTGGAGGGATCTCTGGTAAATCCCACGCCGGTGCCTGATGTATCGCCGATATTGCCGAAAACCATGGACTGCACGTTGCAGGCGGTACCAAGGTCGTCCGATATGCCCTGGAGCTTCCTGTATTTCTTGGCCCTTTCACCGAACCACGACCCGAAGACTGCATTTATTGCCAGTTTCAGCTGCTGATAAGGATCGACCGGAAATTCGGACGCAGTTTCTTCCTTGTATATCTTCTTAAACTCCTGAACAATCCTCTTGAGGTCGGCGGCCTCCAGTTCGGTGTCCTGGCGAACGCCTTTTTCTTCCTTGAACTTGTCCAGAACGGACTCGAACCGCTGCCTATCGATGTCCATTACTATAGTCCCAAACATGGTGATAAAACGACGATAGGCATCATAGGCAAAGCGCTCGTTATTGGTTCTCTTGATGATTCCAACAAGGGTGTTCGGGTTTATGCCGAGGTTCAATACGGTATCCATCATGCCCGGCATGGAAAACTTGGCGCCCGACCTCACCGAAACCAGCAGTGGGTTTTCAGGGTCGCCGAACTTCATTCCCATGGCCTTCTCAACGCGCTTCATATGGGTAAGCACCTGGTCCCACATACCGTCAGGATGCGCCATCTTTCTCCTGAAATATTCATTGCATGCCTCGGTGGTAATGGTGAAACCGGCCGGGACCGGCACCCCGAGGTTGGTCATCTCTGCAAGACCTGACCCCTTTCCTCCAAGCAAGTCTTTCATCTCTCCACTGCCTTCAGCCCTTCCCTGTCCGAAGAAATAGACGTACTTGAGCGGCTTGGCGGATTTAAGCGGTTTCTTCGGGGCTGCCGAGCGGCCTTTCCCCTTAACGGTCTTTGCCATGATGTCCTCCTGCATATATCGTTATCTGAAATTATAATGCGGTCTACAATTTTATCCTACATGCCTGAAAATATCAAGGAACACATCTGGACGGAATATCCTTTACAAACAAAGGCTAGCCAAGTAAAATCAATGCATGAGAAGAGTACGGCTTGCGCTTTGCCAGATCAATTCTACAGTCGGCGATCTGACCGGAAACGTCAAAAAGATTGTTGACCGCATAAAGAAGATGAAAGAGTTCGGGCCTGATATTATAGCGTTTCCGGAGCTTGCAGTTACCGGCTATCCACCCGAGGACCTTCTTTTGAAGCCGCATTTTATCGATGACAATATTAAAGCGCTTGAAGAAATCGTGGAGAGCGTCGCGGATTTTGTCGCAATCGTCGGATTTGTCGACAGAGACGAGGACATTCATAATGCAGCAGCAATAATACATGGCGGAAAACTGGTCGATATTTACCATAAAATACATCTTCCCAATTACGGTGTCTTTGACGAATTCCGCTATTTCAAGCCGGGCAACCGCTATCCGGTCTACAGGATTGCAGGTATACGGTTCGGCATAAATATTTGCGAAGATATCTGGTATCCCGAAGGGCCGGCATCAGTACAGGCAGCCCACGGCGCAGAATTCATCATCAACATAAATGCCTCACCTTATCATATGGGGAAAGCAGGCACCAGGTTCAAGATGCTCTCCACAAGGGCAACCGACAACAGCATGGCTATTGCATATCTAAATATGGTGGGAGGGCAGGATGAGCTGGTTTTTGACGGACACAGCCTGGTTGTCAATGAAAATGCCGAACTAGTGGCGGAAGGCAAATGCTTCGAAGAAGACGATATCGTCCTTGATCTGATGCTGGAAGAGGTTTTCATGAAGAGACTGCATTCGCCTCGTGGGCGCGAGATTGACGGTCCTTTGAAAAATCTGCAAGTCGAAGAAATAGAAATTGGCAGTTCGACTGTTGTGCATGACAAGGTTGTTGTTCCTCCCCATCTTCGAAGTTCCGTCAGGGCCGCCTGCGACACAGCACCGGCCACCGACGAGGAAGTCTACAATGCCCTTGTTCTGGGCACGAGGGATTATGTGTTAAAGAACGGCTTCGGAAAGGTCTGCATCGGCCTGAGCGGTGGAATCGATTCGTCTTTGGTTGCCGCAGTAGCAGTGGACGCTATAGGCAAAGAAAATGTCACCGGCATCTTCATGCCATCGCCCTTCACATCTGCATCCAGCAGGGAGGATGCTTACGCACTCGCACAGAATCTGGAAATAGATATAGCCGAAGTGCCTATTACTCCGATTTTCGACTCTTACATCGCTTCTCTCAAGCCTCATTTCAGAGAGCTCCCTTCGGATATTTCGGAGGAAAATATCCAGGCCAGGATCAGGGGGAATATCCTGATGGGGATGTCAAACAAGTTCGGCTGGCTCGTGCTTACAACCGGGAACAAGTCTGAGATGAGTGTAGGTTATGCAACCCTTTACGGAGACATGGCTGGGGGATTTGCTCCGATAAAGGATGTCCCGAAAACAATTGTATTCAAGTTGAGCGAATGGAAAAACAGGGCTGCCGGCAGGGTTATGATTCCCGAAAGGGTGCTGACCAAGCCTCCGACCGCCGAACTGCGGCCCGACCAGAAGGACACGGACAGTCTTCCCCCCTATGAAATACTTGATCCGATACTGAAAGCTTACATCGAGGACGACAGGAGCTATGAAGAGATCGTCAGCCTTGGATTTGATAGTGACTGCATAAAGAAGGTCATCAGCCTCGTGGACCGGAGCGAATACAAAAGGAGACAATCGCCTCCTGGAATCAAGATAACCCCGCGGGCCTTCGGCAGGGACCGAAGGTTCCCCATTACAAACCGCTACAGGAGCTACTGATCATGAATTCAATAGCGAGCTGCTTTATGGCAGTCCTTATGGTGCTTAATCTACTTGGCTGCAATGCGACAAATAACCCGGCGAATCCGGACAAAAATGCCTCGGTGCCCCCGCAGGAAGTCCGCAAATCCACCCCTCCTGCCGAAATATCCGAGAACAAGGAAATCAGGGATTTAAAGCCTGTGAAGCCGCCAAAAATAAAGCTTCACAGAAATGCAAAAGGCGAATATGCCTGGGATATAACCGGCGACAGTCCCGATGACATATCCAGAATTGACAAGCGCCTGCGCCAGCTCCTTAAAACGGAATAATCGTGTCAGGCAAGCTGTACATAGTTTCTACACCTTTGGGCAATCTGGAGGACATAACGCTCCGTGCGCTCCGGGTGCTGCGCGAAGTCGATCTTGTCGCGGCGGAAGATACACGTCATTCACTGAAGCTACTCAACCATTACGCCATAACCAAGCCGCTCATCAGCTACTGGTCTGAAAAAGAAAAAGTCCGCGCCGAAGAGATATTGGACAGATTGCGTTCGGGCCTGTCGGTAGCGCTGATCTCGGATGCGGGCACTCCGGGCATTTCCGACCCCGGCTCGGTGCTGATAAGACGGGCGATCGAAGAGGATTTAGAAATAATTGTTATACCCGGCCCTTCGGCGCATACTGCTGCGCTATCGGTGTCAGGCCTGCCGACAGAGGAATTCTGTTTTCTGGGGTTTCTGCCGCCAAAGACCGGCCAGCGGAAAAAACGGCTAACCGAACTGAAACATGAATCCAGGACTATAATCTTCTATGAAGCGCCGCATCGCGTGCTGCAGTTGCTTTCGGACGCAAGGGAAATCCTTGGCGACCGGCGGATAGCCCTTGCCAAGGAGATATCAAAGATACATGAAGAGGTCCTGAGAGGCCCAATATCCACAGTCCTCGCAGCCCTTCAAAGCCGTATGATAGCAGGGGAATATGTGCTTGTCGTCGAGGGGTTTCATAAACAGGCAGCAGGACTGGAAGAGGCACTGTCGGAGGTGTCGGCTCTTATGAAGAAGGGGCTCGGACGAAAAGAAGCCGTAAGGACAGTTGCGGACACGTACGGCGTCAGCAAAAAAGAGCTTTACGACAAAAGCCTTGCGCTCAATACCACATAAGCTTTTCGAAGTCAGCTGACGGAACGGTCAGCATTACATGCCCCCTGAAGGGGCACCGCTCAATACTTCTCTCAGTTCCGGCAGCAGGATCGCCTACATTCAGAACGTCGCCGTTGCCCTTTATCACTTCAAACGCGAAATGCACCTCATCATTCTCTTTCGCCTTTATTGCCGAAAAAGGCACCGAAATTTCGAATATATCAGCCAGGGCTGCTTCCAGCGAAAGATCGGCCCGGACCCAGGAATCGCCTTCTCTCTCATATGCAACCGCTATCTTTAAAGCCGGATCGAAGACAATCTTTAGCGCGACAGGCTGGTATATATCCAGATGCAAAATCACCTTTTCATCAAGTTCAGCAAATGAAACGAC
>DATHDF010000088.1:0-32087 GCA_035319185.1 Dissulfurispiraceae bacterium | reverse complement strand
AGTCCGTATCGCATCAATTCAACCCCGGCGACAATGACGGGCTGGCGGGAAGAGTTTATCATCCCAGCAGCATCGCTGACAGCCTCTGCCAGGGGTTTTGTATCCATGTCGGGAGGCAGTACGGGTTCGACAACAGGGACTATCTTCCGGAGGGCCATATCACGCGGCAGTTCAATGTAGACAGGACGTCTGTAACATTTGGCGGCTCCGAGCACGCGGCTGATTTCATGGCAGGCGGTATCAGGGTTTTCGAGTGACGTTGCTGCCACCGTGAGTTGCTCGAAAACTTTGAACTGTGTGTCAAATGTCTTTACCTTATGATGCAGCATGGGATCGCCAATCCGTTCTCTGACCCCGGGTGCCCCGCTGATGATCACGACCGGGGATTCTTCGGCATAGGCCTGAGCAGTTGTGTTGGCTATCTTCAGCCCTCCCACTGCATATGTTATGCATGCTGCTCCCAGACCAGTCACGCGGGCGTAGGCATCAGCCGCGAACCCGGCTCCCTGCTCATCGCAGGTATTGATGATCTTAATCCTGCTCTGCTCTAATTGCTTGAAGAAGGTGAGCACGTAATCACCGGGGATGCCGAATATGTGGCCTATCCCGTTTTCGTAGAGCCGTCGGATCAAATATTCGCCTATAGTGGTTTCTCCGGTGTCCACCCTGTCCTCCCTCAATAGATTAACGGCCGGATGATGATATTATATCCACGATTCCCAGTGCTGAAAACGATAAGAGCCATACAATTTGCAAAGACTTCCGGCTGACGGCCTGTAATTACCTTGATTACCGGCTTGAAGATCAGCCCAATTGCCTTTTGTATGGCTCTAGACTTGATGCAACGCGTTCTACGGTGACCATAGCATTTTCTGCTTTTGGGAGGTCCGGCGGAGGCTTCAGGCTTCCCTCTCGCTGCAGAGGGCTTGCTCACCGCATCCGACACTAACTCCCGGCGCATAATTGTTCCTATGGCGGTCCATAGAATTGCATTGCATTCTGTTCTTAAGATAATAATAGTCCCGCGCGAACTGAAATAAAATCAGACTAACCCCGAATTTCTTGTCAGAGTTTTCCTACAGGAAGTAAGATTTCGAGTCCCGTACAGGCATCTCGGATCAGGCGCTACCAGGTCGTCGCAGACCATCAGGCTGACAGCCGGGCATCCTCCGCGGCATTTCCCGTGCAGTTCGCACACGGTTTCAGGACAGTGGTTCCTCTCGAAATTCCTGAAGAATGACAACGCCGGGTGTCGGCAAATCCGGTCTATATCGTCAGACAGTATATTGCCCAGCCGGAATTCCGGCCTTTGAAACAGCAGATAGCATGGATATACCGACCCGTCCGGCATGACCGATAATTTTGTGGTTCCGGCGGGGCAGCGTATGTCTTCATGGGCGGTGTCGGGCAGGTAGCAGGAACAATATACGCCCTCGACATTTCGGTGCACTTTCCGGAGTTTGTTCAATCTCCGGTAGTATTGGGGGAATGGCAGGCAGCTGTCGAGATCGGAGGGCTGAAGGGCATCCATGAAGATGGCGTAATATCGAATTCCCGGATGCCCGATCAGCCGCTGAACAGTCTCCGGCATAAAACGCGTGCGGTTGCAGACGGACTTGATCAGCGGCCTGTATTCAAGAATGTACGAAACAAGTTCGTCGTCCACAGGGGTGCCGTTCAGCGATATGCCGATTGTGAGCTTCTCTCCCTCAAAATTGTGGGACAATCCCGTAAGGGCACGGACATTGCTGCCGTTGGAGCTTATCGATGCGCGCAAACCATTATTGCAGGCAGTTTCGACCAGGGCGGTCAGTTCGGGATGGCAGGTCGGCTCGCCGCCGAGGAAATCGATGTCTTCGATCCCTTCGCCGGCAAGGACATCAGCGACCTTTCCGAAGTCAACGGCGCTGATGTCGCGTATCCGGGAAATCCCCCGGTTGAAGCAGAAAGAACAGGTTTCATTGCACCTAAAAGTCGGGAAAAACTGTATGTACAATTACTTCTTGCGGCCGGAAATAATGTCGTCGGCCCAGCTAAGCGCAGCTGAAACGGTCGGGAATCCGATGGTGCTCGTTATCAGGATGATCGCATGGTAAATCTCGTCATGAGTTGCGCCAAGCTCCAGAGCCCGTCTGGTATGGGAATGGACCGAACCCTCGGACCGTATGGCAGCCGCAGCCGCCAGTTGTATGAGATGCGACGTCTTCTCGTCTATCGGTCCGGCGATTTTTGCTGCTTTGCCGAGATTTGCCGATGCTGTGAAAAAGCTCTTGAACCGTTTCCTGATGCTGACATACTGGTCCGGCAACATAAGTACCTCCCTCGATTAGCTGATATTCACATTGTACAGCTATTTTGCTTATGCAACCAGTCTTTTCCCGGCCTCAAGTGCGTCTTTCAGAGCTTCGGGATGTTCAAGGGCAGCCCCTTTTGCATCGACTCCCAGGGCGGAGACGACCTCATGTTTCGGGACGCTCACAGTCCTGAAAAAAGCCGTGGCAGTGGCGTCAGAGCATGTGGCGCCAATTTCTTTTTTCATGCCCCCGACGAGCAAAAGAAGCCCTTTCCGGCCATGAGGCCCTGCCGCTATCGAGCGCTTCAGCAGATACTTTTCGCACCAGAAGGCCTGGCAGCGGTCGATCATAGCCTTTACCTGGGCGCTCAAAGCAAAGAAAAATATAGGCGAAGCCAGGATGATTCTGTCAGCCGAACGAATGGCGTCGTAGATTTCTCCCATATCGTCGTTGATTATGCATTGGCCGCTTTTTTCACATGAGCCGCAATCCTGACAGGGTTTGATCCGCATATAGTTAAGCTTGAAAAGGACAACCTCATGCCCGGCTTTCTTTACGGGCTTTAACGCCTCTTCAAGCAAGATCTCTGTGTTGCCGCTTGGACGCGGGCTCCCCTGGAACGCAACTATCTTCATTTTCCTTTCTACTCTACCTTCTTGTATGCTTGCTTTTTTGATTTGCAGACCGGACATTCATCAGGTGGCTCTCCCTCTACCGTATGGCCGCAGACCGAGCATACATAATAATCGACATCTGCGTTCTTGCCGAGTTCGGCCAGCGCTTTCTTGTAAAGTTCGGCGTGGACCTTTTCGACCTCGTTGGCATATGTAAAGGTCCTTACTGCATTCTTGTCGCCTTCCGCTTCGGCCTCGGCGATCATCTGCGGATACATCTTCTGGAATTCGAAAACCTCGCCTGCCATGGCTGCCTCAAGATTCTCCTTCGTGCCCTTGATCCCGCCCATCTGCCTCAGGTGGTTATGGGCATGAATCGTCTCGGCCTCGGCAACAGCCTTGAACAGCTTGGCAACCTGTTTGTATCCTTCCTGCTCGGCTTTTTTCGACCATGCAAGATATTTTCTATTCGCCTGCGATTCGCCCGCAAATGCATTATGAAGATTATTTTCGGTATTTGACATGAATTCCTCCTCAATTATTCAAAATTCTTGTGATATTCCTTGACCTTCCTTGCGAAGGCCGCTCCGTATTCATAGCACTTTGCAGCATCGTCATTAGAAGGGCGGTAAAGCACCTCCATGCCTGGTTCGTATGTCTCAAGGCCGATCTTTTTCAGTGTTTCGTATGCTTCCTTGACCGCGCCGCCTCCCCAGCCGAAGCTTCCAAATGCGCCTGCAATCCTGTTCTTGGGACGCAGCCCTCTCAGGTATGTAAGAAAATTTGCCACGCTCGGGAACATTATATTGTTCAGCGTCGGAGTGCCTATAAGTACCCCGCGAGATTTCCAGAATTCCTTTACCGCTACGCTCTGAGGAGTCGCCCTCAGTTTCATCACTTTGCAGTCAACTCCTTCGTCGCAGATACCCTGCATCAGATGCACCGTCATCTGTTCAGTGCTGTGCCACATGGTGTCGTAGATAATCGAAACGCTAAGGTCCGACTTCCCGTTCGCCATGTCCATGTACATGTTGACGACCTTTGAAGGGTCCCGTCTGAATATGATGCCGTGGTCCGGGGCTATCATGTCGATTTCAAGACCAAGCTTCTGAATATCGGCCACTTTGCTCTTTATTATGTGACCGAACGGCATGAGTATATTGGCATAATAATCAACTATGGCATCTTCCAGTTCCGAGATCGATTGACAGGTCGTGTAATCGTCGTCGAACCTGGAAGCAGAAGCGATATGCTGACCGAATCCGTCCTGGCTTATCAACAGCTTCTCTTCCTTTACATACGTCATCATCGAATCAGGCCAATGAAGCATGGGGGTTTCCAGGAAAAGCAGGGTCCGCTTTCCGATGGTGAGCGTATCGCCGCTCTTTACTACGTGTATATTCCATTTCGAGAGATCGAAGAACCGGGCGAGTCCCTTTTTACCTTTATCGGTTATATGAATAGTGGCACCAGGGCAGAGAGCCATGATTTTGTCGATGCTGGTAACATGATCGTTTTCGATGTGATTTATGACCACATGCTTGATCCTGGCGGGATCAACAATGTTCCTGACATTGTCTATCATCGTGGATGCAAAGTCATATTTAACCGTATCCACCAGCGTTATCTCTTCGTCCATGATCAGATAATTGTTGTAAGTTGTTCCTCGCGGGGTTTCATATCCGTGGAAGTCCCTTACAGCCCAGTCAATGGCTCCAACCCAGTAAATCCCGTTTTTAAGTTCAACAGTCTTCATGATGCCTCCATACAATCGATAATAAGGATTCCTGCCTGTATTACAACAGGTTGCGAGACTTTCCGGGACAGCACCTTCCGCCGCCCCGGCTTCTCGCCATCAGTAGTTTATACTAAAGTCTATTTGCATTCAAACCCTTCGCCGACCTTTTCCATGGCGCGGCCGCAGCATGACAGCACCCCTGCGCCCTGGTTGGTCACGACCACTTCGTTAGTGCATATCGTGCATTTGTATTTCTGCCCGACACTTGTCATTTATTGTTCCTCCTATATACCCAATAGGGTCTGGAATATATTGTGGTGCTCTTCCTCGTCCGCCAATATAACCTCGAAGAGCTTTCTCGTCACCACATCGCCTTCCTTGTTGGCCAAGGCGATGATCTCCTTGTAAAGGACGATGGCGTCCTCTTCGGCTTTCTTGTTCAGCTTCAGCATATCTTCGGCTGTTTTGCCGATCTCGATCGGAGTAGGCTTCGTAGTCGGCACTCCTCCAAGATAATCGAGGCGCTCGGCGATGTTTTCGGCATGTTTCATCTCGGTGATCGCGGTCTTCTTGAATACCCCGCCGACAGACTCAGAGTTGATGCCTTTGATCATCACATGCTGCCACATGTACTGGACGCTGACCTGTATTTCTCTTGCGATAGCGTCATTAAGCATATCCAGAAGTTTCTTGCTCGCCATATTCGCCTCCTTATTTCATCGCTTCCGAGACCTTGCCGACTATTTTTTCGGAAGGTTTCAGGGTCTTTGATCCGGGCTCCCACTTTGCAGGGCAGACCTCTGCGGGCTTATCCTTCACATACTGGAAGGCCCTGACCTTGCGCAACAGCTCGTCCGAGTTACGGCCGACATTGAAGAAATTGACCTCGGAGCCGACCAGTTTGCCCGCAGGATCGATGATGAATGTGCCCCTCAGCGCCAACCCGCTTTCATCGTCGTAGACGCCGAACAGGCTGCAGATTTCGCCTTTCTGATCCGCACCCATATGGTACCTTACATTTTCGAGCAGCTTTTCCTGGTGGAACCATCCGTAGTGGACGAACTTGGTGTCTGTGCTGACAGAGACGACCTCACACCCCATCTTCTTCAGTACGTCCTGCTTGTCGGCCAGGTCGGCAAGCTCGGTCGGGCAGATAAAGGTGAAATCGGCCGGATAAAAGAACAGTATGGTCCATTTCTTGGCCTTAGTCGCAGCCGACAGGCTGAACTTGCCGAACTTGCCTGTTGCAGGCTCGAAGGTCTCAATCTCGAAATCGGGCACTGTGTTACCCACTCCCAAACAGCAGCATACATCTTCCATAACTACCTCCTTGTTTTTTTGTTATTGAATGAAGAGCCCATCTTCTTCTTTCTGCACTCAGGACATATGCCGTAGAATTCGACGTGATTGCCCGTGATCTGAAAACCCTGCAAGGCCTCCTTCGATAGGGCCAGGTCGAAATCTAGCTCGATGTCCGCAATCTTCTTGCAGAGTGAACATATCAGGTGATGATGCTTCTGCAGGTTTGGGTCGAAATGCCTCTTTTCGGGGTCGATCGTTATCTCTGTGAGCCTGCCCTTCTGCTTGAGCATCTCAAGGGTGTTGTAAACCGTTGCGAGAGACATCGTCGGAAACTTCTTTGATACTTTCCTGTATATATCTTCTGCTGTCGGATGCTCTTTATTGCCTTCCAGATATGACAGTATCGAAATCCTCTGTGGGGTCAGTTTAAGCCCCAGTTCCTTGTATTTCATCATCTCCAGCTTCCTCTTTTAAATAAGAATAATTATTAGTAAATAATTATTATCAATAAAAATTCATTTTGTCAAGGCAGGCGGATAAGAAATATTACAGGCAATACAACCGCCATCGGGCTAATATATATATATCAATAAGAATCCACGTATCCAATGCGGTAAAAAGGTTGAGAAGACGACGCCTTCGAGGGTATTATTAAGCATGGTCCACATTGGCAACGCGTGTCTCATATATGAAAAAGTCGCGTAAGATAGCCCTTACGCTGATTGCCTCCGCCTGCATCGCGGCGTCTGCTTGCAGCTCCGAGCAGAAGACCCAGAGGGATGTCTACGCCTCCAGGGATGCCTGCGCAAACGACTGGGGCAGCGATCAGTGCGAGCAGGACCAGACAGGTACTCGAACATACGGTCCTCACTACTATTTTTATGGAGGCAGGCCGTGGTATTTCCCGCGCGGCTACGAGACTCCGGTCGAAACAAGGCCAGGACAGGGGGCATATAATATTAAGCAGGGCCTGCATTCTCCAAATGCGGTCTCCTCGTTCGCAGCCTCGCGTACTACCAGAGGTGGCTTTGGCGGTTCCTCATTCTTTCATGGCGGCGGATCGTAATGAAGAGGCTGACGGTACCTCCGCGGCCCGGCTGGCAGGCGAAATTCGAGGAACTCGGCTTCTCTTTTCATTCAATGGAAGGAGGCTACTGGAGCGAAGGAGTCTGCTATGAATTCTCGGCGGCTGAGATAGACCATCTAGAGGAGGTCACTCAGGAACTACATGAAATGTGCCTGAAGGCAGTCGATTATATCATCTCGAAGGACCTTTTCCTAAATATCGGGCTGAACCAGCAGGCCGCTGCCCTTGTCAGGGAATCATGGAAGCGCGAAGACGCAAGCATATATGGCCGCTTCGATTTTTCATATGACGGAAAGGGCGAGCCAATGCTGCTCGAATATAATGCGGACACGCCGACGGCTTTGTATGAAGCGAGCGTAGCACAGTGGGTATGGCTTGAGGATGTCTTCCCCAAATACGACCAGTTCAACTCCATCCATGAGAAACTCATGGATGCCTTCAATGCTGTTAAACGCAAGATGCCGCTCGCATCTAGACTCTACTTCGGCTGTGTTAAAGATCATGAGGAAGACCTGGTGACGGTCGAGTACATGCGGGACGTTGCAACTCAAGCGGGCATCAGATCGCGTCATATTTATATTGAAGACATCGGCTACGATCCGGACATTGAAAGGTTTGTCGCCGATGACGGCGAACCGATAGACTGCATGTTCAAGCTCTATCCGTGGGAATGGCTGCTTGGCGACGAGTTCGGAAAATTCATCAATCAGGATGCGATAACGCTGTTCGAGCCTGCGTGGAAGATGGTGTTGTCAAACAAGGGCATTCTGCCTGTAATGTGGGAAATGTTCCCCGGCCACAGGAACCTCCTGCCAAGTTATTTCGATCAATCCGGGCTGGGTGCCGATTTTGTAACGAAACCTCTCTTTGCGCGCGAAGGAGCGAATATCGAACTAAGGACCAAAGGCGCTGTCATCTCTACTGACGGCACATACGGCAGTGAAGGATTTATATATCAGGAGCTTAAGGAACTGCCGTCGTTCGGCGGCAGATATCCGGTGATCGGATCATGGATCGTCAACGGGTTGGCTGCAGGCATCGGTATCCGAGAAGACGACACGCCGGTTACAAAAAACAGCAGCAATTTCGTGCCGCACTATTTTGTGGATTGAATTATCTGGAGGGATCATGGAAATCGCTGCTGAGCTTTCGGGCTTTGTGAAGTTTTTGGCCTATTTCGCATCCGCGCTTGTGATGACGGCTCTGTTTCTGTTTATTTATTTGTGGATAACTCCTTACAGGGAACTGGACCTGATAGACCACGGTAATACCGCTGCGGCATACAGCCTGACCGGAGCTCTCTTCGGATTCATCATCCCACTGTCCAGCGCCATAATCCATAGTGTCAACTTCTACGATATGCTCATATGGGGTGCGGTCGCGCTTATCGTGCAGATTTTCGTCTACTTCCTGGTCAGACTGATGTTCAGGGGCCTGGCAGCGGCGATAGGGGAGGGTGTCATCTCGAAGGGATTGTTCCTCGGCGCGTTGTCGCTTGCGGCGGGAATTCTGAACGCCGCCTGCATGTCGTATTGACAGCGGCATATATGATATGCATACTAAAGCATATGATTGATACATATAGAACTTGGAGGATTTTATGAGGACAACCTTGAACATAGAAGATGAATTGATAGAAAAAGCGATGAGGTTGACGGGGATCCGGGAAAAGACATCCCTTGTGAAGCTGGGACTTCAGGCCCTTGTAGCGAGGGAAAGCGCCAAAAGACTTGCAAAAATGGGTGGGACTCAAAAAGGGCTCACCACGGTACCTCGCAGAAGGGCGGAATAATAGTAAATGGTCCTTGTTGACACTTCGGTGTGGGTAGAACACCTGAGGGCTGGAAACATTACGCTGGAAGCTCTCTTGAACGAAGGTCTTGTTGTAAATCATCCGCTTGTAGTAGGTGAGCTTGCGTGCGGAAATCTAAGGAACAGAACAGAGATATTATCTCTTCTTCATGCACTCCCGGTTGCAGCAACAGTTGAGCATGAAGAGATACTGGATTTTATAGAGAATAATCGCCTGATGGGAAAGGGATTGGGATATATCGATATGCACCTGCTGGCCTCAGCGCTCTTGACCAAGGTCAGGCTTTGGACTCTCGATAAAAGATTGCATGACGTGGCTATACAGCTGAAAGCCGCGTATGAAGTGTAATATTTCGATGGGGGCGAGAGATAGCGGCAGGGAAAAGATTCTCATCAGGGGGGTCAACTGGATCGGCGATGCCGTGATGACTTTCCCTGCGATCAGGGCCATCCGCAAATTTTATCCGAAAACCCACATAAGCATACTGGTAAGGCCTTCAGTCGCACCTCTCTTCGAAAACAGCCGCGACATCGATGAAGTAATATTCTACGAACCGCAATCCCGCGGACTCAGAGGCAAGCTCCATTTCGCAGGGCTGCTCAGGCAGATGCGCTTCAGTAAGGCGATCCTTCTTCAGAATGCTTTCGATGCTGCACTGATCGCATTTCTTGCCCGGATTCCGGAGCGCATCGGTTATGACAGAGATCGCAGAGGTTTTCTGCTGACGAAGGCGGTGCCCTATAAGAATCAGGATCGCAAGGTCCATCATGTCAACTATTATCTCGACCTCCTGAGCGCTGCAGGCATCGACGCTCCTTATTCTCATCCCTGGCTCAACCTGACCCTGGAGGAGAGGCTTGGCGCACGAGAGAGGCTTACCGAACTCAGACGGCCGATACTCGGCATCAACCCTGGTGCAACATACGGCTCATCAAAGAGATGGCTGCCGGAGCGGTTCGCGGAAGTTGCGCAATGGTTCATCCGTGAGACGGGTGGCAGCGTCGCCGTCTTTGGCGGAAGAAATGAGGTATCCATCGCTGAAGAAATATGCAAGCAGATACCGGTTAATCGACTCATGCTTGCGGGGAAGACCTCTTTGCGCGAGTTGATTGCGCTGGTATCTGAATGTGATGTTTTCCTGACTAACGATTCAGGACCGATGCATATTGCCTATGCGGTCGGCACGCCGCTGGCTGCAATATTCGGCTCGACATCTCCAGAGCTCACCGGGCCGGTCGGCAATGGGAGTGAGGTCATCAGGACGCGAATAGCCTGCAGCCCGTGCTTTGAGAGGACATGCGACAAGGACTATCTCAAATGCATGTTCGATGTCATCCCGGATCAGGTGTATGAAGCGCTGATGAGGCTGCTTCCGCAAAAGAGGGCGGTTTTTTTCGACCGGGACGGCACCCTTTGCAGGGACGCAAATTATCTGAACAAGTGGGACGATTTCGAACTGCTGCCGGGCGTTGAAAACCTGCAATCCCTTAAGGACGATGGTTTCGAGCTTATAGGGGTGAGCAATCAATCCGGCATCGTAAAGGGTATAGTGCAAGAGAAATTCGCCAAAGAGGTGAACAGGCTGTTCATAGACAAATATGGCTTCACCAACTTTTATTATTGCCCGCATAATCCGGAAGATTTCTGCAGATGTCGGAAGCCCGAACCTGAGATGCTTTTCAGGGCAAGGACTGCTTACGGCATTGACCTAAAGAGGTCGTTCGTGGTTGGGGACAAAGACGCTGATATGCTCCTGGCAAAGATGGTCGGGGCAAGAGGGGTTCTTGTGCGAAGCGGCCAGCAGAGCGACTCTGCTTATGCCGACGAAGTTGTGGACAAGCTTGAAGAAGTGATAAGATATATCCGTAAGTGGTCCGGTGCCTAGCTTACTGCAAACTTTCCGTATAAAATTGGTCTTACGGCAGAATTCACTGTAACAATACCATGATTACACAAGAATTAGGCTGATGGAAAAAATACCGATAAAGAGCATTCCCCGAAAGGTCCTGATCGTTAAACCAAGCTCGCTGGGAGATGTTGTACATAGTCTGCCGTTTCTGTCTGCTCTTCATGAATGCTTTCCCTTTGCGGAGATAGACTGGGTGATTGCCAAGGGTATCGAGGGCATTCTGGAAGGCAACCCGCTGGTAAGCAAGCTTTGGGTCATCGACAAGGACAAATGGAAAAAAGTCGGACGCATTCCCGGCACCATTTCCGAACTCGGCAGGCTTGCAAGGGCCCTGAAGACAGAGCAGTACGACATAGTCATCGATCTGCAGGGACTGCTGAGAAGTGGGCTTATAACAAAGGCGACGCGCGCTCCTGTTAGGATCGGGTTCGCAGAGGCGCGTGAAGGCAGCTCCCTGTTCTATACCCACAGAGTTAAAGGCGGTGGGGACCTGCACGCAGTAGACCGGTACCTGAAGGTGGTAAGCGCGCTTGGCTTTGATGAACGAGATGTTCGGTTCCCGATGCCCCTGGTAAGGGAATCCGAGAGGATTGAACAATTTAAAGGCAAAATCGGAGATTATGCAGTAATAGTTGCAGGCGCCAGGTGGAATACAAAAAGATGGCCTGCAGAGCAATTTGCACGCCTGGCTGCAAGTCTCGACATGACAAGCGTGGTTGTGGGAGGCGCGGCAGACCGTGATCTGTCAAAGGCTATTGAGAAGCAAAGCAAAGGGAAGGCGATCTCAATGGCAGGCGAGACCGGCATTGATGACCTTATATGGCTGATCAGGGGCGCAAGGCTGATGATTTCAAACGACTCCGGACCCATGCACATAGCTGCGGCCTGCGGCATACCCGTCGTTGCTATTTTCGGCCCTACAAATCCGGGTCGTACCGGCCCGTATGGCCCCAACAACATAGTGTTGAAATCCGGCGCAGGGTGCGCCCCCTGCTACAAGAGGACCTGCAAGGACATGAAATGCATGAGAGAGATAAGTCCTGAGAGGGTGCTGGAGGCTGTCAGGGATACGGCGCATATCAAGCGCTGATTTTACAGGAATATTTCCACTTTCACCCCTAAAATGGTATAATGCAGTTTAAAAATCTGAAGGGGTTGCGCCTATGCTTACCGATGATTTACCGCTTGGGTTGACATTTGATGATGTCCTGCTGCTGCCCGCCAAGTCCGACGTGCTTCCGGGTGATGTGGATGTCAGCACTAATCTTACTCAGAATATCAGGCTGAATGTGCCCATTATCAGCGCTGCTATGGACACAGTTACCGATGCGAGCCTTGCTATCGCTATTGCGCGGGAAGGCGGCCTCGGAATCATGCACAGGGCCATGTCGCCGCAGAAGCAGGCCCTTGAGATCGACAAGGTCAAGAAGTCGGAAAGCGGCATGATTGTCGATCCCATAACTGTTGGTCCTGATGCCCCGATTTCCGACGCCCAAGTGCTGATGTCCCGCTACAGGATTTCCGGTGTCCCGGTTACCACTGATGGTAAGCTTGTAGGTATCCTCACGAACAGGGACCTCAGGTTCGAAACGAACGAGAAGAAAAAGGTCAGCGAGGTTATGACTAGCAAGAACCTGATCACGGCAGCCGTCGGCACCACCCTCGAAGAGGCCAAGGACACTCTCAACCGTTACAAGATAGAGAAGCTGCCCATCGTTGACGAAGACAATAACCTCAAGGGTCTTATAACGATAAAGGACATCGAGAAAAGGAAGAAATATCCCCATGCCTGCAAGGATTCCCTCGGCAGGCTGCGTGTTGGCGCGGCGGTAGGCGTGGGAGAAAATGCACTATATCGGGTCGAACTTTTGATTAAGGCAGGGGTAGATGTTATCGCTATCGATACTGCGCACGGTCATTCTAAAGGGGTCATCAACACTCTAAAGGATATAAAGAAAAAGTTCAGTATAGATGTGATTGCCGGAAATATAGCCACGGCTGAGGCGGCTGCTGAACTTATCAAGGCGGGCGCTGACGCAGTAAAGGTCGGCATCGGTCCGGGCTCCATATGTACGACCAGGATTGTTGCCGGTGCAGGCGTTCCGCAGCTCACTGCAATCCGAAACTGCTGCTCAGTCGCTTCCAAATCGAATATCCCTGTTATCGCCGACGGTGGCATCAAGTATTCGGGGGATGTTGCCAAGGCAGTCGCCGCTGGAGCTCATTGTGTCATGATCGGCAGTCTCTTTGCGGGCACGGACGAATCTCCGGGAGAGGTCATCCTTTATCAGGGCCGCAGCTACAAGACGTATCGCGGCATGGGTTCTATCGGCGCGATGCAGCACGGAGCCAAGGACCGTTACGGGCAAGAGGGTGTTGAGAAAGAGAAGCTGGTGCCCGAAGGCGTCGAAGGCCGTGTACCTTATAAAGGACCTCTTGCCAATAGCATTCATCAGCTTGTCGGAGGCCTGCGCTCTGGAATGGGCTATTGCGGCTGCAGGACCCTCGATGAGATGAGAAAGAATGCCCGGTTCATTCAGATCACCAATGCGGGATGGAAGGAAAGCCACGTGCATGACGTCATCATCACGAAGGAAGCTCCGAACTACCGCATAGAACAGTAGGGGCGGACAACAGAACATGGAACCCGCGGCCTCCTTAACTGAAAAGATACTGGTCCTTGATTTCGGCTCGCAGTACACACAGCTCATAGCCCGCAGGATCCGGGAAAACAAGGTCTATTCCGAGATATTTCCATTCAATGCTCCCATCGAAAAGATCAGGGCTTTTGAGCCTAAAGGCATAATCCTTTCGGGCGGACCATCAAGTGTTTATGATGAGGGCGCGCCGATATGCGGCCCCGAGATATTCAGCATGGGTATTCCTGTGCTTGGCATTTGCTACGGGATGCAGCTCATGGCTCGCGCTCTAGGCGGAGAAGTGGCCAGGGCTGCAAAGCGTGAATACGGGCGCGCCTTGCTTATGGTGGATGACGATTCAGACCTGATGTGGGGTCTTTCTCAGAAAACCAAGGTCTGGATGAGCCATGGTGACCGCATAGAGGTCATGCCGGAAGGATTCGGCATAATCGGCCACACTGACAACTCACCTGTTGCGGCGATGGCCGACAGGAAGCGAAAGTTTTACGCGCTTCAGTTCCATCCAGAAGTTGCGCATACGGACGAAGGCATCCGTATTCTTCAGAATTTCATCTTCGAAATATGCGGCTGCAAACCGACCTGGGAGATGGCCTCTTTTATTGAATGGTCGGTGGCGAACGTCCGCGCGCTGGTCGGAGACAAGAAGGTTATATGCGCCCTCAGCGGAGGGGTTGATTCTTCCGTGGTTGCGTTGATGATACACAGGGCTATCGGCGACAAGCTTACCTGCATATTTGTGGACAACGGCCTTCTTCGAAAGGGCGAAGCGGAAAAGGTGCGCAAGACCTTTCAGGACCATTTTCATATCAGGCTTGATTTTGTGGATGCAAAAAAGAGGTTCCTTGAAAAACTGAAGGGCGTGACGGAGCCCGAGAAGAAGAGAAAAATTATCGGCAACGAATTCATAGCCGTCTTCGAAGAGGAAGCCAAGAAGATAAAGGATGCCGAATTCCTTGCCCAGGGCACCCTCTATCCGGACGTGATCGAAAGCGTATCTTTTAAAGGCCCATCTGCCGTGATAAAAAGCCATCACAACGTGGGCGGGCTTCCCGAGGTCATGAAGCTGAAACTCGTTGAGCCGCTGCGCGAGCTGTTCAAGGACGAGGTGAGGGAACTCGGCCAGGAGCTTGGCCTGCCCGAAGAGATATGCTGGAGACAGCCCTTCCCGGGGCCTGGTCTGGCCATCCGCTGCATCGGCGAGATAACCGAAGACAAGCTTGAAATCCTTCGCGAAGCCGACGCTGTAGTGATCGAGGAAATCAGGGCAGCGGGTCTCTACAAGTCGATCTGGCAGGCGTTTGCGGTCATATTGCCTATCAGAAGTGTGGGAGTTATGGGTGACGAGCGGACTTACGATAAGGTAGTGGCGGTCCGCGCCGTGACGAGCCTTGACGGAATGACGGCTGATTGGGCGCAAATACCGTATGATGTTCTTGGAAAGATATCAGGAAGAATCATCAACGAAGTTCGCGGAGTAAACAGGGTTTGTTACGATATCACGTCGAAGCCTCCTGGAACTATTGAGTGGGAATAAAAAAGACGTTTCACTTTCACCGGGGGTCAAAGGGCTCCCGTTCTTGTCTTTAGCGGGAGGAGACTTTGTTGGACATTAAAGCCTATCTCAGGGAAAGGAAACTGCTGATAGATTCCTTCATGGATGGTTACTACAGCACTCCTTATCCACCCAAGGTTCTGCGAGATTCGATGGTCTATTCGCTGTCGGCAGGCGGAAAGCGGATAAGGCCGATTTTGTGCCTTGCATCATACGAGGCATGCGGAGGCCGTGCAGAAGATGCTGTGCCTCAAG
This sequence comes from Dissulfurispiraceae bacterium, assembly GCA_035319185.1. Lineage (GTDB taxonomy): Bacteria > Nitrospirota > Thermodesulfovibrionia > Thermodesulfovibrionales > Dissulfurispiraceae > Fen-1308. The sequence continues at coordinate 16,863 of DATHDF010000088.1, read as the reverse complement.
CCTCAGCCATTGAACTGATACACACGTATTCGCTGATTCACGACGATCTGCCAGCTATGGACAACGACGATCTCAGGCGAGGCAAGCCCACCAATCATAAGGTCTTCGGCGAGGCCATGGCAATATTGGCAGGAGACGGCCTGCTTACGGATGCCTTTTGCCTGCTTGCGGACAGGCGTTATCGCAGGCCTGTCATTTCTGATGAGTCAATTGCCCTGTGCGTGAACGAACTCGCTTATGCAGCCGGGTCGCAGGGAATGGTCGGCGGCCAGGCCCAGGACCTGCTGGCGGAAAACTCAGACCCGGATCCTATCACGCTTACCTTTATTCACGAACACAAGACCGCCGCGCTCATCTCTGCATCGGTTCGCATGGGCGCCATACTTGCAGGAACGCGCGGTGAAGATCTCGAGAGACTTGCAGTATACGGAGAGAACATAGGGCTTGCATTCCAGGTGATCGACGATATACTCGACGTCGAAGGTGAAACGGAGGTGCTCGGAAAGCCGAAAGGCTCTGATGAACGGCTGAACAAGCTGACATATCCACGGGTCTTCGGTATGGAGGAATCGCGCAGGAAGGCGAAGCAATTGATCGAATCGTCAATGGCGGCGGTGTCGTCCTTAGACGGCAGGGCTGATCCGCTAAGGGAGATTGCCAGATATATGTATGAGAGAAAGAGTTAACCGGTGACAATATGATGATGCCGCATTCAAGGCGATGCTTATAGAAAAGATCAAATCCCCTCAGGACCTGAAAGGGCTTACCGTAGAGGAGATGAAGTTCCTTGCCGAAGAACTGCGCGGGCTTATAATCGAGCGTGTTTCGAAGAATGGAGGGCATCTCGCATCCAACCTGGGAGTTGTGGAACTCACAATTGCAATGCATTATGTCTTCAACTCTCCGCGTGACAAATTCATTTGGGACGTCGGTCATCAGTCCTATTCGCACAAACTTCTGACCGGCAGATATGGCCTCTTCTCGACGCTGCGAAAATTCGGCGGTCTGTCAGGCTTTCCGAAGATGAGCGAAAGCCCCCATGACGCATTCGGCACCGGACATAGTTCGACTTCCATATCTGCTGCGCTCGGAATACTTGAGGCCAGAGATAAGCGCAGCGAAGATTACAAGGTAATAGCGGTGATAGGGGACGGCGCTCTTGCCGCAGGTCTCGCTTTCGAGGGATTGAACCACGCCGGCAATATGAAGAAGGACCTCATCGTGGTGCTGAACGACAATGAGATGTCCATATCTCCAAATGTGGGAGCAATGTCCACATATCTGCATAAGGTTCTGACAGGTACCTTCTATAAGAAATTCAGGCAGGAGACGCGTGCTTTTCTGGAGGGCATCCCAAGAATAGGCGAGTCAGTGGCAAAGATGGCGGGCAGGGCCGAGGGCAGCCTGAAGGGTTTTTTTCTGCCGGGCGGACTGTTTCAGGATCTTGGGTTCAACTATCTCGGCCCGATAGACGGTCATGATATACCTCTGCTCATCGAAACCTTTACGAGTATAAAAACCCTGAAAGAGCCGGTCCTTCTCCACATCGTCACAAAGAAAGGCAAAGGGTACAAATTTTCAGAAGACGACCCGTGCATCTTCCACGGGATCGGGCCTTTCGAGATTGAGACCGGAGAGGTAAACGGAGGCGTGGCGCCAGCCGACAAACAGGGCTGCGAATGCATTTCATACAGCGAGGGCTTTGGCCGCGCGCTGGTTGAAGCCGCTTCGGTGGACGAACGTGTCATCGCTATCACCGCTGCCATGAAGGAAGGCACCGGCTTGACGGCGTTTGCTGAAAAGTTCCCCGACAGGTTTTACGATGTCGGCATTGCGGAGCCCCATGCTGTGACCTTTGCAGCGGGGCTGGCTGCCCAGGGTTTGAGGCCGGTGGTAGCACTGTACTCCACTTTTCTGCAGCGTGCCTACGATGAAATAGTCCACGATGTGTGCCTGCAAAACCTTCCGGTCATGTTTGCCGTTGACAGGGCCGGGATAGTCGGCGAGGATGGACCAACCCATCAGGGTCTTTTTGACATATCATTTTTGCGGAACGTCCCGAATCTTACTATTATGGCGCCGGCTGACCTCCCGGAACTTAGAAAAATGGTCCTGACTGCGCTTAAGCACGACGGTCCTTCTGCGATCAGATATCCGAGGGGCAAGTCGTTTATCGAAAATGGCGTATGGGACACAGATATCAGGCACGGCAAGGCTGAGGTTATCCGGGAAGGAAAGGATATTGCTATCATAGGCATCGGGTACACCGTCCATCCGGCGCTGAGGGCGGCAGAACTGTTGGCGAATGACGGTATCAAGGTGAGCGTGATCAACGCCCGATTCATCAAGCCGCTTGACACTGAAATAATGGTGTCTGTTGCACGCACAACGGGGAAGGTCATTGTTGTGGAAGAGAACGTGCTTGCCGGAGGTTTCGGGAGCGCAGTGCTCGAATGCCTGTGCGATGCAGGTTTGTCGGATATCTCTGTAAAAAGAATAGGCATCGGCGATGAGTTCGTGGAGCACGGCTCGCAGCGGAGGCTCAGGGAGAAATACAATCTGGACGAGCAGGGCATCTACCGGATCGCGCTGGAATTCCTAGGGAAGTTATAACAGGAATAAGTCAGTGAATCACAGTGTGATGAATTTTTTCTTGATCATTATTTGAGGACCTGTTGGCGAAGAAGAGTAATACTCAGTGGCACGATTGCCCTGGCTGCTTGCGCGCCCATGAGAACCAAGACATCACACTGTGATTCACCAACTTATTTCGTGTCCAGAAGCATATCAGATAAAATGAATTCGCCAAAATGAATCCGAAGGAACGACTGGACAAACTTCTTGTAGAACGGGGCCTCGTTGCAAGCCGCGAGCGGGCGCGCGCCCTTATTATGGAAGGCAGGGTAATGGTCGACGGGCATCCTGCAACCAAGGCCGGAGAGATGGTCGGGTCTGAAGTGCAAGTCGGCATCAAGGGCGAAGATATGCCGTATGTAAGCCGCGGGGGACTCAAGCTCGAAGCCGCCACCCGGCACTTCGAGATATCGCTGAAAGACAAAACCGCGATGGATGTCGGTTCTTCGACCGGAGGATTTACCGACGTCATGCTCCAGCTGGGCGCAAAAAGGGTGTACTGCATAGATGTCGGCTACGGTCAGCTCGCGTGGAAACTCCGACAGGACCCGCGAGTGTCTCTGCTTGAAAGGACCAATATACGCAACCTGGAAAGAAATCAAATTTCAGAAACAGTCGACATTGCCACAATCGATGTTTCATTCATTTCTCTGATAAAGGTTATGCCGAAGGTGCTGGAAATCCTGAAGACCGGAGGAGAAATCGTAGCTCTTATCAAACCTCAGTTTGAAGTCGGAAAAGGCGAGGTGGGCAAGGGCGGCATCGTGAAGGACGCGGCGAAAAGACTAGCCGCTGTTGAGCGCGTAAAATGCGAACTTGAAGCAATGGGGTTTTTCGTGAAGGGCGTTATCGAATCTCCAATCCTCGGGCAGAAAGGGAACGTGGAGTATCTGCTGTACGCAAATAACTGATCAGCCGAATATCCATTGAAAGGGAGGTCATTTCATGTTCCGGGAGTATAAGACCAACGCAGTGGTTTGTCAGGGTAATCTGTCCAGGGGCGAGGATCTGCTCAAAGGACTGACGGCCGTTCTAAATAAAAAGAACATAACCTGCGGTTGCATCACCGGAATCGGCGCGGTGACACAGGCGCGCATTGCCTACTTCAATCACGCGCAGAAGCGGTATGAGGAACTTTTTCTGCAGCAAGGCATGGAGATACTTTCCCTGACAGGCAATATATCGCAGAAAGATGGCGTGATTTTCCCGCACATCCATGTTGTACTGTCCGGAAGTGACTTTAAGGCTATCGGCGGGCATCTTCTTGATGAAACACTGGTCTATGCCTTCGAATATGAGATCCTCCAGTTTGAAGGAACTCCCTTTGTCAGGAAGTTCGATGACGACACAGGCCTCTTTTTATGGAAGGAATGACCATGCTGGATCAGGCACCTCTTCATAATTAGATATACTTGATATATAATAATACCTCTCCTTGTTGGAGTCTGTATTAACACGAGCGGAGCGAAGAGTGGAAATCATACCCGGACTTGTCAACAAGAGCACCTGGAACAAGGTGATCAATTACATTGCCATGAGCGACGAGCAGCCGCCTTACCTGCTGATGGACAGGGACATGATCAGGGACAAAGTCGCGCAGATCGGCAGAAAGATCAGGAACGCCAAGGTTTTTTATGCGGTCAAGGCGAATCCGGACATAGAGGTCTGCCGAGTTTTGGCCGACCTCGGTCTGGGATTTGAAATAGCGTCCGAAGGCGAGCTTAGACTTTTAGCCCAGATAGGCGTGGGCGCTGAACGCATTATAACCAGCAATCCGGTCAAGACCTTCCGTTTTCTCGAAGAGGCTGCGGAATACGGCGTGAGCTATTTTGCATATGACTCTATCGCAGAGGTCGACAAAATGGCCCGTTATGCGCCCGGTGGGAATGTCTATGTACGCCTGACGGTGCCGAATGAGGGCAGCGAATGGCCGCTCAGCAAGAAGTTCGGTGTTGAGATTGAAGAGGCAGCATCATTGCTGGTTTATGCCCGGGACAAAGGTCTTAATCCAGTGGGCATTACCTTCCATGTTGGTTCGCAATGCAACAACCCGTATAACTGGCAGCATGCTGTCGATAAGGCAAGGGACCTTTGGGAAATGGCTGAATCCGAGGGCATCAAACTTAAGATGCTCGACCTGGGCGGCGGTTATCCGATCAGATATACAAAGAATGTTGTCGACATTGCTACCATAGAGACAAAGATCGACAAGGTCCTGAAGCAGAAGTTTTCGGAAGAAGTGCAGATATTCATAGAGCCGGGCCGCGCCGTTGTAGGCGATGCGGGGATATTTGTGGGCACTGTTATCGGAAAGGCCAGCAGGGGCGGCGAAAACTGGCTGTATATAGATGTCGGGGTCTTCAACGGGCTGATGGAAAGCATCGGCGGGATAAAGTATAACTATATCGTGGGCAGCCGTGGCGAAGAGAAGACCTGGACGGTTTCGGGGCCCAGCTGCGACAGCTTCGATGTTATCGACAAGGAAGCCGAAATCGCCGAGCCTGAGGTGGGCAACCGCATCCTGATACCGTCCGCGGGAGCCTATACGATCTCCTACGCGTCGGAGTTCAATGGCTTTTCCATACCGAAAACGATATTAATATAAGAAGTCAGGAGTCAGGAGACAGAAGTCGGAAGAGTAAGTACAAATGTTTTTTCATTCTGCATTCCGGCCACTGGTGTGTCTGGCTCCTGAATCAAGGAGGAATTATGATCAAGTTCTTTGAGAAGGACCCCTATGCGCCCATTCAGTATCTATATGAAATAAGCAATATCCTTTATGCAGGTAAAAGCCCCTTTCAGGAGATAATGGTGATTGAAAACCCCCACTTCGGACGGATGTTGATACTCGACGGGGTTGTGCAGATTACCGAGCGCGACGAATTTTTTTATCACGAGATGCTGGTGCATGTGCTGCTGCACGCGCATCCCAATCCCAAAAAGGTGATTGTCATAGGCGGCGGAGATGGCGGCGTTGTGCGGGAGGTGCTCAAGCATGATTCGGTGGAAAAGGTATATTTTATCGAGATCGACGAAGAGGTCATAAATGTGTCCCGAAAATTCTTCCCGGGAGTTGCCTGCGGCGTGGACGATAAACGGGTCGAAATCAAGTGTATGGACGGGGCGGAATTCGTGAAGGCCAGGTCCGGAGACATCGATGCGGTCATAGTTGATTCGACCGATATCATTGGTTTTGCCAAGAGCCTCTTCACTGTAGAATTTTTCAAGTCGGTCAAGGACAGCCTTAGTGAGGACGGCATGTTTGTTTCCCTGTCGGAGTCGCTCCATTTCCATAAGGAGATGGTAATAGAGGTGCAGGAGGCGCTAAAGCTGATATTCCCCATTGTCGATCTCTACACCGCACCTTTGGCCACATATGCGGGCAATTGGTGGACCTTCTCAGCGGCTTCGAAGAAGCTGGATTTGAGGACGATGAGAAGAAAATACTCAATAGAAACAAAATATTACAGTGACGAGATACACAGTCAGGCATTCATGCCCCCGAAAATGTATGAGAAGCTCATGCGCAAGGGTCTCCAGTGGTAGAATCTTGACACACCCCGTTTATTCTTGTTAAATTATTAGCACTCTAGCGTGGAGAGTGCTAAAGGGGTGGAAAGAGATATTTTCGGCATATTGGACGACAGGAGCAGACGGGTTTTGAATGCCGTCGTGCGCAGCTATATCGACAGGCCCGACCCGGTGGGATCGAGGTTTGTAACTCGTAAATATTCATTCGGTTTTTCGCCTGCAACTATCCGCAACATAATGGCAGACCTGGAAGAAATGGGCTTTTTGAGTCAGCCTCACACTTCTGCAGGAAGGGTGCCTACAGATAAGGGGTATCGGTTTTATGTCGACTCTCTCAGCGAGCAGCCCCGGACGGATAATCTTCTGGAGGTGCCCGGAGAGTTCATAGAACAGTTTTCGCGAAGGCTGGATGAATTCAGGCACGATATCTCTGCGATGTTTGCCGAGGTTTCGAATACCCTTGCGTCTCTTTCCAATTACATAGGCGTGGTGCTTCCTCCCAAGGCCGAGAGCACTACATTCAATCGCATCGATCTCATCAAATACAAGGGCGACCAGGTCGTAGCCATATTGCTGACGGATGAAGGGATCATCAAGAACAAAGTGCTGCAGGCCGATCCCATGCTCAAACAGGAAGATCTTAACAGGATCGCCGATTATCTCAATGCAGAGTTTTCAGGGCATACGATCGAAGAGATCAACAATATGCTGATGCAGCGCATGAGGCGTGAAAAGGCACAGTGGGACAAGCTCATCGAGCGCGCAATATCCATTTACGAGCAGTCTATGAATTTTGTCCAGGACGATATTATAGTGTCCGGGATATACGACGTCATGAACCTGCCGGACTTTTCCGACGTCACTAAGATAAGGGAGCTGTCAAAGGCGATCAAGGAGAAGCACGTTATTCTGAAGCTCCTGGCCGAACTCTCCCGCGTGGAAGGCGTGCAGGTAGTCATCGGCAATGAAAATCCCATAGACGAACTGAAGGGGCTGAGCGTAGTCACTTCCACTTACAAGGAAGGGAACAGGCCGATGGGTATTGTAGCCCTTATCGGCCCGACCCGCATGGACTATTCGAAGGCGATTATCATGGTCGATACAATTGCCAGATGTGTAAGCAGGACATTTGAAGATTGAATGAGACGGCGAGCAGGTTTAGGAAGGAGGCAGGAGGACATATGGTTGACGAGAAAAAATCGCATAAGATTGAGATAAAAGAATCTGACGAATCCGCTGCAGCCGGTGCTGAAGCAGGTACAGCTGGGAATGATGATCAGGCACAGGCTGAATACGCCAAACTCAGGACTGCGCTGGAGGAGAGCAACGACAAATATTTGCGGCTGTACGCCGAATTTGAGAATTACAAGAAAAAGGTCCGAAAGGAAAAAGAAGAGTTCCTCACGTATTGCAATGAAGACCTGCTTTATGAACTTTTGCCTGTCATCGATAACCTCGATATGGCGCTGAAGCATGCGTCGGAAGGCAACGCGGATTCGCTGACATCACTTAAACAGGGTGTGGAAAATACGCTCAGAGAGCTGGTAAGGACACTCGATAAATTCGGCCTCAAGACGATTGAGTCAGAGGGCCGTCCTTTCGACCCTGCATATCATCACGCGATGTCCCAGGTTGAAAGACCTGATGTTGACGACAAGACGGTTCTGCAGGAGATGCGAAAGGGATATCTTTATAAGGAGAAGGTGCTCAGGCCCTCCCTTGTTGCTGTTTCGAAAAAGAAAGCTGACGAAAATCAAACAATAGGGAAATAGAAGGAGGATCACATGGGAAAAGCAATAGGAATTGATCTAGGTACTACCAACTCGGTCGTTGCAGTCGTGATGGGCGGCGAGACTGTCGTCATCCCGAACCAGGAGGGCAATCGCACTACGCCATCCGTAGTTGCAATCACCGAGAAGGGCGAAAGACTTGTGGGCCAGATAGCCAAGAGGCAGGCCATAACAAACCCGGAAAACACGATATTTTCGATAAAAAGGCTTATGGGGCGCAAGGTCACCTCCAAGCAGGTTGACCATGCAAAGAAGAGGCTTCCGTATAAAATTGTCGAAGCCTCAAACGGCGATGCGCATGTTGAGATCAGGGGCAAGAAGTACTCTCCGCCTGAGATATCGGCGATGATACTGCAGAAGCTGAAACAGGCTGCAGAAGACTATCTTGGAGAGACTGTCACTGAAGCTGTAATCACTGTTCCGGCCTATTTTGACGACAGCCAGCGCCAGGCGACGAAGGACGCCGGAAAGATCGCCGGACTGAATGTGCTGAGGATCATTAACGAGCCTACGGCGGCGGCGCTTGCTTACGGGCTTGACAAGAAGAAAGAGGAGAAGGTCGCCATCTACGACCTTGGTGGTGGTACATTTGACATCTCTATCCTGGAGATCGGCGAAGGTGTCATTGAGGTCAAATCGACTAACGGCGATACCTATCTCGGTGGAGACGATTTCGACCTCAGGGTCATCGACTGGCTTGTCGAGGAATTCAGGAAGGAGCAGGGCATCGATCTGAGACAGGACAAGATGGCCCTCCAGAGGCTCAAGGAGGCCGCGGAAAGGGCCAAGATTGAGCTTTCTACTGCCATGGAAACCGAGATCAACCTGCCGTTTATCACTGCAGATGCAACCGGGCCGAAGCATCTTCTGCTCAAACTTTCACGCGCCAAGTTCGAGCAGCTGACGGACGACCTGGTTCAAAATACGATAGAACCCTGCAAACGTGCGCTGAGCGATGCAGGCCTTTCGACCTCACAGATCGACGAGGCTATCCTCGTCGGTGGTCAGACAAGGGCCCCGAAGGTTCAGCAGGTAGTCCAGGGATATTTCGGAAAGGAGCCGAACCGCAGCGTTAACCCGGATGAGGTTGTTGCGGTCGGGGCGGCGATTCAGGCCGCTGTCCTTAAGGGCGAAGTAAAGGAAGTGCTCCTTCTCGACGTTACGCCGCTTTCGCTCGGCATCGAGACGCTGGGCGGGATCTTCACCAAGATCATCGAAAGGAATACCACTATCCCTACCAAGAAATCGCAGGTATTCTCGACTGCATCCGACAATCAACCTGCTGTTACGATCAAGGTGCATCAGGGAGAACGGGAGATGGCCGCGGACAACAAGCTGCTCGGGGTTTTCGAACTGGTCGGAATACCGCCCGCACCGCGCGGTCTGCCGCAGGTCGAGGTTACCTTCGATACTGATGCCAACGGTATCCTGCACGTTTCAGCCAAGGACCTCGGCACCGGCAAGGAGCAATCTATAAAGATTACGGCTTCCAGCGGCCTTAGCGAAGAAGAGATCAAGAAGATGATGCGCGATGCCGAATCTCATGCAGAAGAGGACAAGAAGCGCAAGGACCTGGCTGAAGCCAAAAACAACGCCGATACCCTGGTTTACTCTGTTGAAAAGTCGGTCAAGGAATATGGCGACAAGATTTCAGAGGATGAGAAGCGGGACATAGAGGCTGCGCTGGAAAAGTGCAGGAAGGCAAAGGATTCAAGCCAGTCCGCCGAGGAAATCAAGGCAGCTGCCGAAGAACTCACGAAGGTGTCGCACAAGTTGGCCGAGCATGTGTATAAGGCCACTCAGCAGCAGTCGGCTGACGGCGGAGCGACAGACGGCGGTGGGGCAAAGGCCAAGTCTGCTGAGGAAGAGGTTGTAGAGGCTGAGTTTGAGGATGTAGACAAGGGCAAGAAATAAGGTGCAGGGGCGCGGCAAGTCGCCCTTGACTGTAATGTCCACAGGCGCGGAGGGGACACTTACCCCGTCCGCGCCGTTTGTTGTAAAATAATCTTTGCCGAACTAGCCGATTGAGAAAGGTTTTGGTTTGAACAGATATGTCTGATTATTACAAGATACTCGGCGTTAACCGCGATGCCTCTCCAGAAGAGCTCAAAAAGGCATATCGCCAGCTCGCGCTCAAATATCATCCTGATCGCAATCAGGGCGACAAGGAGTCCGAAGAGAAATTTAAGGAGATAAACGAAGCGTACACATGCCTGAGCGATCCGGACAAGCGGGCCCATTACGATCGTTACGGCAGCGCTGAAGGGTTTGGTGCCGGCACTGGGGGCTTCGGAGGCTTCGGCGGCGCGCCGTTCACCGATATCTTCGAGGACCTTTTCGAGGACTTTTTCGGCGGCTTCGGGGGTTCCCGCAAGCAGCGGGCCACCAAGGGTGCCGATTTGAGATACAATCTGACGATAACCCTTGAGGAAGCCGCTTTTGGGACCGAGAAGAACCTGAAAATCCCGAGATGGCAGACCTGCGACTCATGCAGCGGCTCGGGCGCGCAGCCGGGCAAACCTCCTGTAACATGCACCAATTGCAAGGGAACGGGGCATATCCGCTTCCAGCAGGGTTTTTTCAGCGTATCCAGGCCTTGCAGCAAATGCCACGGCGCGGGCACTATTATCACAAATCCCTGTTACAGCTGCAAAGGGGAAGGCAAGGTCAGGGTGCAGAAGGATATACTCGTCAAGGTGCCTGCAGGCGTCGACACGGACTCCCGCCTGCGTATCAGCGGGGAAGGAGATTTCGGCAGCTTCGGAGGTCCATCGGGCGACCTCTATATTGTAATTGCCGTTGAAGAGCATAAGTTCTTCAAGCGTGCAGGGCTGGACATCTATTGCAATTTCCCTGTCCCTTTTACAACGGCTGTGCTGGGCGGGGAGGTTGAGGTGCCTACCATGGACGGCAGCGCCAAACTCAAGATCCCTGCCGGGACCCAATCCGGCAAGACCTTCAGCCTTAAAGGAAAAGGTATCCCGAGGCTGGGCAGCCCGCACAGGGGAGATCAGATCGCAGTCATATCGATTGAGGTGCCGAAAAAGCTTACGCAGCGTCAGAAAGAGCTTCTTGAGGAATTTGCCTCTCTGAGCGGAGAAGTCCACGAGGCCGAGGGAAAGGGCTTCAAAGGTAAACTAAAAGACATTTTCAGCATGTAACTATTGGCGGATCCCAACCCCAACCGGTTTTAAATGAGAATATATCTTCTGCCTGAACTGATTGCGAGGAAAACCGAAATCCTCATCCCTGCAGAAAAATCGCATCACCTTTTGACGGTAATGAGGTGCGGTGCCGGAGACATGCTTACGGTTATCGACGGGATGGGGAAGGCATATGCAGCAAGGATTTCAGCTATCAGCAAGAAAAAGGTCATGATCGATATCCTGCATGAGGAAAATACCGATTCGGAGTCACCCGTCAATATGGTTTTGTGTCAGGGGGTCCTGAAGGGCGAAAAGATGGATCTTGTAATTCAAAAAGCGACTGAGCTTGGAATAAACGAGATTGTCCCGATGATTACCGGCAGAAGCCAGGTGAGGGAGACGCGGAAGACCGCGAGATGGCGCAAGATAGCTGAAGAAGCGGCAGAGCAGTGCGGCAGGGCCGTGATCCCGGTCGTTCGCAGCCCCCGGACCTTCGGGGAAATATTGGCTCACCTGAATGACGAACAAATATCCGGGGGTATAATCTTTTGGGAGGAGGGAGGGCTTCCCCTTGATGATGCCCTGATGAAAACGGGATTTGCCGGCAGGGATGCGCGGCCTGACAAAGGAAAGCTTGCCCTAATGATCGGCCCCGAGGGCGGGTTTTCAGCTTCAGAGGTTGAAGATGCCGAATTTCACGGTCTTATACGGGCATCCCTCGGCAGGCGCATACTTCGTTCCGAAACTGCCGCAATTGCAGCGGTCGCATTGTTGCAGTTTGTGATTGAAAGACAGGGAATCGGATTGAAAAGTCTGATATAATATTTACAACTTCCGGTGAAAGGAGAATCAGTCCAATAGAAAGCAAGACAAAGAGCATCCTGGCAGCAAAGGCTGCACTCGACAAGAAATCAAAAGAGACAATAATCCTTGAATTAAAAGACCTCACAGTGATCGCCGATTACTTTGTGATCTGTTCGGGCGCCAGCACAACTCAGGTCAAGGCGATCGCCGATCATATCGAAAATGAGTTGCATGAAGTTGGAATACGGCCGGCCGGGGTCGAAGGTCGTGAAAACGCCCGCTGGATTTTAATGGATTACAGCGACGTGGTCGTGCATATCTTTGAAGAGGAGACGAGGGCATTTTACGGGCTTGAAAAGTTCTGGCTCGATGCGCCTAGAGTTTCTGTCGACGATGAAGATAAAGATAGTCTGGGTCGGAAAGACAAAGGAGCATTGTCTGGCCGAGGGAATTGAGAGATATCTGAAGTTTCTGGCCCCGATGGCCCAGGTGTCTGTAGTTGAGGTGAGAGAGGAAAGGGGAAGGCGAAAAGAGGCGGCGTTGGCCGGGGAAGAGGCGAAGATATTGAGGCAGACCGCTGATTATTATCTGCTCGACGAAAGGGGTCGGGAGTTCAGCTCTGTCGGGTTTGCGCAGTTCCTGCAGGGCCGCGACGCTGTCGATTTTGTGCTCGGCGGTCCGTTCGGCGTATCTGCAGCGATCAGGGAAAAGGCTGCGGGTATGATTGCTCTCTCCAAAATGACTTTGACTCACGAGATGGCGCGGCTGCTGCTGCTGGAACAGCTCTTTCGTGCGCATACAATTTTAAGGGGCAAGGAGTATCATCACTGATGGGTAAGGTATCGATATTCTTTTTTCTGGCGCTCCTGCTGCTTATCGGCTTTTTCGGTATGGAGAACAAGGACGTTGTGCTTGTCAAGGTGCCGTTTGGAAGCACCTATGAAGTGCTCAAGTTCGTGCTGGTGCTTCTTTCAACGGTAGTAGGCGCTATAGTGGTGCTCCTGTTGGTTTTTGTGCGCGACACAAAACGTGTTATCGATTCAATGCAGCTGCAGAGGAGACAGAAAAAAGAGGCAAAGATACAGGAATATTATGCCAGGGCGCTCAACTTTATCCTGAGCAATCGGGATGAAAATGCCAAAGGTGCCCTTAAGGACATTCTCAAGGAAGACCCCGAACATATTGATGCATTGCTGAGACTTGGAGATATCGCATGCAGGAACGAGGAATACGCAAAGGCCCTGGGGTTTTACAGAAATGCACGGGATATCTCACCCAAGAACCTGCAGGTGCTTATGTCGATCGAGTCCGTGCTGGAGAGGACGGGCCATAAAGACAGCGCTCTCAAGATACTCGAGGAGATCATCGATATCGACGGCAGCAACCTGGCCGCTCTTTATAAGAAGCAGTCGATCCTTGAAGAAAACGGCAAATGGGACGATCTAGGTTCTCTTCAAAAAAACATCGTCAAGCTGGCCGAGAGCGACAGGGAGAAACAAAGGGAAGAGAGGAAGCAGCTGGGATATAAATACGAGTATGGCAGGGCAAGCCTGGAGAACGGAGAGATAGAGAAGGCTGAGAAGGCCTTCGGCACCCTGTTGAAAACAGACGCCTCTTTTATACCTGCATATCTTGGACTGGTGGAGGTAATAGTCTCCAAGGGCGAGACCGAAGAGGCGATAAATTTTCTGGAAAAGAGTTATGACACTCTCAATTCGCCCATATTGCTTGCAAGGCTTGAAGACCTGCTGATAACTGTGGGTGAGCCCGGGCGGTTGCTGCGGTTTTACAGGAATGCGTTGTCACGCTCGCCGAGGGACAATAGCCTGAAGTTCATGTTGGGCAAGTTATACTCCAGGCTTGAAATGGTCGACGATGCCATCGAAACCCTTGAATCGATTGACTCTAATACATACTCTAATGCTGAATTGTATCTGGCCAAGGGTGAGCTTTACCGTAAGCGCAACCAGGTCGGACGGGCGATGGAAGCTTTCAGGACGGCGGCTGAAATGAAGCAGCCGGGTTCGGTACCATACAGGTGCAATGTATGCGGTGCTTTGGCGCCTGACTGGTCGGGAAGGTGCGCCGGCTGCGGGGCATGGAATACCTTTGCACTGGCTGTATAGATCTTATCCCTTCAAGATATATGAGTGAAACCCCGATTGACAAAGGAATTGAAACACTGCAAAGCGGACGGCATACGGAATATGTTCCGGTGCCGGGTTTCCGGCGTGAGCGGGTTGTCCTTGATACGAGTCTGTTTGTAAATCCGGACGTCAGAGACAGCCTGGGAAGGACCCCGACAGAGGCGCTCGAAACGTTCCTGTTTATGGCGGCCCAGATCCACATCCTTGAATTCTACATGCCGCCGTCCACATTTCAGGAGTTGCTCAATTTCATCGACAGGGACAAGATTACCGGAGACATGCTGCTGCTGCTCAGGCAGAAGCCGCCCAGGAAGCACGAGTTGAAATGCCCGGCTTACGTACTATACGAACTGATCGAGGAAATCAGGGACAGGGTGAACCGCGGACTCAGGGTGGCTGAAACGGCAGTGCGAAGCACCGAAAAGAAGAAGATCGACGAAATAATACAGGATATGCGCAAGAAATACCGGGAGGCATTGAGGGAAGGGATAATCGACAGCAAGGAAGATGTCGACTTGCTGCTGCTGGCAATGGAGCTTGACGCCCTTCTGGTTACCGCCGACCAGGGGTTGATCAAATGGGCGGAAAAATTCGGCATTAGATGGCTTATCCCTGAAAAGTTCAGCGAGTACCTGTCGAGCGCTGTCCGAAGGTCGAAGGACCTGCCGGAAGAATAGCAGGAAATCCAGTCAGTCCTCCAGCCTGCACGAACCGTTCTTGCGGCTGCGGTATCTGTGGAACAGCCAAAGCGCTACACCGATTGCGGCGATCGCTATCATGACCACCTGCTCATAATGTTTTATGTCGTTCAGCACGATCTCAAGCGCGTGTCCGAACAGGTATCCGCCGCCCGCCACCACTACAGACCAGATCAGGGCCCCGATGGCGTTCAGCACTACGAAGCGGCCTGTTTTGATCCTGGGATTCATAGCGAGCACAAAGGGCGTCATGATGCGTATCCCGTAGACGAACCTGAAAGACAGCATGATAAGATCGTGATACCGTTCAAGATAACAATGTACCCTGCTTACCTTGGAGTGCCATTTGGGATGCTTCAACAAGAGGTCGGCCCCCTTCAGCCGTCCGATTATGAAATAGAACTGGTCACCGGAAAAGCTTCCGATAAAAGCGACAACCATTACAATGGACAGGTCAAGGTATCCGAGTTGTGCGCTCAAGCCGCCGAGCATCAGGATCGTCTCGCCTTCAAGGAAGGTGCCGATCAGCAATGCCCAGTATCCATAGGTCTTTATAAGAGAGGTTAATAATTCCGTCGAGATCATTGTCGGTGAATCGCTGCTTGCCAAAATTGTTCTTTATAATACAACATATAAAAGAATAAGCAAAAAAATTGTTTTAAGAGGTAACCATGTTAAGCACACAAGATCTTCTGGTAATCCTGGCGATTGTAGCCGTACTGTTTGGGGGACGAAAATTGCCGGAGATAGGAAAGGGCATCGGAGAGGCTATCAAGAACTTTAAAAAAGGCGTTGCCGAGCAGGACCATATCGATGTAACGCCTCCCAAGGAAGACGCTGCCAAGGCATCGGAAAAGAAAGAAGAGCACAAGGTCTGAAAAACGTCTGAAAGACAAAAAACGGGAACCGGCGACTGCGGATTCCCGTTTTTAAATTTCTTAAGAGTAACCGAATCGTTTAATTCTAATAAAGAGAATTCCGCTGAAACAAACTTAATGCGTGCTGCTCAGACAGCAAACTCTTGGTCCGCCTTTCAGGACCTTCATAATCCCTTTTACCCTGCGTCCGTACTGGGTCCAGGCCGACCATAATCCATCTTCTTTCGGATTCGCGGTAAAACATCTTTATCTTTCGGCAATCGATGCCCAGCTGGAGGATGAAGGCAGAAATCATGTCATAGGAATTATCGTGGTAAACTACCCGCACATTCATCGCGATTCGCGCCCCCCTGGAAAACAGCTTTGTTCAAGAATATCACCGCCCGGATTTTTTTTCAAGAAAAAATTGGCCCACGCCGCTAAAACAGACGGGGATGCTTCGTCCGCGAGTCGACGATCTTTACAAGGTCGGCATATGAGATAGCTGTCACCCCGAGCGACCGCGCCTTCTCAAGCTTAGACCCGGGCTGATCTCCGGATAGCAGGTAATCCGTGCTCCGCGACACCGAGGACGAGACGTGCCCGCCGTTTGCCTCTATCATATCCTCTATTTCTTTTCTCGGCTTCGGCATTGTGCCGGTGATAACAAAGGTCAGTCCTTCCAGCGGAAGATGCCTTTTCGCAGAGGTGGAGTAATCCGGATTGGTCACGGTGAGGCCCAGAGATTTCAGCTCATCCAGGGTTTTAAGATTTTTTTCATCACCGAAAAAGGCTGCAACTGATGAAGCAATCTTTTCGCCCATCTGTCTGATCTCTGCTATCTGCTCCTTGCGGATATGATAGAGGTCTTCAAGCTTTTCGAAATTCCTGGCAAGCAATTTGGCCGCATATTCCCCCACGTGGATTATGCCTATCGCGAAGAAAAACTTGGCCAGGGTGGTTTTCTTGCTCTTCTCGATTGCGCGGACCAGGTTGTCCGCCGATTTGTCGGCAAATCGGGGCAGTTCCCTTATGGCGTCCCTGTTCAGGTGATATATATCTTCGAAATTCTTTATAAGTCCACGGGAATACAGCAGCTCGACATTCTTCTCTCCGAGGCCTTCGATATCCATGCCGCCTCTGGATGCGAAATGCCCTATCTTCTCCTGCACCTGTGCGGGGCAATAAAGGGATACGCACCTGACCGCAACCTCTCCCTCTTCCCTCGATACTGCAGAGCCGCAGGCCGGGCAGAG
>DATHDF010000087.1:0-15548 GCA_035319185.1 Dissulfurispiraceae bacterium | reverse complement strand
CGCAGCGTCTCTTCTATCATCGACTGCGGAAGGGCGTAGAATTCGCTGCCTATTCTGACCATCATAGCCTGAATAATGGCCAGGGTAAGCGGCAGGCTAATCCTGAATGTGCTGCCTTCATCTTTCTTGGTTACCACTTCTACATAGCCGTTCAGCTTGCCGACATTCGTCTTGACTACATCCATTCCGACCCCGCGGCCGCTCAGTTCCGTAGAAACTTCTTTGGTCGAAAACCCGGGCAGGAATATCAGATTGATGGCCGTCTCATCCGGCATCTTCAGAACCTCTTCTTCCGTTACAATACCCTGGCTCAGGGCCTTCCTCTTGACGGCTTCGACATCGATTCCCTTACCGTCGTCGGATACTTCGATCACTATCTGGGTGCCTTTCTGATAGGCGCTGATTATAATCCGCCCCTTGGCATGCTTTCCCTTGGCAATGCGCTCATCCGAATGCTCGATGCCGTGGTCGATGGAATTTCTTATTATGTGGATGAGAGGATCGCCTATATTTTCAATAACGCTCTTGTCTACCTCCGTGTCCTCTCCAAATATTTCAAGGTTGATATCCTTGCCGAGGCTTCTGGACAGGTCTCTAACCATTCTCGGGAATTTCGAGAATACTTTCTGTATCGGCTGCATTCTGATTTTCATAACCGCCAGTTGCAGGTCTGAAGTGACCCTGTCTAGAAAGCTGGTGGTTTCAAGGAGGCTTTCGACATTCGGGTCGTCAGAATGCGTCATCTCCAGCTTTGTCGCAAGGTTCAGTATCCTGTTCCTGGCAAGGACGATTTCGCCGGCAAGATCCATTACCTTGTCGATCCTCGAAACGTCGACCCTGAGGGTTGATACAACTTCTTTCTCTTTGCTTATCTGCTGCACCTGCTCTTCAACAGCTGCAGGCGAAGGATGCGGGGGTTGCGCTTCGATAGCCGCAGGATGGGGCGCTGCCTGCTCTTCAGCCATCGGCGTTTCAGACCCTTCCATTGCGGGGGCGCTTTCTGGAGGCGCTGCCGCCGTCTGCGCGCTGCCGCTCACGGCAGCTGCAGGCGCCTGAGAATTGATCACTTCGTCCAGTTCCAGCAAGAGGGGGGCGATGTTCTCCTCGGCGTTGTCCTTTGCGCTTATATGGGAAATCAGAAGCCGCAGCATATCCACGCTCTTGAGGATCACATCCATGATCTCGCGCGTTAGGACCATCTCGCCGTCGCGCAGCCTCTTCATTATGCTCTCGGCCCTGTGAGCGACATCAACGATCTGCTGGAAACCCAGAAAGCCCGCAGCGCCTTTCAGCGTATGCATTCCCCGAAAGATTTCATTGAGAATGTCCTTGTCATAACCTTTGGCTTCGAGATCCACAAACATGGGGTCGATCCTTTCGAGCGTCTCTTCGGCTTCAGTGACAAACTCGTTTATGATCTCTTCCATTTCGTCGGCCATATTCTATCCTCAAGCTTTCAGCGACGGCTTTTTGTCTGCGATTTTTTCCAGCTTTTCCTTCAGTACCTCGGCAGTGAAGGGTTTTACAACATAGTTATCGACGCCGGCCTTAATAGCTGTAATGACCTTGTCCTTTTCAGCCTCCGCCGTGACCATAAGGAACGGTATCGGTTTGAGGGCCTCGTCCTCTCTGACGTGCTTGAGGAGATCAATGCCCTCCATAACAGGCATGTTCCAGTCCGACACGACAAGACCGTATCCGCCGGTCTTCAGCTTGCTTAGTGCCTGAGCACCGTCCTCGGCCTCGTCGATATTTTCAAAACCGAGCTGTTTGAGAAGGTTCTTCACTATCCTCCTCATAGTCGGAAAGTCATCCACAACCAGAACTTTAAGTTTTAAGTTAAACATCGTCACGCACCCTTGAATATCTTTTTTAGGATCTTCTTGATACTGTCGCTGATCTGCTCGGCATTCGCCGGCTTGACAAGATAGTCATCCACGCCGGTTTCAAAGGCCCTTTTTTTCTCGTCCTCGTCGGCCTCTGTCGTAACCATCACGATCGGGAGATCCTTCCAGTTGTCGTCGGCCCTGAGGTTCTTGGTAAGCTCGATACCGTCCATGTAAGGCATGTTCATGTCGGTAACCACGAGATTGATGTTTTCGGTCCCAAGCTTCTCCATGGCATCAAGCCCGTTTTCGGCGGTGACCACCTCATATCCTTTCGCCTTGAGGTAAAGGCCAAGCAGCTTCCGAGTTGTTTTGTCGTCGTCGACTACCAGAATTTTCATACCTTGGCTCCTGTGTGCTCTACATCTTTTGATATACGATAACTTTATTTATGACCGTAGGCTTGAAAGCCCTTGTAATGTTATGAAGGCTCTCCGACGTTCCGATAAACAGATAGCCGTTTGGCCTCAATGCGTCGTAAAGCAGCGAGACCGCTTTCTGTTTCGCCTTTTCGTCGAAGTATATGAGGACATTTCTGCAGAAAACCACGTCCATGCCGCGGATAAGCCTGCTGTCCTTGTCTTCGATGAGGTTGACCTTCATGAATTTGACCATCGATTTGATAGATGTAGCCAGCTGATACTGCTGACCGGCCCCTGCAGCGAAATATTTCTTCATGTATTGTTCCGGGACGTTCCTGATCGCATAGGATCCGTAAACAGCAGCCCTCGCCGACGCCAGAACGGATTCACTCAAATCAGAAGCATTTATTTCCTTCCGGTACAATGAGGCTTCTGACTTTTCAGCCAGCAGCATGCCGATGGTATAAGGCTCCTCGCCGGTTGAACTGGCGGCCGACCAGACCTTGATGTCTTTCCGTCCGGCCTTCCCGTTCTCTGCTATAATCCTGGCCAGCAGCTCTCCGCCAAGCACCTCGAACTGCTGCGGCTCCCTGAAGAAAAAGGTCTCGTTTGTCGTCACAAGGTCAAACAGGATTGCAAGCTCCTTTTTGTCGCCGCCGAACTTCAGGACATAAAGGTAGTCTTCGTAACCCTTAAGGTTCTTTTCCTGGATCTTCTTGCCCAGGCGGTTCTCTATAAAATATTTTTTGTTGTCCGGAATGAATATGCCGCTCTTTTCGTAAATGAAATCGCGGAGCTGCCGGAATGTCTCATCGCTCAAAGTCAGGGGCGTCATAATGTATCGAGCACCTCCCTTACTTTCTCCCGTACATCAGGATTTTCATGCTCTTCATACGGGGTAAGGGCTTCATACGCCTCGCCTCCCCCAATGTCCCGAATGGCATCGATGGCAGCCATAACGACAGGCACATAGCTGTCGTTTATCATAGGCTTGACCTTCCCTATGACCATCTCGCCGTCGCATGCGGAGGCAACGGATTTTACAGCATAGAACCTGACCCACGGGTCCTCGTCGCTTAACGCCTGGAATAAATCCGGAGAACATCTCCGCGCATCACCAAGTGCAATGACCGCAGCCTTCCTGATTTCAGAATTTTTGTGTTTAATATAGGAGATGATTTTGTTGATTGCCTTATCCGAGCCGATTCTGCCCAGACCGCTGATTGCGGCTATCATAACATTCGGGTCGGAATCTCCGGTCAGGCTGAACAGGGTTTCGATATCGGAAGCCGTCTTTGCGATAATCTGCCTGATAGCGCCGCTATAGCCGGAAATATCCGACAGAAAGGCATTTGAATCTACCTTCATTAATGATTCGACTATTTTTTCGAGGAGATCGGGATACTTCTCTACGGCGAGAAGTCCCTTAAGGACGGCATACGCGTCTTTGGAGCCAATAGTGCCAAGGGCTTCGATGGCGGACCTTCTGACATGGGCATCGGCATCAGACTGGGAAGTCTCCATCAGTTCTTCAACAGATGCGTGTTCGCCTATTTCACCGAGCGCTTCGGCGGATACCCTCCGCAGATCGCGGCTGACGTCCTTCAGAAATAAAGATAGTTTAGCCGCGGCTTTTTTGCTTTTCATCTGGCCCAACAGGTCGATCACAAACGATTTGCCCCTGTATTTGAGGTCGAAGGAGTCGAGCAGGCGGATCAGTTCGTCTTCGCCCCCGATGGACAAAATGGTCTGTTTCAGAAGTTCTGTCTTCTCTTCGCTGTCGGGATTGAAAGGATCGAGCAGGCCTGCCGCCTCGACAAGAACAGGTATGGCCTGAACGCATTTCAGAGCGCTGAAGCCTTTCAGCGCAATCTCTTTGTCGTCCCAGTCATCCTCCTGAAAAAGAACCAGTATGTGTTCGGTCAGCTCTTTCATGTCAGGCGTGGCGCCTATCTGAATTATGCTTTTGACAATTGCAATCTTTTCGTCAGCCCCCGACTTTGGCAGGTAAGACATCAGGGCTGAAAGCGCTGTCTGTGATCCGAGCTTGCCCATCGTCTCGACGGCAGAAAACCGCACGACAAGCGAGGGGCTGTCAAGCAGCGCGGCAATTGAAGGAACAGCCTCTTCAGCCCTTAATTCACCGAGAGACTGAAGGGCATAAAAGCTTACCCACTCGTCATCCGAAAGTGCCTTCACCAGTTGCGGGACGGCGCCGGCATATCCGAGTTCGCCCAGGGCCTTTGCCGCAGCTGCCCTGACATTCGCGTTACTGTCGGCAAGAATCGGGACGATGAGGGCGGGGTCCACACCGGATTGTATCTCGCTCAGCAGATCGATGGCGAACTTTCTGACATCATCATCCTTGTCCTTGAACAGCGGGTAAAGAAGCGGCACAGAGACAGAGCCCAGTTGCCTTAAGATAATCAGGCCGGTATTTCTCAGATAGGAATTTTCCCGCAGAAGGGGCAGCGCCATATAAGCGACTACTTCGCCGCCGAGCGAGATAAGCGCACGCATTGCCGCATCCTGAACACCCGTATTTTCATCGCTGAGCGCCCTGATAAGCGGATAAATACCCCTTTCGTCTCCTTCGGCCAGATCTTCGGCTGCCTTTCTTCTAACCGACGGGTCCTTGGCGCTGAGCCTTTCTATCGTCTTCTTAATGTTGCGGATCATGATCCCCCCAATCTCCCGCACAGACGGAAGTACTGAAAATTATATACATAAAGGGCCGTTATTACAGTGATTTATAATACATAATTTCAGCGCCTAAAATCATCCATCTTCGTACGTAATCTCATAAGGGCTTTCCCATGCAGCTGACAAACCCGTGATTCGCTCACATTAAGCACCTTGCCGATCTCCTTCATATTCAGCTCCTCGTAATAATACAGGGTCATTACC
Organism: Dissulfurispiraceae bacterium; assembly: GCA_035319185.1. Lineage (GTDB taxonomy): Bacteria > Nitrospirota > Thermodesulfovibrionia > Thermodesulfovibrionales > Dissulfurispiraceae > Fen-1308. The sequence continues at coordinate 10,393 of DATHDF010000087.1, read as the reverse complement.
AGGCGCTCCTTCTCCGGCAGTGCGTCAATCGATTTGCCGAGCGCGGACTGCAGCTCCTTAAGTCCGAGTTCTTCTAGCATGTCTTTGCTGCCTTCCGCAGATATGCACTCGAGGATATCGATGGACTCGCCGTCTCTGTTAATGCCCATGTCTTCGAGCCGGACCATCCTGACCGTATTGGCCTGGGACAGTATTTTATGAAGTTCATCAAGCGAGATGTTAAGCCTCTCTGCAACCTCGTCATCACCTGCGCCCCGCTGCTTTTCTTTTTCAATTGCATCATAGGCCCGCCGCACATCCTCGATCTTCTTCTTTACGTCTTTGGATGCCCACTGCATAGAACGCACTTCGTCTATGATGGCCCCTCTGATCCTGAAATCGGCAAACGTACTGAGCGTTGTATTCATGGACGGGTCAAAACGGTTCACGGCTTCGAGGAGGCCGACAATCCCTGCTGAAACGAGGTCTTCAACATCAAGTTCCGGTGGCAGGCCGAAGGCGTATTTATGAGCGTAGAACTTCACCCGCGGCAGGAAGCGGTGGACGATCTCTTCTCTCTGTTCTGAATCAGGCGGTCCAACTGCAGCATAAGCATCGGGCATGTCAATACCTGGCCTCCGCAAAGTAGCAAATCTGCCGACAAGCTATTCTAATTTTACAACAATAATGATATTTTTTGTCGCCGTCAGCCGACACGCAGGGCCTGCTTCAGAAAAAACTGTATGTTGCCCTTCGTCTCACCGACAGGATCATCGATAATCCTGTTTGCAACTGCCGACAGACGCTTGGTAAAACTGCTGTTGGGGAAAAGAGAGATATATCCCCTTTGAGCGATTATCGCGTCCTTCACTCCGGGCTCAAGTGGCAGATAACCGAGATAGTCTATGGACAGCGAGAGGAACCTGTCGGCTACCAGGGCAAGCTTCCTGAATGTCTCCGACGCCTCCTTTTCGCTGCGCGCGGTATTTACAAGGACCCTGAAACTTTTTTCGCCGAAATCCCTGGACAGCACCTTGATGAGGGCATAAGCATCTGCTATCGACGTCGGCTCCGGCGTCACAACCACCACTGTTTCCTGTGCGGCGCTGCAAAAGAACAGCACGTTGTCGGATATGCCCGCCCCGGTATCTATCAGCATTATATCGACCGGCAAGTCGAAATGCTCCAGCTCCGACAGCAGCTTAAGCCTCTGCATATCGCTCAGCCTCGTCAGCTCCCTTACCCCCGAACTTGCCGGAATGACCTGAATTCCCATCGGCCCTTCTGCGACGACTTCGTTCAGCGTCTTCGTTCCGTTCAAAACATGCTTAAGGTTGTATTTCGGCGATATACCCAGCAGGACGTCTATATTGCTCAAGCCGAGGTCCGCATCCATGATCAGCACCTTCTTGTTTATGCCCGCAAAATAGAGCGCCATATTGGCCACAAAGTTAGTCTTGCCGACGCCACCCTTGCCGCTCGATACTGCAATGATCCTGGGCCCCCTAGTTTTCACAGACACCTCCGGCGATGAGCCCGGCGACGTAGTCGGGCGTCGGTATTTTAATGTCGTCGGGCACATCCGGACCATTTGTCAGGAATGCAAGAGGCCTGCCGGTCAGCATGGACATATTGCAGAGATTTCCATACTGTGCCGCAAGGTCAAGTCTGGTAAACCCGATAATATCTATATCGTAAGGAAGCGCCTTCTGCCAGGACTTCAGGGAAGACGGCATCTCTGTCGAAGCGTCCATCAGAAAACATTTGCTCAGCGGGAATCCGGAGGAGAAGACCTGCTTGGTCTGTTTAAGCACAGCCTCGCAGTCCTTGCCCGGAGTGTCGATCAGCACAGGTCCCCTATCCGATTCCCTGTATATGATCTTAGGCAGTTCGCCGACATGCCTGACCAGCTTCAGATCGCATTTTATCTGGCGCGCAAGCTCTTTCATGTACGCGACGGAGCTGATCCGTTGAGCATCAAGAGAGATCAGACACACCGGCCTTTTGTGCGCCGACAGAACGTGAGCAACCTTCGACATGGTGGTTGTCTTGCCGACGCCCGGAGGTCCGAAAAACATATATCCCTTTTCCTCTGAAGGAATGAGTTTCCTGATCCTGATCTCTTGCCTGATTGCAGCCAAAAGGCTGCCGACGGTCTCGCCGGACCGCTCAACAAGCATCATAGCAAACTGCGAATCCACGCCCTGCTTGATAAGCATGTTATATAGGCCCTTCTTGTCTCTGCTGATCCTGAAAGTCGGGACAACCGGCTTCAGTGTATCCTTCAGAAAAGTAATCTCCTCGCGCAGGCTGCGGAGTTCCTTGAGAATGTCTTCGCTCAATGAAAAAGACCCCTCGGCGGAGATCTCCTGTCTGAAAGGCCCCTCATCGGCATTTTCGTCGAGCGCTGCCGTCACTTCGACGGCCTCGCGGTTGAGAAACCCGGGCTGACCTGATTTGATTGTTTTACTGGAAAGGATGACGGCATCGGCCCCAAGCTCTTTCTTGACTGTTTCAAGAGCTTCCTTGAAGCTTCTGCCTACGAATTTTTTTATCCTCATCCCTTTTCCTCCTGTCGCATATGACTCTTACCTAATCCGTCCTTATAGTGCCAATCGAGTAGACCTTTGTATTCGGCGCAATCTCAGAATGTGAAACAACCACGAGGCTGGCAGAAACCCTCTCGGCCATTTTCTTTACAAAACGCCTGGTCGAAGGCGAGCACAGCACCACAGGCTGATATCCCTTGATCAGGCCGCTCTCGAAATTCTCTTTCATGCTTGCGATGATCCTGTCAACAGCATAAGGATCCAGGCTGAAGAACTGCGCACCCTGAGGCCCGCTCTGTATCGCGTCGGCCATCATCCTTTCCACATTGGGGTCTATGATTATGACCGAGACCGATCCATCAGGATTCTGTATCTGCCTGGTAATGCTCCGGGCCAACGACTGGCGCACATACTCGGTCAGCATGTCGGGGTCCTTGGTCACGGCTGAATAGTCGGAAAGGGTTTCCAGCACCGTCTGCAGGTCGCGGATGGAGATGCGCTCCCTGAGCAGGTTCTGAAGTACCCGCTGAACAGCCCCCAGCGTCAGAGAACCAGGTATAAGCTCTTCGACAACCTTGGGTTGTGTCTTGGAGAAGGTATCCATAAGCTTCTGAACATCCTGCTTGCCAAGCAGCTCATGAGAGTGGTTCTTTATCACTTCTGTGAGGTGAGTGGTTATAACCGACGGCACATCAACAACCGTATAACCGGCCAGCTGCGCCCTGTCCACGCTGGCTTCATCTATCCACAGTGCCTGCAGGCCGAATGCGGGGTCCTTTGTCGGAATGCCTTCGATCTTTTCCTTTTCGGTACCGGGCGGTATGGCCAGATATTTCTTTAGCATGACCTCGCCGGAGGCCACTTCGACGCCTTTGATGAGCACCGAATACGCGGTGGATTTCAGCGAAAGATTGTCCTTGATATGCACAGGCGGAACTATGAAACCCATGTCGGAGACCATCTGCTTCCTGATAGCCCTTATCCTGGCCAAAAGCGGCGCTCCTGCCTCCACCATAGGAATCAGCCCGTAGCCGATTTCAAGACTGAACGGATCCAGCGGCAGAAGGGATTCGAGGTCCTCGGTCGGTTTAGCGGCCTCGGCTTCAGTCGGCAACTTTTCTGCTTCCTCTTTTTTGATACCCTGGTTGACAAAATATGCCCCTGTGCCGGTGATGGCAGCTATCATCAGAAACGGCACGTGCGGCAGCCCAGGTATAAGACCAAGGACCGCCAGCACGCCCGCCGCAGAGCCAAGCGCCTTTGGGTTTCCAAGGAGCTGTTTCGTGAACTCAGCACCCAGGTTTTCCGACGTGGCAGCGCGCGAGACGACAATGCCTGCAGCGGTGGACGTAACCAGCGCGGGTATCTGCGCTACCAGGCCCTCGCCTACCGTCAGTATGGTGTATGTCTGGACGGCATCGGAGGCGGCCATCCCCTTTTGCAGCACGCCTATCAGGAATCCGCCGATGATATTGATTACCATGATAATGATGCCGGCTATCGCATCTCCCCGGATGAATTTGCTGGCACCGTCCATTGATCCGTAGAAATCGGCCTCCCGGCTGATCTCCTGTCTGCGCTTTCTGGCCTCGGTTTCGTCGATGATGCCCGCATTAAGATCCGCGTCAATACTCATCTGCTTTCCGGGCATCGCATCGAGCGTAAACCTGGCAGACACTTCGGCTATCCTGCCTGAACCTTTCGTAATGACTACAAAGTTGATGATGACAAGTATCATGAAGACCACAAAGCCGACCACGAAATTTCCGCCGATTACAAATTCGCCAAAGGACTGGATGACCTTTCCTGCCGCTGCGGTGCCCGTATCGCCGTGAGTAAGGATGAGTCTTGTAGATGCGATATTCAGCGACAACCGCAGCAGAGTGGCTATGAGCAGAACCGACGGGAACACGGAAAAATCGAGCGGCCTAGAAATATATGATGCGACGAGTATGACAACTATCGCAAAAGTGATGCTAAACGAAAGTGACATGTCGAGAAGGATCGGCGGAACAGGGATGATCATAAGCGCAAGAATGGTCATGATGCCCATGGCCAGCAGCAAATCACTTCTTTTCAGCAGGCGTTCAAGCATGGTTTGTCCTTAAACCCTTCTCCCCTTCAACCGGTATACCTGGGCCAATATGGCCGCCACTGCCTTGTAGAAAACTTCGGGGATCTCCTGGTTGACGTCTATCGACGAATAAAGCGCCCTTGCAAGAGGCTTGTCCTCAATGACCGGCACCCCGCTGCTGCCCGCTACTTCCCTTATCTTTGCGGCGATGAGATTAGCTCCCTTGGCCACCACCTTTGGCGCTCCCATCCTGCCGGATTCATATTTAAGGGCAACTGCAAAGTGTGTAGGATTCGTTATGACCACGTCGGCGCGCGGCACCTCCTGCATCATCCTCCTGCGTGCCAGCTCACGCTGGATGCTCTTGAGTCGCGCTTTTATCAGCGGAGACCCCTCGACTTCCTTATACTCCTCCTTAACTTCCTGCTTGGTCATTCTCAGGTTCCTCGAGTACTGCCAGCGCTGAAACGCATAATCGGCGGCGGCGAAGACAGTAAGAACCAGCGCAGATATCATTATGATCCTCTTTATTTGTCCGAAAGAGAAATCTATAATGGTGCGGATGTCCATGTCCACAAGAAGCGGAATGGTGAAAACCTCCTTTTTGAGCATGAAATAAAGGATCGCGCCCAGCACCGCCACCTTCAGCAATCCCTTAACCGTTTCGTATAGCGTGTTGATGCTGAATATGCGTTTGATGCCCTGCAGCGGATCGAGTTTTGTAAGGTCCGGGGTAAGCGGATTGGATGAAATCAGAAATCCGGTTTGAAGAAAATGCACGGCCATGACGCCGACAAAAATGAGAAGAAAAAGCGGCAGCATTACGATTCCCATCTGCATGGTGTCGGCCTTGAATACATCCATGAGAGTGGCCTCAGTCAGCCTCAGCGTCACACCGCGCTTCAGCGAGCTGCCGAAATATGTAAGCAGCGAGGTGAACATGGTGCCGCCGAAGAGCATGAAGAGAAAGATAGTCCAGACAGGGAAAAGAGACGTTAATTCCCGGCTTTTGGGGACATCTCCTTTTTCACGGGCCTTTTCCCGCCGTCGCGGCGTCGCTTGTTCTGTTCTTTCTTCAAATTGCTCCGGCATGTTATCTCACCAGAAACATCATTGCGTCCTTGATGTGTACAAATGACCTGGCCATCACCATGAAGGTGAGCCCAAGTGTAAGCGCCATAAAAATGATCCCGACCCCGATGAGGAGCGGGAAACTCACAAAAAAAATATTTGCCTGCGGCATGGCCCTCGAAAGAAACCCCATCGACAGGTTCACAAGCACCTGCACCAGAAAAATCGGAGCCGCGATCTTGAATGCGAGCGGAAAGAATATGGCGTTAAGCTTCATTATGGCGGAGAACATCCCGCCGTACTGAACGGCGGTTATGTCGAAGCTGCGAATTATCGCTTCAATAAAGAAATAATGAATGTCGAGGATGAAAAACAGGCCCATGCCCATCAGACTATAGAAAAGGCTCAGCGGGCCGAGAACTTCGCCGAACTGCGGATTGAAGACCGATGCCATGCCGATGCCCATCGATATGCTCATCCACTGGCCTGCCGTCTCGATCGCGCTCAGCACTATCCTCACAAGCAGCCCCAATGCCGCGCCGATGAAAAAGGCCTCGAAAACGGCCCTGAGCGGATCATCCATGTTCACCTTCACTATGGGCACGAGAAGCAGGGTGAGAGCCAGGCCGAGCCCGGTCCTTACAGCAACTGGAGTGGATGTCGTGCCGACGAACGGAATGAAGGCCAGCATCACCATCACCCTGATGAAGATCGGGATGAATTTATCAGAATAAGTATTTACGAGGTTATAAAATTCCATATCATTTCACGTATAGAGGTATATTTTCGTAAAGCGATCTGGTGAAACCGACCAGCACCTTCACTGTCCACGGCAACGTTAGAAGCAGTGTCAGGAATACCGCCACTATCTTGGGTACGAATGTTAGCGTAACCTCCTGCAGTTGCGTAATGGCCTGAAAGATGCTTATCAGCACCCCGACGATCAGGCTTACGATCAAAACCGGGCCGCCGACCAGAAGCACAGTCTCGAAAGTCTGTCGCGACACTTGATTGAGAAGTTCTATGGTCACTTGAAGCCCTCTATCAGCGATCCTATCAGCAAGCCCCACCCGTCCACGAGCACGAACAGCAGGACCTTGAAAGGCATCGAAACCATGACCGGCGGCAGCATCATCATGCCCATCGACAGAAGAACGCTGGCGACAACCATGTCTATAACGAGAAAGGGCAGAAACACCAGAAACCCTATCTCGAAGGCACGCTTGAGCTCGCCTATCGCAAAGGCAGGCACCACAACCCTCATGGACAGGTCCATAGGTTTTGCCGGTCTTTCAGCCCTGGACATCTTCAAAAAAAGCGCGAGGTCCTTTTCTCTCGTCTGCTTGAGCATGAATTCCTTGAGCGGGTCAGACGCCTTCGACAGTGCGTCTTCGGCCTTGATTTCTTTTTTGGAATATGGCACATAGGCATTGTTATAGATGCGGTCGAACACCGGAGACATCACGAAAAAGGTTATGAAGAGAGACAAGCCGATAATCACTTGCGTCGGAGGCACCTGCGGAGTGCCCAACGCCTGCCTCAAAAAAGAGAGCACGATCACTATGCGGGTAAAACATGTTGTCATGACAAGCAGCGCCGGAAGAAAAGCGATGACGGTCAGGAATGCAAGCAGCTCGATTGGTGAGTTCAATCCGAAAAAACCTGGCGCGGCTGCGGCAGGCGCAGATTGTGCCGATGAAATCGACGGCAGTGCCAGCAGCGCCGCAAACAAGACCGACAACATCCCCTTGAATCTTCCGCTGAAGAGCCCTTTGATGCCGGAAGTCGAGACCGCCGTCCGGCTTTCAGCCTGCTTTAATGCCTCATCCACGTCAGCCGGGTTCAATTTGCCTAGCAGCGTAATATTTTCATCGGCAACTCCGAGTACCACATAATCCTTGACGATCTTGACTATAGCGACGCCCTTCTTCGGGCCGAAGGGTTGATAATGAATCATTTCGATGATCCCCTTGCCGGGAATAATCCTTCCCTTCAGGAACCTGAGGAGCATATAAAGTCCCCCAAGCAGCGCCAGCAGGATGATTACGGCCTTGATCAATTCGAATTCCATCGATACCTCGTCCCGGAAAATAGCCCGCTGCAGCTTCTATCTGAGCTGCCTTACACGTTCAGCTGGACTAATGATGTCGGTCAGTCTTATACCGAACCTTTCGTTGACAACAACAACCTCGCCTCTGCCGATCAGCCTGTCGTTCACGTACACCTCCATCGGCTCGCCGGCAAGCTTTTCAAGGGCGACAACCGATCCCTGGCCGAGCTGCAGAAGCTCCTGTACAAGTATCTTCGTTCTGCCGATGACGACGGTCACCTCCAGCGGAATATCGAGTATAAAATTTATGTCCTTTGCGGCACCCTGCGCCGATTTGCCCTGGTCCTGAAATTCCTGGACTTCCAGGTCTTTTACCTCGTCTGTCATTTTTTTATATCCTCCTTCTCTCTGCTTTGCCGTCGCCGTGCCCTACAGCACCCTGTTGATCTTAAGTGCCGCCGAGCCCTTGTAAAGCCCGAACTTCCCCATAAATTTCGGATAGCCTTCGACGAGTATATCGACATCCTCATCAGTGCGTCTGTCAAGCATAATGACATCGTCAACTTTCAGGTCAACAACGCGGCTGACATCAAGCTTGGCCTTTCCAAGTTCTCCTGTAATCGTCACCGGAATTTCTCTGAGGCGATCTTTCAATCTTTCAAGCCATTTCATGTCAAGCTCATCCCTGTCGGCGGAAAAGGCGCTGTACAGTTTTTCCTTTATAGGCTCAACTGTGCCATAGGGTATGCAAAGATATGCCTTGCACTGCTTGCCCTCAACCTCAAGCACGAATTCCACTTTTATGACGACATCGACAGGTGTAACTATATTTACAAATTGAGGGTTCATCTCAGCCCTTACATACAGCGGCTTGATGGGAAATATCGTCCTCCATGCCTCTTCCATGTCATCGAAGAACATCATTACGACCTTGTGAATAATCTTCTGCTCTATGGGCGTAAACTCCCTCCCTTCCGGCTTGTAATAAGCCTTTCCGGTCCCGCCAAAAAAGAATTCTATAAGGCTGAATATCATTTGCGCATCGAAGACAAGAAGCCCGAATCCCCTTAACGGCTCCATCTTGTATATGTTTATGCTCGATGGAAAGGGAATTCCGCGCATGAAGTCGTAGAATTTGGTAATCGTGACATTCACATTGGTAATGTCCACCATGCGCCTGATAGCCGCTGAAAGGGAGAGTCTGAAATTTCTGGCCAGCCTCTCGTTGGCGATATCGAGGGTGGGCATCCTGCCCCTGACGATCTTTTCCTGTCCGGTAAAATCGTAGGACTTGACGCCGGTGGGCTCTACGCCGGTCTCGGTCTCGACTTCGCCTTCCTGAATTCCTTTCAGCAGGGCATCGACTTCATCTTGTGAGAGGATCTCATCCATTCCCTACACCGCCCTATTGCATAACAAAATCCGTCAAATACACGTTCTTGACCGTATTGGGTCCCATTATCTGGTTCATGCGCGCATTGATCTCATCCTTCAGCTGGAGTTTGCCTTCAGGCGGGAAAAGCGACTCGGAGGATTTGCTCGTAAGGAGCGTAATTACAGCGTCCCTGAGTTGAGGCGTCTTCTGTTTCGCTTTTTCCATCAATGCCGCGTTGGCAAGTTCAAGTTGTATGGAGACTTTGAGGAATTTCGGTCCTCCCGGATCATTGAGATTGACAACAAACGGCTCGAGGGAAAACATCACACCCTCTTCAACCTTGGCCTCCTCTTTATGCGCCTTGCCGCCTCCGCCCATGAATTTGGGCACAATGAAAAACGCAGCAATGGCAAGTACGACCGCCACAACCGCGACGATTATGATAAGCATCATCTTCTTGCTGCCTTTTTTGGGTGCAGGTTCCTCGGCTGCTTCTTTATCTTGATCAGCTTCTTTTTCCGCCATACGGTCCTCCTTGATGCGCAAAATAATTTAAGCATCAAAAAACGGTAATCCATGCAGATTAGAGCACGGATTATGCCAATGAGGAACTATTTGATATTTATGATTTGTTTTTCAGAAGGGGTCAATAAGATGACGGTTGGGCTGCCCATGGCAGACCCAACCGTCAAACAATTAACTGGTGCTACTGCTTGATCGAGATCAGCAGGTTGAGCAGATCGTCGGTAGTGGTAATGATTTTGGTGTTAGCCTGAAAGCCTCTCTGAGCAGATATGAGGTTTGTAAACTCCTCTGCTATATCCACGTTGCTAAGCTCCAGAGTATTTGACAGCGTCCTGCCAAGACCTGATGTCTGACCGGCACCGACTATAGGCTGGCCGGACGTGCTTGACTGCGCATAAAGATTATTGCCGACTTTGGTCAGTTCGGTAGGTGCCGTGAATCTCGCAAGGCAGAGCTGCGCCAGGCTCCTGTTCTGGCCGTTGGTAAAGACGCCCGTTATAACGCCAGTGTCACTGATTAGAATATTCTTGAGAGATCCGGTCGAATAACCGTTCTGATTGACGCTAGTTATGGCGAAATTGCTGGCTACCTGGGTTGTGCCTGTAAGGTCAAACGTAGTGGACCCAGCCGCAGCGCCGCCGCCCCAGTTGAAAGCCAGCGCGCCGCTCGAAGCAGCCGAAGAAAGGACACCGGCATTGCTGAATGTGAGGTTTTGGGTGCCGGCCTGCTGATAGTTGCCGGCTCCGTCCATATAAACATAATGTGCCGTC
>DATHDF010000086.1:0-3399 GCA_035319185.1 Dissulfurispiraceae bacterium | reverse complement strand
GCAGAAAAGATTTACGCCTGGGCTGTCTACAGGGGCAGAAAATTGACCGGAGCGGAGGCTGCCGAAAGAATCTTTACGAACCAGTGGCGCGGACTTACAAATGCGATAGATGCGGGATTGATGGTAAAGGTAAACAGTGTTCTCATACCCGGTGTCAATGACGCTGAAATCACGCAGGTGGCGGAGCTTGCGGGCTCAAAGGGCGCTGACCTGCACAATATACTGCCGCTTATCCCACAGGCCGAATTCGCGCACATTGAAAGGCCTGGCCGCGAGATGATACATAACCTTCGGACGGAATGCGGCAAATACGTAGAGCAGATGACCCATTGCCGCCAGTGCAGGGCCGATGCCTGCGGCATACTCGGTGAAGACAAGGACATGGAGCTTGAAGTCCTCTCCGCCGCTATAGGCGAACAATACGAAATGATCAATTAAGGAGGTTACTCCATGATAGCGAGCGTATTGATATTCGGACTGCTGATCTTTGCAGTCTCATTTCTGATTTCGAAGAAGTCGGTTGTCTGCGAAAGAAGTGAAATCGCCACATACGTATCTGTCATAGCTTGGGGATCAATGGTGTTCGGGCTTTTTATATCAAGGTTCCTTGCGTGACGGACTTGGTGCCCCTCTTGTCCCGTCATGCGGCCACGACGTAGACGGGGCAGGGCGCCATATCGATCACTTTTTCCACAGCATGATCGCCGAAGAATCTTCTTAACCGGCTTTTCTTCGGAGCTCCCATGATTATAAGGTCGCACCGCTCTTCGTCTGCCACCTCAACTATGGCGTCCGGCACATTTCCTTGCCGGACCGTTGTCTTTATTAGCGCGCCTTTCTCCTCTGCATCAGCTTCTACCTGAGAGACTGCACTGCCGACCCCGCTGTCGAGGACGTCTTCGATGTTCTTTATTCCTGTCAGATTAAGGTCGCCATCGAACGGGGGAATAACCTTTACCACTATGGCCCATGTTTTCTCGTCCTGCGCCATCTGTATGCCTGCGTCAAGGACCTTCCTGTTGCCGTTCAATGCTATCAGCACTTTTCTGAAACCTTTCATTTCTTCACCTCACTGCCAATACCGGACATGGCGCATTGACGATTATGCTTTCGATTACGCTGCCTATGATGGCTTTGTTAAAACCGGTCCATCCGTGCGTGCCCCTGACGATCAGCTGACTTTTGAGCTTCCGCGCAGTTTCTACCGTCTTTTCGGCTTCGTTGCCGTCAGCTATCTCGGTCCTCATCTCGACCCCGATTTCCGCAGCCATCGAAGTCGCCTCGTCAAGTATCTTGCCTGCATCGTGCACAATGTCTGCCTTTATGATATTGGATGAGATAAATTCCAGGGCCTCTTCATACCTGGGAATTACATAGAGGGCTGTGATCTCGGAGCCTTCGATTTTTGCAATTTCGCAGGCCCGTTGCAGCGCTTTTTTGCTGAAAGGGGAGCCGTCATAGGAGAGGAGTATTGATCTGTACCGCATCTCACGCTCGCCGGACTGCTTCACTACGAGGACATCGCATGGAGACAGCTGCAGGACACGCGATGTCACGCTTCCCATGAAGATTTTTTTCAGGCCCTTTCTACCATGCGTGCCGAGCGCTATAAGATCGGCATGCTTGGCCTTTGCCATATCGACGAGCACCTCATGGGGTTCGCCTTCGCATACGAAGGCATGCAGGTTGCCGTTCAGGCCCAGTTCTTCAGACATGCTATCGCGCGCGATTGAGCACATGTTTCGGCCAAGCTTGAACCGCTGCTCTCTCTGTTCGGGCAGGCTTGCAAATTCTTCCTCGCTGAAGAAAACTGCATGCGCCAGCACTGCCTCGCCTCCATGTCTCCGGATCCAGCTGCCTGCTGCACACAGGGCGGCCTTGCTGAAATCGGAGCTGTCGTATCCGACGATGATCTTTTCGTACATGTCAGTGGGCCCCTTCGCTTTTTCTGAAGATAAGCCCCACGCCGAACCCGGCGCCAAGAGCTGCCAATATGGAGAGGATCCCGTAAAGAGCGCCGTTGTTTTTCGCCATCGTCGCCAGCGCTCTTACTGTGCCGACCTGTTCAACGTTGACGTTTGATGTCGCGGTTTCCATGACTTTCCCGTTCTTTACGGCGTAAACCGTGACCGTGTAATTACCGGGAGGCGCCTGATACGGCCACCTGGTCAATATGTAGTAGTTCTGCATCCCGTCTTTTTCTGAAAGGGTTATATTGCCACTGTTGATAGCATAAAGATTCGAGTCTGATTTGAACCTCACGAATTCATCGAACCATTTCGATTTTTCCTCTTCTGTGGCGACATTCAGTACAGCATGTTGCCGAAGCGCAGGAAATCCGATACCGTACTTATCCATCTCATCCCTACTGATCATTTCGTCCAATTTTTTGGTGCTGAATATCTCATAGAAATTCGGCACGTGCTCAACGTCGAGTTCACCCACGGTCATCCAGAGAAGGCCCCCGACTTTGCCTTTTTTGCGGAGACTCTGATGAAGGTCCCCGGAAGCGATCTTGATCACAAGGTCTGCACCAGGATCGGAGATGCCGCTGACGCTCACCGTGCCGCCGTGATAGAAGGAGTCCACTGTTATGTGATCGTGGTTTGCCTTTGCCGTCAGTTGGGCGTCCGCGTCGATTGCAAATAGCGGAAGAAACGGAATCAGGGCCAATTTCAACACCAGTATTATTTTTCTGAAAGGATGTTTCATCAGTGACCTCCTGCCTGGGATAAAAGGAGCGTAGGGCTCATTGTCAGTTCGAATACTATTTTCACGGTTACAACTAGAACGATTACGGCCAGAAGAATCTTGAGTTGCTCGCCTTTTAGTTTCCGCCCGAATACTGCTCCCACCTGCGCGCCTATTGTCGAACCGAGCAATAGCAGTACTGCCAGCGTGAAGTCGACTGTGTGGTTGGTGTAGGACTGAAGGAATGTGACTTCTATGCATGTGAACAATATCTGGAACAGGCTTGTCCCGACTATCACATGCATAGGCATTCTGAGTATGTAGAACATTATCGGGACCATGAGGAAGCCGCCCCCGACGCCCATGATGGCCGCCAGAATGCCGACAAAGCAACCCAGGAACAAAGGTACAAGGATAGAGTGCGTAACGCCCGACTTGACGAATTCGGTCTGAAGCGGAAGCGACTTCAGAAAGGCCGCAACCTTGCCGTCCTTGGTTGCCGGAGCTGAATCAACGTGCTTTTTTCGCATGCTCTGGAGGCTTTCGATGAACATGTATGTCCCTACTGTGCCGAGCATCAGCACATAAGTTATCTTGATTACGAAGTCTGCGTTGCCCATTGCCCTCAGTATCTTGATGCCTTCTACACCGAGGAGCCCTCCGAAAAAGCCGCCGGCCAGCAGGTAAAGACCCATCTTGAAATCGACA
>DATHDF010000085.1:0-21700 GCA_035319185.1 Dissulfurispiraceae bacterium | reverse complement strand
TAGTATTGACCGGCTGCAGCATAGTATTTGTGCTAGTATATGAATTATTAAAGATCAAGTTTGCAACCGACTGGGACCCTCAAATATTTAGTGCTCTATTCCCAAATCAAACCGGCCTGTTACTGCCCGGCTATTTTGGCGCTCTAATCTGGCTTTTCATCATCGGAGTGCGCCGAATTCACTATTCAGGGCAATACTCCCGTTCCCTGTGGGTGCTGTCCGTTTTCGGTCGCACATCGCTATTTACTTATGTAGTTCAGTTCGCTGTCGTTGAAAGCATACCGGCTCTGCTTGGCTATACCGGAAAGCTCGGAGTTGCGGGCTTCTTGTTTCTTTTCACAATAGGATTGATTGTAATATTCGTTATTTCCTTCTCATACGGTCGCATGAGGGGTTGGCTGAAAGAGAACGATTACATTCAAAGCGCAAATATCGTAACCTCTGGGCATTCTCTGTACCCGAAATGAAACACAGCATTCTTATTATTTGCCTTTTCGGAGCATTTTCGGTTTTGCTTTTTGCATACGGATTCCTTTTAGAGCCGTACGACGTTCAAATTCATGACGTTTACATTCACGACAGCAGCTTGGCGCATATATTGGGTGGAAAGGTTGTGGTTCAACTGTCCGATATACACATGGGAACGACCGGCAGACGTGAGCAGTCTGTGACAAAAATATTGACTCGGCTCGACCCTGATATTATCTTTCTGACCGGAGATTACGTGTCATGGAAAAGCGATTACACGTCTGCGCTGACATACCTGTCAAAATTTCATGCCAAGATCGGCATTTGGGCGGTTATGGGTGACTACGACTACAGCAACTCCAGAAGAAGCTGCCTTTTCTGTCACAAGGAAAACTCAGGAGAGCCCTCCTCTCGGCATTCGTTTAGGTTTCTGAGAAATAGCTTTGAACAGGTTAAGCTGGCTGAGGGATCTCTTATTATTGCTGGGATAGATACGGAGTATGAAGAGGCGCCTGACATCAAAATTCTAAATGCCTTGAACAACTTCTCCGCGCCGACAATCGTCCTGTGCCATAATCCGCTGGCTTTCAACCTGATCAGTGATAAGGCGAACCTGCTGATGCTGTCAGGGGATACCCACGGCGGCCAAGTTCCCCTTCCCTCTTGGTTTTGGAGATTAATCGGATACGAAAAAAACGCCGAATACAGCCAGGGCTTGTTTCGGCGAGGAAACAAGCAAATGTTTGTAAGCCGAGGGATAGGCTGGAGCCATATCCCAATCCGCATTTTCAGGAAACCAGAGGTCTCAGTTCTGCATTTTACCAATTAGACTGATCATATGCGTTTACTAATTCTCTCAATGTTTCTCGCGCTTGGACTTTTAAACGGTTGCGCAAAATCGACGCCACAAGAACTCATGCTCTTTGATTTTGAAAAAGATTCTGATCTGGACCATCTGGAATGGCGATGCCATACGTTGTATTCACTCTCCAGTAATCACGTAACTCATGGCGCCAAATCCCTGAAAATAGATATGTTCCCTTCTGATTACCCAGGATTACGTGCGTCATTGCCGATAAAGGATTGGCGTGCATACGACGCGTTGAGCTTCGATATCTATAATCCGGCCAGGCAAGCAGTGCTCGTTGGCGTAAGAATAGATGACAAAAAAGAATATCCGAAATATGAAAACCGTTACTCTGAAAGTTTTGTGGTAGCACCTGGACAAAATCAGGTTGTAATCCGGCTCAAAACTATGCTTACAAAAAATGCGAAGCGGCATCTGGACCTCTCGCATATTTATAGGCTGTATATCTTTGTCTCACATCCGGCCACAAGATTGACGCTTTACGTCGATGCATTGAAATTGACAAAAGGCGTTAGCAGCACGCACTGATTAAATAATGATTAGTATTAGCTCTTCTGGTATTTATATTGAACTGTATATGCTATTCTTTTAAATATCCATTCTCGGAGGTTTTATGAATTTGCTTGAAATGATCCAGGGTCGTAAAGCTAGTATCGGCGTAATCGGGCTTGGCTATGTCGGTCTGCCGCTGGTATTTGAGTTCTGCCGCGCCGGGTTCAATGTCACAGGTTTCGATATTGATCCGAGAAAAATTGAGAAAATCGAGCAGGGCGAAAGTTATATCAAGCATCTGCCGTCATCGCTTTTAGCCGAAGCTGCACCGCATTTTAGGGCGACAACCGATTTTTCGCAGCTTGCATCGATGGACTGCATAGTTATCTGTGTTCCAACGCCGCTGAATAAATACCGCGAACCCGATCTTTCCTACGTCTTTGACACGACGAGTACAATTGCTAAATTTTTAAGAAAAGGCCAGCTCATCGCGCTTGAATCTACAACCTACCCCGGCACAACGGATATTGATATGAGAGGCATACTCGAAGAAACCGGGCTAAAAGCAGGAGAGGACTTTTATTTAGCCTTCTCCCCTGAGCGCGAAGACCCAAATAACGGAACTTTCTCCACCAGGACAATCCCCAAGGTAGTCGGTGGCTACAGCAGTCAATGCCTCACAGTTGCAAAGGCAATGTATGACACCGTCGTGGACCGTACAGTGCCCGTTTCGTCAACTAGGGCTGCCGAATCCACAAAATTATTAGAGAACATCTATCGAGCCGTGAATATAGCACTTGTAAACGAGCTGAAGATGGTCTTTGACCGGATGGATATCGACATCTGGGAGGTAATTGAGGCTGCCAAGACAAAACCTTTCGGATTTCAGGCTTTTTACCCTGGCCCGGGACTGGGGGGCCACTGCATACCTATTGATCCATTTTATCTGACTTGGAAAGCACGCGAATTTGATTGTTCTACCAAGTTCATCGAACTCGCAGGCGAGATCAATACTATGATGCCCTACTATGTGGTAGAAAAGACTATGGAGGCGCTCAATGATGCAGGAAAGAGCATAAAGGGTGCCCGCATACTCGTACTCGGGCTCGCCTATAAGAAAGATATCGACGATGTTCGAGAATCACCGTCGTTGAAAGTTATAGAGCTCCTTCAGGATCGTGGTGCAAATGTCGATTACAACGATCCATACATACCCGCGACCCATAAGATGCGAAAATATGACTTGGGCATGAAATCGATACCACTGACTGCCGAAAACCTAGCCGGATACGACTGTGCTGTTGTTGTAACGGAACATTCAGCTTACGATCCGCGGTTCATAGTCGAGCATTCTCAACTAGTTATCGATACGCGTAATTTGATCAACAAAGGCATAGACAAATCCGGCAAGGTTAAGAAGGCTTGAATAAACGAGAGAATTATTACCGGGCAGTTTCCATCTTCATATATTTGTTAGCAGCAAAATCTTAATTTTTTTCTACTGAAACCTGCTATAATACGCACATTTTAGCGAAAGGAGCAGTTCCATGTCTAAATGGGTATCTTTTGGTGCAATTCTGTTATGTGCTTTATGTTGGCATAAGTCTGTTGCTGCGGTCGAACCCGCAGAGATAGCCGGGGTTGGCAACCAGGGTGCTGCTGCCTATGGAATCAGCGCTGACGGTTCACACGTAATTGGTTCATTCATATCGCCAGGCGGCTCTCATGCGTTTTGCTGGACCCAATCCGGCGGTATGCAGGACCTCGGCACACTTAGCGGCGGGGCTTTCTCCAGAGCTCAGGGCATTAATGCTGACGGATCAGTAGTAGTTGGATATTCAAGCTCTGCGACTTCCCCATTCAGCGCCTTCCGCTGGACGCAGGCTAATGGAATGCAGGACCTCGGCACCCTTGGGGGGTCGACTTCTATCGCTTATGGCGTCGATGCCAGTGGTGCTGTCGTCGTGGGGTCTGCCCAAACAGCTTCTTCAATTTCACATGCATTCCGTTGGGTGCAGACGGGCAATACGTCTGGTAACATGCAGGACATTGATCCCAACGCGAGTTCTTCATCAGCAGCAACCGGCGTCAGCGGCAACGGAAACGTTGTTGCAGGATGGGCCAACAATGGATCGCCAAACATCCACGCTTTTATCTGGACGCCTGCCAATGGAATGCAGGACCTGGGCACATTTGGAGGACCTACGTCTGCTGCAACGGCGGTGAGCTCAGATGGAACTGCCATTGTAGGCTGGGCTGCAACTACCGCAACAAATCACGCTTTTATCAAGTATACAAATTCTGTCGGATTAAGGGACCTGGGCGTCCTGCCGGGGTACGGCAATTCGGTAGCGAATGGAGTCAACGCAAACGGCGCGGTTGTGGTTGGGATGTGTCAGGCCGGCGGGACAACGAAGAAAGCCTTTCGATGGACTGAATCTACGAGCATGCAGTCGGTAGAAGACTGGGTCATTGCAAAAGGCGGCAGGCCTTTAGCCGCTGGGAACAATCTCGAATCAGCATACGGAGTTTCTGCAGACGGCAATGTTGTTGTCGGAAGCGGTATCATCAATAATCAAAACCAGGCCTTTATTGCAAAAGCATATGACGATCCGTCAATCATTGGCATTAATGATTTCTATTCGTCGCTCAGGCAACCGCTTATCGCCAGTTCCATGCTTCATGACAACCTTCGCAACGGGCTGAGCATCGATCTTCGGAATAATGCTCCTCGCCAGGGGCAATTTGCATTTTCTGCACAGGCAGTTTACACGGATTTTGTAAACAATCCCGACGGAGATGGCATTGCCGGAGTTTTTAAGCTTATATACGGTATCAATGACGATCTTAGAGTAGGAGTCGGCTATATCCCCGGCAACGAGCGTCTTGAGACAGCCGATGGCGGAAAGTTGAAAAACTATACTGACATCTTCGGCGCACTGCTTAGTTATGGAGATTACCGCGGAGACGGCATCCACGCCAGGATTTCGGCGGCGTATGGCACTGGAAATGCCGACCTGACGAGGAGTTATCTTACCGGCTCGGGGGTAGACCAATCTACGGGCAGTATGAGTGTCCACCAGTTCGGATTCATAACCGACGTCGGCTATGGCATCCGCATACTGCCGAAGACCCTTGTCACCCCGCGTCTGGGTTATGAGTATGTACGAACCAGGCTCGGTGCCTATAGAGAAACAGGCGGAACTTTTCCTGCAGAATTCGATGCTGTCACGGTGAGAAGCAGTTTCCTAAGGGCAGGCGTTCAACTCCAGCAGGATATACTCGACTCGCTCGCTGTAACGGCGGAAGGCAATTATATATATCGGCTTACAGGAACAGGCAGTTCAATAAGCGGCAGAATACCGGAGTTGGGGGACATCGGCACATTTACTGAAACAGTTGCCCTTACCAGAAACTGGACCGAATTGCGTGCCGGGCTGATATATACTCCGTATTGGTTGTCTAAAAACCTGCGTATTACTTTTGGATACACGGCCAATTTTGCGCAAGGTTTTGATATCTCTTCTCATCGGTTCGACTCTGGGTTTATTATTTATTTCTAGCTTCATTTTGAAATTCATTCGACGGGAGCGCTTATAAATGAAGATTTTTGTTACGGGCGGCGCTGGGTACATTGGCAGCCATGTCGTAAAAATGCTTGGGGAAGCAGGGCATGATGTTCTTGTATATGATAATTTGTCCACAGGGCATGAGTGGGCTGTGCTGCATGGAAAACTTGTTGTAGGTGATCTTGCCGACAAAAACTTTCTTTTCGAAACAATAAAGGGTTACCAACCGGAAGCTGTTATGCATTTCGCTGCCTTTATACAAGTGGAGGAGTCGGTCCGGGAGCCTTTGAAGTATTACAGAAACAATACTGCCAATGCATTAAATCTGCTGGAAGTTGTTCGCTCTGTCGGCATAAACAAATTTATTTTCTCATCAACAGCCGCCGTTTACGGAATTCCTGATCACAACCCTGTAAGCGAGGAATCCCCCTTCATGCCGATCAATCCATACGGCATGTCCAAGGTCATGGTCGAACATATGCTTAAGGATTTCGGACTTTCCGTCAATTTTAATTATGTATCTTTGCGATATTTCAACGTTGCGGGTGCGGACCCCGGCGGCAAAATCGGTCAGGCTTACGAAAATGCCACGCATCTTATAACCAGGGCCCTTAAGACCGCAAAGGGCGAATTGACGAAACTTCCAATATTCGGCACAGACTACCCGACGCCTGACGGTACATGTATTCGTGACTATATACATGTGAACGATTTGGCCTCAGCCCATATCTGCGCACTGGATTTCCTGTCGAACGCAGGCAAAAGCAGCATATTCAACTGCGGCTACGGACACGGATATTCTGTCAGAGAAATTGTCGAGACGGCAAAATCAGTTACAGGTGTGGATTTTCGGGTCGATGAGGCCGGCCGAAGGGCCGGAGATCCCCCTGCCCTCATGGCGGACAGCTCGAAAATTCGCGCTGAAATCGGATGGAAGCCTTTGCACGATGATATTGAATTTATAGTCAAAACTGCATGGGACTGGGAGCGCAGACGTTAAAATAATGCCGCATTCTATCAGGACACGGCCCGTTCGACGAGCTGACAGGCCTTTATTGAGAATTCCTTGTCGCTTTTTTTTACATTATCGGCCAGGGAACAATTAGATAAGTAATTAATTCTTACTTATCAGATAGTTTGTTTCTGGCATGTCGATTGCAAAGTAAAGCTAAAATTATTATTTCCGAAAAAGGAGTGTTAATATGAACAAGGCAATCAGTAAATTGGCAGTTGTAGGAATAATGCTCATGTTCCTGGTTGGAGCAACAACAGCGTCAGCTATTACTTATAGCGGCTCGTGGGATCCGATCTCCGGTAACATGTTTGCAATTCAGCTAAGCCTACTGCCCAGTGCAAGCGCCCTCTATATGTATGATTTTGGCGGGGACACAAGCAAGACATTAGGCATTGTGAAAGACCAGCTTCTTTCATACAACACCATTTATTTCTCCAAAAATGCAACTACAAGCCTGTGGTATGCCGGCACGTCTCTGGGATCTCAAACCCTGGCGCTAGGCGTTACGCCGGATTTTGCCTTTATGTTCCAAAATGGGAGCACCCAATATTTTTCCTATGACCTGCAAAAGGTTAATCTTCCCCTCTGGGGATCCAACCTTTACGAACTGAAGGCCGCCGGCATGGATGTAGTTGTTTCGGGTGCTCAGCCGGTTCCTGAACCGTCCACTCTGCTTTTGTTAGGTCTGGGAATTTTCGGCATTGCTATCTTTGGCCTCAGAAGAAGAATCGGTACAAGATAACAGATCACTTATAAATTTCAATAGGGGATATGAATATTCATGTCCCCTTTCTTTTTTGACACACTCCCCAGCAAATAGCTGCCGGCCTTGCAAAAGCAATCCCCTTACAGCAAAAATATAACTGCGCTAAATCCGACTGGAGACTATTTCATTGCCTGATATACTGCTATCTGCCGTTGCCTCTTCGATGCTGCTGATGCTTGCCGCATATTTATGGGTAAGGGGAGGCTTTGCGCCGAATGTTTCTTTACTGGTATTACTCCTTGGTCTGGGTTTGATCGAGATAACAGCCTGCTTGCCTCTGCTGCTACCCCAGCTGTTTGCCAGGTATGAAAAGGCTATCCTGCTGCCCGAATCATTCCTTCCCATGCTTCTGCTATTTTTTTCTTTTACATATGCCAGACCTTATTTGTTTCACGGATTAAGTATTCTTAAGAAGACTGCCCTGGCATGCACAATTGCATTCCCGGCGGTCGTAATCGCCTGCCCTCCTGATAAGCTTCTATACATACCGCCGGATGTGCTTGCTGAAAGAGTGTTGTTCCTCGGCACGGTCGGCTATTGGTATTATATCGGCATGCTGCTTTGCATTATTGCCTCACTGGTCAATATCGAGACTGTTTTTGCTTCTACGTACGGCACGGACAGAAAGAAGGCAAAAATAGAGCTCGTAGGGATCGGCGGCATTCTTGCTGTATTGATTTTCTACTTCAGCCAGGGAATCCTTTTTCGCACAATCAACCTGAACCTCCTGCCCGCCCGATCGGGTATCCTGATAGTCGCGGCTCTGCTGATCGGCTATTCCCGGTTCTCTGCCGGAGCATCTTCAGCTCCTTTGAATGTCAAGGTTTCGAGATACATTCTTTATCGCTCGCTGACCCTGCTGTTTATCGGTATCTACTTCATATTTGTTGCAGCTCTCGGGGAAGGGCTCCGGCATATGGATATCCGTTTCGGAAGGGTTCTGCAGGTGGTCATATCGTTTCTCGCGGGGATGCTTGCGGTCTGCGTCTTTCTCTCGGAGCGCCTGCGAAGAAGGATCAAGGTCTTTATCAACAAGCATTTTTATGCCCAAAAATACGAATACCGTGGCCAGTGGCTTCAACTAACAAAAAGATTGACCCTGTGCCGAAATCTGAATGATGTCAATAATGTCGTAATTACCACTTTCATTGACTCTTTCGGCTTTAATTCGGCAGCTATTTATCTCCGGCAGAAGAATGAGAACACCTTCAAATTATTTCTGAATTATGACATGCCCGGCGTTGCAGGGGAACTGAATATATCAAATGATCTAGCCTCATATTTTGTTGGGAAAGACAGAGTCCTTAACCCCGATGATGGTGAATATACGCCTTCTGAGGACGAAGCTCGATTTCTGGCGGCTTCCAGGGTGGGTCTGGCCATTCCTTTTATAGCAAGCGAAGTCATTGAGGGGATATTAATCTGCGGCAACCAGATAGCCCCGGAGATCTTCAATTATGAAGACTATGATCTTATGAAGATCCTTGCGAGACACGCGACCCTCTCAATAGTCAATTTCAGGCTATCTGAAGAACTGGCCGAGGCGCGGGAAATGGCAGCGGTAGCGAAGGTATCTTCATTCATCATACATGACCTGAAAAATCATGCATATTCGCTTTCGTTGCTTCTTGAAAACGCCGAAAAGCATATCGGCAATCCCGAATTCCAGGAAGACATGATCCTGGCGGTACAAAATACTACTTTAGCGATGAAAAATATTATCGATAGGCTGAAGGGAATCCATGAGATGAATACGCTTGAAAGACGCTCGGTTGATCTGAGCCTGATTGCCAAAGAGACAGCCGAAGGTATAAGCAGAATCAGCCCTGATGCGGATATCTGTTTTACGGGAGAACCCGTTTATGCAATGATTGACGCAGAAGAGATAAAAAAAGTTATAGTAAACATCATTCTTAATGCAGTCGATGCTTCGGACGGAAAAGGCCATGTTTCTGTGGCTACGGGTGCTAACGGCAATAGGGCATTCATACGCATTGCCGACAGTGGATGCGGCATGACTAATGATTTCATTGTCACCAGCCTATTCAAGCCCTTCAAGTCGACAAAAAAAACAGGACTCGGTATCGGGCTTTACCAGTGCAGGCAGATAATCGAGGCCCACTGCGGGAATATCGATGTTATCAGCGAACCCGATAAAGGCACGACGTTTACCGTGCTTCTGCCCTGGCAGGAGACCTCGACTGAAGCGGGCAGCAGCCCTGCTTAATATCTGTCTTATCTTCACGCTATGAATATGGAGATGATTTTATCGGAATGGAAGATATACTGATCATTGATGATAGCCCTGATATTCGCACCCAGCTCAAATGGGGATTGAGCGACGACTATAAGGTGCATTTGGCCGCAGATTCAGGCCAGGGCGTGGCGCTGTTCGGCAAACACAAACCTAAGGCCGTAATACTCGATCTGGGGCTTCCGCCCGCAGAGAACAGCCCTGATGAGGGATTCAGGTGTCTGACGGAGATACTGAGGGCTGCGCCTTTGACAAAAGTTATTATTGCCACCGGCCAGGGAGACCGCGAGATCGCTATGGCTGCGGTCCAGTTGGGCGCTTATGACTTTTTGCAGAAACCCATTGACCTGAAGGAACTTAAGGTAATAATACGACGGGCCTGTCACCTTTACAATCTGGAAGAAGAAAACAGCCGCCTTCATACTGCGATGGGGCGCAGCATGACAAAGCTGAGCGGTATTTTCGGTCAGTGCCAGTCAATGGTAAATGTGTTCTCTACTATAGAGAAGGTTGCTACTACCGACGTGCCGATCTTGGTGACGGGTGAGAGCGGTACCGGCAAAGAACTTGTCGCGCGGGCTATTCACTCCCTGAGCCTGAGAAAAGATGGGCCCTTCATCCCGATCAACTGTGGCGCGATCCCTGATAACCTTCTCGAATCCGAACTCTTCGGTCATGAAAAAGGGGCCTTCACAGGCGCCAACGCAAAGGTGCTGGGGAAGGTAGAATACGCGCATAACGGCACTCTTTTTCTGGATGAGATAGGAGAGCTGTCTGCAACCCTGCAGGTTAAGCTCCTTAGATTTCTGCAGGAAAAGACGCTGCAGCGCGTCGGCGGCAGAGAGAACATAGAGGTGAATGCCCGCATTGTTGCCGCAACCAATATCGACATCAAAAAGGCGATCAAGGAGGGCAGATTCAGGGAAGATCTGTATTACAGGATTGGAGTCATAACAATCGAACTGCCACCGCTAAGAGAGCGCGGGACCGATATCCAACTGCTGTCAAATGTATTCCTGAGAAGGTTCTGCAATGACTTTTCAAAGAAGATAAAGGGTTTCAGCGCCGCTTCGGTTGAACTGCTGAAATCATATGACTGGCCGGGAAATGTCCGAGAACTCGAAAACAAGATACAAAGGGCGGTCATCATGGCCGAATCTGCCTGGCTCGAACCTCATGACTTGGGCTTTGCCGATGCCGCCGGCGTTCAAGGTGCTGAAAATACAGCAACCTTAAAAGAAGCGCGCGATCGCGCGGAAAGAGACCTTTTGGTCGCCGTTTTAAACAGGTACGATGCAAACCTTACAAAAATATCCCAGGTGTTGGACATAAGTCGGCCAACTCTTTATGACCTATTGAAAAAACATAATTTATCCGTAAAAGGATGACAGCATTTATTGCTTGACTTGCTGTTTCGGAACCAATACACTATCGTGAAATGCAAATAATTCATAGAAAGGAACGGGCGATGAAAACTTCTACCTTCGTTGTATTTCTAATGGCTGTAATCCTGATGATGGCTGCCTCATGTTATGCGCTCGACTACACTGCAGATCTCTCCCTTTCTCTTTCCGAACAATATAACGACAATATTTTTCTTACAAACAGGGATAAGGTCAGCGACTATATAACTCTTGTTGCACCGGCGCTGTCCCTTTCCACCAGAACCGCCCAGTCCGATATTCTGGTCAATTACTCTCCGACATTCAACTTTTACAAAGACAACTCTGATCAAAACAGCACTTCTCATGCGGCCTCCGCAGTAGGGCACTATAGGGCCACTGACAAGCTTACGCTGGGCCTTTCCGATACGTTTGTGAGTACGCGTGAAGCCGCTGCTATCAGGGCGGTACAGGGCGCAGGACCGATTTCCACGTCCGGGGAAAGGATTACGACCAATACACTGGCCGGCGATTTGGCATACAGGATCACAGCCAAAATCAGCCTTCTGGCAAATGCCGGTTATACTTATACGGATACACAGACAGGCACGGATGATGTTTCTTCCTATACCGGAGGGCTTGGCGCTACCTATCTGTACAACAGCAGGACCACGTTCAGGATCAATGCAACCTATACCTTTTTTGATTACAAGACCAGCAGCAATTCAAATAGCAGCAGTTATATCGCCGGCGTTAACTACAGGCTTACTCCCACACTTGTAATCGATGCATTCGGCGGTGTTGTCATAACAAAGGTAGATGAGCCTAAAAGGACAAATACAGGTTTTACGGGTGGAGTTTCGGCAACCAAGACATTCGAACGCGGAACAGCCAGCATCTCGTATTTGCAAAGCGTTATAGCGGGCGTAGAAAGCACGACCCCGGTGAAGCAGCAGACACTCACGTTAAGATACACTGCACCGGTTGTTGAACGCCTGGATGCGTCTGCTTCGGCATTTTATAGCCGCTATAGAGCAATCGGCGGCACTGTTACTGCCGGTGCGGAAGACAGGGATGATATCGGCGGCACTGCGGACCTGACTTACAGGCTGCTGCCCTGGCTGAACGGATTCTTTTCCTACTCTTACATCAATTCCAATGACAAGACAGATAGTACCGGCAGTTACCGGAATAACATCGTAACCGCCGGCATCAGGTTATCAAAGCAGGCCAGGTTCTAAGACACAAAGGGCCGGTTTTACAAGTGGCGTGAGACCGGCCCCTTAACCTCTTCCAGAATACAGCTGAACTTCTCCACCTTTCTGCCGAAACAGAAACCGAGGCTTTCAAAAAGACTTATCTCTCTGACGTCCACTTCTCTTCTTTTGATCAGTTCGGATGTTGACTGATAATAAATCTTCCGGCCATCAACATTGACAACGGTGTGCCCGGTCTTTCCCTCCAGCAAAATACAGACAGCTGCAGCACCTGTCTTGTAGCCGAAATTGACATCATAGGCAGACGAGTCTCCGCAGCGCACAAGATGTCCCGGCACTACTTCCCTGACCTCTGGCACTTCATATACGCCAGGCGCATACATCCCGGTGTCCTTCATGAACTGCGTTATCTCGGGATCTTTCTTCATGCGTTTCTCGAGTTGCTGCCGCACATATTTGCCGGCTCCGGCAAGCTTTTTGTGGCCAAAAGCATCCACACCTGCCGATTCGTCATAAAGCATCTCTCCGCTGGCATTGGTGATGCCTTCAGCAACAACTATCATATATGTACCGGCCTTCACGTCACTTCTCTTCACCCTGCCTATATAAGTAGTACGCATATGTTCGTACACAACGTCGAAATCCACCGGTATCTCCGGTATCAGTATGCAGTCAGCCTCTGCGCCTATGCCGCCGCGCAATGCGGTATGTCCTGAATAACGTCCGAATACCTCGACAACGACCACGCGGTTATGGCTCAGGCCTGTCGTTTTGAGATCCCTCGTAAAGATTGCTATGCGGTTAATTGCTGAATCACCGCCAACACTATACGACTGCAAGTCAAGATCCATTGTTTTCGGCACATGCACGCACGGTATGCCCTGAGAAGAAAGGTCCACTACGACGCTACCCGTGTCATCTCCGCCGCTGATCACCAATGCATCGATATTGAATTTCTTGAGGCCCTCTTTTATCCTATCGTATTTTTTCGGGTCCTTGATCTTGCTGATCTTGACTCTGGAGTGTCCGGCCTCCGAGCCGGCCAGTGACGCTTCTATCTTGCTGACCCTTTCGGCATTTAAAGTGACCACCTTTTCCAGATTTACCAGATTGTAAAGTCCCGCATAGCCATTGGGGATCACAACAGTCTCTATCCCCATGGCGTAAGCCTCTCTCGAGACCCCCTTTATGACGGCATTCAGTCCGCCGCAATCGCCTCCGCTGGTGATAATGCCGATACGCTTGATGGATGCCATAAATCCTCCTCTCCTTTCGCTATCGAGTAGTTGAATGATATTCCTGAATCGATTTGATCTTGAGCTCCCGTCTAAGCAGAGATTCTATCGCCATGACTACGGCCCTTGCGCTAGAAATCGTGGTAGTGTATGGAATCCTATACTGGAGGGCGCTTCTGCGTATTGAAAAAGAATCCTTCTGTGCCTGCGACCCGGTTACCGTATTGATGATGAAATTGATCTCCTTGTTCTTGATCAGATCAACCACATGAGGGCGGCCTTCCATGACCTTATTGATAACTGCAACCTCTATTCCGAATGAATGCAGATGGGCCGCCGTCCCCCTGGTGGCAACAAGCCCGAAGCCAAGCTCGTGGAGCTTACGCGCTATGTCCACCGTGTGCGACTTGTCCTTGTCCTTCACACTCAGGAAAATCTTCCCGGATGTCGGGATCTTGTTGTTTGAAGCCGCCTGGGACTTGGCGTACGCCAGTCCGAATTCGTCGTCTATACCCATTACTTCGCCGGTGGATTTCATCTCGGGCCCGAGCAGGGTATCGACGCCCGGAAATCTGTCGAACGGGAAAACCGCCTCTTTCACTGCAACATGAGTTATGCTTTTCTCGGACGTCAACCCCAGTTCCTTCAAGGTTTTTCCTGCCATGATCTTTGCGGCAAGCCTCGCCAGCGGCACACCCGTTGCTTTGCTGACATAAGGGATTGTCCTGGAAGCCCTCGGATTCACCTCCAGGATATAGATCTCGTTTTCCTTCACAGCGAACTGCACGTTCATGAGACCCTTTACACCAAGCTCCCTTGCCAAAGCTTTAGCCTGAACCTTGATCCCGTCCACGATATCGGCAGGCAGCGAGTATGGCGGGATTGAGCATGCTGAGTCTCCGGAATGGATGCCGGCCTCTTCGATATGCTCCATGACGCCGCCGATTATCACATCAATACCGTCCGCTATAGCGTCGACATCTATTTCGATTGCGTCCTCCAGGTATTTGTCCACAAGTATAGGATGCT
The DNA here is from genome assembly GCA_035319185.1 of Dissulfurispiraceae bacterium. Lineage (GTDB taxonomy): Bacteria > Nitrospirota > Thermodesulfovibrionia > Thermodesulfovibrionales > Dissulfurispiraceae > Fen-1308. Next base: position 7,405 of record DATHDF010000085.1, on the reverse strand, counting down.
CCGGAGATGCCTTGACAGCGCGATCCATATAGCCGACCAGCGCCGTCTCATCGTATACTATTTCCATTGCCCTGCCGCCAAGCACGTATGACGGCCTGACCATGACCGGGTAACCGATTTTGCCGGCAATCCCGACCGCCTCATCAATCGACATTGCAGTATCGCTCTCAGGCTGTCTGAGGGCTAATTTATCCAGCACTTCCTTGAACCTCTTCCTGTCTTCAGCCCTGTCGATGGAATCCGGTGATGTCCCGAGGATTCCGACCCCTTCACGTTCAAGCGGCACAGCCAGCTTCAGCGGCGTCTGCCCACCGAACTGCACGATCACACCTTCAGGCTTTTCAAGATCGATTATATTCATCACATCTTCGATTGTAAGCGGTTCGAAGTATAACCTGTCGGATGTATCATAATCGGTACTGACCGTTTCCGGATTGCAGTTCACCATAATAGTCTCGTATCCGATCTCCTTCAGGCCAAAGACCGCCTGCACGCAGCAGTAGTCGAACTCGATGCCCTGCCCTATCCTGTTCGGCCCAGAACCCAGAATTATGATCTTTTTCCGCCCCGTAGGATTGGCGTCGCATTCGAACTCCGGGGCAGCAATGCCCGGTGCCTTATCTTCCAATCTATAGAAGGGCCTTTCATAAGTGGAATACAGATATGGCGTGAATGCGGCAAACTCAGCGGCGCACGTATCAACGAGCTTGTAAACAGGCCTGATGCCGTTGAGCCTTCTGAAGTTCCTGATATCGGCTTCGCTTTTACCAGCAAGCTCTGCGATCCTTTTATCTGAAAACCCCGTCTCCTTGAGCCTTCTCAGATTCTCAATATTCCCGGCATCTTCACCAGTCACAGATCGCTCGGCGTCGACGATCTGACGGACGTTGTTCAAAAACCACGGATCGATCCAGGTGAGTTCGTAAATCTCGTCAACGCTCATTCCCAGTCGCATAGCTCCGGCCAGAAACCACAGCCTGTCGGCATTTGGGGTCTTCAGTTTCGCCTTGATTTCGCTTAGAGGCAGCTCCCTCCGTATATTCTCAAACCCAGCCGACCCTATCTCAAGGCTCCTCAGCGCCTTCTGGAGAGACTCCTTGAAAGTCCTGCCGATGGACATGACCTCGCCGACCGATTTCATCTGAATGGTCAGCGTCGGGTCCGCCTCCGGAAATTTCTCAAACGTGAAGCGCGGAATCTTCGTGACTACATAGTCGATCGTGGGCTCAAAAGACGCAGGCGTCTCACGTGTTATATCGTTCTTGATCTCGTCAAGAGAATAGCCGACGGCAAGTTTTGCGGCTATCTTGGCTATCGGAAACCCTGTTGCCTTGCTGGCAAGCGCAGAGCTTCTCGACACCCTTGGGTTCATTTCGATCACAGCCATCCTGCCGTTTTTCGGATTGAGAGAGAACTGTATATTCGACCCCCCGGTATCAACTCCGATCTCTCTAATGACGGCGATAGCGGCATCCCTCATCCTCTGGTATTCCTTGTCGGTCAAGGTCTGAGCGGGCGCAACGGTTATCGAATCTCCTGTATGCACCCCCATCGGATCGAAGTTTTCGATCGAGCAGATGATCACGACATTGTCCATGCAGTCGCGCATCACTTCAAGCTCGTATTCCTTCCAGCCGAGAACTGACTCCTCTATCAGGACCTGCTGCACCGGGCTCAGTTTAAGCGCACGTTCGAGAAGGGCCCGGTATTCCTCAATATTGTATGCGGTGCCGCCGCCAGTTCCGCCGAGCGTAAAGGCCGGGCGCAGGATCACCGGAAAGCCTATATCGTCGATGACATCGAGGCCTTCCTCGACTGTCGTGACAGGCGCGCTTTTCGGGACATCCAGCCCGATGTTTTTCATCGCCTCTTTAAACAGCTCCCTGTCTTCTGCCTTCTTTATAGCAGGCAGCTTCGCACCGATTAGCTCGACATTATATTTCTCCAGTATCCCGGCTTCCGAAAGCTCGACCGCAAGATTCAGCGCCGTCTGGCCTCCCATCGTCGGAAGGATGGCGTCAGGTCTTTCCTTCCTGATGATGAGCTCGATAATCTCTGCAGATAGTGGCTCGATATAGGTAGCATCAGCCATATCGGGATCGGTCATTATGGTGGCCGGGTTTGAATTCACAAGCACAACGCTGAAGCCTTCCTCCCTCAGCGCCTTGCAGGCCTGCGCCCCTGAATAGTCGAACTCACAGGCCTGCCCTATCACAATGGGGCCCGACCCGATCAAAAGTATCTTATGGATGTCCGTTCTTTTCGGCATATATCTTTATTCCTTTAACAGGTCTTATAGGTCAAATAAGACCTATTAACTTTGTTCTATCATCTCCCGAAATCTCTTGAACAGGTGGGCAGAATCGTTTGGGCCCGGTCCTGCTTCAGGATGGTGCTGCACTGAAAAGACCGGCAGCTCCACATGCTGCATACCTTCCTCGGTGCCGTCGTACAGGTTCCGATGGGTTAGCCTTACCTGTCCATGCAGGCTGTTGATGTCCACACAGTAATTATGGTTCTGCGACGTTATTTCAACCCGTCCGGTCAGGACATCTTTCACAGGATGATTCCCTCCGTGATGACCAAACTTCAGTTTGTAAGTCCTGCCGCCCATGGCCAAGCCCAGTATCTGGTGCCCGAGACATATGCCGAATATCGGCTTCTTTCCGATTAGATTCTTCGCATTAGCTATTGCATATTTAACAATTTCAGGATCACCGGGGCCGTTGCTAAAAACTATACCGTCCGGATCTTCGTCAAGCACCGCCTCGGCGGGCGTCTCAGCCGGGACAACAGATACGTCGAAACCCGCCTCGACGAGGTTTCTCAGGATGTTGAACTTGACCCCGAAATCGTACACAACCACCTTGAGTGGCGTAATATCTCTTTCCACAACACACCACTTCCAGCAGCCCTCTCTCCAGAGATATTCCTCTGAAGAGGTCACTTCTCTGACAAGGTCAATTGCAGATATGCCTGGATGCGCCCTCACCTTTTTCAGCAATGATACCGGATCGAGGTCAACCGATGAAATTATCCCCATCTGCGCACCGTAGTCGCGCAGATGCCTGGTAAGCGCCCTGGTATCAAGCCCCTCGATTCCTACGATATTATTGCTTTCAAGATAATCACCCAATGAAGACGACGAGCGCCAGTTGCTCGGAAAGTCAAGATATTCCTTCACTACAAAGCCATTCACCTTTGGGCCGCCCGACGACTCTACGTCCTCTTCGCAGATTCCGTAGTTGCCCATTTGGGTGTAGGTCATCGTGACTATCTGCCCCCTGTACGAAGGATCGGTAAGTATTTCCTGGTATCCGGCCATGGATGTATTAAAGACAACCTCACCTATAGTTTCGCCTGTCGAGCCGAATCTGGTCCCTTCAAATACTACACCGTCGGACAGCACCAGCAATGCCTTTTCCCTCACTCTTTCCACCCCGCGATATCGAAAATTCTACCCTTTGATATGACAACTTCCGGCACGCCTTTCAACGTCCAGCCCCGGAATGGCGTATTCCTGCCCTTTGAAAAAAACCTCTCGGTGTCCACAACAAATTCTTGCTTGGCGTCCAGTACCACTACGTCAGCAACAGCGCCGCTCTTCAGCGTGCCCCTGTCGATCCCTAAAGCAGTTGCCGGATTAAGGGCCATTTTCCTTATAAGGTCGCTCAGCGATAGCATCCCCTGTTCCACAAGCGCCAGACTCAGTGCCAGAGCAGTTTCCAGCCCCGATATTCCGGACGGCGCGCGGTCGAATTCAAGCAATTTCTCATCGGCGTGGTGAGGGGCATGGTCCGTAGCTATGACATCGATCGTCCCGTCCCTCAGCCCGTCCCTGATTGCAGCAACATCATCGTCAGTGCGCAATGGGGGATTCACTTTTGCGCTCGTATCAAAGCCCATGACGGCTTTCTCAGTTATTGAAAAATAGTGCGGACATGTTTCGGCCGTTACCGATATGCCCTCGTTTTTTGCGCGCCTTATAAGTTCCACGGATCCCCGCGTTGAAACATGTGCTACGTGCAGCTTTCCACCGGTCAGTTTTGCAAGCATGATATCGCGCGCGATCATGACCTCTTCGGCAGCGGCAGGTACGCCCCTGAGCCCCAGATATGTCGACAGCGGTCCCTCGTTCATGACACCGTCATCGCTCAGCGACAGATCTTCGCTATGCGCGATTATCGGAAACCCGAATGCCTTTGAATATTCGAGAGCGCGCCTCATAACAAGGCTGTTCATCACAGGCCTGCCGTCGTCGGAATAGGCAACGCAGCCGATCTCCTGCATCAACCCCATCTCGGCCAGCTCCTGGCCTTGCTGCCCCTTGGTTATCGCACCGATCGGAAAGACCGAACAGCAACCTTCTGCCATTGCCTTTTTTATGACGAATGCCGCAACAGTCGGATTGTCGTTCACCGGATTCGTATTCGGCATCGGGCAGAGGGAAGTAAATCCGCCCCTGATGCCTGCCATAGTGCCAGTCTTGATCGTTTCCTTATATTCGAACCCAGGTTCCCGGAGATGAGTATGTATGTCCACCAGCCCCGGGATTACGATCATTCCCTGCGCATCGATTACCGTAATATCCCTCGAATTCGGTTTTGGGGCCGACTGCTTCTTACGCGCAGAATCGGGCGTCTTAACCACCACTTCCTCGATCCTTCCGCCGTCGATAATGATGTCGCCCGTTCCGTCAATTCCCTGTGAAGGATCAACTATGCGCCCGCTCTTTATAAGAATTCTCTTGTCCATATCTCTATTCCTGAAGCAAATATATAACAGCCATCCTCACGGCAATACCGTTCGTAACCTGCTCCAGTATCACCGACTGCGGAGAATCTGCCACATCGGAAGCTATTTCAATGCCTCGATTCATCGGCCCGGGATGCATCACAAGCGCATCCTTTCCGGCAAGCCGAAGTCTTTCCGCGCTGAGACCCCAATACCTGAAAAATTCCTTTGTTGACGGGAAAAAACTCTTTCCCTGCCTCTCAAGCTGGATGCGCAGCATCATAATCACGTCCGCTCCACTGATGCCTTCGTTCATGTCATAAAAAACCCTGACCCCGGCAGGCGGATTCAGCGGTATCAGGGTCGGCGGCCCTACAAGCCGCACATTAGCTCCAAGCTTAATGAGGCAATCCACATTGGAGCGCGCTACCCTGCTGTGCAAAATATCACCGACAATGGCCACCTCGAGGCCTTTAATGCCGCCCTTCTTCTCCTTCATGGTAACGGCATCGAGAAAGGCCTGGGTCGGGTGCTCGTTTATGCCGTCACCGGCATTCACAACCGAAGCGCGTGTCCGTCTCGCGATGAAATGCGGGACACCCGACGATGAATGTCGTATAACGATATAATCGACTCCGTATGATTCGATAGTCCGGACAGTGTCGAGCAGGCTCTCTCCCTTGACAACGCTGCTGCTGCTTACGGAGAAATTTATGACATCCAGGCTGAGCCGCTTTTCTGCAAGCTCGAAAGACGTTTTCGTCCGGGTCGAGGGCTCGAAAAAAAGGTTGACTACCGTCTTGCCTCGCAGCGCCGGGACCTTCTTGATGTCTCTTTTGAGAACATCCTTGAACGAAAGAGCAGTATCGATTATCAATTCGGTCTCTTCTTTCGACAGGTCCTTTATGCTTACAAGGTCTTTAGGCATCTATTCACCACTCACCAGTACGACTCTTTCTTCAGCGGATTCTTCCTCCAGCAGGACATCGATGCTCTCGCTGCGGGCTGTCGGTATGTTTTTACCCACATAGTCGGCCCTTATCGGCAATTCTCGATGACCTCTGTCAATCAGCACCGCCAGTTGTATCTGGGCGGGACGGCCAAAATCCATCAGCGCATCGAGCGCAGCCCTTATAGACCTTCCTGTAAAAAGGACATCGTCCACAAGCACTATGATCCGTTCGGATATGTCGAACGGTATATCGGTTTTTCTGACGACAGGGCGTTTCTTCCTAAGCGTAAGATCATCGCGGTACAGCGATATGTCAAGCGAACCTACAGGCAGCGAGACATCTTCAATGGATTCGATTCTCGCAGCAATCCGACGCGCCAAATGAACCCCGCCACGTTGAATACCGACGAGGCACAACTTTTCAGGCCCTTTGTTCTTTTCAACGATCTCATGCGCGATCCTGGAGAGGACCCTGTCGATGTCCTGTTTGCTGAGCAGTTCCTTTGTCATGAGTTCAAAAAAAAAGCCTTCTCCTTGCTGAAGGGGAAGGCATATTATTAGCGTTAGATGTCACGTGCTCTCCTTACCTTTTCGGCCTCACGGGGCCATCATTAAAGGCATTTTTTTATACCATACCAGTTCGAAAATTGTCAAAAAATGCGACCAAAAAGTCCGCAACTTGCAATCAACGTACATGCTGAGACATTACAAATAATTTTATGATAAAAAAGAAGGGATATCAAGCCTGCTAACTCCATGATATCCCTGATCTTTTTATCTAAGCCGGGAATCGGATTTGAACCGACGACCTGCTGATTACGAATCTCAAAAATACCAAAAATGGTACCGCAAGCACTGGTTATACAAGCCTTTAAAGCCGCACCCAGAGGCAGTTTGACGGATTGGCATAATAATTGTTTATAACTCAATATCACTGCAAATCACCCTGCAACTTGCACACAACTTGCACACTTTATAGAGTATGTCGGTAAAATAGAACATGGAAAAAATAATTATCGGCAATGCAACTCTCTACCGCGCCGACGCCCGCCAAGTCTTGCCGCTGTTGTCTCGTCGCGGCGTTGATTCGATCATTACCGACCCGCCACACGGCGCTAATCTAAGAATTCAACGGCGACATATTTACCACGTTTAAGGCGGAATGCCATTAAGAATGACGCTGAACATGAAGCGAGAGCACTCTTGAGTGAATGTGTGCCTGACTTACGGCGGGTTGTGAAAGCCAGGACAGCGCATATATTTTGGAGTTCGTGGCGGTCAGTATGGATGAAAGACTTACTCGGTGAGTATTTCAAAGTCAAGGACATGATTGTCTGGAAAAAGGACATTTGGGGAGTAGGATACTATTCCCGCCCTGCTCATGAACTAGCGTGGCTTTGTCATGCTGGAGAGCCGCCTTTGCCGAAGAAGGCGGAAAGCAATATTTGGGAAGAGCCGGGGATACCGAGACGCGGCTATAAAAGACTTCATCCATCTGAAAAGCCTTTAGCATTGATGGAACGATCAGTACGGCTATGTTGTGCAGGCCGACAGAAAGCAGTGATCCTTGATCCTTGCGCTGGTAGCGGCACAACAGGAATAGCAGCATTGAAGGCCGGTCATGCATTCATAGGCATCGAAGCCGACAAGTGGCATTTTGAAGTAATGTGTAAGCGTATATCCGACAAAACCATCGTCTGAATCAGACTATGGTTTTGT
>DATHDF010000084.1:0-18297 GCA_035319185.1 Dissulfurispiraceae bacterium | reverse complement strand
CGGCTCCTCTTCTGACCTCTACGGGCTGTACGTTCAACTGCAGCTACTGCGCTTCTCGACTGCTTTCTGATTTTACACAGCGAAGTCCCGATGACGTTTTTGAGGAAATAGCTGATTTGTACAGGCTGGGTGTCAGGGATTTAGCATTTTACGATGACGCGCTGCTGATTAACGCAGATACTCATTTCAAACCTATTCTTGAAAAGATAATTGATGCCGGGCTCGAAGTGCGTTTACATTCGCCAAACGGCCTTCACGCCAGATTTATCGATCATGAAACAGCATCTCTGATGAGGAAGGCGGGCTTTAGCACATTGCGTCTGAGCCTTGAAACTGTTAATGAAGTCAGACAGATGGAGTCCGGCAAAGTAAGCAATACCAACCTGACAGGCTCCGTCGGGGCCCTTTTATCCACGGGATTTTCAAAGGATGCTGTCGGAATCTATATAATGTTTGGGCTGCCGCATCAGGAACTGGACGAAGTAAAAGAAAGCATTGCGTTTGCCAAATCGCTTGGAGTGAGGATAAATCTAACAGAATTCTCCCCCATAAAGGGTACTCGAAGCTGGAATGAACTGATACGTCTGGGCAAGATTAACGATGACCTGGACCCTTTGCTTACCAATAACAGTGTGTTCCCTTTTTTGTTTTCCGGTTATGATATCGAGGAGTTGCGGAAAATCAAGCTTGACGTGAAAGAGTATAATTATAGCTATGCTTCTGGTGCCCGGAACAATATAATGTATCAGGCTTGGGAGAGCTGAACGATGATGCGCAATATATTCATAGTAGGAGTGGGCGGGTTTGCAGGCGCGGTGGCGCGATATCTTATCGCTGTTTGGATCGGACAGGCGTGGGGTCGTTCATTTCCACTTGGGACGTTTGTAATCAATGTAAGCGGAAGCTTTCTGATAGGCCTGCTCATGACACTTTTTACGGAGCGATATGTCGTAGATCCGGCTTGGCGCCTTCTTTTCGTTGTAGGCTTTCTTGGGGCTTATACGACCTTTTCGACCTTCGAATATGAAACCGGAAAACTTATAGAGGATTCTGAATGGATGTTTGCCGCGCTGAATGTTTTTTTGAGCGTTGTATTGGGTTACGCTGGTCTTAAAATCGGCGAGATGATTGCCAAGATGATATAGGAGAACAAGCATGGTTAAAATGGGGCCGGCAAAGAAACTTAGCATTTATGTCGATGAGACGGACAAACTGGGCGGCAAGCCCGTATACGAAGTACTGATGGATATATTCTATAAAAAAGAGATAGCAGGAGTCAGCGTGTTCCGCGGCATTGCCGGTTACGGCAGTGACGGCGTTTTCCATACCTCGAAACTGCTTGAACTTTCGACATCTCTCCCGGTCAAGCTGGAGGCGACAGATTCGGCTGAAAAAATAGATGGAATAATGCCTCATGTCCTGGATATTGTCGAAAAAGGGCTCGTAGAATTAACAGACACCTATGTCGTCAAGTGCTGCTCCAGGAAATCTTGAGATTCAGCTTGATCAACGGAGAATGAAATCCGCAGGTGAGAGGGTTCAATAAATTTTTTGTCTTTGAAAGGAATGTAACCGTCTCAGGGCTTGTAAGCCTGTTTATGGACATAAGCTCCGAGATGATTTATCCGCTCGTGCCGCTATTCCTGGCTAATGTCCTAGGAGTGAACAAATCGGTTATCGGTCTTATCGAAGGCATTGCCGAATCCACCGCCAGTCTGCTGAGGGTGTTTTCCGGCTGGTTTTCGGACAGGATCGGCAATCGCAAATGGCTGATGGTGGTCGGCTACGGCATATCGACCTTCAGCAGGCCATTGCTTGCGCTTGCCTCCGGCTGGCACCATGTGATGGGGTTTCGTTTCATCGACAGGTTCGGCAAGGGAATCCGCACGGCCCCGCGGGATGCCATAGTAGCAGAGTCTACAAAAAAAGAATATCTTGGCCGGGCATTCGGCTTTCAGCGTGCAATGGATACCCTGGGCGCGGCCATCGGCCCGGCAATCGCATTCCTTCTGATGGGGATTTTTGCCGAGGGATACCGGGTAGTCTTTTGGCTTTCAATCATTCCCGGAGCGATAGCGGTCCTGCTTATCATATTCTTCATAAGAGAAAAGCAGAGGCCTGCTGTCCGCAGGAGCGTGCTGCCGAAACTGACTTTCGGCTACTTTGACAGTAAGATCAAATTCTTTGTTCTTATTGCTGCGATATTTGCCGCCGGCAATTCGAGCGACGTATTTCTGATCCTCAGGGCGCAGCAGGAAGGGATCGGGGCGGAGACCATTCCCATTGTTTACCTGATGTTCAATATCATATATGCCCTGACCTCGATACCAGCCGGGATTGCCGCCGACAGGTTTGGACGGAGGAGGATAATCCTGCTGGGTTTCGTTATATTTGCCTTTGTCTATTACGGATTTGCGCGTGCAGATGGCCCCAAGGCTATCTGGGGCCTCTTCGCTCTATACGGTATATTCATGGGGCTCTCTGAGGGCGTGCAGAAGGCATATCTTGCATCAATAATCCCGGCTGATTTCAAGGCGACGGCTTTTGGTATTTATAATACGGCAATAGGATTGGCGGCCTTTCCGGCCAGTTTGGTTGGCGGTTTACTCTGGGACAGGATTTCGCCTTCGGCAACCTTCTACTACGGATGTTTTACGGCTGCAATATCAGCTGTTCTCTTTGGCGCGTTCATACTGCACGAAAAGATCAACGGCGTTAAAAAGACTGAAAACTGAAATTTACTTCCTTCATTCACATTCGGGAATCATGCTGAAAGGGGCAATCCATTTGGAAAACTTGCGATAATTTATGATAATGTATTACTTCATTATTTTCTTACATCAGCCGCAGAAGAGGGGTGCCTGAAATGAAAATCACGGGAGCGGAGATCATCATCGAATGCCTCAAGCGGGAAGGGGTAAAATATATTTTCGGTTACCCCGGTGGGGTGGTGCTGAATATCTTTGACCTTCTTTATGACGATAAAGACCTGAAGCTCATTCTTACGCGGCATGAGCAGGGCGCAGTTCACGCTGCTGACGGATATGCTCGTTCATCGGGCAAGCCGGGCGTGGCGCTTGTTACATCTGGGCCGGGCGCTACCAATACAGTTACCGGGCTTGCCACGGCATCCATGGATTCTGTGCCTGTAGTCGTGCTGACCGGTCAGGTGCCCACAGTTCTTATCGGTAACGATGCATTTCAGGAGGCCGATATCGTCGGCATAACCAGGTCCTGCACAAAATACAATTTTCTCGCGAAGGATGTAGATGAATTGTCGACAGTGATCAGAGAGGCATTTCATATCGCGAAAACAGGCAGGCCGGGGCCTGTCCTGATCGACCTGCCGAAAGACGTTACGTCCGGCAAGGCCGATTTTGTATGGCCTGAGAAGATTTTCATCAGGAGCTACAACCCCACTTACGAGGGAAACAAATGGATGATAGAACGGGCCGCCAGTGAAATCGCCAAGGCTAAGAAGCCGGTGATCATAGCAGGTGGTGGCTGCACTATATCGGAGTCGTCCGATGAGTTGCTGGAGCTGGCGGAGGGCAACCAGGTCCCTGTCACTATGACCCTGATGGGGCTTGGCAGTTTTCCGGCCTCGAACTCTTTGTCGCTCGGCATGCTTGGCATGCACGGCACCTATTATTCAAACAAGGCTGTGCAGGATTCGGACCTCCTGGTAGCTATTGGAATGAGGTTCGACGACCGCGTCACGGGCAGGGTCGACGGGTTTGCTCCGAATGCCAAGATCATCCACATCGATATAGACCCGACCTCTATCAGGAAGAACGTGCGGGTAGATATTCCGGTCGTGGGAGATGTGAAACGAGTGCTCTCGCAGCTTAACAAGGCGCTCAAACAGGAAACAAAGGATTCATGGGCGGAAGTCAGAAAGGCCTGGCTCAGGCAGATAAGCGCGTGGAAGAAAGAACATCCTATGAGTTACAGCACCAGCGATGAGACCATTAAGCCCCAGTTCGTTGTGGAGAAGATCGACGAACTTACAAAGGGGGACGCGATTATCTGTACCGAGGTTGGTCAGAACCAGATGTGGGCCGCTCAATTTTACAAATTCAATAAGCCTAGGCGTTTGCTGACTTCAGGCGGATTAGGGACAATGGGTTACGGCTTCCCTGCTGCAATTGGCGCGCAGCTTGCACATCCGGACAAGATCGTGGTCGATATTGCAGGCGACGGCAGCATCCAGATGAATATTCAGGAGCTTGCAACTGCGGTTATATATAAACTGCCGGTCAAGGTGGCGATCCTGAACAACCGATACCTTGGAATGGTTAGGCAGTGGCAGGAGCTTTTCTTCAACGAAAGATATTCGTACAGCAATCTGGACGTGGTTCCCGATTTTGTGGCTCTTGCGCAGGCTTATGGTGCGATCGGCCTCAGGGCCACTCGACCGAGCGAGGTCGAGCCTCTGCTTAAAGAAGCATTCAAGATAAAGAAAACGGTCTTCATGGATTTTGTAATAGATTGGAAGGAGAAGGTCTATCCCATGGTCCCGGCCGGAGCTACGCTCGACACCATGCTCTTTGAAGAAAAAGAAAAGAAGCCCGAAAGAAAGCTGAAGGCTGTCAAGTAAGGGGGGGATGATGAGACATACGATATCGGTATTGGTCGAAAATAAATTCGGTGTCCTGTCGAGGGTTGCAGGCCTTTTCAGCGGGAGGGGATACAATATTGAGAGCATTTCCGTTGGTCCTACGATAGACGCGCAGATTGCGGTCATGACGATAGTTACGTCCGGTGACGACTGGGTCATAGAGCAGATAACCAAGCAGTTGAACAAGCTGATAGATGTTATCAAACTTGTGGACCTCACCGAACTGGACCATGTGGAGCGAGAGATGATACTGCTGAAGGTGGCGCCTCGAAAAGAGAACAGGATAGAGGTGCTTAGGACCGCTGAGATATTCAGGGGCAGGGTAGTGGACTCCAGCCAGGACACGTATACGATCGAAGTAACCGGCAATGAGAAGAAGATTGAGGCATTCATCGAAATGATGAGGCCGATGGGCATAAAGGAATTTGTTAGGACCGGCAAGGTCGCAATGGCCAGGGAAATACCCAAGAAAGTCAAGTAGGCGTGTTATTATGTCTCGCCGGCGTACTTGATATATGAAACTCAAATCTATGAGCACGATCTATCTCGTTGATGTCACGAACCGTGACGGGGTCCAGACATCGAGAATTCTGTTGCCCAAGCTCGCCAAGACAATGCTTAACATCTATCTGGATGAGATGGGGGTTTTTCAAAGCGAGATCGGCTTCCCAACACTGAGGCATGAAGTCAATTATATAAATGCCAATCTCGATCTTGCCAGAATAGGGGTGATTAAAAAACTAAGGCTGGAAGGCTGGTGCAGGGCGATCCCTGAGGATGTCGAGCTTGCATTCCGCAACTGTCCGGACCTTAAACACGTCAACCTGTCCATGTCAACGTCCGACATCATGCTCAAGACGAAGTTTAAAGGGAAAAAGCCGTGGCCTGTCATAATCAGGAGTGTGGTAGCGGCAGTCAGGATGGCTCGTGAACTGGGGGCTCAGACCATAGGAGTCAACGCAGAAGATGCTTCCCGTACGGAGTTGAACAGGCTTATAGAATACGCCCTGGCTGCGAAACAGGCCGGGGCGGACAGATTCAGATATTCCGATACTCTGGGTGCCGACGACCCGCTGACAATCTATGAGAAGATCAGAGAGCTGGCGCTTGCCGTCAGGTTTCCGATAGAGATGCATTGCCACAATGATCTTGGAATGGCTGAAGCGGTTTCCCTTACCGGCGCGCAAGGCGCTGGCGAGGCCGGCATGGACTGCTTTATCGACACAACCATAAATGGTTATGGTGAGAGGGCGGGAAATTGCGACCTCGTATCAGTTGTGCTGGCGCTCAGACATGCCGAGGGCTTCCGTAAGAAGATGAAGCTGGACGGAAATGTTGACTTGAGCAAGGCATGGAAGCTGGCCAGATATGCGTCATATGCTTTCAATATGCCGATACCGATAACCCAGCCGGGTGTGGGGGCAAACGCATTCGCGCACGAATCAGGGATACATGCCGACGGGACACTGAAGGACAAGCGCACATACGAGCTGTACGATCCGGAGGATGTCGGCAGGGGGGAACCCGAAAAGCTTGAAACGGGCCGTATAATAACCACGGGTGAATATGGCGGCATTAAGGGCTTCAGGCATGTGTACGGCAAGATGGGAATCGAATTTCACGATGATAAGGAAGCAAGAAATATCTTCGAGCTTGTGCAGTATGCCAATCTTCATTCCCAAAAACCGTTGACCGATGATGAACTGAAGCTGATCGCCAGGCACCCGGAGATTGTAAGGAAGATCCTGAAGGTGTTTCCCGAAGATGCCAGGTGATCGGGGCGCGCTGATTTTGAGTTTCTTGGCGTCCGGCTCATGGAACCGGCGAGATGATGCTATAATAGCCTTATGATAATGATGATCACGGTCTGCACTGGCCATGTGCAACCCGGACTTGATGTCGAAATACCATGCAATGCTTGAAATAGTCCTTATATCCATCTTTGTGCTGATCAACGGTTTCTTTGCAGCCTCCGAAATCGCGGTTGTTACGTCTCGCAGGACGCGCATCAAGCAGATGGTGGACGAGGAAAGGAAGAACGCCAAGGTGCTGCTGAATCTGCGCGAAGAGCCCGACCGTTTCCTTGCAACAATCCAGATTGGAGTGACTCTTTCAGGCGCCCTTGCTTCTGCCATAGGAGGCGCTGCAGCAGTAAAGGCTGTGAAACCGGTAATAGCCACTGTGCCCGTTGCTTTTATTGCAGCATCAAGCGAGGCGATTGCGATAGGGTTGGTAGTTGTAGTCATCACCTTTTTTTCGCTCGTCTTCGGTGAGCTGATTCCGAAATCAGTCGCACTGTCGAATCCCGAAGGTATTGCGCTGCATATTGCCCCGATTATTCGCAGATTTTCGGCAGTTGCAACGGTATTGGTCAGCATCCTTACTGCAACAAGCAATTTTATCCTTAAGCCTTTCGGCAAAAGGGCTTTCAATAAAAGGGCATATGTTTCGGAAGAGGAAGTCAAGATCCTGATAGAGGAAGGCGGCGAGCAGGGTGTATTTGAGCCCGAAGAAAAAGAGTTAATACACAGCGTATTCGAATTCACCGATACGTTTGTCAGGGAAGTCATGGTCCCTGCACCTCGTATGATTACAGTGCAGATACGCATGTCTGGGGACGATGTTAAAAGTATAATTGCTGAAGAAAAATTTTCGCGGTATCCGGTCATTGGCAAGGACCTCAATGACATCAGGGGCATTCTTTACGCAAAGGATTTTTACCATCTGCTTGCTACGGTGGGCAATGTGGACATAAGAAAGATTGTTAAGCCCCCGATCTTTGTACCTGAGACGATGAAGATCAGCATACTGCTGAGGGAGATGCAGAAGAAGAGGATCCATATGGCTGTGGCGATCGACGAATATGGTGCCGTTTCCGGTCTCGTCACGCTCGAGGACCTCATTGAGGAAATCGTCGGTGAGATAAGGGACGAATATGACATAGAGAGCCCTGTAATCAAACTGGCAGATGGCTCGATGATCATTGATGCCTCGATAAGCCTGCGCGATTTGAACGAAGAATATACTCTGGATATTCCCGAAGCCCCCGAATATGAAACCCTCGGCGGATTTATAGTCACATCGCTTCAGAGAATTCCGCAAACGGGGGACCTAGTTGATATTGACAACAAACGCCTTAGAGTAGTGCAGATGGTGGGACAGCGTATCGCAAAGGTCAAACTTGAGATTATCGAAAAACCGGCAGATGAAGACTTGATACAATAGATGCGTTGTTTCAGCTGCAGAGATGCCTCGCAGTATAATACAGTATAAAGGGCTTGACTTGAAATAAGTCGTCATCGTTGCTATATTTTAAGACACAATAAATCGAGGAGGGTTAGATGGATAAGTGGAAGTGTTCAATTTGCGGTTATGTTTATGATCCCGAATATGGAGACCCTGACAATGGCGTGGCAGCGGGTACTCCCTTTGATAAAGTTCCTGCGGATTGGGTCTGTCCTGTATGCGGGGCCGGGAAGGATTCATTCGAAAAGGCTTAGGAGAAAACGGTATGACGTCTGTCGAAATGACGATCAAAATGGAGAAGGATGCAGTCGCTTTTTATAAGCAGTGCGCTGAAAAGACGAACAGCCCTGTCGGCAAGAAGATGTTTCTGAGCATTGCGGAGGATGAGCAACATCACATAGCGTGCGCTATCAACGTTATGAAGGGACTTGGATTTCAACCGTCCAAGACAACGCCTAAGCAGGACATGAAGAGTATTTACGAGCAGAATAAGGAAATAATGATGCAGAAGGTGGATGCAACTACTGATGATGTTGACGCCCTCAGTATTGCAATGAATATGGAGAAGGAAGGGGCTGATTTTTACAAAAAAGCGGCCTCCGATGCAGCTACACCTGCAGAGAAGGCACTGTTCGAATGTCTTGCTAAAGATGAAGAGGAGCATTTTCAGATTTTTCAGAACACCTGTTCTTTGCTGACTGATTCCAGCAACTGGTACATGTGGCAGGAACACGTCATCTACGAGGGTTAAGTATTAATGTGCTGCGACAAACTCCTGCACCCAAGGGGGCTGAGGCCCCCTTGTAGGACCCACCTACAACAGCCGGATGTTCTTCCTACAAAAGAATCAGAAAATGTCTGATTGCTACATGGCAGCTAAGAGCGTATCATACTGCCTATGAGATCCGTAGATATCACAGGTCCAAAATCGTCAAGGACATTATTTACCATCCTGGCAGCGGTAATTGTCTTTGCCCTTGTTGTGGGCTTTCATGATTACCTTCCTGTGCATCCTCCCTCGTATCTTCTTCTCGCAGAAGACAAGATCAAACCGCAGTATGAAGTGGCCCGCATGCATAAAACCGGACATATCGGCACCCTCAGCATATCCGGATATCCGGAGGGTCCACCGGTCCTTATAGCCAGATTTTTTCCACAGGTTGAATTCACAGGCAGCAATATTAAATCGAACACTAATCTTCAGTTGTGGTCTGATCTCCCGCCTCCAATTTATCCTGATTAAAGCGCAGATATTTTGACTGTTTGATCGGGCTGAAACAAGCCTGCATATTCGATTAAAACGTTTGTCCTTCGCTTTTGATAAAAGGAGACATTTCATGGAACGCAGAAGTAGCGTTGAGATATTACTTATCGAGGACGATATGGCAGATGCCGAGTTAATACAGGAAATCATATCGGAAGAAGCTGATACGACAATAGGATTAAAGCACGTCAGCAGGATGTCTGCGGCAATTGAACTCTTAGGTAAACAGGAGTTTGATGCCATTGTTACTGATCTGTCTTTGCCCGACAGCCGGGGTATCGAGACCTTTTTTCGTATCCGCAATTATGCTCCCAAAGTGCCCATAATAATTCTTACGGGGCTAAACGACAAGGAAGCAGGGATAGAGGCGGTAGGGAAGGGTGCGCAGGATTACATCTTCAAAGAACAGATGGGTACCAAGCTCCTTTTAAATCGGTCAATTCTTCACGCTATCGAGCGTAATAAGCTGCTTATGGAGCTTGAAAGCAAAATGAAGGAGATCAGGACCCTGAAAGGGTTGATCCCCATGTGCGCATGGTGCAGGAAGATTCGCGACGATGATGGTTACTGGAAAAGGGTGGAAGAGTATATCTCCGAACACACCGATGCGGAATTTACTCATGGAATGTGCGAGGAGTGCGGGGAAAAGGCCATGGCAAGTCTCGAAAAGGCGCCCGCGCTTAAAGCGCAGGCGCTGAAGGTCTAAGCTATTTGAGGCCGAGCACATCCTGCATATCGTAGAGCCCGGCTTTTTTCCCGGCAAGCCAACCGGCAGCCCTTAGCGCGCCGCGTGCAAATGTGTCTCTGCTGGATGCCCTATGCGTAATTTCGATGCGCTCGCCAAGCCCGCCGAACAGGACTGTGTGGTCGCCTACGATGTCGCCGGCCCTTACAGTCTGAATGCCGATCTCCTTTCTGGTTCGCTCACCTATTAATCCCCTGCGAGAGTAAACGGCTGTCTCGTCGAGGTTGCGATCGACTGCCTCAGCTATCACCCGAGCCATTTTGAGCGCCGTTCCGCTGGGAGCGTCTTTCTTCAATCTGTGATGGGCTTCTACGATCTCGATGTCGAAGTCATCGCCGAGGACTTTGGCCACATCTTTAAGGACTTTTAGAAGAAGATTTACGCCGACACTCATGTTCGGTGCCATGACTATCGCTATTTTTTTTGCGAATTGCCTGACTGTATCTGTTTGTTGTGGAGTCATCCCCGTGGTACCGATGACCATCGCTTTTTTCATGGAAGCCGCCAGCTGCAGATTGCCAAGCGTAGCTTCGGGCATCGTAAAGTCGATTATTACGTCACCGCTGTCTATTATGGTGTCAAGGCTATCCGACAGTTTGACGCCGTTCTCGCCGCAGCCTGCCAGAAGGCCGGCATCTCTCCCCGTTGATGAATGCCCCTTTCTTTCAAATGCACCTGCCAGACGAAGGCCTGGATATTCCGCAGAAAGCGCTATGATCCTGCTTCCCATGCGCCCGGTTGCGCCAGCTACAATTATTCCAGTCATTGTTCCCTCCTGTTGTCATCGATGTTGTCACAATAATCTTCTTCGTCGACCGTATCCTCTGGTATTTTGTAATCTTCCATTGCCCATTTGCCGAGATCGATCATTTTGCATCTCTCAGAGCAAAAAGGACGCCACGGATTTTCCTCCCATGTGCATTTTTGTTTGCAATAAGGGCAAGTTATTATCATCGAGGTCCAGCCTTGCCGACAAGCGTTATCCGGCCTTTCAGCCCGTCGGACATTGTCATGCCGCCGCTGCAGTCTATAAATAGGATATCGAATCCAAGCTGTTTTGCTATGGCAACACCCCTGGCAGGCCCGAGTACAAACAGCTTGGTAAAGCCGTCTGCCGTAGTGTTGTCGTCGGCGACAACTGTGGCGCTGCCGCATTGCCTGGATGGATATCCTGTCTTTGGGTCGAGGAGATGATGATACCTGACCCCATTACTTTCAAAGAATCTGATATAGTCGCCTGATGTTGAGAGCGCTCTGTCCGACAAGTCGACGGTAGCAATCACCTCGTCATCGCGGCCCTTCTGCCTGGGGTTTTGCACACCCACCACCCATGAGGCGCCGTCAGGCTTTCTGCCGAAGGTCCTCACTTCCCCGCCGACCGATACAACCGCTGAGCGTATGCCGCTGTGGCGGAGCAGCGCGACCACCTTATCTACTGCGTATCCCTTGATTATCCCGCCAAGGTCTATCTGCGCGCCTTTAGGTTTAATGAATACCGTCGATGCATGTCTGTCGATGAATATGTTCCTGTAACCTACTATCTTCATTTTTTCGTCGATAGCTTTTTGGTCGGGGATGACCTTGTTCTTAAGATCCCAGAGCCTTACGAGAGGCCCCACCGTTATATCGAAAGCCCCGTCAGTCTTTTCTGAAATGTAGACCGACTTTTCTATAATGTCCATCGTCTCCTGCGATACCTTCACCGGTTTCAGGCCGGCCATTCTGTTGATTTCGGAGACTTCGCTCTCTTCGGAGTAGAAGTTCAGCAGCCTTGCAAGCCTGTCGAGCTCATTGAATGAAGCATTGATTACCGCCTGCGCATCGGCTTCATTTGCCGCCACAACGGTTATGCTGACTATTGTGTACATAGAAGGACGCGTCTCTTTGTAAATCCTACCGGTAGAAGAAGAGCACGAAATGAGAAGAGCGATCGCGATAAAGAAAAGTACCACGAAAGTTACAATGCGGCGTCCGGCGACTTTAGAAGAAACAATCATCGGCAATCCCCTGATATTTTGTTGCGAAGGAATCTGCCAGTAAAAGAGTTCTCTGTTTTGGATATATCTTCGGGGGTCCCCGTTGCAATTACATCGCCACCACCGTCGCCGCCCTCAGGTCCCAGATCGATAATATAGTCTGCAGATTTGATTATATCAAGATCATGCTCGATTACTATAACGGTATTCCCCATCTCTACCAGCCTGTTTATCACGCCCAGAAGTTTGCTTATATCCACAAAATGCAGGCCTGTCGTCGGCTCGTCCAAAATGTACAGGGTCTTTCCTGTAGGGCGCTTCCCAAGCTCCCGCGAAATCTTGAGTCTTTGTGCTTCGCCTCCAGAGAGCGTGGTGGCGGACTGGCCAAGCTTCAGGTATCCCAAGCCGACCTCATCAAGAACGGCCAGGCGTTGTCTGAGTGGCGGTATGGCAGAAAAAAAATCCAGGGCGTCGGAGATGGTCATGTCCAGTATTTCAGCTATATTCCTGTCTCTGTAGCGGATGTCGAGGGTTTCTTTATTATATCGAGCGCCTTTACAGACATCGCAGGTTACATATATATTCGGCAGAAAGTGCATCTCGATCTTCTTCTGGCCGTCGCCCTGGCAATTTTCGCACCTTCCGCCTGAAACATTGAAGCTGAAGCGGGAAGGCGAATACCCCCGTACCCGTGATTCGGAAATCTGTGCGAAGAGGTTTCTGATATAAGTGAAGATGCCGGTGTAAGTGGCAGGGTTCGATCTCGGCGTCCTACCGAGGGGCGACTGGTCTATGGAGATCGCTCTGTCCAGTTTCTCGATACCCTCTATCTTCTTGCACTTGCCTGGAAGAAAATTGCTTTTGTACAGGCGGTTCATCAAATATTTATATAGTATTTCGAAAATCAAGGTACTCTTGCCCGATCCCGAAACTCCTGTAACGCAGACAAAGACTCCAAGCGGGATTGCCACGTCTATGTTCTTCAGGTTGAATTCGGAGGCACCGATTATCCTGATCCAGTCGCCGGTGCCGCGACGCGCTTTCGGAATGGGGATACTTAGATCGCAGCTCAGGTATTTGCCCGTGATGGATGCGTCCATCCTGGTTATCTGCCTGGGGCTGCCGGTTGCGATTACCCATCCGCCGTTGCTGCCGGCGCCGGGCCCCATATCAATTACATGGTCAGCCCATCGTATGGTATCTTCGTCATGCTCAACTATAACCACCGTGTTGCCGGCATCCCTTATTTCCGATAGACTGTCGAGCAGTCTTGAGCAATCGCGCGGGTGCAGGCCTATGCTGGGCTCGTCGAGAACGTACAATACTCCGGTAAGCGACGATCCGAGCTGCGTGGCGAGCCTTATGCGCTGTGCCTCTCCACCGGAAAGGGTTAGCGAAGCCCTGTCGAGCGTAACATATCCGAGGCCGACCCTTTCCAAAAAGGTCAGACGCTCGCTTACCTCTTTTATTATCCTGCGCGAGATCGTAAGCTCCTTGTCTGAAAGCCTGGAAGTAATCCCAGCGATATATTCAGATGCTTCTTTAACGGACATGCCCGAAAATTCGCCTATGTTTATGTTGTGAATCCTGACATGCAGGGCTTCTTTTCTCAGCCTCTTTCCGCCGCAGGACTTGCAGGATATCATGTGGGTAAGCTCCATGTTTTCAAGTCCGTTCAGGTATAGATCCTGTTCACCAGATCCGGACAATTCAACGGGTACGATGCCTTCATATCCCAGACCGCTGCAACTCGGACAGGCACCGTACTTGCTGTTGAAGGAGAAAAGCCTCGGTTCTATTTCAGGATAGCTGATGCCGCACTTTGCGCACGCCAGTGTCCGGCTGAAAGGTATGTCCTTCTCCTCGTCAATAATGTTGATGATCACCGTATCGGCATATTTTAGGGACACGTCTATAGCATGCTTGAGCTGTTTCTCAATAGAATGCTTGATTATGAAACGGTCGATGACGATCTCGATCGTATGCCTCAGGGTCTTTCTGAGGGAAATGTCACGCGTCAGATCAACCATCTTGCCGTCTATCCTCGCTCTGATGAATCCTTCCATTCTCATCTGCCTGAGCTCTTTCTTGTACTCACCCTTTCTCTCCCTTACAATAGGGGCGAGTATCTGTATCTTTGTGCCAAGAGGGAGTGCAAGTATCGATTTGAGGATGTTATGTATGTCTTGGGTTGTAATGAGAGAACCGCAGCTATAGCAATACGGGGTCCCGATTCTTGTGAAGAGAACCCTCATGTAATCATATATTTCAGTAATAGTTCCGACGGTGGAGCGGGGACTTCTGCTGACGGTTTTCTGGTTTATGGCTATGGACGGCGACAGACCTTCTATTGAGTCCACTTCCGGCTTCTGCATCTGTTCCAGAAACTGTCTTGCATAGGCAGAGAGGCTTTCTACATATCTTCTCTGGCCTTCGGCATAGATCGTATCGATGGCTAGCGACGATTTGCCCGAGCCGGACGGTCCCGTAATGACCGTTATCTTATCGCGGGGAATGGCAACATCAATATTCTTGAGATTGTGCTCTCTTGCGCCCTTTATTATAATGAAATCCTGCATTTGCTCCGCCGTAGTCAAACTATATCCCTATACTATAACTCAAACAAACGGGGTTAGTCATTTATGGGGGATGGGTCTCAAAATCCGATAGACAATCCGACTGTTTTGTGGTAATTATTAGTTAGAGAGACAGGGCATTAGGACAAAAATAAGACTGACGAACTTGGCCGCTGAATTATTAACATCCGATGAGTCCGGCGATGCTCTTACCGGACCTGAAGGGAGGCAGACATGGCCGGGACGGTTGAGTCACAGTTCGAAGCTTTGCGCAGCAAGTTGCCGAGGGTAGGTCAGACGGTCAGGAACAAGAAATATCGGACCCTATGGCGGATTATGGGCAAGAGCGAGGCGTGGCAGCATGTAGGAGACGAGACTGCAAACCCTCAGATGGTGCCGGCGATCTATCTTTCCTTCTGGCAGGTCAAGAAAGGGGTCTTGCCGGGCGTAGGTAAGATGATGGGATATCTCTATACGCTTCTCGACAATACTTTCGAAGCAAACTGGGAAGTCGTTGAGTAGAAACGGGACTGATCAAAAAGAAAGCCCCCGATCCGCCGGGGGCTTTCTTTATTGAGTCTTATTCGGAAATTAGAACAGCCCGGAAACCTTGCCGGTAGCAGTATCTACATCGATCCTTCTAAATGCAGGGTTGGAACTTGTGCCGGGCATAAGGCTGATTGCTCCAGCGCATGGACACAGGAACTTGGCGCCGGAATAGATAAGAACATCTCTGATGGGAAGGGTCCAGTTCTTCGGCACACCCTTGATGACTGGATCGTGGCTCAAGCTGAGATGGGTCTTGACCATCATGGTCGCGAAGTCGGCATATTTCGGGTCTTCTTCGAGCATCTTGGCCTTTGCCTCGGCCTCGGGCAGCCAGGAGACTCCGTCCGCGCCATAGACTTCCTTGGCGATAATGGCTACTCGATCACGAAGTTTCATCTCAAGAGGATACAGGAAGTTAAATTTATTTTCTTCCTTGCAGGCGTCCATTACAGCATCAGCAAGCTCCAACGCTCCTTCGCCGCCCTTGAGCCAATGTTGGGATTCGGCACACCTTGCGCCTGCCGCCTGAGCGACCTTTTTGACCAAGGCAACCTCGGCATCCGTGTCGGTATAGAAACGGTTGACGCAGACGACCGGATTGATACCCGACTTGCGGATAACTCCGATCATATGGACCATGTTTGCGCAGCCCTTTTCGACCAGGCCCAGATTTTCCTTGGTGTACTCTTCAGGAAGTGCCTTTCCTGCTACAACCTTAGGGCCTCCGCCATGCATCTTGAGGGCGCGGATTGTCGTGGTCAGAACAGAAACATGCGGCTTGAGTCCGCTGAAACGGCATTTTACATTCCAGAATTTTTCAAATCCTATGTCGGCAGCAAACCCGGACTCGGTGACGTGATAATCGAAGAGCTTTAGGCCGACACGGTCGGCGATGATGGACGATTGACCCACCGCGATATTTGCGAACGGGCCGGCATGAACGAAACACGGATTGTATTCGGCAGTGGTCATAAGGGTCGGATTTATAGTATTGCGCATAAATGCGGTCATGGCGTTGCCTACTTCTAGGTCTCCGGTGGTGACCGGCTTGCCGCTCTTGTCAAAGGCAACGGTAATATTATTGAGTCTTTGCTTCAGGTCAGCTAGATCTTTTGCAACAGCCAGGATGGCCATGCACTCGGACCCGACCGCGATGCCGAATCTCGACTGCATCATGAAACCGTCCGTGCGGCCGCCGATTCCCATGATGATGTTGCGGAGGCCCTGAGCGCAGAAGTCCATGACCCAGCCCATCTCGATGCGGGTGGGGTCTATATCAAGCCTTCTCATCTTAGTGAGACGGGCCAACTGCTCATCGTTATAGTTGCGCTCGTGCTGCATGCGGGCGTTCAGGGCGACCATGGCCAGGTTGTGGGCATTCATGATATCGTTGATATCGCCGGTAAGTCCCAGTGAAAATTCGGTCATCGGGATCAGCAGCGCATTTCCGCCGCCGGCTGCTGTTCCCTTAACATTCATGGTGGGTCCGCCCGAAGGCTGGCGAAGCGCGCCGCCGACATTCACTCCCCTCTTGCCGAGGCCTTCCATAAGACCGACCGATGTCGTGCTCTTGCCTTCACCAAGCGGGGTTGGGGTGATGGCCGTAACCTCGATATACTTGCCGTCCGGTTTGTCCTTAAGGCGGCTGATGATCTTGAGAAAGTCTACTTTTGAAAGCCTGCCCATGGGCAACATCTCATCTTTTTGCAGGCCGAGTTTTTCGCGCAATTGATCGGGCGTAGGCATGTTCTTTTCAGCTTCCTCGGAAATCTGCCAGTCAGCTAACTTAGTCGCATCATACGGCATAAAAGACCTCCTGATGAGCTATTTCGTGCGGATAAAAATATAGCCCCTTGACCAAAGATCGAGGAGCTTAATTAATAAATCTACTGAAAAATGAGCGGCCCGACATTTATATCGGACCGTTGAATCATTTTTCAGAGACGCTCGGCGTGCAGGCTGCTGGTTGTCTGTTTAAGCTCTCAATGTGTACGGCGCAAACCTTGAGTTCCGGTATCTTAACTATCGGGTCGAGTGCGTCGATAGTGAGAAGATTAGCTGCAGCTTCTCTATAATGCATCGGTATGAAGACGAGGCCGATGCCGACCCTCTGCGATACCCTGGCTTTTATGTCTATGCTGCCGCGACGAGAAGATACCCTTATCATTTCTGCGTCTTTAATGCATAGTTTTTCGGAATCGACCATATTTATTTCGACGTACGGTTCGCCCGCATGTTCTTCAATAGGCCGCACTTTCCTGGTCATTGAACCTGTGTGATACTGGTACAGGTTCCGCCCTGTGGTTAGTACGTACGGGAAATCGGCGTCCGCAACTTCAGCAGGCGGCCTGAATTTAAGTGCTGTAAACGGTGCCCTGCCTTTCGGAAACCCTGTCTTATAAAGATAAGGCGTGCCTGGATGATCGAGAGAGGGGCAGGGCCATTGTATGCCCCCGTTTTCGAGACGGCTGTAAGTAATTCCGGCGAGACTGGGCCATAGCAAGGCGAATTCTCTCAGGACATCTTCCGGAGATTCATACCTCATTTCATAGCCCATTCGCCCTGAAAGGTCCATTATTATCGAGAGATCGTCTCGCGCCTCACCAGGGGCTTTGACAGCCTTGCGGACGCGCTGAACCTTTCTTTCCGTATTGGAAAATGTACCGTTTTTCTCTGCGAAACACGCAGATGGCAGGACCACATCCGCAAGTTGAGCAGTCTCGGTCATGAATATGTCCTGCACCACCAGGAACTCAAGATTCTTAAGTGACTTCAGTGTGTGGTTGGTGTTGGGATCGCTGATCACCGGATTCTCGCCCATGATGTACATGGCCTTGAGCCTGCCCTCGTGCGCCGCAGGGACCATCTCGGTAGCAGTCAGCCCCTTTACGGCGGGAATCGCAACGCCCCAGGCCTGCTCGAATTTAGCCCTGACTTCGGGCAGGTCGATCTTTTGATATCCAGGCAAAACGTTCGGCAGACATGCGGCGTCTGATGCGCCCTGGACATTGTTCTGACCACGCAGCGGATTGATGCCGGTCGATTCCTTGCCTATATTGCCGGTAAGCAGTGCGAGGTTGGCAGTGGCGCTGACATTATCGAAACCGGTTGTATGCTGGGTGATACCCATCGTGTAGAATATACCGGCCTTGCGAGAGCCGCCGTAAAGGCGCGCCGCCGCTATTATCTTCTGCCTGGGGATGCCCGTGATCTTTTCGGTATATTCAGGAGTAAACTCTTCGATGGATTTTTTCCACTCTTCGAAGCCTTCGGCATGCTTGCCTATAAACTCCGCGTTGTGAAGCTCTTCTTTAACGATC
>DATHDF010000083.1:0-59581 GCA_035319185.1 Dissulfurispiraceae bacterium | reverse complement strand
GAAACAGTGCTGTTTCAGATTCTGAAAATGGCCGGCAGCGAGGAGTTCAAGGCAATATCAAAGAGAATCAAATAGGCTGTCCCGATTGCCGGACTAGGCCGAAACGCACCTTACGAATTTGCCTATGTCGAATTCCAGATTGATCACTTCGTTTGCGCGGTCAATCTTGCCCTTTTCGCGAATC
Source organism: Dissulfurispiraceae bacterium (assembly GCA_035319185.1). Taxonomy (GTDB): domain Bacteria; phylum Nitrospirota; class Thermodesulfovibrionia; order Thermodesulfovibrionales; family Dissulfurispiraceae; genus Fen-1308. The sequence continues at coordinate 59,397 of DATHDF010000083.1, read as the reverse complement.
ATAGTATGACCCATTATACGTTCGATTTTATCTACTGTGGTAAAGGTGTCCGTCTCAACCGAGATCACAGGTATCCCTTTGGCCCGGGCCTTTCCAATTACAGCATCGCTTGTATTAAGACCTCCGGTCAGTATTATGCATTTCGTTGAGGTCTCCATTGAGACTAGCTGAATGTCCGTCCTGTGAGCACCTGTGATGACTGCTTTATTGGCAATCCGCCTGAAGTAATTGAGGGCTGAGTCCACATCCATTGCGCCTATCGAAAAGTTTTCGACAAATTCACCGAGGCAGTCGTGACAGCACAGCACCTTTCCATTAAGAGCCTCAACGAGATGTCGGACCGTTACCGCTTCCAGTAGTTTGTCCTTGCGGAATATTCCATAAACCGGTACGCCGTATTTCTCGATAAACGGTTTTACAACTTGCGTAACATGGGCAAGTATATTCTCAGGCACCTTATTGAATACTCCACCGCAAAATTGCAGCCCGAAAAGCTTGTGCGCGCCCAAAATGGTATCGATCGAGATATCGCCCCTCCATGGCTCGATTATCACGACCCTGGCGTCCAATTCCTGCGCCAGGGCAAGAGAATCGACATTCAAAGAGGCGCCCTCGAAGATGTCCGCGCCGCCGTGGATGAAAACATAATCCCTGTCTTTCAGGCTGTCGAAAGCAGCCATGATCTTTTTCCGCTCATCCTTTATGCCGCCTTCCAGAATGAGATTTTGAGTTTCATAACTGATGACGAATGGAGATATAATGTCGAGCGGATCATCAAGCCCCAGCGCATCGGCTATAAACATCGCGTCGGCATCGTACACGTCATGCCCTTTCTTTACAGGAGCAGTGCCAAGCGGTTTTATGTATCCGACGCGGTACCCTCGCTGCATGAGCTGCCTGGCAAGGCCGATGATAAAGAAAACCTTGCCGGCCTTGGGCCTGTTCGATGTGATCAATACGGGTACCATCTCTTTTTTCTCCTCGCGAATGTTTGCTGCCCACCCGGCTATGCGCGGGGTTCTAAAACAATGCGCGAATCAAGTGCGAAAACCTCTCTGAACATCACCTTAATCGGGTTAATATCGAGCTCTCTGATTTCGGGAAAGTCTGTAACAAGAGCTGATATCTTCATTACGGCGTCAACAAGCGGACCCGCGTCGGTGAAAATATCGCCGGATGTGCCGCTCAGCAGCGCAGTTCCCTTTCCGAGTTCTGCTACCATGTCCTGCGCCTCGCCTCGCGAAACCGGCGCAATCCTGCAAGCAGCGCCTTTCATCGACTCGGCGTGCGCCGCGCTCAGACGCAAGACAATCATATGGCCAAACGTTTTATCATAGTTCACGCCGACAATAAACTCGTCACCCTTTTCTATCATCCGGCAGACATTGACTCCGGTTATGTAAGCTTCCGGCATGAATCTTTTTACGTTGGCGGTAATCTCCGTAAATGCCTCTGCAGCCGCATCTGCAGACTCTATGCTAAGCTTCACGCCGCCGACGTCTGTCTTGCAACGGATATCCGGTGAAGCTATTTTCATCGCGACAGGATAGCCCAGCCTTTGGCTTATCTCTGCCGCCTCTCTGGAAGAGCGGGCAAGCCCGCATTCCGGAAAGACAAAACCATAATTCATCAGGACCTGCATGGCAGTATCGGTTCCGAATTCGCCATTCCCCGTTGCCAGCACTAAATCGAGCTCTTTGCGCGCTGCCGCCCTGCCCTCATCCGAGACGGCATACCGTTCATCGCCTGCCCTCTCTTCACCGACTGCAGCAAATTCACAAAGCTTTCTGTAGGCGGCAACTGCCACCTCGGGGTATGCGAAGGAAGGCACGCCGTTTGTCCGCATCCTTTCGTTCGCAGGACGCACTTTTCGGCCCCCAATAAAAGAGGTAATTATCGGTTTCTTAGTCTTTGCGGAGGCACTGATTACAATTTCTGCCGTATTGTCGACATCGGTCATCGCCTGGGGCGTCAGCAGTACGAGGATGCCGTCAACGTTCGCATCCGCAATAGCGGCGTCGAGAACAGCGGCATATCTTTCTGACGTAGCATCGCAAATAACATCGATCGGATTGTACAAGGAGGCTATCGACGGCAATCGCGTCGCAATTGCTTCTATGGAGTTTCTGGTCATCGGCGACAAGGCTACTCCAAGCCTGTCGGCGGCATCGGCCGCTAAGATACCGGGGCCACCGGCGTTCGTGATTATAAGGAGCCTGTCCCCTGCAGGCAGCTTGCCGCCGGAAAATGTCATAGCAAGGTCAAATAGGTCCTGGATACCCTCGGCTCTTATAATGCCGGTTTGTTTAAAAGCCGCCGCAAAAGCAGTGTCCGACCCGGCGAGGGCGCCGGTGTGCGATGAGGCGGCGCGCGCACCGGCCACAGTGCCGCCGGATTTCAGGAAGATGACCGGCTTGACGTGGGCTGCCTTTCTGGCGACCTCCATAAACCGTTTGCCGTCTATAACATCCTCGACATAGCCAAGGATGACGTCCGTCCCCGGATCATTGATGAAATATTCGAGAAAATCCGTTTCGTTAAGGTCCGACTTGTTGCCAAGGCTCACAACCTTGGAAAAGCCGAATTTGTGGTCCAGCGCCCAGTCCATGATTGCCACGCCAAGGGCGCCCGACTGGGAAAAAAAGGCCGTCCTGCCTTTCAGGGTCTCGCCGCCGAAGGCTGCGTTCATGTTGTTTTCGGTATTGATTACACCCAGGCAATTTGGACCGAGGATTCGAATGCCGTATTCGCGAGCTAGCTGGGTCATCTCCTGTTCAAGGAGCAGGCCGTCATGCCCTGTCTCCCTGAACCCTGCGGTTATTACAACAGCAGCCTTTATCTTCGCGGAGCCGCAATCCCTCATCACATCAGGCAGCGATGATGCGGGGACGCAGATAACGGCAAGGTCAACAGACAGCCCGATCGCAGACAGCGACGGATAGGCCTTCAGCCCAAGGATTTCCGAAGCCTGAAGATTGATAGGATATATCCGGCCACGGTAAGCCGACCCAATAAGGTTCTTGAGGACGGCATAGCCGACCTTTCTCGTATTGCTGGATGCTCCGATAACTGCAATCGATTCAGGATTGAAAAAATCGCTGAGCATCAATACCCCCGGCTAGTCCATTCTCACGGACTTTAAATCGTTTATTGCCAGTTAAGATTTTCCGGCTGCCTCATGGGAGGTGCCGAATTTTCCTGCTCCTGCAACAGCCGCGCCCAGTTCTCGTCAACCTGCGCCTGGGCTGCGATCAGCATCCATTCATTTTCTGAGGTGAACATGTGCTTGAACCTGCCCTGAGGCTTAAGAAATCTCATAAGGTCCTTTTTATCTTTAGGTGTAAACGTAATCCGCGTGACCCCGTCTTCTATCTCGTAAAGCGGCCAATAGCAGGTTTCCACAGCCAACCTAGAAAGCCTGATAGCGTCGTTCGTCTGCGATCTCCAGCCGCGGTTGCAGGGCGCTATTATGTTAAGGAACTTCGGTCCTTTAATGTCTAAGGCCTTCCTCACTTTTTTCATCAGATCGGGCCAATGGCTGGGTGAGGCCTGCGCAACATAGGGGATACCGTGGGCAGCCATGATCCTTGTCAGATCCTTTCTCTGCTGCAGTTTTCCGGGGATTTCGGTCCCGGCTGGGCATGTGGTCGTGTCGGCGCCGAACGGAGTGGCCGATGAGCGCTGGATTCCCGTATTCATATAAGCACCGTTGTCATAGCATATATAAATCATATCGTGGCCGCGCTCCATGGCGCCTGACAGGCTCTGAAACCCGATATCATATGTTCCGCCGTCGCCGCCGAAGGCGATGAATTTAATCCTTTCATTAATCTTGCCCTGCTTCTTCAGCGAGCGGTACATGGTCTCGATTCCCGATATCGTAGCTGCAGCGTTTGCAAATGCGCTATGTATCCAGGGGATTTTCCATGCAGTGTATTCGGATATGCATGACGATACTTCAAGACATCCTGTCGCATTCGAAGCAATGACAGGATATTGAGCAGCCAGAAGCACCATCTTTACCACAATCGGCGCGCCGCACCCGGAGCACAGGCGATGCCCGGGCGAAAACAACTCTTCCCTTTTCGACAGTTCCTTCAAACTTAACGATGTAGGCATATTACTCCCTCACCCCGATATATTCTTTTGCAAAGTTTATTTTGCCGTCCCTTGCAATCTGGACGAGTTCGTTCAGGACATATTCGGCCTGAACCGGCATATAATCGCGTCCTCCGAGCCCGAAAATCTTGTTTACAAGCAGCGGTTTCTCTGCGCTCTGATACAGCGCGGCAGCAACATCAAGATATAGCGGCCCGTGAGAAGTTCCGAAGCAGTCGGCCCGGTCAAGCACAGCCACAGCTTTGACGTGCTTTAAGGCTTCGCGTATCTCAGCGTATGGGAATGGCCTGAAAAGACGGGGTTTGAGTACCCCGGCCCTGACCCCATTGGCTCGGAATTGATCGACTACTTCCTTTGTGGTGCCTGCGGCTGAGCTCATCACAACTATCGCCACATCGGCGTCATCCATTTTATAGCTATCAAACAGCCCATACTTTCTTCCTGAAATCTGCTCGAATTCCTTTGCCACTTCGAGCACAACCTTTGAGACTCCGCTCATTACGTGCTCATGCGCCTTGCGGTATTCAAAATACATGTCAGCAAGAATCAGCGGCCCATAGCTGACAGGATGCTTAATGTCAAGCATTGGTCTGACTCCCTTATACTCGCCGATGAATTTCGCCGCTGTCTCATCGTCTATCCATTCCATTGTCTGAATGGAATGGCTCGTTATGAAGCCGTCCATGCCGACCATCACCGGCAGCCTGACGTCCAGATGCTCGGCGATCCTGAATGCCTGGATCATATTGTCGAAGGCTTCCTGCGCGTTTTCAGAAAAAAGCTGGATCCAGCCGCAGTCTCGCGCCCCCATTGCATCCGAATGGTCGCCGTGTATATTGATCGGCGCTGACAGGGCCCTGTTTGCAAGTGCCATTACTATGGGAAGTCTAAGTCCGGATGCAATAAATAGCATCTCCCACATGAATGCAAGCCCCTGGGAAGACGTCGCCGTTGCCACCCGCCCCCCTGCTGCTGCAGCACCAATGCATGCGCTCATGGCACTGTGTTCGCTTTCGGCAAGCACCATTTCTGTATTGACTTGGCCATTGGAAACATAGGACGTGAACCGCTGCATTATTTCGGTCGCCGGTGTTATTGGGTATGCGCCGCATACATCAGGATTAGCGATGCGCATAGCGTTAGCAACTGCCTCATTTCCGGTAGCCGCAACCTTTCTGTGCATTACTTGCCCTCCTCTTCCATAACTATCGCCTTGTTGCCTTTCTTGCCTGGGCATTCGAGGGCACAAAGGCCGCATCCTTTGCAAAAATCATAGTCAAAATCTTCCCGTTTGCTGTCTTTAACTTTCACAGCCATGTCCGGGCAGTATATCCAGCATAAAAGACACTGTATGCAATTTTCCGGTATCCATTTCGGCCTGAAGGCACGCCACGAACCGGTCTTGAATTTACGCGAACTTCCCGGTTCCGTGATAACTGCACCAGGAGTGACTTCTTTCCATGTCTTCATCCTTCCACTACCTCCTCATAACCCCGCCGTGTTGCATCGAGGTTTCCTTCAATTATCTTGCGGGAAAACTTCTTGCCGAAACTCTTTTCAACATCCTGCAGGGCCGCTTCAAGACCGATCAGTCCGGACACTTTCGCCAGTGCGCCGACCAGGGTGGCATTCGGCAAAGGACGGCCTATGGTTTCCACCGCAATCCTGGTCGCATCGACGGTGTATACCTTCTGGCCCGGTTTAGCCTTCAGCTTGCTGCGCAATTCCTGCGGCTGTTTCGAGCTGTTAACAATATATACCACGTCGTCCGGAGTACCTTCCTGAATATTGATACTATCGATGAGCGTGGCATCGACAACAACAACAATGTTGGGCTTCGTAACCGGGCAGTGAAGACGGAGCTCCCGATCGCTTATACGGTTAAATGCGCGAAGCGGCGCGCCGGCCCTCTCCGGTCCGTACTCCGGAAAGGCCTGAACATAGCGGCCCCCGCTCAGGCAGGCGTCGGCAAACACTTTAGCTGCCGTTACCGTTCCCTGGCCCCCTCTTCCATGCCAGCGAATCTCTATACTTTCAGCCATCTTTCCACCTCGCAATTTTTTTTGCCTTACCACCGATTTCTTCTTACTGCCTGAATAGCCTCCCGTCATCTACCGCCAAGAACCCGCAATCATCAGAAAAGTCCATTGAAAATACTTGATAAAAAGACAGCCAAATTTGCTCAGAAACAGGCCACTTCACTGCACTGGAAATGCACTTCATCAATCGGTAATTTTAATTTTAACAAATTCAATACCTTAATCGCTAGATCACACGCAAACGCAAATCAAACGGCCCAATTCTATACGTTTAGTATCGAACTATTACTAGTCATTAGCCCTCCGCAAGTCTGAGTTAGTAATCCGTCCTCTTAAAATGATACAATAATGCGCCGATGGGAAAAATTGTCGTCATAGCAAATCAAAAAGGCGGGGTGGGCAAGACCACAACTGCGGTCAATCTGTCGGCATCCCTGGCGCTGGCCGACAAGGACGTACTGGCAATTGACACCGATCCTCAAGGCAATCTTTCGAGCGGTCTCGGCATCAATCGCAGCGAGGTCGGGCAAAGCCTTTACGATGTTTACACCGGCAGGTTGAGCCTGGCTGACGCGATCAGCACGACACGTATACCGCATCTGCACATCGTCCCTTCCACTATCGACCTGCTTGCAGTCGAAGTTGAACTGGTAGGCAAAAATGACCGGGAAAAAATGCTGCTGAATGCATTGTCAGAGATCAGGGAAAAATATCAGTTCATTTTCATTGACTGCCCGCCCTCTCTTGGCCTGCTGACGCTTAACGGCCTGGTAGCCGCCGATTCCATTTTAGTGCCGGTTCAGTGCGAGTATTATTCCCTCGAAGGCTTGAGCCTGCTGACAAGGACGTTGAAACTGGTTAGGTCCTCTTTCAATCCCGACATTGAGATAGAGGGGATTTTGCTTACAATGTTTGATCCGCGCAATACGCTGTCTCACCAGGTGGCGGAAGAAGTCAAGAAACATTTCGGTGAGAAAGTCTATAAGACACAGATCCCGCGCAACGTAACCCTTGGAGAGGCGCCGAGCCATGGAAAGCCGGCGATCCTGTATGATGCCAGGTCGAAGGGCGCGCAGAGCTATGTAGCGCTGGCAAAGGAGATTCTGCATGAAAGCGGCCCTCGGTAAAGGCCTTGACGCCCTGCTCCCCGACAGGGGTGGCGAGATCATTGATATCGAGATCGGCAAGATCGTTCCGAATGAACACCAGCCGAGAAAGGTATTCAGGGACGAGGCCCTAAGAGAGCTGGCCGCCTCGATTAAAGAAAAGGGCGTGCTGCAACCGGTAATTGTATCGCGGCTGGGCGACGGGACTTTCCGGCTCATCGCAGGCGAGCGCAGATGGAGGGCATCCAAACAGGCAGGGCTGAAGAAGGTGCCGGCCCTCGTCAAAGAAGTCTCGTCACAGGACGCTATAGAGATCGCCTTGATAGAAAACATTCAGCGCGAAGAGCTGAATGCCGTTGAAACAGCTGATGCCTTCCATAGTTTAATGCAGGACTTCAAGCTCACCCAGGAAGCCCTTGCAGACCGCGTAGGCAAGGACAGGGCAACGGTGGCAAATTACCTGCGCATTCGCAAACTTCCTCCCGAGATCAAGGCCCTTATAAATGATGGCAGCTTGTCGATAGGCCACGCCAAGGCATTGCTTTCCGTAGAAGACATTCAAAAACAGATTGCCGCAGCTGCAAAGATCGTAAAGGATGGCCTCAGCGTCAGGGCTGCCGAAGCCCTATGCGCCGCAATTAACAAAGGTTCGGAAAAAGCGGCCAGGCCGACCAGAAAAGAAAAAAAGAAGTTGCCCGAAGTTGCAGACCTGGAGGACAGGCTCATCCAGGCATTGGGCACCAAAGTGCGGCTTCAGCACAGAGGGAAGGGCGGCAAAATAGAGATCGAATACTACTCTTTGGACGAGCTGGACCGGCTGCTGGAGCTCTTTCTTGGCAAATGATCGATAAAATCCGCGACCCTTTCGGACCAGACCTCGTATCCCTTTTCGCTCAGGTGCACCCCGTCTTCCAGCAGACACTCGTCTCGCAGGTTTCCATCCTGATCAATGAAAGAGGCATAGACATCCAGGAATGACAGCTTCATGCTCCTGGCAATCGCCTTGAGTTCCCGGTTGATATCTTCTATCTTCTTATTGTCGGCCCACATGTTCACTGGAAGTATGCTCTGTATGACTATGCTCGTCGAAGGAAAGGCCGTTTTCAAATTCCTGAGCATCTTTTTGTATTCATCGAGTATATCGAAGTCTTCCATGGTCAGATTGTTGATGCCGGTCATCACAAACAGCACGTTGGGAGCGGACGCGGTTCCGATTATACGTCTCACGCGAACTGAAAGGCCCTGAACGGTTTCTCCCGAAAGCCCGAGGTTAAGCACCTGATGCGCGGAAAACCGCGCCTGCCAGTCGTAATATTCGGTCAGTGAATCACCGATAAATATTATGTTCAACGGTTCATCCAAATAGCCGGACCTCCTAGCTATTACACTATATAAACAAAAAAGCCGGAATTCCATATTCCGGCCTGGATCTGTTTCGGGATGCCGCCTTACTGAAACAGTTCCCTTTTTTCCCTGAGGGCTGCCCCGACAAAAGCGCTGAAGAGAGGGTGCGGCTCTATTGGTCTGGACTTGAACTCAGGATGGAACTGGCAACCCAGAAACCACGGATGGTTGCGGAGCTCTATTATCTCAACAAGCTCATGATCAGGGGAGAGGCCGCTGACAATCAGACCCTTGGACGTAAGCTGCTCCCTGTATTTGTTGTTGAATTCATAGCGGTGGCGGTGCCTTTCCGAAATCTCATGTGCGCCGTATGCCGTATGGGCGTGAGTACCTTCAATAAGGACTGCCGGGTATGCGCCGAGCCTCATGGTACCGCCCATCTGAGAGTCGGCCGTCCTCTCCTCGACCTTGCCGGAGCGATGGTTGTACCAGCGCTCCATCAGATAGATCAGCGGGTCTTTCACGTTGATGTCGAATTCGGTGCTGTTGGCGGTCAGCCCGCAGACGTTGCGCCCGAACTCGATGACGGCAAGCTGCATCCCCAGGCAGATGCCGAAATATGGTATCTTTTTTTCGCGCGCATACCTGACTGCAGCGATTTTGCCTTCGATGCCGCGGCTGCCGAAACCGCCCGGCACAAGAATGCCGTCCACCTCGGATAAATACCGCTCGACGCCGTGGGCCTCGATATCTTCGGAGTCGATCCATTGCAAATTGACGCGCGTGTTGTTGGCGATGCCGCCGTGAATGAGCGCCTCCTCAAGGCTTTTGTATGAGTCCTTCAGGTTCACATATTTGCCGACGATTGCTATAGTGCATTCGTATTTAGGGTTTTTTATTCTCTCGACAACTTGCTCCCACACGGCTACTGCCGGTTCCTTGAGCTGAAGTCCGAGTTTCTTCTCGACCAGTTTGTCCAATCCTTCGGCCAGAAATGAAAGGGGCACTTCGTAAACCGTGCTGACATCCATGGCCGAAATTACGGCGTCCGGATCAAGGTTGCAATGAATTGCTATCTTTCTCTTCATATCCGCCGGGATCGGCCTGTCAGTCCTGCACAACAGCAGATCCGGCTGTATTCCTATCTCCCGCAATTCGTTAACGCTGTGCTGCGTCGGCTTTGTCTTCAGCTCGCCGGCCGTCTTTATATACGGGACAAGCGTGAGGTGTACGTAAAGCACATTCTCCTTGCCGACGTGATAGCGGAACTGCCTGATGGCCTCAAGAAAAGGCAGGCTTTCGATGTCGCCGACCGTTCCACCAATCTCAACGATGTTGATATCGTAATGGTCGGAGGCCGCAGACTTGATCGCTTCCTTGATCTCGTCGGTTATATGGGGGACGACCTGCACCGTATCGCCGAGATAGTCGCCCCTGCGCTCTTTGGTGATAACATTGAAATATATCTTTCCGGTTGTGTAATTATTTACAACTGAAGCACGCAAATGGGTGAATCTTTCGTAGTGTCCCAGGTCCAAGTCGGTTTCGCAGCCATCGTCCGTTACAAAAACCTCCCCGTGCTCGAAGGGGCTGAGAGTGCCGGGATCCACGTTGATATACGGATCGAGTTTCTGGACCGTTACCCTAAGCCCTTTCGATTCGAGCAGCGCGCCTATAGCCGCTGCAGCGATTCCTTTTCCCAGTGCCGAGACTACTCCTCCGGTTATAAAGATATACTTAGGCATTTTTCCACCTTTTTTAAGTCCATCGGCGTGTCGACCCCGATGGTTTCATATATTGTTTCCCCGACCTTAATCGCTATGCCGTTTTCCAGGGCCCTCAGTTGTTCCAGCCTTTCCGTCTCCTCCAGCCCGGAGGGTGCAAGACCGGTAAACCTTGCCAGTTCATTCCTTCTGTAGGCGTAAATGCCGATGTGTTTGAACATGTGAAACCCCGGGGTTCCGCTCATGCCTGAAGACCTGAATCCGTCCGGACCCAAAATATCTCTGTGATACGGTATCGGCGAACGGGAAAAATAAAGCGCGAAACCTTCGCTGTTGAAAACAGCCTTTACTACATTCGGATCGCTGATTTCCGAATCATCGATTATGCGCTTGACCAGGGTCCCGATGCCGGCCCTTTCGTCTGCCATAAGCGAGATGACCTGGTCTATCATCTGAGGCATGATCATGGGTTCGTCGCCCTGGACATTAACTATAACGTCCGCCCTTCGCCCTTCTTTGCCGATCATTTGCGCCGCTTCGGCTATCCTGTCTGTCCCGGACGCGTGGGCCTCGGATGTCATAAGCGCCTTTCCTCCGAAACCCAGAACAGCCTCGTAAATCTCCCTGCTGTCGGTCGCCACAAACACTTCGTCGACCAGCCCGGCGGATTTTGATCTTTCGTAAACATGCTGAACCATAGGCTTGTCTTTAAGGAGCGAAAGGGGTTTTCCGGGGAAGCGTGTCGATTTGTAGCGAGACGGTATGATCACGATAGCGGACATAACTTTTTCTATGATAACATAAACGATTATCTCAAAATACAGATTGCGGACGGGCACATGAAATTGTCGGATCGTATCAATTACCTATACCTTTGCGCAGTTATCGCAGGAGGGCTTCTGGTCCTCTCATTCCCGACATTCGATCTCTACCCGCTCGCGTGGGTTGCGTTAGCACCGCTCCTGGCCATGTTATACGACAGGTCGAAGACTGTTGCGTTCAAGGCCGGTCTGCTTTTTGGACTGACCTATTTTTTCGGTACCGTCTACTGGATTTATTACTCCATAAACCATTACGGCGGCGTTGCCTTCATTCCGAGCCTGGCTATAGTGCTTGTCCTGAGCGTATACCTCAGCCTCTATCCGGCTGTCTTCTGCTGGCTTTACTCCATTATCATCAAGAAGGCGGACTGGCCGTCTCTGGTTGTTGCGCCTGCTCTATGGACATCTTTGGAGTTTATTCGCTCTTACGCCTTTACCGGCTTCCCGTGGTCGAGCCTCGGATACAGCCAGTATCTGTTCACTTATTTCATCCAAAGCGCCGACATAATAGGCATTTATGGTATCTCTTTCATGATAGTAGCGGTCAATGGTGCAATCGCGGATTTGTTTATCCTGAAAAAACGCTCCCTTGCCAGACCTCTTCACACACGCCTGTTCACATATGCGGGATGGTCTATCCTCAGCCTTGCGCTCGTGGCGAATTTTGCATACGGCTATTACAGGCTTCATCAGCACAGGCCAGGGTCAAATATAAAGGCTGCCGTCGTGCAGGGCAATATAGAGCAGGACATGAAGTGGGACCGGGCTTATCAGGACCATGTCATAGATATTTATCGCGGATTGACCCTGGACGCAACCAGTCATGCATCCGGGCTGCAGGGCCCTGACCTTGTCGTCTGGCCCGAAACGGCAATTCCTTTTTATTTCGGCGTAGACAAGGCCCGTACGGAACAACTGGTCAATTTTGAACGCACTCTTGACACGTACCTGCTTTTCGGCAGCGTACTTAAGAAAAGCGATGCAAAGGAAGAGTATTCCAACAGCACTGTTCTTCTAACTAAAGATGGAACGCTTTCATATATTTATGATAAAATTCATATGGTTCCATTTGGCGAATACGTCCCATTGAGGGGCATGCTGTTTTTCATAGACAAGCTGGTCGTCGGCATCGGCGACTATGTCCCGGGTGACAGCTACATAAAGGCAGTTACTCCGTTTGGCAGTTTCAGTACGCCGATATGCTATGAGATAGCATTTCCTGGACTAGTCCGCAAGTTCTATATAAAAGGCGGGGATTTCATAGTAACCGTCACGAACGATGCCTGGTTTGGCCGCACAAATGGTCCGTACCAGCATTTCAGTATGGCTGTTTTCAGGGCCATAGAGAACAGAAAACCCGTCATAAGGGCGGCGAACACCGGCGTTTCGGGTTTTATAAATAGTAATGGCGAGATTCTTTCGACAACCGGCCTTTTCAGCCGAACGGTTTTGAAAGCCAACATAGGGACCGACAAAACGATAACTTTTTACACAAAGTATGGGGACCTCTTCTCGTTCATATGTATCATCATATCCCTGCTGCTTATTATCAGGCACTTGAAAAGCAGTCGATCATAACAGCAGAAGGTCGCCGTAACAATTTTTGGAGGAAAAATCATGATTCTGCAAAACGAAGTTCAAGAAGACATAAAGAAAATCAGCGAGAGGCTGGATTCTTTACGAGGTTATCTTTGATGTAGATAAGCGAAGAGAAGAACTGCAAAAGATAGAGAAGGAGCTGTTATCCGAAGAAGTATGGACAGTGCCGGACAAGCTGAAGGAACTTCAGAAAAAAAAGGCCGATATCCTCGAAAATATCGGGCCACTTGAGTCCGCTTTAAAACGGATCTCATACCTGCAAGAATCAGTTGAGATACTCGATGAAGATGAAGGCGAAATCTTTTTTGAAGAGATCCGCAAGGACATCAGCGGGCTGAAGTCTTACCTCGAAGACGTTGAGTTACGTCTGCTCCTTTCCGGAGAGGCCGACAGGAACAATGCCATAGTCACTATCCATCCGGGTGCAGGTGGAGTTGAAAGCCAGGACTGGGCCCAAATGCTGATGCGTATGTATCTGCGGTGGGCAGAGATGCACGGATATAAAACTGAAATAGCCGATCTTCAAATAGGAGATGAAGCCGGTATAAAAGGGGCAACGTTCACCGTTGAGGGCCAGTATGCGTATGGATATCTGAAAGCGGAGGCAGGCATTCACCGTCTGGTAAGGATATCCCCGTTTGATGCCAATAAAAGAAGGCATACGTCGTTTGCAGCAGTGCTCGTCTATCCTGAAATAGAAGATAATATCACCGTTGATCTGAAGGATGAAGATCTCAAAATCGACACATTCAGGTCTTCAGGGGCCGGAGGGCAGCATGTGAACAAGGTTTCGTCCGCTGTACGCATCACGCACATACCGACAGGGATAATAGTTGCGTGTCAGAGCGAGCGTTCTCAGCTGAGGAATAAAGAGCTTGCATTGAAGATAGTGAGATCCAGAATTTACGATATGACGCTCAAGTCTAGAGAAAAAAAGCTGGAAGGGTTTATAGGCGACAAAAAGGAAATATCCTGGGGTAATCAGATACGGTCTTATACATTGCAGCCTTATCGTCTTGTTAAAGACCATAGGACCAATGTAGAAATAGGGGATGTCGATTCGGTTCTTGATGGAAAGATAGACAGTTTTGTGACGGCATATTTGAAATCTCTCAGATAGGTTGATTTTGTCTTTCTATTATTTTATTAAACATAAAATATAAGTAATCATAATAGGGCTCTGGAATATGTGTAAAAGCTATAATATACCAATAATTCAATGAGATAATAGTTAAATGGATGACACGATTTTATTTAAGGCCTGCAGGCCGGTCTGTGGATAATTTTTTATGAACAAATCGGCCAACATTTTATTGCCCTGTTTTTTCCGGATAGGCTATAATGAGCGGGTAGAAAATTGTATGGTTTTTCACAATTGTTAATTACTTGTTGATAAATGGATACATAAATATAGAGGAATCAGTACGGTAGAGCGAATGAGCGGAAGAGAGGATTTCTGGGGCGGCGCCTTTTCGAAGATACACGAAAGGGTGGGAGACAGCATCTTTGAGTTGTGGTTCAAGCCTATGAAGCTCCTGCATTTTAAGGATAAATCGGTGACTATTGAGATTCCAAACAGATTTTTTAAGGATTGGGTAGAGGATAATTACCCTAATCTCATAGGCGAATCGATAGAAGGCGAAACAGGGCAACAGGTCGCCATTAAATTCAAGATATGCGCCAAGGAAGACGGGGCATTAAGGAAGATAGATTCAAAAAATGAGAGCCGTCGGGCACGGCTTGCAAACAGGGGCATATATTTAAATCCGAAGTACACTTTCGACTCGTTTGTTGTCGGTTCATCCAATCAGTTTGCACATGCAGCTGCCAAAAGGGTGTGTGAAGGCCCTGGAAGCACGTATAACCCGTTGTTCATATATGGCGGGGTGGGGCTCGGTAAAACGCACCTGATCAATGCCATTGGAAATGAAATAGTGGACAAATTTCAGAACAAGGTTGTTTATTATGTTTCCGCAGAGCAATTTACGAATGAGGTCATATCCTCCATCAGGCATGAAAAGATGGGGGAATTCAAGGACAAATACAGGAACGCTGACATCCTGCTGGTGGATGATATCCAGTTTATTGCCGGCAAGACGGCAACCCAGGAGGAATTTTTTCATACCTTCAATTCGCTTTATGCGCGGCAAAGCCAGATAGTCATCTCGAGCGACAGGGCGCCGATGGACATCTCGGACATCACCGACCGTTTGAGGTCCAGGTTCGGAATGGGTCTTATTGCCGATATTCAGTGTCCCGAAGTCGAAACAAAGGTTGCAATTCTCTATAAGAAGGCCGATGCAGAAAGGCTGTCTTTGCCTGAAGATGTTGCGTATTTTATCGCTTCGCGCGTCAAATCAAACATCAGGGAGCTTGAAGGATGTCTGATCAAACTTGGCGCACATTCGTCACTCACCGGCATTCCTATCGACATGAACCTTGCACGCAATGTGCTCAAGGACCTGATATCCGACGAAGACAGGCCATTGACCGTTGACGGAGTGGTAAAGGTCGTCAGCGATTATTTCGGTGTCAAGCCTGTTGAAATAAAAGGAAAGAAACGGACTAAGGAGATAGTGAACTCTCGCCAGATCGCAATGTACCTGCTGAAAAACTTTACACAATTGTCTTTGAGCGACATAGGCAGAGCATTTGGCGGCAAGGACCATGCTACGGTAATTTATGGCTGCAGGCAGGTGGAAGAGAGGCGGTCCTCTGACGACGTTTTCAACAAGGTTATCGAAAATATCATCAGGAAAATAAAGGTTTCTTAGGTTGCCGAAGAACTAACAGGCTCAAGATTGGAGGAAACATGAAGGTAAAAGTCGACAGGAACGAGCTTCTGAAAAAACTTTCCGATATCCAGAATATTGTTGAAAAAAGGAATACAATGCCTGTTCTAAACAATTTTCTTCTGTCGGCCGAGAGTGCGGGCTCGGTGATCACGGCCACTGATCTGGAAACGGCAATGAAGGAGCCGATCGAGATGAGCGTGCTGGAAGAGGGCCGGATGTGTATCCCCGCAAAGAAGCTTTTCGAGATTGTCCGGGAGATGGACGGAGAGATAGTTCTGGAGTCTGCCGACAACCAGTGGATAAAGGTAAAATGCGGCAAAAGCCATTTCAGGCTTGCCTGCATATCTCCTGACGAGTTTCCTGTCTGGCCTTCCATCTCCGCGGCTGAGGCCAAAAGCGTTGAGCTGGATGCGGCAATCCTCCTTGATGCCATCGAGAAGACCTTATATGCAGCCGGTGAATCGGACACTCGTTATGTTTTAAATGGCCTGCTCTTTCACCTGAGGACCGATGAGATCCTGAATGTAGTCGGAACAGACGGACACCGTCTTGCGCTTTCGGAAAAAAAGATCGCCGAAAAGCTCGAAGAGGAGCTGAAGATTATTCTGTCGCGTAAGTCCGTTTCAGAGCTTCGCAGGTTTCTGGATGACGAGCAGAAACCCGTCAAACTCACTATCGGCAAGAACCACATCCTCTTTTCAGTCGGAAGCATTCAGTTTCTGACCAGGCTGATCGAAGGCACTTACCCGAATTATGAGCAGGTAATACCCGCCGATAACAACAAGGACCTCGGTGTAGCACGGGAGGCGTTCAGCAAGGCCCTCAAGATAGTATCCATTCTCAGCAAGGAAAGGAGCAGTGCCGTAAAGGTTGACCTTGCCAAGGACAGCATGGTTATTTCGACTTCGAATCCCGATCTCGGAGACGCAAAAGACGAGATACCGGTCAAGTATGACGGCGATGAAATGACTGTCGCCTTCAATGCGCGCTATCTCCTCGACGTTCTCAATGTCATGGAGGGAGAGAATATAACACTAAAAATGAATGAAGCCCTCAGCCCCGTTCTCGTCACAGAGGACTCCAGAACCGATTACAAATGTGTAGTTATGCCGATGCGGCTATAGGCGCTTACGCAGTATCGACGAGAGGCGAGCCGCAGATCAATCAGAGAGGCAGAAAGGCGTCCGAAATCGGTTACCTGTCATAACGCAGGTTGTAAATGAAGATATGGCCGTTGCTAGTAATGCGCGGCATTTTAAGGGAGATAAATGGAAGAGAACAAGCAGGAATATGTAAATGGCGAGAACGGTGACGCATACGGCGCTGATCAGATAAAGATACTCAAGGGGTTGTCCGCTGTCAGAGTGAGGCCGGCCATGTATATCGGCTCGACCGGCATTGACGGCCTTCATCATTTGGTGTATGAAGTTGTGGACAACAGCGTGGATGAAGCCCTGGCGGGGTTCTGCACCAATATTGATGTTGTCTTGCATCACGACGGGAGCTGCACGGTCATCGACAACGGCAGGGGGATACCGACCGGACCGCATCCAGGTGATCCGGAAGGCAGGACTGCTGCCGAGATAGTACTCACCGAACTTCACGCAGGCGGAAAGTTCGAATCCAAGGCATACAGGATTTCCGGCGGTCTTCACGGCGTGGGTGTGTCCGTCGTCAATGCGCTCTCGGAGTGGCTTGAGGTGGAGATCAAGCAGGATGGCCAGGTATTCCAGCAGCGCTTCGAGCGCGGAAAACCGGCAAGCGCTCTCTTGGTTGTAGGTAAAACAAGGGGCAGGGGGACCAAGATAACGTTTAAGGCCGATCCGGAAATATTCGAGATCACCGAATTTTCTTATGATGTCCTGGCCCAGCGTTTGCGCGAGCTGGCGTTCCTGAACCGCGGCCTTAAGATCACATTTGCGGATGAGCGCACAGAGCAGAGCCGTGACTTTTTCTACAAGGGAGGAATCGAGTCGTTCGTCGAGCATCTCAACAAGAACAAGACGCCGGTTCATTCGAAGCCTGTCTATTTCACGATGGAAAAAGACGGCATAGTCGTAGAGGTCGCCATGCAATATAACGACGGCTATAACGAAAACATATATACTTTCGCAAACAACATCAACACTCGCGAAGGCGGCACCCACCTTGTTGGGTTCAAATCTGCACTGACAAGGACGTCGAACTCTTATGCGCTGTCCAAGGGCATCATCAAGGAAGGCAAAGAGAGCATATCGGGCGAGGACATCCGCGAAGGCCTGACCGCCGTGATCAGCGTAAAGCTGCCCAACCCGCAGTTCGAGGGACAGACGAAGATGAAGCTCGGCAACAGCGAGATCAAGGGCATTGTAGAATCGATTACCAATGAATCCCTTTCGACCTACTATGAGGAGAACCCTTCGGTTGCAAGAAGGATCATCGAGAAAGCGATTCAGGCCTCACGCGCTCGCGAGGCTGCACGCAAGGCCCGGGAACTAACCCGCAGGAAGGGCATTCTGGAAGACACGGGACTGCCGGGCAAACTGGCAGACTGTTCTGAGAAGGACCCCGCAAGGTCCGAGCTTTATATAGTGGAAGGCGATTCCGCGGGCGGCTCTGCAAAACAGGGCAGGGACCGCCGAACAATGGCTATCCTGCCGCTGCGCGGAAAGATTTTGAATGTAGAAAAAGCGCGCTTTGACAAGATGCTCACTTCCGAGGAGATTAAGACTTTGATCACAGCCCTCGGCACGAGCATAGGCACGGAGGATTTCGACATAGCCAAGGCGCGCTATCACAAGATCGTCATCATGACCGATGCCGATGTTGATGGGGCCCATATCAGGACGCTGCTGCTTACATTCTTTTACCGGCAGATGCCGGAGATTATCGAGAAAGGATATTTATTTATCGCCCAACCGCCGCTTTTCAGGGTGAAGAAGGGCAAAACGGAGAAGTACATACAGAATGAAGCAGAGCTCCTGAAGATCCTGTTCGAACTTGCAGCAGAGGACCTGACAGTTCTGGCTGTCTCGGGCGAACTCGGCGGGAAGGGCCTGATCCCCGTGCTTAAGAAGCTGTCGAATTACCGGAAGATCATCGACTGGTTCGAAAAGAGGCGCAGGGTGCCGGAAGTTATCGAGCAGCTATTGCGCTGGAATACCGGCAGGGACGCCATTAAATCGCAGTCGGACGCTGCGCAGCTTCTTGAGAAAATACTCGGGCTTTTTCCGGATGCAAAGGCCGGCGAGATCATCTTTGACGAGGAGCACGATACATACTCGTTTGAGTTGCGTAAGCAGAGCGGAAAGGTGAACATCTCTTTCAACCTGCTGACCTCGCCGGAGTACAAGGAGGCAGCCAATCTTTACCGGGAGATCGTCGAGACCCTCGGGCATCCTCCTTACAAGCTGAGGATTAAGGATGAACCCGTCGAAGTGCACTCGACAAAGGAACTTCTTACCTTTGCAACCGAATCGTCAAAGAAGGGCCTGACGATACAACGGTACAAAGGTCTCGGGGAGATGAACCCGCAGCAGCTCTGGGATACGACTATGGACCCGGATAAGCGGACGCTGCTGCAGGTTACAGTCGAGGATTCGGTAGGGGCGGATGAAATCTTCTCGGTGCTCATGGGAGATCAGGTCGAGCCGCGCAAGGCATTCATTCAGAATCATGCGCTTGAGGCAAGGAACATAGATATTTAGCAGCGCAGCAAGTATCTCTCCGACACGGTTTCCGGTGCGACCGGCTTGCAGAAGAGGAAGCCCTGAATCATGTCGCAGCCCAATTCGCGAAGGACATGCAGCTGCTCGTCTGTCTCGACGCCTTCTGCAATGGTAATCAGGCCCAGGCTATGGGCCATTGATATTATCGCCTTGACGATAGCCTTGTCCGTAGGTTTGGAAGTGATTTTCTTTGTGAAGGACATATCAATCTTCAGCCCGTCGATGTCGAAGCTGCTGAGATAGTTCATCGAAGAATACGCGGTGCCGAAGTCATCTATGAGGATTTTTACGCCCAGCGATTTCAGGGTCTTGATGGCTTCTATAGAAAAGTCTCTGTCCTGCATCAGGGCGCTCTCTGTAAGTTCGAATGTCAGAAGGCCCGGATTCACCCCGCTCTGCGCGACGGACCGGCCGATCCTTTCCACCAGGTCTTTACGTTTGAACTGGACCCCGGAGAGATTAACGGTGACGGGCACAACACGGCAACCATCAGTTTGCCAACTCCTGATCTGGCGCAATACCTCTTCGAGCACCCAGCTTCCGGCTTCGTGTATAAGGCCGGTATCCTCAAGCACATGAATGAATCTGCCGGGCATGATCAGCTCCCCGTTTTCAGCCGTGAGCCTGATCAGCGCCTCTGCGCCCCTTATAACTCCTTCGGCAGCATCCCAATACGGCTGGTAGTGAAGAACAAATCCGCCTGAACTTATCGCTTTGGCCAGCATCCGTTCCATCAGCCTGAATTCCAAGACCTTTTCGTTCATCTGAGACGTATAAAACCTGTATGAATTGCCGCTGTCATTTCGCGCCTGTGCGAGTGAAAGGTATGCGGTTCTCAGCAATTCCTGCGTGGTTTTGGCGTCATTTGGAGAGAGTGATATACCTATGCTGGCCGTGATCCTGACATCGTCCGATCCCATGCTAACGGGAGGGCTGATGGCTGCAAAAACCCTGTCCAGCATTGATACGATGTCCTGTTCGTCGGCAACGTCGTTGAAGATGATGCCGAAATCGTTTGTGCCCATGCGGGCTACTGTATCGCCGTCACGGATTATGGACTGAACCCTGCGGGATATATCGACCAGCAGATTGTCGGCGTTTGCAAGACCGTAAGTGTCGATAATCTGCCCGAAATTATCGATTTCGGCAATCATGACCGATACAAACCTGCCTTTGTGCCTGGCCCGTGCCAGGGCCATTTCGAGCCTGTCGCAAAAGAGAGTCTTATTTGGCATGTCGGTAATCGGATCATAAAAAGCAAGATAGGACAGGCGCTCTTCCAACTGTCTCTGGTGGGTCAGGTCCTTTCCTGTGGAAACGAAAGCTGCAATGGCGCCATGGTCGTCTTTTACGGGCGAAATGGTGTTGTCGAGGAAGAAAAAAGAGCCGTCTTTTTTTCTGTTGACGAATACGCCTCTGAAGGACTTCCCTGCCAGGATGGTGTTCCATACCTCCTCGTAGAAGGCCTGATCATGCTTTCCGGACTTCCAGATATTTGCGCCGGCGCCCAGGATTTCGTCTTTAGCGAATCCGGACAGCTCCGACACAGCCTCATTTGCAAAAGTTATCACCCCCTTGATATCCGTGACCAAAACCCAGTCTGAGGAGGTGTTTATCGCGGTCGCAAATTTTTGGAGCTCTGCAGTCCTGTCCCTTACTATCTCGTCAAGGTGCTCGTTGAGTTGTCGCAGCTCGCTGTTTGAAGACTGGAGATCCTGGTAAAGCTGCCTGTTCTGCAGGATTAGCAGATAACGTTCGCGCGCGGCCGCAATGGCTGTTTTGAGTTCGTCGTCATCCCACGGCTTGAGGATAAACCTGTACAGCAGGCCTTCGTTAATAGCGGGCACCACTATCTTTGTTTCAGAATGGGCGGTCATGATAATGCGGACGCTGTCGGGATATGATTCGGCCACTTTCCGGAGAAAATCTATGCCATGCATGCCCGGCATGAGGTAATCTGAGACTACCACCTGGACAAAGGGATTGCTGCACAGGATTTCGAGTCCGGCCTCACCCGACGATGCAGTCAGCACTTCGTAATCCAGATCGTAAAGCAGCCGCGAAACAGCTTTAAGCACATTGGCGTCATCGTCAACCAGAAGTATTCTGGGCCTGACAGCGGATTCTTCCTGATCTTTCATTCGACCCTCATCGGCTTCAGGGAGGCATTCATGCAAGACACACGAACAAGCATAGTATACCCTATATATCGATTGCGGGCAGGAGAATCTTTAGTCATGCTCGGATGGGGTCGATTTTGTGTGAAAAAAGCACCCGGTTTATGAGATAATACTACGGATAAATCATTGATTTATCTTGTCTGCAATTTCATGCAATCGACCGAAAAAACATAGCAATACTGACATAACGCAAATGCGGGTCGTTTTCGTAAAACGTGGAAAAGGGGTTTGACAATAATGTCGAGAGTATCGGTGAACATAGAAGAAGAGATGAAGATCAGTTATCTCGATTATGCGATGAGCGTAATCATAGGGAGGGCCCTGCCCGAGATCCGGGACGGCATGAAGCCGGTGCAGAGAAGGATCCTGTACGCCATGTACAAGGAAGGCCTTCTGCCGAACAAGAAGTATTCGAAGAGCGCGGGCGTGGTCGGCGAGGTCCTTAAGAAATATCATCCTCACGGTGATTCAGCGGTATATGACGCGATGGTGAGGCTGGCGCAGGATTTCAACATGAGATATCCGCTGGTTGACGGCCAGGGAAATTTCGGCTCGGTCGACGGCGATCCGGCTGCTGCATATCGCTACACTGAAGCGAGGCTTGCCAAGATTGCCGAAGAGATGCTTGCCGACATCGAAAAGGAAACCGTCGATTTCATTGCGAACTTCGACGAAACGACTGAAGAACCTACCGTACTTCCTGCACGTATTCCAAACCTGCTGGTCAACGGGTCGGCCGGCATCGCAGTTGGAATGGCGACCAATATACCCCCGCATAACCTCGGAGAGATTATCGATGGTCTTGTAATGCTGCTTGACAATCCGGATGCGACGATTGAAGACCTCTTTGCGGTCGTCAAAGGACCTGATTTTCCTACCGGCGCGGTTATCCACGGAAAGCAGGGCATTATTGACGCGTATACTACGGGCAGGGGATTGATCAAGATTCGGGCCAAGGCGCGCATTGAGCGCGAGGCCAAAAGCGGCGACAGTATCATCATATCCGAGATCCCGTATCAGCTGAACAAGGCCCGCTTGATAGAAAAGATAGCAGAGCTTGTGAGGGAAAAGCGCATCGAAGGCATTTCGGACATTCGTGATGAGTCCGACCGGGACGGCATCAGGATTGTTCTCGAACTCAAGCGCGGAGAAGTACCGCAGGTCGTGCTTAACAACCTGTACAAGCATACCCAGATGGAGTCTACCTTCGGCATCATCATGCTGGCCCTTGTCGGCGGTCAGCCAAGGGTGCTGGATCTCAAGCGCATGCTGAGCCATTTTGTGCAGCATCGCAGGGATGTAGTCATCCGCAGGACGAGATTCGAGTTGCGAAAGGCCGAGGAGAGGGCTCACATTTTGGAGGGCCTGAAGATAGCTCTCGACCATCTCGATGAGATTATCGCCCTTATACGCAATTCCAAGACGCCTGATGAGGCCAAGACCGGCCTCATGTCGAATTACCCGCTGTCCGCAATTCAGGCCCAGGCGATACTGGATATGAGGCTCCAGAGGCTGACGGGGCTTGAGCGCGACAAGATCATCAAAGACTACAAAGATACCCTGAAGGAAATCGAAAGGCTCAAGGCCATACTCGGCAGCGAGGCGCTTGTCACGCAGATCATCAAGGACGAGCTTACGGAAATCAGAAACAAATATGCCGATGAGAGAAAGACCGAGATCGTGCCTGAAGCCGCCGATCTGACCATTGAGGACCTGATAACTGAAGAAGAGATGGTCATTACGGTCACCCATTACGGATACATAAAACGCCTTGCGCTTTCAACATATCGCAGCCAGCGCCGCGGCGGCAAGGGACTGACGGGCATGGAGACTAGAGAAGAGGATTATGTCGAGCAGCTGTTTATCGGGTCAACCCATGACTATATGCTCTTCTTCAGCAATCTGGGGCGGCTGTACTGGCTGAAGACTTATCAGATCCCTGAAGCAGGACGAACTGCAAAGGGCAAGGCCATGGTCAACCTATTACCGCTTGCCGACGGCGAAAGGATATCGACTGCGATCAACGTCAAGGATTTCAAAGACGGCTATCTGGTAATGTTCACGAAGGCTGGAATCGTAAAGAAGACAAAACTGGACGAATACAGCAATCCACGATCCAAAGGCATTATTGCCGTAACGCTTGACGAAGGAGACGAGCTGATCGGCGTTAACAGGACGTCGGGAAAGAGCGATCTTGTAATCGGAACCAAGAACGGTCTTGCCATACGCTTTAAAGAGGAGGACGTGCGCGCGGTTGGCCGCACAGCAAGAGGCGTTATCGGCATCAGATTGACCGAGGGGGACGGGGTAGTATCCGCAAACGTCATAGAGGAAAGGACTACCCTTCTGACTGTTACCGAAAAAGGCCTTGGCAAAAGGACCCACATCGACGAATATCCCGTGCATGGCCGTGGAGGCAAAGGGGTTATCTCGATAAAGGTTGTTGAGAAGGGCGGCAACGCTGTTGGCCTGATACAGGTCAAGGATGAGGACGAAATCGTCCTGATCACAAACGGTGGCATGGTGATCAGGATGCCTGCGAGGAACATATCAGTGCTCGGGCGCAATACGCAGGGCGTCAAGCTAATGGACCTCGACTCCGAAGACAGGATTGTCAGCATGGGAAGGGTTGTCGAAGAATAGCAGCCGGAGGCTGTAATGTCCATCCGCAATCTCGAGTTTCTCTTCAATCCGCGCAGGATTGCCGTGATCGGCGCCAGCGAGGAGCAGGGATCGTTGGGTCAGACGATCTTTCGCAATCTTGTCGGGGAAGGGTTTCGTGGCGCGGTCTATCCGGTTAACCAGAAGGCCGAGGCCGTCCAGGGCGTAGAGGCATACAGAACGATTAACGATATCCCTCGCGATATCGACCTTGCAGTGTTGGCGATGCCGTACGCGGAGCTTTTGCCCAGGCTTGAAGAGTGCGGCTGGAAGGGCGTCAAGGGCGTAATTATCCTTTGCCCGGATTTTCATTACCGAGTCGATGACCCGCAGCATTATGAAGCCCAGATAAGGGCGATTTCCAGCGCATACGGGTTCAGAGTGCTTGGTCCCAATTCCATCGGTTTCATCCGCCCTGGCTATCAGCTCAATGCCAGCCTGTTTCCGGTTATGCCGCAGCGCGGCGAAATCGCCTTCATCTCTCAGAGCGCGGCGTTGTCCACAGCCCTGCTCGAAAGGGGTGTCAGCAAAAACGTTGGTTTCAGCCTGTTCGCTTCTCTGGGCGGGGTGCTCGACGTGGGCTTTGCCGATATGATCGATTTTCTCGGTGTAGACCCGGAAACAAAGGCGATAATACTTTATATTGAAGGCATCAGAAACGGCCGCCGTTTCATGAGCGCCGCCAGATCTTGCTCGTGCTCGAAACCCATTGTTGTAGTCAAGTCCGGTAAATTTGATTTATCGGCTGAAGTTGTGATGACTCGATCGGGCCTTGTTGCAGGCGAAGACAAGGTTTATGATGCCGCAATTAAGCGTGCGGGCGCCCTTAGGGTCGAAGAGATGCTCGATCTTTTCTATTTGACCGAGACCATTTCGAAACAGCGCCGACCAAGGGGTATGCGCCTTGCAATTGTATCAAACTCCGGAGCGCCCTCTGTAATCGCAGTCGATACCCTTTTGAAGCTGAACGGGGAACTGGCCGGTTTAAGCCCGACAACCTGCGAAGCGCTTAAAGAGGCTGTTCCCAAGGGGGCTGCGAGGAACCCGGTGGACCTGCTTTCAAATGCAGCGCCTTCTGATTTCAGGACGGCGGTCCGGGCGTGCCTGAAGGATCAGCAGGTAGATGGGGTCCTTGTCATTTTTTCGCCGTCTCTTGGGACTAAGCCGAAAGAGACCGCTCAGGCCGTGGCTGAAGTCGCCGGCGAACACCAGTATAAGCCGGTCCTTACTATATGGCTGGGTGTAGCCCAGGTCAGGGATGCCATGTCGCTGATCGACAGGTGCGGCATCCCAACCTTCGTGACACCGGAGCAGGCTGTCAGGGCATTCATGTATATGTACGCATATGACCTGAATCTGAAACTGCTTCTGGAGACTCCCGAGGCCCTTTTAAAGGACTTCACCCCCGACAAGAAACGTGTCCAGGAGATCCTGCGCAGCGTTTCCGACGAAAAGAGGGTGGCGCTGAATTTCCATGAAGTCAGAGAGATATTGCTTGCTTACGGAGTGCAGGTCGTCCCGACGTACCGCGCCGACAGCGCCGACGCTGCCGTCAAGGCCGCTGAGGAAATAGGCTATCCCGTTGTGCTCAAGATCGATAATCCCAAGATATTCCACAAACTCAAGACCGACGGAGTGATGCTCAATCTGAAAGGCAGGGCCGCCGTTGACAAGGCTTACAAAGAGCTGAAAGCCATGGCTGTGTCGAAAGTGGATGCCCACGCGCAGATCCTCGTGCAGCCGATGGTCATAAAGCACGGATACAAACTCGTGCTGGGCTCCAAGAAGGATGAAACTTTCGGATCTGTCATAATATTCGGTACGGGCGGGGAATTGGCCGAAGCTATCGAGGACTATTCCATCGGCCTGCCGCCTCTCAATCAGACCCTTGTTAAAAGAGTAATACAGGAGACCAGGATCGGCAGTTACCTGTATAAACAAGCGGACTACAAAAAAAGCATGAGGCATCTCGAAGAAGCCGTTGTTCGCTTCTCGCAGCTGGTTGTCGATTTCCCGCAGATTAACGAGATCGATGTGAACCCTTTTTTTGTAACCGGCGGAGAAGAGGGGTTTGCATTTGACGGCGGCATCCTGCTGGAAGAAAATATTCTGGAGGGTCTGATTGACATCAAGGCCGAGTTCTGTCCACCACATCTTTCCATATGCCCGTATCCGGTCCAGTATACTACCGAGTGGGTGCTGAAAGACGGCACGGTTGCCCTGATCAGGCCTATCAGGCCCGAGGACGAACCCCTTGTTGATCAGCTCTTCAAGAGTTTTTCCGAGGCCACAATCAGCATGAGATTTTTTCAGAGGGTCATCGAGCTGCGCCACGAGCAGCTCGTAAAATATTGCCAGATAGATTACGAGCGCGAAATCGCACTTGTATGTCTCATTACTCATGACGGCACAGAACGGATAGTCGGAGATGCACGGCTGATAAGGCAGACGGACCTTGAAAGCGCCGAGATGGCTGTCATGGTCGGCGATCCGTGGCAGGGCATGGGGGTAGGCAAGAGCCTTTGCGGTCGCTGCATTACCATTGCGCGGGACCAGGGCATCAAGCGGATATGGATGGAGATACTCAAGATAAACTTTTATATGATGGGGCTGGCAGCGAGGCTCGGATTCCGGGTGGTTCACGAAGACGACGACAGCGCCAGGGTGGTCCTGGAGCTATGAGGGAAAGATGGCGTCGCGTATCCTGATAGTCGACTGCGATGAGAAGAACTGCGAGGCCCTGAAAAAGGCGCTCCTGAGTGAGGGCTTTGAAGCTGACTGTACCGGCAATGCTGAGGCTGCAATAAAGCTGCTGGAGGAGCTTTCCTATGATCTTGTCCTTTCAGAGATAGCCCTTCCGGGCATGGACGGTATCGAGTTTCTGAGATCGATTAAAGAACGGGATGCGGGCAAGAGGTTCATAATCATGACGGCCAATGCAACCCTGGAGAGCGTACTTAAGGCGATCAAGGGTGGCGCTTCGGACTATCTCCTGAAGCCGTTACTGCACGATGAAGCGGTACAGAGCGTTAAAAAAGCGCTTTACGACAAGTCAGGCACCGAGGCGGCGGCCATTATCTGCGAACCGCCCAAGAAGCTTGATTTCACAAGGATACTTGGGGACAGCGCAATAATGAGAGGGCTCATTACGGAGGTCAAGAAGGTTTCAAACTCAAGGAGCAACGTCCTGATTGTGGGCGAGACGGGCACCGGAAAGGAGCTTTTTGCGAGGGCGGTGCATTCCGGCAGCCCAAGGCGCAACGGTCCGTTCATCCCGATAAATTGCAGCGCCATTCCAGAGACTCTGCTCGAAACGGAATTTTTCGGGTATGAGCGCGGCGCCTTTACCGGTGCCGCGGCGCCGAAAAAAGGTCTATTTGAGGCTGCCGACGGAGGCACTCTATTTCTTGATGAGATCGGCGACCTCGGCCAGCCTCTGCAAGCTAAGCTTTTGCGCGTGATCGACGACCGCGAGATAAGGCCTCTGGGCAGTATCAACACCCGCAAGATAGACATACGCTTTGTAGCCGCAACAAATAAGGATATAACAAAGGACGTGAAGGAAGGCAGGTTTAGAGAGGA
Organism: Dissulfurispiraceae bacterium; assembly: GCA_035319185.1. Classification (GTDB taxonomy): domain Bacteria; phylum Nitrospirota; class Thermodesulfovibrionia; order Thermodesulfovibrionales; family Dissulfurispiraceae; genus Fen-1308. The sequence continues at coordinate 31,720 of DATHDF010000083.1, read as the reverse complement.
CCTTTATTACAGGCTCAACGTGGTTACGCTCAAAATCCCGCCGCTAAGGGAGCGGAAAGAAGACATACCGACTCTGGCTACGGCCTTTCTTGACAGGTTTGCGAGGGAGATCGGGAAACAGCTTCGCGCTATCGATGAGCGGGCGATGAAGCTGCTTATGGAATACGGTTGGCCGGGCAATGTGAGAGAGCTGCAGAATATCATAGAGCGCGCCGTGCTTTTGGCGGAAGGCGGAATACTGCTTCCGTCCAATCTGCCGATAGAATTAAACAGGCAGGACATTCCGGCAGCCAGCACAATTGCGAAAGATACAGACGGAGGTGTTCGCTCCATCGAGGATTATACTAAAGAGATGATCCTGAAACACCAGTCAACCTTCGGCGAGCAGCAGTTGGCCGACATGCTTGGCATAACAAGGAAAGCGCTTTGGGAAAAGAGAAAAAAATGGGGGATCAAGAAGTAGCTTAACAGCCTTCCGCTGCCCGGATGCATTCGATTGTCTGCTGCGCGATCTCGAGCTCTTCATTGGTAGGGATTATGACAATCCTGATCTTCGAGGAAGGCGAAGAAATATCCGTAAGGGTTTTTGCTCTGACATTATTTTTCTCGTCATCTATTGCTATGCCGAAACATTCAAGGCCCCCGCAGGCCTTTTTCCTGATGATGCTTGAGTTCTCGCCGATGCCGCCGGTGAAGATAACGGCATCAAGGCTGCCTATCGCCGCGTAGTAAGCCCCGATATATTTCTTGATGCGATAACAGAACATCTCTATCGCAAGCGTAGCAGAGGCGTTGCCGGCTGAGGCCAGGCGTTCCACCTCGCGCATATCGTTATGCCCACAGATGCCTTTCAGTCCGCTTTCTTTGTTCAGCACCTTTTCGATCTCATCGAATGATTTGCCGGTGGCCCTGGCAATATAGAAAGGGATGGCCGGATCAAGATCGCCGCAACGGGTGCCCATTACAAGGCCCTCCAGCGGGGTCATCCCCATCGAGGTGTCGATGCTTTCACCATCCCTGATTGCAGTCATGCTGGTGCCATTGCCGAGGTGAAGTGTGATCAGATTGCACGAGCTGAGCTGTTTGCGCAGAAAGCCTGCGCACTGCTTGGCTACATAGCGGTGCGAGGTGCCGTGAAACCCGTAGCGCCGAACCCGAAGTTCTTTATAGAAACTGAAAGGCAATGCGTAATGGTATGCATGAGACGGCATAGTCTGATGGAAAGCGGTATCGAACACGGCAACCTGAGGGACCGTTGGGCAGAGCTTGCGCGAGACCTCGATTCCCAGCAGGTTTGCAGGGTTGTGCAAGGGAGCTAAAGGTACCATATTTTTTATCACGTCTACTACCTTGTCCGCAATCAATGTCGGCTTCCAGAATGCCTCTCCGCCATGCACTACTCTGTGGCCTATTCCCGAAAGCTCGCTGAGGTTGCGTATGACGCCAAGCTTAAGCGTCGTGTCGAGTATCAGCCTGAGGCCTTCGCCATGGTCTGCAATACGGCCTTCCTCAACGGCTTCGGTTGCTTCATGATTGCCGTTAAGCCATCTGTATTTCAGACGGCTCGATTCCTCGCCTATTTGCTCCAGCAGTCCGCTGGTAAGGACTGAGCAGCCCTTCATTTCAAAAAGCTGGTATTTTATCGATGAGCTTCCGGCATTAAGCACCATCACTTTCATGGATATCTCCTACTTTGACGACTGGGACTGAATGGCGGTTATTGTGACAGTGTTGAGAATGTCCGCCACAGTGCAGCCCCTGCTCAGGTCGTTAACAGGCTTATTGAGGCCCTGCAGGATCGGACCTATGGCTACGGCGTTGGCCGAGCGCTGGACGGCCTTATAGGTATTGTTGCCTGTGTTGAGGTCCGGGAATATAAAGACAGTGGCATGTCCGGCTACTTCGCTATCGGGCAGCTTGATCTTTGCGACGCTCAGGTCAATGGCTGCATCGAATTGGAGCGGACCTTCTATCTTGAGGTCAGGCCTCAGCTCCTTTGCAATGCGCGCCGCCTCGCGGACTTTATCGACATCTTTTCCTTTGCCGGACTCCCCTGTTGAGTACGATAGCATTGCAACCATCGGCTCGATGCCGAATGCCGCAGCAGTTTCAGCAGAGCTGATTGCTATGTCGGCCAGCTGCTTCTCATCGGGATTGGTATTTACGGCGCAATCTCCGAAGACAAGTACCCGGTCAGCCAGGCACATGAGAAAAACGCTCGATACAATCGATGTGCCCGGTTTTGTCTTGACGAATTCGAGGGCCGGGCGTATCGTATGGGCCGTTGTGTTGATCGACCCCGATACCATGCCGTCGGCCAGGCCTTTATAAACCATCATCGTGCCGAAATAGCTGGAATCTGCCATCGCGTCGAAAGCAGCATCCTTGGTGATTCCTTTGCTTTTTCTCAGTTCGAAATAAGTGTCGGCAAAGTCCTTGCGCAGTTCCGAGGTCGCCGGATCGAGTATTGAAGCCTTTTCAAGTCTGAGCCCCAGTTCTGAAATTCGTTGTCTGATCTTATTGATATTGCCGAGCAGCGTAATGTCGACAACATCGCGCAGCAGCAGCAACTCGCAAGCCTGCAGTATACGGGCTTCTTCGCCTTCAGGCATGACGATATGCCTGCGCCTGGTCTTTGCGCGTTGAATCAGCGCATATTCGAACATCAAAGGGGTTATGCGGCTTGAACGAGTGACATTGAGCCGCTCGATGATCTCCCTGCTGTCCACTCCTGATTCAAAAATGCCCAGGGCTGTTTCTATTTTGCGGGTGTTATCAGGGTCAAGTGTGCCTGTGATGAGACTGATCCTTACGGCTGTGGTGAAAGTATCGGACTCCACCAGCAGTATGGGGACTGCATCCTTGGCAAAGCCGTCTATGAGTTTCTGCACCTGTGGAGACGGCTTGAAGCCTCCAGTAAGTATGATGCCTCCGATTCGCGCATAAGTCGATGAGGCATCGGCAAGGATGCTGCCGACGGTAATGTCGTCGCGGTCTCCGGGCGTGATTACCATCGTTCCTTCGGTGATATGATCAAGGAAATTTGCAAGCCGCATGGCGGCAACCTTGAAGTCGGTGACTTCCCGCTTAAGGCAGAAAGCCTGCCCGCTAAGAAATGAGGCGTGAAGGCCCTCCGCGATTTCGCAGACGGTAGGTTTCCATAGCGCTTCATTTTCGGCAAGCGTGAAGATCGGTATATTATGCGGGACGATATTGCGCAGCCGCACTGAGGCGTCGATTACCAGATGGGACTGCACCCTGTTGACCACAACGGCAAAGATATCGCAATGCTTTTTTTCAAGGGCGTCAACAGCGCCGGTTACCGCCTCGCTTATCTTCACCATCGAACGGCCCTGGCCCTTTACGACAGGCATTATAAGGCATCCCAGATTGTTGGCGACGTCAACGTTGAAATCGAACTCAACCGGCGACACAGCGCTTCGGTAATCCGATCCGGAACAGAGGACGAAATCGCACTGCGCTTCCAACGCCTTGAACTTTTCCATTATTATCTTGAGCAGCTCTTCTGATTGATCAGAGGCGATCAGCTCCTTCGCCTCATCCAGCGTGCAGCCGTAAAGCGATTCATAGGGGAACTTTATTGAATAACGGCTTTTGATCAGATGGATTGTAGGGTCGGGGCCGATGGTTTCATGAATTACGGGCTTGAAAAAGCCGACTTTCTGGGCATGGTTCCACAGGAGTTCCATCATCCCGAGTGCGACTATTATTTTGTCGACCCTCGGCTCGGCGCTTGCAATGTAGATGCTTTTGGCCATCGGCAACCCTCCTTCATTATGCTACTCTTAATAGCGTGGAACTTCAAGCCTATTTTTATGTTACTTTTCGTAACTACGTAACATTTATTCACGTTCTCAGGCCGTATTTGTCTGATAGCAGCTGGGTTTAGTAGCAGTATTTTCTTCTTATATATCAAATTTATATCAGCCGCCAAGAATCTGTCTGTCGGCCACGGGCACTTTAATTGCTCATCTGTCTTGCGGAGAACGAATGATAATTGAAGATGTGATTGAATTCCTCAAGCATGTACCGCCGTTTCAGTTTCTGGACGAAGAGGCGTTGGCCAATCTCGCCACTGGCATGTCCATGGAATTCTTTCCAAAAGGGACAACCATTCTTAAGCAGGGAGGCCCGGCCAGCAAATATTTGTATATTATCAAAAAAGGCGGGGTTAAGGTCTCCCGAAAGTCAGCCGGCGGAGAAGAAGCCCTTATCGAATTCCGCGGGCAGGGAGACCTTTTCGGGTATCTTTCGCTATTCGGGGGCGATAAGTCGCGTGCATATGTTGTTACGGTTGAAGACACATCATGTTACACGATCAAGCGCGAAACAGTACGACACCTGCTGGACAGCAACGACGCGGTGCGGGAGTTCTTTCTCCAGTCGTTTCTGAATATATATATAGACAAGACTTTTCAGGAGATGCATGGACGGAGCCTCTTCTTTTCGGGCGGAGGCGACAGGCTCCTTTTTTCGACCGCTGTGGGGGAGGTCGTGTCAAAGAATGTGCTTACCGCACCAGAAAAGATTTCGATCAAGGAAGCCGCTGCCCTTATGTGCGGCAACAAGATCAGCTCTCTTATCCTTGCTGACGACGAACACAGGCCGGTGGGCATCGTCACCGACAGGGACATGCGAGGAAAGGTTGTTGCTAGGGGGCGAGACGTCAACGATCCCGTCAGGAGTATCATGAGCTATCCGCTTTTAAGGATAGATGCCAGGGATTATTGTTTCGAGGCAATCCTAAAAATGATTAAGTATAATGTGCACCATCTGCTCGTAGTGAAAGACGGAGAGCTGGCGGGCATAATTACGAACCACGACCTCATGCTGCTGCAGGGCACTTCGCCCCTGCTCGTAGCAAAGGATATTGAGAGCCAGCAGGATGTCGACGGCCTGGCGGCATTGTCGAAGCGGATTTATAACGTTGTGGGCATATTGCTGAAGCAGGGCGCGAAGGCCAGCAATATCACAAGGATTATATCGGAGATAAGCGATCGTCTGATAAGGAGAATTCTTGAACTGGCCGAAAAGCGCTTCGGTAAGCCGCCCCTGCCTTACTGCTGGCTTGTATTTGGAAGCGAGGGCCGCCGGGAGCAGATATTCAGGACCGACCAGGACAACGCCATCGTTTACAGCGATCCAAAGACGCTATACGAAGAAGACACAGCCAGAAAGTACTTCGGGTCTTTTACCGTCTTCGTCAGAGACAGCCTTGTGCAATGCGGGTACCCCTTTTGCTCCGACGCCCATATGGCAAGCAACCCCAAATGGTGCAGGCCCCTGTCCGGCTGGAAGAAATTCTTTTTGGAATGGCTTTCGGCGCCTTCGACAGAACTGGCCGAAAAAGGGACCAATGCCCTTGCCTTCCTGGATTTTCGCGGCGTAGGCGGTGAGATGGCGCTCGCCGAGCATTTGAGAGATGCCTTTAACGGCATGCTCAAAGAAAGCCCTGACTTTGTTCATCATATTGCAGGCCTGGCCCTTCGGAGCAAGCCGCCCATAGGGTTCCTCAAAACGGCAGTAATAGAGAAAAGCGGGGAACGAAGGGAAAGGCTTGACCTGAAGGTGAAGGGACTTGCCCCTATTATCGGCATCGTGCGGCTGTTCGCCCTTGAGTCTGATATTCGTGAGACATCAACACTTGAACGGCTTGAAGCGCTCAGGGAACGCAACGACGAAGTGGCAGAGTACGGCGAGGAGCTGGCTCACGCATTTGAGTTCATAATGCTTCTCAAGATTCAGCATCAGTTCGAGCAGTTAAGCAACGGACTGCAGCCTGATAACTTCATAAGGCCGGACAGCCTGACAGGCCTGCAGAAGAAGACGATCAAGGAGGCCTTCAATCTTGTTGCCCGGTTGCAGGAATTGATAGGTGAAAGATACAAGCCATTTGCGCAGGTAGTGTCGTGACAACGAGACCGAAACGGCGAATACAGAACAGGGTCGACGAAAACATGGCAATAACGCATGCGAATTATGTGGCTATAGACATCAAGCTCACCGGGCTCGATGAGGAGAGGGACTCTATCTACTCTATAGGGGCGATCCTGATGTCCGGAGGCAGGATCGAACTCGGGGAGACATTTTACAGGTTATTAAAGCCTGAAAATGTCGCTTTGGAACATAGCGCTTCAGTACCGGGGGTTACATCGGCCAGACTTGTCCCGGAGCCGGACGTTGCACCGGTCCTCTCGGAGTTTCTGACGCTGGCCGACAGCGATATTCTTGTAGGTCATCTGGTTGCCACTGACTTGGCTTTTCTTAAAAACGAGGCAAGACGGCTCATTGGAACGGAGGTGAGGAATCCGGTCATAGACACTTATCAGATTTATCATTGGCTGATGAGGCATGAAGCATCCGGGACGTTTTATACGCCTGAGAACGTTAAGCTTTATGAAATAGCTTCACAGCTGGGCGTGGCCGTTTCAAGCAATCATGATTCAATGGATGATGCATTTATCACGGCTCAGATATTTCAACGGCTCATGCCCATGCTGACCAAAGCTGGAGTGAGAACTGTCGGTGATTTGCTTCGAATCGGCGACCCATCAGGAGGGTTGAGTTAAGTTCAACAGGCACACGGATCGGACCGGTTTATCCAGGCGGCCCGGCTTTTTACAGGAGACAGAATCTGCTAAAAGGCAATGTAAAATCCAGCGAAATAAGGAGGGAAGATGGCAGCTGAAAATGCAGGTAGTATCGATAAAGTACCGGGAAGAGCATGGGTAGTGACTTTTGCAGGCATGGCGGTCAACTTGTGCCTGGGAATTCTGTACGCCTGGAGCGTATGGGCCAAAGCCCTGATCAATGAAAAGAATGTCGGTCAGGCAATGACCGGGGTCAACGAGGGGTGGACATATCTGAACAATGCTCAGGCGGCTACACCGTTTTCATTGTGTGTCATCATCTTCGCCCTGTTCATGATTCCTGGCGGGCGCATTCAGGACAAATACGGCCCCAAGGTCGGCGCGACGCTTGGCGGCCTGTGCCTTGCTGCCGGTTGCATCTTGTCCGGCTTGATGAAAAGCTATACCGGCTTGATAATCGGGTTTGGAATTCTTGGAGGCATTGGTATGGGCATCGGATATGCTGCCCCTACTCCTGCAGCCCTGAAATGGTTTGGGCCTCATAAGCGCGGTCTGATAGCAGGCATCGTGGTCGGCGGGTACGGAGGCGCAGCCCTTTACATTTCGCCGCTGGCACAAAGGCTCATCGAAGGTTACGGTATTTCAGGCAGCTTTATCGGTCTCGGTGTTCTCTTTGCAGTTGTGGTCATTATTGCGGGACAGATGCTTTCATGGCCGCCTGCCGGATATGTGCCCCCTGCACCTGCGGTCAGCGCTTCTGCAGCAGCAGCCAAGAAGCAGACCGCGCATAACTGGACTGCCGGCGAAATGACCAAGACCTGGCAGTTTTATGCTCTCGTGGTGCTCTTCATAGGCTCTACTCAATCGGGCCTCATGATTATTGCAAATGCGGCGGGAATATTGGCAAAGGCCGCAAAGGATGTTCCTTATCTTGCCGCCAATGCCTGGATAATCGTCTCTTTCGGCGGCGCGATCAACGCACTCGGCAGGGTTGGGACGGGAATGTATTCGGACAAGATCGGTCGTGCGAATGCATATACACTCAACTGTATAATCTCCGCTCTCTGTCTTTTTGCGATGCCCAGCATCATTGCATCACAGAATATCATGTTGTTGTTCCTGGCTGTTGGTATCGCTTATTGGCAGTACGGAGGCGGACTTGCGCTGCTTCCTGCCTTCACAGCCGACTTTTTCGGCGCCAAGAACCTGGGATTCAACTACGGTCTGGTTTTTCTGGGATGGGGACTCGGGTTCTTTATGGCTAGGCTGGCAGGGACGATCAAGGACATGACAGGCAGCCTGGATTACGCCTTTTATCTTTCGGCTGCAGTGTTGATAGTTGCGGTTGTCCTGGTACGCATTACATCCAGACCAAGTTGGGCGGCAATGTCGCAGGAAAATGTCACGGTCAAAGCATAGCGGGCTGTTGACCTGTGAAAAGAGATTGCAAGTGTAAAAACGGGTTAACTTATTGCAAGGAGGATGGCAGATGAGTGCAAAAGATGGAAAAGAAGTCCTTGAAACATCCGAAGCCGAAATAGCGGTACATTGGGGTGAGGAACAGTATTTTTCCCCGTCTACGAAATTTATAGCACAGGCCAACATGACGGATGAGAAGATCTACGAGCGTATGTCACTCGACAACTTTCCGCTGTATTGGAAGGAATACGCCGACCTGCTGACCTGGTACAAGTATTGGGATGAGATGCTCGACTCTAGCGACGCTCCCTGCTACCGCTGGTTCAAGGGGGGCCTGATCAACGCCAGCTACAACTGTGTAGACCGTCATCTCGACAAGTACAAAAACAAGACAGCCATCCATTTCGTCCCCGAACTCGAAACTGAAAAGGTCGAGCATGTCACCTATCAGGAATTATATGTCAGGGTTAATGAGTTCGCGGCAATCCTCAAGAACGATTGCGGGCTCAAGGCTGGGGACCGGGTGACACTTCACATGCCGATGGTCGCCGAACTTCCGATCACTATGCTGGCCTGTGCGAGGCTTGGCATAATCCACTCTCAGGTCTTCGGCGGATTCAGCGGCAAGGCTTGCGCCGACAGGATAGTGGACTCCGGCAGTGACGTCCTGATCACGATGGATTCATATTATAGAGGCGGTTCGCTGCTGGATCATAAAGAAAAGGCGGATATAGCAGTGGCCGACGCCGCAAAAGAAGGCCGCAAGGTAAAAAAGGTTCTGGTATGGCAGCGTTATCCTGGCAAGTATTCGGCAAAGACGCCGATGGTGGATGGACGCGATTTCTTTGTCAACGACCTCCTGAAAAAGTATTACGGTACGAGAATAGAGCCGGTCTGGATGCCTGCCGAAGCCCCGCTGTTCCTCATGTACACAAGCGGCACAACGGGCAAGCCGAAGGGCTGCCAGCATAATACCGGCGGGTATCTTGCTTATACTGCCGGCACATCAAAATATGTCCAGGATATTCATCCTGAAGATGTTTACTGGTGCATGGCGGACATAGGCTGGATTACGGGCCATTCTTACATCGTTTACGGCCCTCTGGCCATCGCTGCATCTTCGGTTGTCTACGAAGGTATTCCCACATATCCCGACGCCGGCAGGTGCTGGCGGATCGCTCAGGACCTTGACGTGAACATATTCCACACAGCGCCCACAGCCATCAGAGCCCTGAGGAAGGTCGGCCCTGATGAGCCGAAAAAGTATAATTACCATTTCAAACATATGACTACCGTCGGAGAGCCGATCGAGCCCGAAGTCTGGAAGTGGTATTATCACGAAGTCGGCAAAGACGAAGCAGCTATTGTTGACACATGGTGGCAGACCGAGACAGGCGGCTTCCTTTGCAGCACGCTTCCGGCTATTAAGCCTATGAAACCGGGAAGCGCCGGCCCCGGCATGCCCGGCATTCACCCGATCGTTTACGACGATGAAGGAAATGTTGTCCCCGCAGGCGCGGGCAAGGCCGGTAATATCTGCATCCAGGCCCCGTGGCCTGGCATGTTCCACACGATCTGGGGAGATCGCGACAGGTTTGTCAGGCAGTATTTTGAGAGATATTGCAAGAACCCCAAGAGTAAGGACTGGCGCGACTGGCCTTACCTTACCGGTGATGCTGCCGTGGTTGCTGCGGACGGGTATGTTCGCATCCTGGGCAGGATCGATGATGTCATCAATGTTTCCGGCCACAGGCTTGGGACAAAGGAAATTGAGTCGGCGGCTCTCACCGTGGTTGAGGTGGCCGAGGCTGCCGTCGTTCCAGTCAAACATGAAGTCAAGGGCAAGGAGCCCGATCTCTATGTTGCCTTGAAACCGGGATTCAAGCCGAGCCAGGATCTGGCCAACAAGGTCATGAAGGCTATCGTTACCGAGATTGGCGCCATTGCCAAACCGAGAAAGGTTTGGATCGTCCCCGATATGCCGAAGACCCGCTCAGGAAAGATTATGCGCAGGGTGCTCGGCGCTATCTCCAACGGCACTGATGTCGGCGATGTCATGACTCTGGCCAACCCTGAAATTGTCGAGTTGATCACGAAGATGGTACAGGGGGAAGGGGCAAAAGTAGAATTCTAGTAATCTCATAGCGCGCAGGACTGAAAACCTGCAATGCAGTTGAGGAAGGGGGCCTGAATTTTCTTCAGCCCCCTTCCTAGTGTATGCAGATTTAACTTTCTTTCCGGAGTAGAATTTGTTATTAATAAATTGGGTAATGGAATGAAGAGGACCGGCTTTCTTTACGATGAAAGGTTTCTGCTTCATATCACAGGACCGGAGCATCCGGAGTCTCCGGACAGGTTGCGCGCGGTCTACAAGGGAATAGAAGAGGGTGGGCTGCTGCCTAAGCTCATCTCTGTCGAGGCTTCCCGCGTGCAACAAGACTGGATCGAGGTGGTGCACAGCATAAAGCTTGTCATGCGCTTTGAAGAGGCGTGCCTTTGGGGCATGGACATCCTCGACCATCCCGACAACAGGATCTGCAAAGACACATTCGAAACCGCCATGCTTGCCGCCGGCGGAGTGGTAAATACAGTTGAACTTGTCATGAAGGGCGAGCTCGACAATGCCTTCTGCGCTGTAAGACCTCCGGGCCACCATTCAGAGGTGAACCGGGTAATGGGTTTTTGCTTTTTCAACAATATCGCGATCGCGGCCAAATATCTCCAGCGAAAGTGGGGCGTGCAGAAGATAGCGATTGTCGATATTGATGTTCATCATGGAAACGGCACTCAGAGCATTTTCTATGAGGACCCCACTGTCTTTTTCTTCTCCATACACGAGCATCCTTCGTTTTCGTATCCGGGTACGGGCAGGGAATTCGAAACGGGGTCGGGGCCCGGCAGCGGCTTTACGATGAATACGCCTGTATTGCCGGGACATGGCGATGAAGCATACAAAGATATAATCAGGGGAAAGCTGGTCCCTGCATTGGATGTATTCAAACCTGATTTTATCCTTGTTTCAGCCGGCTTCGACGCGCATGTCGACGATGAGATGGCCGACATCAATCTTACAACCGAGGGTTTCACCTGGGTAATGGAGCAGATAGTTGCAATGGCGGAGAAACACGCGGGCGGACGGATAGTTTCCGTTCTTGAAGGCGGTTACTGTATCCGCCGTCTGCCGGAGCTGGCGCGCAATCATGTCAAGGTTCTGCTTGGGGATGAAATGTGAAAGGAGGCGCAAAAGATGTTTATCGATAAATCGATGACGCGCGAGGTTGTCACCATCGGCACGAATGCCGGACTCGACGAAGCCAAAAGAAAGATGGACGAGAACAACATCAGGCACCTGCCCGTGGTGGAGGCGGACAATACGCTTGTCGGAATTATCACGGACAGAGACATCCGTAGCGCCCTGCCATCCGTCTTTTCCACATGCCTGAACGATCCTAATGAAATGAAGCGGATAGCGGAGTTGAAAGTCAGTGACGTTATGACAAAGAATCCGGTTACCATTTCGCCGATGCATACGCTGGAAGATGCGATCCTGATGATGCACAGGATGAACAAGGGAGCGCTGCCCGTAGTAGACCAACAGGGCAAATTGAAGGGGATCATCTCTACGCGGGACCTCATCCGGGCATTTATTAATGTCCTGGGTATTGAAATCCCCGGCACCCTCGTCTGCATAGAGGTGGAGGACAAGATCGGCCAGATGAAGAGGATCGTCGATGCTATTACTGAAGAGGGCATACCGTTTGGGAGCATTCTTGTCGCAAGGCATTGGGATGAGGGAAAGCGGGCCGTCTTTCCGTACCTGCTTACCAGCAATGTCGCCAGGGTCAAGAGGAAACTGCAGGGGATGGGATACTCATTGCTGGACCCGATGAAATGGTCTCTTGACCAGCTTCCACGGGCCGGAGAAGAACAAAAGCCGAACTGAAAGGACATCGCCATGGCAATCAAGAATCTGGATCTCTTCTTCAATCCAAAACGGATCGCCGTTATCGGGGCGGCGGAAGATCCGAAATCCCTCGGGGCTTCCGTCTTCGGCAATCTCATAGGCAAGGGCTACAAGGGCGCTGTCTATCCTGTAAACAAAAAGCTTGAAACGGTGCGGGGAGTTGAGGCGTACCGCAATATCTCGGATATCCAGCGCGAGATCGATCTAGCCATTCTTGCGGACACCTGCGACCAGATGCTTGAGCAGCTTGAGGAGTGCGGGCAAAAAGGCGTCAAGGGAGTAATCATTCTGTGCCCCGACTATCACTATCGCATAGCAGACCCGCAGCAGACGGAAGAAAAGATCAGGGCGCTGTCGCGGAAATACGGGTTCAGGATTTTAGGGCCCAATTCCCTTGGCTTTATGCGCCCCAGTAAGGGAATTAATGCGAGCATCTTCCCGAAGATGCCGCCGCGCGGCAATATTGCTTTTATAGCCCAGGGAGCGACATTGGCGACTGCGCTTCTTGACAGGGCGGTGAGCAAGAAGGTCGGCTTCAGCTATTTTGTTTCGCTTGGATCTAAGTTCGACATCGATTTTGCCGACATGATCGATTTCCTTGGTGTGGATAGCGAAACCAGGGCGATAATCCTATATGTTGAATCGCTCTGGAACGGCCGAAAATTCATGACAGCCGTGAGGTCCTATTCATACAACAAGCCTATCGTCATTTTCAAATCGGGGAAATACGAAGAGTCGGCCCATGTAGCGCTGACGTATTCGGGAAGCCTGGCAGGAGAGGACGTTGTGTATGAAGCCGCGTTCAACCGGGCGGGCGCTGTCAGGGCTGACGATATGCTCGACCTCTTCTATCTTGCGGAAACCCTGGCCAAGCAGAGAAGGCCGAAGGGGAACCGACTGGCCATTATATCGAACGCAGGCGGGCCTGCAGTTATAGCTGTCGACCAGTTGCTGAAGCAGGGAGGTTCTCTGGCGGAACTTGGAGAAGAAACGGTCAACGACCTGAAGAAGATACTGCCACAGTCCAAGCGCCTTATTCAGAACCCTATCGACCTTCTTTCAGATGCAAGCCCTGAGCAGTACAAGGCAGCTGTTGGCAGCTGCCTGAAAGACGACAAGGTCGATGCTGTCCTGATAATCCTGGTGCCTTCGTTAACCGCGAAGCCGAAAGAGACAGCCGAAGTCGTCGCTGCAGCAGCAGTGGCAGATCCATACGTGACGAAGCCGGTGTTCACGTCCTGGATGGGAGAGGAGTCCGTTGGCGAAGGCCGGAACGTTCTGAATGAAAAGGGCATCTCCACGTTTGTCACGCCTGAACAGGCAGTGAGAAATTTCATTTACATGTACCGTTATGACGACAACCTGCGATTACTGCTGGAAACCCCGGAGGACATTCTCAAGGGGTTTTTCCCTGAAAAGGGCCGCGTAGCCTCGATCATCAAGAATGCCTCGCAGCGGCGCAAACTGTTCTTTACGCTCAATGATGCAAAAGAAATTCTTCAGGCGTACGGCATCCCTGTTTTGCGCACCGGCAGGGCCATGAACGAGGAGGAAGCAGTTGGCATATCTCGCGAGATCGGCTTCCCGGTGGTCCTCAAGGTCGATTCATCCAAGTTGCTGCTCAAGCTGAAAAAGGGAAATATTAAGGAGCCGGACGGCGTAACGGAGGCTTTTAGAAAGCTCCGCGCCGAAGCGGCAAAGGCCGGAGATCCTGATGCTGCCGTACTTGTGCAGCCGATGCTTGCCAGGCATGGATATGAGGTTGCAATCGGCGCAAAAAAAGACCCTACCTTTGGCGCCGTGATCCTGTTCGGGACCGGCGGAGAGATGCTTGGTGCAATGGAGGATTACGCTGTTGCGCTGCCGCCGCTGAATCAGGCGCTGGCAAAGCACATGATGATGGAGACGAAGATATTCAGATATCTTCAGCAGCGCCCGAACTATATGGAATCGCTGAAATTCCTGCAGGAAATTGTCGTCAGGTTCTCACATCTGATCGTCGATTTCCATCATATCAAGGAGGTTGACATCAACTCCTTTTTCGTCACTGAGGACGGGGGATATGCACTCGATGCGAGCATACTCTTTGAAGATGAGATCCTTGACGGCTTTGTGCAGCCTGAAGGAGAGTTATGCCCTCCGCATCTTTCCATCTGTCCTTATCCTGGGAAATTCGCCACGGAGATCACGCTAAAAAACGGCGCGCCTGCAGTAATCAGGCCGATACGCCCTGAAGACGAGCCTATGATAGAAGAGCTATTCAAGAGCTTTTCGGAGCAGACCATCGTCCTGAGGTTTTTCCAGAGGTTCCCTCATCTGTCGCACGAGCATCTTGTCCGGTATTGCCAGATTGACTACGACCGCGAGCTGGCGCTGGTATGCGTCATCGAAGACGAGGGACACGACAAGATCATCGGGGATGTCCGCATGATAAAGCTTGCCGACATGGAGAGCGCGGACATGGCTATAATGGTTTCAGACAAATGGCAGGGCCTGGGGGTGGGGATAGCTCTTTCAAAGCACTGCCTCAAGGTTGCAAAGGATGCCGGCATAAAAAGGGTTTTGATGGACATTCTCAAGATCAACTCGTATATGCTGAGCCTGGCCGGCCGGCTCGGCTTCAAGCGCACGGCGTCGTATGACGACTATGTCGAGGTGGAGTACGAGCTCAGCGCGGAATAGCTGCCGAGCCATAGCAGGTAGTGCATTTATGCAGGTGGCGCATACGTATCAGGCAGCGGCCTGAAAACCCTGTGTTATAATGAGCGGATGAAAATAATCAGGAACGACAGACAGCTGCAAATTTTTTTGGACGCGCTGCGGAAACGGGCCGCCGGCGTGAGCCCCGAAATAGAAACTACCGTAAAAGGCATTTTGGCAGATGTGCGCAAGCGTGGTGACAGGGCCGTCGCCAGGTATACTAAAAAATTCGATCGTCATTCGCTGCCTTCTCGCATCAGCTCTTCCGAAATCAAATCGTATGCGCGGCGCGCTGACAAAACCGTCCTCAGGGCGCTCGAACTTTCAGCTTCCAGGATATACAACTTCCATTCGCGGCAGAAAGAGGTTTCATGGTCTTTCGAGACAGGAGGTGCCGTCCTTGGACAGATCATCAGGCCGATAGAGCGCGCAGGCGTGTATGTGCCAGGCGGCAAGGCGTCCTATCCCTCGACTGTCTTGATGAATGTGATACCCGCTCAGGTTGCAGGCGTAAAGGAGATAGCTGTGTGTGTCCCCACACCGGGCGGCGAAATAAATCCTTATGTTATGGCTGCCTTGAAGCTGCTTGGGATTAGGGAGGTTTACCGCGTTGGCGGAGCCCAGGCTGTGGGCGCAATGGCTTACGGTACTGAGAGCATAAGAAAGGTCGACAAGATAGTCGGGCCAGGCAATATTTTCGTAGCCGTCGCAAAAAAAATGGTGTTCGGCGAGGTCGATATTGACATGATCGCCGGACCTAGCGAGATACTTATCATAGCAGACGACACGGCTAATCCCTCATTTGTCGCAGCGGATATGCTCAGCCAGGCGGAGCATGACGAACATGCTTCGAGCATACTTCTGTCGCCGTCAGACAGTTTTATAGAAAAAATCAGTCACGAGTTGAGGGAACAGCTGAAGGCGTTGAAACGCCGTGAGATCGCCTGGAGATCCCTCGGCAGGTACGGAGCGATTATTAAGACGAAAGGTCTTGACGCGGCCATCGACATAGCAAACAGGATTGCCCCGGAACATCTGGAGATCATGACTGCTGATCCTGAACAGGCTGTCCCGAAGATAAAGAACGCGGGGGCGGCGTTTCTTGGTCAATGGACTCCGGAGCCGCTGGGAGATTATTCTGCCGGGCCGAATCACACACTTCCGACGGGCGGAACCGCCCGGTTTTCATCTCCGCTGGGTGTTTACGATTTCATAAAGCGCACGAGCCTGCTTAAGTTCAGTCGCAGGGGATTCATGGCGCTGGCCGATGCGGTCGAGACGCTGGCCGATGCCGAAGGGCTGGAAGCGCACGCCAATACGATCAGGGTGAGGAAAGGCCGTACCGCAGGTGTATGTTAAGAGCGGCAGTCAGTCGTTCAGCAGGCTGTCGATCAAGATGTACCCGCCGCAAGGCGGGCCGGAGCGGTTCTCCCTGTAGTCGCAGCCGTCGATGTGGAAATCGCACGACCTGCATACCAGATTGAAAAGGTTCTCGTCATACTCAGGAACACGGTTCTTTATGTCATCTGTTCCGGAAGACATGTTGGCCAGCTGCTGCAGTTCAGGCACCGTGAAGTTATCGACAAGCAACCTGTACCCGCCGCAGTGCATCTCTTCTTTGCCGTATTTGAAGTACCGGCAGAAGCGCTTGCAAACAATATCAACGTATATAGTTTCTTTCACTTGCCCTGAGCTGTTGTTTCATTGAGCCATTTCAGGTACTCTTCCGACCCGCAAACGACCGGCATTGCGATAACTTCCGGTACGGAATACGAATGCAGCTCCTGGACTCTTGCTGAAACTGCCTGAAAAAGCTGGGGGCGCGTCTTTACGATCAGCAGGACTTCCTTTTCGTCTTCGATCTTGCCCTGCCATGAATAGATCGATCTGATGTCTTTTACAATGTTCACGCAGCCTGCCAGACGCTCTTCGACTAATGTCCTGGCGATTCGGGCCGCCTCTTCCTCATGCGGCGCAGTGATATATACGATAAGGGCTTCCATGTTTCTTGACGTAACCCCTTTTAGAACAGAGGCGCTCCCCTGTCGAGTATCCTGATTTTTTCGCCTGCAGCTGTGATAAGCGTAACAGTAGGCTTGAAGACGACGAAGTCCTGATGGAAAGGCGTTTTTACCTTGCCCCCGAATGAGCTGTTATCACCTAAGGCGATATGGATAGTGCCGAGGATCTTTTCGGATTCGAGGATGTTATCGGGCCTTTTCGCCATCTGGTTTGTCCCTATGCCGAGTTCGGCGATATTGCGATTCTCTCTGCGCTCGCTAAGTTTGGTTGCAAGCTGGGCAGCGAACGGCTCTTTTCCGGTAATGTCTGTGACAATGCCATTTTTGATTGTCAGCGTAACCGGCTCGCTAAGCTCACGCGTCGGCGCCCACTGCAGGACGAGTTTGCCTTCCGCTGATCCTTCAACCGGGGCCATGAAGACCTCGCCGGCAGGGAGATTCCCGAAGGCGCCCTTTCTCGTGAGAATGCCTGTATCCGACAAGGCCTTTCGGTCCTTTTTCGACAGACGCAAATGCGTGCCATTTGGGGATGAGATTTCGATTCGTTCTGCCGTATTGACGATCTTTTCGAGCACTGCAGTCCTTCTGGCCAAGGCCCTCCAATCTACGTGCATCGAGCCTTCCAGCATCGAAGCGTCGAAAAGCGGCATGCTCGCATAACGACATCCGCATATGCGGGTCAGGAAATCCCTGAAGCGAGTATGGCTTGTAGAATAATTCGAGAGGGCTATCACGGCGTCGACCGCATCGGCCCTGCAACCTTTCAGTATCGCTTCAGCCTCTTTGATGCTGTTGTCGTCAAGCTCTTTTTTCAACAATGCAAGGAGCAGCCCTTCCTTTTTGAGTCTTGCTACCGCTTTTTTACCAAAGGCGATTTCCCAGAGTTCTGCAGCCGGCTCCATTCCGTGACTTCCCAGCGCGGGGAATTCCCTGTAGATAACCTTTTTTGTAAAAGATCTGCCGACTTCAGCAGTCAGCAGCGCTATATTTCTCAGGCAGTCACGCCTGCAGGCATCGGCTGTGTCAATCGTTTCGGATGGGACGGGCAGGTCGGTAAAGATGAGGACCCTTTCGCCTGCTTTCATGCCGAGGTTGATTTTATAGATGGCGCGTATGGTGTCGAGAATCATAGCTCGTTATAAGGTTGTCGCATGAAAAGCTTTCACGGGCTTCTATACCTGCCGGCTCTTAATTATAAATAGGTTCTTTACACGAACGAGAGTTCCATCTGGGCCGACTTTTCCCGCGGGAAGAGGATCGGGTATTTGTTGTCGAAGCACGCAGTGCAGTAATTTTCAGGATTGGGTACGATGCCTTTAAGTCCGCTTATGCTCAGGTACGCCAGGCTGTCTGCCGTAATGTATTTGCGAATCTCTTCGACGAGATGGGTGGATGCTATCAACTCCTGCCGGGTCGGCGTGTCGATGCCGTAAAAACAGGGGCCGACTGTAGGCGGGGAGCTTATTCTCATATGGACCTCTCTTGCGCCTCCGACCTCGCGGATCATCTTTATGATCTTCTTGGATGTTGTCCCTCTGACGATTGAGTCGTCAACCACTACAACGCGCTTGCCTTCAAGCAGACATCGTACCGGATTGAGTTTTATCTTTACGCCGAAATGCCGAATGCTCTGCTTTGGTTCGATGAAGGTCCTGCCGACATAGTGGTTTCTGATGAGGCCGAAATCGAAAGGGATGCCGCTTTGTTCAGCGAAGCCGATGGCTGCCGGGACGCCTGAGTCCGGTACCGGTATCACTATGTCCGCATCGACAGGCGAGTCGATGGCGAGCTGCTTGCCGAAATCCTTGCGGGTGGTGTTCACGCAGGTGTGATTGTAAATATAGCTGTCTGGACGAGAGAAGTAGATGAACTCGAAAACGCAAAAGGCTTTTCTTGAGCTTTTTAGCGCCTGCACCGACCGGAGGCCGTGTTCATTGATGATCACCATCTCGCCGGGCTCGACATCCCTGATGTATTGTGCGTTGATGATATCGAAGGCGCACGTTTCCGAGGCAACGACATAAGAATCGTCAACCTTTCCTATCGCTAGCGGCCTGACACCGAAGGGGTCCCGCAGCGCTATCAGTTCATTTTCTCTCAGAAAGAGCAGGCTGAAAGCGCCGCGCACATCTTTGAGGGCTTCCGTTATGCGTTCGTAAGGGTCTTCGCTCTTGGCCCTCGCAATGAGATGCAGTATCACTTCGCTGTCGGATGATGACTGAAAGATTGCGCCTTCGCTTTCGAGCTCTGTGCGCATCTGGTCTGCATTGACAAGGTTTCCGTTGTGGGCTATGGCGATGGAGCCGAGGGCATAATTGGCCAGGAGAGGCTGTACATTTTTAAGGACGCTGCTTCCAGCCGTTGAGTAGCGGTTATGCCCAATAGCCGCATGCCCCGGAAGCCGCTTCAGCCTCTTTTCGCTAAAAATATCTGAAACCAGCCCCATCGCCTTTTCGAGATGAAGGGTTTTCCCGTCAGTAGAACAGATGCCGGCCCCTTCCTGCCCCCGATGCTGCAGGGCATAAAGGCCGAGATAGGCCAGGTTGGCCGCTTCGGGATGGCCGAAGACGCCGAAAACGCCGCATTCCTCATGGATGTCGTGGAAGAGCGGACTGTTGCAGCAGTATGTTTTTCCCATTGGGCCGATGACTCTTTTCAAAAGGAAAGTGAATGAAAACAAAATGCTTGTGAGAGTATAGCGCAGCCTCCCACGCTCGTTTACTCGGACAACAAAGTTATTCTAACATAAAACAGTGGACGAATTTAAACTAAGGACCGACTTTACCCCCAAGGGCGACCAGCCAAAGGCCATTGTGGAACTTACGGAAGGCTTGCTGAAGCGCGCTAAGCATCAGGTGCTTCTTGGCGTCACCGGTTCCGGCAAGACATTCACGATTGCAAACGTGATAAGGAATGTTAACAAGCCCGCGATAATTATAGCCCATAATAAAGCACTTGCAGCGCAACTTTATGGCGAGTTCAAAGAGTTGTTTCCTGACAATGCAGTGGAGTTTTTTGTCAGTTACTATGACTATTACCAGCCCGAGGCCTATCTTCCGGCCACGGATACCTATATCGAAAAGGATTCGATGATCAACGACGACATTGACAGGCTTAGGCATTCCGCAACCATGTCCATCCTCGAAAGGAACGATGTTATTGTCGTGGCCTCTGTATCGTGCATCTACGGCATAGGTTCGCCGGAGGATTACCTTAATATGCACATCGTGATCGAAGAAGGAATGCGGACGAAGCGCGACGCCTTTCTCAAGAAACTTGTTGAAATACTTTATGTTCGCACCGACACGGATTTCAAGCGCGGAAGCTTCAGGGTCCGCGGCGACATCGTTGAGGTATTTCCGGCGTTCTCTCTTGACCGCGCGGTCAGGATCGAATTCTTCGGCGACGACATAGACGCAATACATGAGTTCGATTCTCTTACAGGAGCGAAGCTGAAAAGGGCGAGAAAGCTTATACTTTATCCAAACAGCCACTGGATAACGCCCCAGCACAAGATCGACAGGGCCATCGGCGCCATCTTCAAGGAGATGGAAGACCGCGCACGCTGGTTCAGGAACAACGGCGAGCTCGCCTTTTCTCAGAGGATAGAGCAGCGCACCAGATTTGACATGGAGATGCTGAAGGAATTCGGTTTTTGCCACGGCATCGAAAACTATTCCCGGCATCTCAGCGGCAGACTCCCTGGCGAGCCGCCGTTTACCTTGCTCGATTATATAATCAGCGGGCCTTCCAGGGGCGATTACCTCATGGTCATCGACGAATCGCACGCAACCGTGCCGCAGGTTGGCGGCATGTACAATGGCGACCGGTCTCGCAAGCAGACGCTGATCGATTATGGATTCCGTCTTCCCTCGGCGCTCGACAACAGACCGCTGCAGTTCGAGGAGTTCGAGATGCGCGTAAATCAGGCTATATATGTTTCGGCTACCCCGGGGCCGTATGAACTAAAAAAATCTCGCGGCAAAGTTGTCGAACAGGTCATAAGACCAACCGGGCTCATGGACCCGAAGATGGTAATCAAACCCACGTCCGGACAGGTTGAAGATCTTCTGGGCGAGATCAGAAAGAGGGCTGCGCAAGGCGAGCGGGTGCTCGTAACCACCCTTACCAAGAAGATGGCCGAGGACCTTACCGACTATTACACAGAGCTCGGTGTCCGCGCCCGGTATCTCCATTCTGATATCGATACACTTGAAAGGATCGCCATCTTGCGCGATCTTCGGCTCGGTGTTTTCGATGTCCTCATCGGGGTCAACCTGCTGAGGGAAGGCCTGGATCTGCCCGAGGTCTCGCTTGTCGCTATATTCGACGCAGACAAGGAGGGCTTTCTCCGATCCGAGCGCTCGTTGATACAGACCTCAGGCCGGGCAGCGCGGAATGTTAACGGCGAGGTCATCCTATACGCAGATACTGCAACCGAGTCCATCCGGAAGGCCATGGCCGAAACCGAACGCAGGAGGAAGATCCAGGAAGGCTACAACCGTGAGATGGCTATAACGCCCGAAACTGTGAAGAGCCAGATAAAGGATATCCTTGGCTCTATCTACGAGGCCGACTATTTTACTCCGGAGGCGGTTGCGGAAGAGCCCGTCGCATATGAACTCACGGACAAGGGCATACGCAAGCTCGAAACCGATATGAAAGAAGCCGCAAAGGGGCTCGAATTCGAGCGCGCGGCAGAGATCAGGGATAAGATCAAGGCGTTGAAGGACAGGATGCTCCAGCTTGGGATAAGGGAAAACGGGGGAGATAAAAAAGGTGCGGGTGGAAAGATAAAGAAGACGAGAGGTGCAAAAAGGTCTTCATGAAAATGATATCGAAAGAAGAATTGACGGAGTTGTTCCCTGCCTTCAGGAAGAGCCCTGACCTGACATCGGAAATCATAGCGCATTCCCAGATGGCTGCCATTCCAGGGGACCAGATTATCTATACCGAGGGCGATGCCTGCGGCGCGATTGCTTTCGTCATATCCGGTGAGATTCGTGTTTACAAAATAGGAGAAGGCGGCAGGGAGATAACACTTTATGAGATCGAGCGCGGAGAAACGTGCATCCTGAATGCGTCATGCATCCTCTCGAAGATGTCATATCCGGCTCACGCCGTTACAGTGACGGACACAGTGCTGATGCTTATACCGGCCGCTGACTTTCGTACCCTTCTGGCGAGTTATGAGGAGATGCGCGATTTTGTTTTTAACCTTCTCAGCCGTCGGCTTACGTCGGTCATGACACTGGTGGAAGAGGTCGCCTTTGGGCGCATGGACCTTCGCCTGCTCGAATACCTTGAGGAAAAGTCCGAAGACGGAAAGCTGAATTCAACTCATCAGAAGATTGCCAATGACCTGGGCACATCGCGCGAAGTGGTGAGCAGGCTGCTGAAGGACTTCGAAAGAAAGGGAACCGTGATCCTTTCGAGAAACCTCATCCAGCTGAACAGCGGGGGCTGAGAGGATCTTTTCTGTCGGGGCAGTCAGCGATTTTTTACATTAATAATTATTCATAATTTATTCATTACTTCTTCATTATCTTTAATGTATCCTTTATGAGCCAGACCAAAAAGATCGATAGTGTAATACAATGCGATTGAATGAAATGTATATATCTTTCACAAGAGCTACCACCACTTACGTGCTTGTCTGTGCGCTAGCGTCTGGGGTTCTCTCTTTGATAGCAGGCGTATTAGGCTATCTGCCTGTTCATTCCATGGCGTATGATCTATCCGCTGAAGATAGCCTTAATTCCCGGTGGTCTTCTGGTAGCGACGGATGCTCCGCAGAGTATAAAGCAGTAGTTGCGCCTTCAGCTAATGACTTGCGCTTACGGCCATTAGCGTATTTAATTATAGTACGTAATGCATTTAAGAGTAGCGCAGATATCTCCGGTGGATTTCTTTTTTCTCCGACTGATCTGTCCCCGCCCTCTACATAAAGTCCTGTCACATGGGTATGATTCCATGCATGAATCGCTCCCACTGCGCACATAACATGACTCATTGACGGCAATCGGAACATCCTTCCGAAAGCACATTCCATATTAACAAAAGTGATAATGTGCTGCACCGTAAAACAATTATAAAACTTTGGAGGTCATGGCGACCATTGAATAGGAGGAAACTATGAACATTACCCAAATAGAGAATCCGATCCCGGAGGTTTGCGCCAATACAATTTATGATATAAGCGGGTCAAGGTTCGATCCCGACATAGCAATGGATCTGTGGGAGAAGATATCGCAGCATAAATGGCTCATGTCTGAGAAACTCTGCCGTGATGTGGGGCTTCGAACTGCCTGTATCGACTTTCTGGATAATATGGACCAGGCTGTCAAAGAATTCGTCGACTATAAAAGAAAAGATCTGTTGGACGAAATGGGGGCTCAAATGATGGGGAGAGAACGATGGGACAATATATCTGATTCCCAGCCGCCGAAACAGTTAGTACAGCGCAGGATCATTCTCCCGTTAGTAGAGGAGGGTTTATCAAGGAAACATGGAGTCATTCTGCCAAAGACCATTATCTTCTTCGGACCTCCAGGGACCGGGAAGACCCATTTTGTAAAGGCAATAGCCGGCGTTTTATCATGGTCATATATTGAAATATTGCCTAGCATGCTTATGGTGGACGGTGTAGAAAGGATAGGTGCTAATCTTCACAGCGTCATGGAGAAAGCGCGCCAGCTTGATGAGGCGGTCATCTTTATCGATGAGTTTGAGGAAATAGCCGGCAGCCGGGATGAAGCTACTCGCATTGACAAGTCAATAACCAATGAATTTCTGAAACAGGTTCCACTGCTCAAGAATCAGGGCAACAAGATACTCTTTATATGCGCCACTAATTATATCCGCCAGTTGGATGCGGCCTTACTTCGTCCCGGCAGGTTTGATTGCATTATTCCGGTTGGCGGGCTGGATGAGGATGGCAGGAGGACTATAATTGAACAATTCCTGACTAAACTCAATGCTGAAAATGTTGATCTGAACTTAATCGTCAAGATGACCTCAAGATTTACACCTGCTGATATTGAGTATCTCTACCAACAGGTGGCTCAATTCGCATTTGAAAGGGAGCATGACAGTAAGCAGGATTACAGGGTAACAACAGATACATTTATTGAGATATTGCCGAACATGCGCGCCTCTTTGACGGAGGAGATCATAGAGGACTTTCAAAAGGACAGTATCACTTATGCGCGAACGTGATGACGCGCTCAATCCAAGGCATCAAATTAATATAGTGCTCGTTTCCCCAACCGTAGTGAATTCCGCGGGAAAAAGATCTTTGTGACATTGTCACATATTCTTCTTCCTGAAATTCGATATGCTTTAATCAGAAGTTAAAATCAGAGCAGTTCAGGGAGGATAAAATGAAGAAGAATGAGGGAACAATCGACAGAGTTCTCAGAGTGCTGGTCGGCCTGGGGCTTATTTCGTATGCGGTTATCGGTGGGGCTGTGTGGGGCTATATCGGCATAGTGCCGCTGCTTACCGGGGTTGCGGGCACATGCCCACTTTACAGCATTCTCGGCATTTCGACATGCGGGAAGTGTTCGGGCGAGAAGGCAGGCGGCTGTTCATGCGGGGTTAAGAACTAGGGTTGCAGTCAGCCAAATTGGAGACGGGTCTCTGAAAAAATGGCGATAGGGACCCGTCTTGATAAAGATTGCAGAACGGCATGAACGCTGCAAGACATAACTCACTGAATCAAATTTTCATTTCAGAATGGGGAATTCTGCAGCCATATTGTAAACACGGGATCAACGACTCGATATGCCTTGTCGCCACCCTGCTCAATGTAGTCGAGAACGTCGAGTCTTCTCAACGCCGACTGTATGCCGCCGATTGACCCAAGGCGGTGTTTTGTCATATAGGCATTAGAAAACGGGCTGTCGGTCGGGTCTTTGGCCAGGGCTTTCAACAGGGCAATCTGCTGCGGCGCGATCGCCTTCAGCATTGTCTCGTAGGTAGTGCTTTCCTCCTGGATTGTCTGCCTGAAGCCTCTGATATAATCCGACTCAGTGATCTTCTTGCCGCAGACCTCGTAGATCGAGTACGGGATTCTCTGTATGTAGTAAGGATATCCTTGAACCCTTGAGACAAGTCTCGACGCGATATCCTGCGGACAATGCACACCGACTGATTTGAATCTTTCGATAATGAATGCAGCAGATTCATCAAGTGGCAGCGCCTCCAGGGAGATATTTATGCTGCTCTGGTAAAATGGGCGTTTTTGCTCGTTCATCATGTCCTTTAGGAGCCGGCGCCTGCTGCCGACAAAAAAATACGACGCTTTTGCGTGCTTTTGAATATAGGTGCGAAGCATTCCTTCTACGGCCAATGACTTCGGGATATCGACAATTTCCTGAAATTCATCTAAGACCAGGTGGGACCCCACCAGATGATCTTCGATAAAGAAGGTCAATCCGTCCAGGGTCTCCTTAAGCAGATCCAGTCCCCGATGTCCGCCCGTGGCCTCAACGGAAACGGTTATGCCGGATTCCGGGTCCGGTTTAATGACCGGACGCCAGGGTGTGATGAAGCGCATGACCTTTTTAAGCAGGCCCTCATTTTGATGCGAGACCTCATATAATCCGGTTGCCAAAAGCGCGGCAATTTCATCGATTGAGCTGATGCCGTAAAAGCTGATATATGCGGTAAAATATCCCTGGCGCTCCAGTATTTTCTGAACGCGCTTTACCATGGAGGTTTTCCCGTATCGCCTGGGTGAAAACAAGGTGGCGTTGGCACTGTTTTTCGCATGGGACGTCAGTTGCCTGATCTCTTTTCTGCGATTGCAGAAAGGGGCATCAACTGGCAGCTCTTTAAAGAAAAACGGGTTTTTCATGTGCTATCCCCTCCCATGTAATATATTCTAACACAATAACTGTATTAAAATAACTGCATGACAATAAGTGCAGCCTGTTGAGTTGCACTTGAGAGAATGATCATGATAGGCGGTAAGGTTTATGGCCCGCAGGATGATACCGAAGCAACGCCCTCTGCGCTGCCGGAAATATGCCTGCAAAATATGGCGGGCTCAGGCGATCCCTGTCTTGGCCATGCTCAGCGCCTGCCCGATGGCGGGAATGAAATCCTTTTTTCGCGAAAGCACCCTGGGCAGTATGCATCTGTCTTCTTCAACCTTAACGCCGAAGGCCTTTTCTACGACCCAGGTCTCTCCTTTTAACAATACCCGCTCCTGCTGAGATGTCAGCGGGTTCGTCACCAGAAGCGCGGTAAGATCATAGCCGTTTGTAACGCGGATACGCTCAAGTTCATCGAGCAGTTCCGACTCCCTGAGATCGATCTGCTCGCAGTCCAGCACCATCATCTGGCTTACGCCCAATTTCTTGCCGCCCAGCAGAAACTCCTTGAAATCGGCATTGATGAGCTCCGCAGCATCCTTTCCTTCTATATTTATGCTTGCGTGCAGGAGCTCCCTGCCGTACTTCTTGATGGAAACCCCTGCTATTTCCGCCAGGCGCTCGGCCATTAGGCGGTCGCGGTCAGTAGTAGTCGAAAGAGTCAGAATCAAGGTGTCGGAAAGTATCCCTGACAGCAAGAGGCCGGCTATCTCTGTCGGAATCCTCACCTGGTGCAGGAACATGATGGTGGCGACTACCGTGCATGTGCTGCCGACCGGGTCGTTGTACACGAAGATCGGCGCTACAGTCGATATGTCGCCCACCCGGTGATGGTCTATTATTTCGAGAATTTCGGCATCTTCTATGCCGTCCACAGCCTGTGAGATTTCGTTGTGGTCTACGAGTATCGCCCTTTTCCGTACCGGGTCGAGCAGGTCGGTGCGGGTGATGAACCCGATGACGCGTTTTTCGCTGTCCACCGCGATGGCGGAACGATAATCAGATTCGCGAATTAGCTTGCGCAAGGCGGCTATCGGGGTCAAGAGGCCGACAGTCGGGCAATCCGCGCTCATAATTGATGACACCGGTTCCGACATCGTCAATAGCTGAAGGGTACCGAATGCAGAGTGCGGGGACGAAAGGATAAGAATTCCCCGCTCGGAGGCTGCCGTGACGACATCCTTGTCTACTGGCAGACCATCGGTTACGATCAGGGCGGAGCAGCCTGCGTGGATAAGCTCAAGCTGCATGTCGCGCTGATCACCGACAACCACAACTGCACCTACAGATACCCTGTTAAGCATGGTTCCTTTCTGCATGGCCGCGACCAGCACTTTGCCGGAGAGAACGCTGATATTCCTGCTGTTGCTTATTACCCTGCAGTCAAGAGTGTTGACGAGTATGTCCAGCTCTATCGGCGCCTTCGAGAGGTCTGAAAACCCTACACTGTCAACGTAGTGCTGGGCGATGTCGCGCAGCCCCACAATCCCGCCTAGTCTTTCGTCGTCATCTACAACGGGCACGGACCGGACGCCCGTTTTTTTCATCAGGTCGGCCAAGGCATGCACGGAGCTGCGAGTATGAACGCAGACCGGTTTTTTCATGTCCAGATCGCTGACTGCAGGTGCAAGGCTCTCTATCTCGTTAGGCATCGGCACCGAGAAGCGATCGAGGATGAATCTTGTTTCTTCATTAAGCTTTCCAGCCCTGCCCGGGGTAAAAAGGAATCTTTTGTCGGTCAGATTCTTGAAATGCGAATATGCTATGGCCGAACAGGTCGAGTCTGTATCAGGATTCTTGTGTCCGATGACATAGACGATTTTCGGTTGTTCCATGCGTCCAAAGTCCTTTCCGTAATATAGAGTTTTTAATGTACTCAATAATAGCGCATGCGTCAAGCCGCAGGTACATTTTTTGAAGCTGATCTCGCTCATGGTAAACTGAATATTGATCAAAATCCCGAGAGTATGAATCAAGGAGTGAAACATGATATTCCAGCAATTCTATCTTGAAAGCCTTGGCCACGCCTCGTATTTCATCGGGTCGGAGTCGTCAGGCGAGGCGCTGGTGGTGGATGCAAGAAGAGACGTGGAAATATATTTTGATGAGGCGCGAAAGCAGGGAATGCGCATAAGGTACGCGATAGATACGCACCAGCATAATGATTATGTGTCGGGCATACGGGAGTTGGTATCCCGCGGTGGTGCAGAAATCCTCGCTGGAACGGTTGCGACTCTTGGCTATGACGCGAGAAAGCTCTCTGACGGCGAAAAGGTAATAATGGGGGAGGTTGTCATTGAAGCCATTCATACCCCTGGCCATACTCCGGAACATATGTGTTTGCTGTTGACGGATTTGTCGAGGGGGGATGTCCCGGCAATGCTGTTGTCCGGAGGGTTGCTGCTGGTTGGCGATGTGGCACGCCCGGACCTGTACGGCGGCGCCGAAAGAACGGCATCAAATGCCCGGGATCTCTTTCATTCGCTGCACGACAAGGTCTTGAAATTGCCGGATCATGTAGAGGTCTGCCCTACCCACGTAGCCGGGTCTCTCTGCGGTGGGAATATAGGGAGCCGCCTCACCACAACGATAGGGTATGAGCGCAAGGTTAACAGATGGCTGCATATAGATGATGCCGGGGAATTCGTCTCAGCCAGTCTAAAGAAAGATAACCTTCCGTCCGTGCCGCCTTACTGGACGCATATGAGAAAGATAAATCAGGACGGCCCGCCACTTCTGGGAGTGCTCGGCGAACCGCCTGCGCTAAGCGTAAAAGGATTCGACCGTCTCCGCGAGGAGGGGGTGCATATCCTTGATTGCCGTTCTCCCGAGGCGTTCGCTGCTCATATTCCAGGCGCTCTTCATGCGGGATGGGGCTCCAGCTTTGCAACCTGGGCAGGTACGGTTCTTCCTTTTGGGGCTCCCTATATGCTGGTGCTTCAGCGCTCGCAGGATCTGTGGGATGTATGCAGGGCCCTTCTGAGAATCGGCTATGGACTGCCGACGGGATGGCTTGCGGGCGGCATGCATGAGTGGAGGTCATCTGGAAAAGATATCGAGATAATTCGCCAGTGGACCGTCCGGGATCTGAGCAATGAAATCAAGCGCCAGGAGGATCTGTTTGTACTGGATGTGCGCCAGCCGAAAGAATGGGCTGCCGGCCATATTGACGGCGCAGTGCATATTACCGGCGCCGAAGTATCGGACAGATTGGGTGAAATCCCGCGGAATAGGGCGGTAGCTGTCGTGTGCGGTAGCGGTTACAGGTCATCTGCTGTTGCGAGTATTCTAAAGAGCAGGGGATACGGACAGGTTTACAACGTGTTGGGCGGGATGAGCGCCTGGAGGAAATCCGGCTTTAAGACCGTGAAATAACATGAAGCGCCTTCGCAGGCTCCGATACAGCCGGAGTATAGGCCGATGCTTGCTGTCTTGACAGGCAGTTTTATGAATAGTTATATATACTGCGTGAATGAATACTTGATAGTGCAAATAGTCTTCGGAGCCATTATCATAGCAGCGGTGTTCTTCATGATTCCTATTATTCCGGGACTTGCTGTTGTCGGCATCCTGGCCCTGGCATTTTTTATGTATAAACGGTGGCGGTCTAAGCATTAGCTTTCGGAAACAACAGGGGACACCAATGGATTCATTGAAGCCTTCAATGACCGATGTTTGAGCACAAATCTGAACCGCTGCTTTCGGGTCGGGCGTTTGCGGCCCGGCTTGCCGGCAGCGCAGCTATAGGTGCGTCGCTCGTGCTGATTTCGCTTGCTATCGGTATGGCGGGGTATCATGCCTTTGAAGGACTCAGCTGGATTGATGCCTTTCTAAATGCTGCAATGTTGCTGGGAGGCATGGGGCCGGTGAACTCACCGGGGACATACGGAGGAAAACTTTTTGCCGGGCTCTATGCACTCTATTGCGGGTTAATAGTTATCATTGTTGCGGGCGTACTGCTGGCGCCGATTGTCCATCGGGCTCTGCACAGATTTCATCTCGTGCAAGGGAAGCTGTGATTGGTTTGCTTGGTAACATGGCGTCCGGCATATTAATGCAGTAAGGGTGGTGAATGACAATGACGATATCTGAATGGTTAGATGAGCGGGTATCTGAGGGAACCGATGTGTCCCGGATAGAGCTGCCAAGCGACCTGTTATTTGATGAAGAGCCTGCGGAGACACCTTATTTTAAAGAGATAAGGCCATGCGGAATGCTGTGTACGGAGAACCATCCTTTTTCCGTGGTTCAGCGGTACGGGCACTGGTTCCTCGCGAAGGGTCAGGACAAGAAGGCCGGCATCCACGCATCAGGGATGGATTGGAAGCTGATCACGAAGGACAAGGACCTGGCCGTTAAAACTGCGCAATCACATATTGAGTAAAGCAAAACCGCGCCGATAATCCGCTTCGACCCATTGGGAGAATTATGGTGCCGAAGGCGGGACTCGAACCCGCATAGGTTTCCCCACACGCCCCTCAAACGTGCGTGTCTACCAGTTCCACCACTTCGGCATGAATGAATAGATATCAATAATACCAATAATCGCCGGACGTTTTCAAGTACAGAGATGGTCTTTGTGAAGGGCTAATATCTGGGCATCGACCTTGCCAGGGCCACGACATCGATCTCTTTTGCCCCGGCTTTTTTCAGGACTGACGAGCATTCTGTCGCGGTCGCTCCGGTGGTGATGACGTCATCGACAAGCAGCAGTCGTTTCCCGCCGATTTCTTTGGAAACTGCAAATGCGCCTTTGAGGTTGCGCAGACGGCCCGCCCTTCCAACTTCCGTCTGAAGCTTTGTGTCTTTCACCTTTATCAGTGAATCAAGCAGGACCGGAATCTTTAATATCTTGGACAGATGACGGCAAAGAAGCGCGGTCTGATTGAACTCGCGTTGGCGAAGTTTATTCGTATGCAAAGGGACAGGAACTAAGGCGTCATAATTGCCCAGGTCGAGCGCAGATAGTAAAATGCCCAGAGGTCTTGCCAGGCGTTTTACCCCATGGAATTTGAGCAGGTGAATTGAGGTCCTGAGTGCGCCGTCGTATATTCCGTAGCAATGTATTTTTGAGTAAGGGGGCGCTTTCCTAAGACATTCCGAGCAAATGCCGGTTTGAGGCGACGGCGTTGGTATTCCACAGGTTTTGCAGGCAGGCCCGCTATATCGACGGATTGATGACCAGCAGCCGGTGCATAAGGGATTGTACTCGTGCCTGTAGGAATGCGATCCGCAGACAGGGCATCGGCCTGGAAAAAGCAGGTTCAGAATTATGCCGGAACAGTTCACGCAGCCGGCCCCCGATAACAATTGGAACAGGCAACCCCTGCCTGTTCCATCCGTCAGTTAATTAAACTGGCTGTCCAGGACGATGATTTCATCCCTCTTCTGGCCGGTCGAGATTATCTGGATCGGCGTTGCAAGCAGCTCATCAATTCTCTTTATATAGGCCTTGGCATTTGCCGGCAGAAGACTGAAATCTTTAATTCCGATTGTGCTCTCCGTCCAACCGGGCATCTCTTCATAAACCGGCGTGCAGTTTTTCAGGATGTCAAGATCGGTTGAGAAGGCGTCATATACTTTGCCGTCATACTTATATCCGACGCAGATTTTTATTGTTTTTAGGCCATCCAGGATGTCCATCTTTGTCAGTCCGATGCCTGTGAGCCCGTTGATTGCAACCGAATAACGGAGGCCTACAATATCAAGCCAGCCACACCTGCGCGGTCTGCCGGTCGTGGCGCCAAATTCGCCGCCCCGCTGCCTGATTGACTCGCCCAACTCATTGTCGAGTTCCGTGGGAAACGGCCCCTCACCTACTCTTGTTGTGTAAGCTTTTACGATTCCGAGAATGCGGTTGATCTTTGTGGGGCCTATGCCGGTGCCTGTGCATGCGCCTCCGGATATTGTATTTGATGACGTGACATACGGATACGTACCGTGGTCTATGTCAAGAAGGGTGCCCTGTGCTCCTTCAAGCAGAACGTTCCTGCCCGAGGCTATCTCGCGATTGATAATTTGTGAGACATCGGCAATAAATTTGCCGAGCTTTCGGGCATATGCCATATATTCGTCGAAGATCTTATCTTCACTCAGGGGCGCTGTTTTATAAAGATTCTCAAGCAG
>DATHDF010000082.1:0-5883 GCA_035319185.1 Dissulfurispiraceae bacterium | reverse complement strand
GGCCATGGACTTTCCAAGGACCAGATCCAGCGCGGTTACAGGTATGTTGAACTTTTCTGTTACATAGTCCCTTACAAAGCGATCGTAGCCCAGCATGTCCGTGATCTTCTCCGCTGCCTCTTCTTCTCCACCCGAAGCCCTATCGAGCTCGTCCGCCAGCTTTTCATAGGAGCAGCGTTCTTCATGCCTCGCAATAAGATCGGAAAGCAGTTCGATGTCACCGAAGAGGTCTTCTCTTTTGAGGGCTTTTCCCTCCAGCCCTGTCATGGCATCGTTCATTTTCCAGCAGGCATAAGCAGCGCACTGAGACGGCCTGTTCTTGTAAATTGCACACCCTTCGTCTTCGCTGTAGAAAGTGCACACCTCACGGCCCTCTTTGGGCTTGATCTTGATCAGCTCGATAAATGCCCTGTAGGTCTCCTGATCTCCCGGCACGCTGAAAAGCTCGCCCACCCTGATAGTGAACGTATTGTCGAAGGAAAGTACGCCTGATCGAAACAGATCCAAATCTTCTTTATGGAGCGAAGGAGTGCTGCCGGAGCAGCAGTTGCCGCATCGATCGCAAGCTGTTTTTTTGACGAACTTCATTTTCTTCGGCTTGTCGCTCTCTTCTGTCGCGTGCGGCGTGATTATCTCAAATTTGTTTTTTTGTTGTTTGTCTGGCACTATGTTCTCCTTTTCATGTTTGCTGCAACGATTTCGATAATGTGCTTGACCGGCCTGTCCTTGATCCCGCTGCTGAGCTGAAGAACGCAGTTCGGACAGGAAGTGACTATCATTTCCGGGGTCTCGGGGTTTTCTGTTCCGAAGGCCCGGATTCTCTTTTCAAGCAGGGACTGCGATATGTTGCCGTGCATTAGTCTAACAGTACCGCCGAGGCCGCAGCAACCTCTCTCTGCAGGCTCGATAACGCTGAAGCCGAGCGTCTTCAGTAGACTTCGCGGCTCTTCTTTTATGCCGAGGTAATTGATAGAATGGCACGGATCGTGATAAATAATACTGCCGCGGTTTTCATCCTGCCCCGCATGCAATTCAGTTGTCGGACGATCGCAAAGAAAGCGTGAAATATCGACCGCGCTGTCAATGCCCTCTCCTGCCAGCTTCATGTACTCGTCGCTTATGAAATGCGTACAGGTGGGGCATAAGCTGATAACGGCTTCTGTCTGGAGTCTCTTGAATGCGTTCAGGTTCCTTTCCGCAAGGGCCGTAGCTTCGTTTCTAAGGCCCGCTCCAAGCAAAGGGGCCCCGCAGCATACTTCGCCTTTTGGGAGGATGACTTCATAGTCCAGGGAATTCAATACATGGATAAGCGCAAGACCCATCGACGGATAAAGGAAATCAACCGTGCAGCCGGTAAACAGCGCAACCCTGCCGACAGGATTCGG
Organism: Dissulfurispiraceae bacterium; assembly: GCA_035319185.1. Classification (GTDB taxonomy): domain Bacteria; phylum Nitrospirota; class Thermodesulfovibrionia; order Thermodesulfovibrionales; family Dissulfurispiraceae; genus Fen-1308. Next base: position 4,498 of record DATHDF010000082.1, on the reverse strand, counting down.
AACCCTGAAAACGGTAGCGCCACTCCTCAGACGGGCCTTGGGGACGTCGGCGCAAAGTTCTTTAAGCGCTTTGAAATGTTTAATGCGGCTGAGCCGCCCTGTCAGGCCTGCGCTGTCGAGCATGTGGAGAATATTGAAAGCCCTGGCCGTATTGCTGAAGGCATACTTCATCCCAAGCCTGAAAAGCCAGTGCTTCTTCCGCCTGCCGAGTTTCCTCCTGCCTTCGTATATGGCATCCGTTATGGAGATGCCGAGGGGGCATAGAGAATTGCATGCGCCGCAGAGCAGGCAGCTGAAGATGCGGTCATCGAGAACATCCGACGGGTCGACCTCTCCGGAAGAGAGTTTTCTAAGCAGGACAATTCTCCCTCGCGCACTCATGCCCTCATGCGCGAATTCGATTCCTGTCGGGCATTGAGTCTTGCAGCTGCCGCACTTGACGCAAAGCGATATACCGGATGAAGCGGCTCTAGTCATTAAGGTTCCCGCTTCTGAAGCCATCCATGTCGACAGTTATACGCTTGAATCCGAGTTCACGGAGACGCCCTGCTATCAACTCTCTTCTGCCCGGACGCAGCAGCAGATCTATTTCATCGGCCCTGACCTCTATCCGGGCAAGATCGCCGTGGTGACTGCGAACTCGCAGTTCCGAGAAACCTAGCGACTTGATAAACTCTTCAGATTCCTCAACACGCTTAAGGCCTGCCGGCGTAATCTCGATGCCGTAAGGGAACCTGGATGATAGGCAGGGCGCAGAAGGCTTCGACCATGTCGGCAGCCCCAGTTCCCGAGAGAGCTCCCTTATTTCTGCCTTCGAAAATTCAGCTTCTATCAGAGGGCTTTTGACTCCGCACCTCAGGGCCGCCTCACGGCCGGGCCTTATGTCGGAGAGATCATCTATATTGCTACCGTCGGCTACGGACTCGAACCCTTCGGCGTCTGCAATCCTGAAAAGCTTCATGAAAAGTTCGTCCTTGCAGTAAAAGCAGCGGTTGGCAGGATTCCGAGTAAAATCAGGGTTGTCTAGCTCGGAGGTCTCGATTATCCGGTATGGCGTACAGATGAGCTGGGCCATCTGTTCCGCATGTCTGAGCTCGCTTGCTGGCATGGTGGCGGATGAAGCGATAACGGCCATGGAACGGGTGCCGGAATCCTTGAGCGCCTTCAGAAGGAAGGTGCTGTCGACCCCGCCGGAAAAAGCGAGGACAACAGAGTTCATCCCGCGTAATATGTTAAGTAGTGTGTCGTACTTTTCAGTCATATTCGATGTATCGCAGAATAACTTGGTCCGATTGTCCCGGCGGTACGGATTTCTGTGCGATGAATTAGTGTTATTGCGCAAGATGTCAGACCCGAACAGAAATGAATGTTCAATCGCAGTGGTATATTTGCCCTGCCCGCTTGCGCGGCCGTAAGAACCCAGACATCGCACAGAAATCCGTACTGCCGGGATGATCAAATTTAGCCGCTTTCATACGCTTAATATCCTATAGCACCGTAATCTCGAAGTGCTCCTGGTGAAGTTTGAAGTCCTCCTTGACGATAAGCTTGATATTGAAGTTTGACTCGAGCTCTTCAATCCCGTATCTTTCTTCGTCCGACAGCAGCTCGGCAACGGCCGAGTTGGCCGTGATCACCGCCATCTTGCCACTCGGCAGATTCATCTTTCTAAGCTTTCTGAATATCTCGTAAGCCACCGTGCGCGCCGACTTCACAAAGCCCTTGCCTTCGCAATAAGGGCACTGCTCGCACAAGACCCTGCCAAGGCTTTCCCTGACCCGCTTTCTTGTCATCTGGATGATGCCGAGCTCCGATATGTTGTAAATGGTGCTCTTGGCGCGGTCCTTCTTCATGGCTTCGACAAGGGCGTTGAAAACCTTTTCTCTGTTTTCGGGCTTCTCCATGTCGATGAAGTCCATGATGATTATGCCGCCGAGGTTCCTGAGCCTTATCTGGTAGGCGGTCTCTTTAACGGCTTCAAGGTTGGTCTTGAGGATGGTATCTTCCAGACTCTCTTTGCCGACGAACTTGCCGGTGTTCACATCGATTACGGTCATCGCCTCGGTCTGGTCGATTATTATGTACCCGCCTGACTTGAGCCACACCTTTCTTTCGAGCGCGCGCGAGACATCGTGCTCTATGGCAAAGGCGTCGAAGATCGGTTCTCTTCCTTCATACAGCTCGATCCTTTCCAGCAGCCTGGGGAAATAGCTTTTGACGAATTCGCAAAGGCTCTCGAACTCATCCGGCGAGTCTATGACGAGCCTGGAAACCTCGTGGCTCATAAAGTCTCTGATGCTCCTGAACACAAGGTCAAGGTCGCTGTAGAGCGGCACCGGAGCTGAACCCTTGTCCTTCTTCTTCTGGATGTTCTCCCATACGAGCAGGAGGAATTCGAGGTCGCGCCTGATCTCTTCCGCCGAGGCGTCCTCACTTGCGGTCCTCATGATTATGCCGAAGCCCTTCGGCTTTAGTTCGCCTGCTATCGCCTTGAGCTGCTCCCGCGTCTCTTCCTTTTCGATCCTCCGGGATATGCCGATATGCTCTACGTTCGGCATCAGCACGCAATACCTTCCGGGGAGAGTGACATACGATGTGACGCGCGCGCCTTTTGTCCCCATCGGGTCCTTTGCAACCTGAACGAGAATCTCCTGTCCCTCCTGAATCAATTCTTCAATCGGCAGCGGTTTTGCAGGTTCTGCGGCGGGCTGAGGGTCTTCCATCTCCACCGTGTCTTCCGAATCGCCCTCCATAAATGGAGCATAATAGTCATCAATATTCGGCATGATGTCGGAAACGTAGAGAAAAGCTGCCTTCTCCAGCCCGATGTCGACGAACGACGACTGCATCCCCGGCAATATCTTCAGCACCTTGCCCTTGTAAACATTGCCGACGAGGCTTGTGTCCTTCTTGCGCTCGATATAGAGTTCGACGACCTGGCCGCCTTCGAGAAGGGCGACCCTGCTTTCTTCCCTGGTTACATTGATTATGAGTTCACTCGTCACAGCGGCTCCTTCCAGTCGTTGGTACCGGCCTCGCTGCGGCCAAACATGCGCGTTCTGATAATTGAGAGATCTTCCATCTTTATTCCAAATATTGCTCCGGTAATTTCACTCATTCTTATTCTGACGTCCTCTCTGTCCCTGAGCAACAGCTTGTACTCCCAGACAAGGTCATGTCCGAATGCTTCGTGGAAACGGCCCCCGCCGACCTCAAGCCTTTCGACCGATTCCACGCAGGGCGCCAGGTCCACGGTCTTACCTTCCCTGCTTACTTCCAGACGCTCAAAAGTCGCGGGCAGATCGGGAACCGGCAGTGAAGGGTGCCCGACGACATATTCATACCGGTCCACAAATCCGGTCAGTGAAGGCAGGTTCGCCGGCACCACGGACATCCTGTTTATCATCAACCCATCCGGCAGGGTCGATCTCAATATTTCACCATATAATTCTACATCAAAGGGCGTAAATACCTCCATGTCGAAATACTCTTTTTCGCCCGCCACCCCGACGCTCAGGGACGGACCAAAGGATATCTCGGGTTTCGGATGGAAGCCCTTGGAATAATCGAACGGCACGCCCGCGCGCCTTAGCGCCCTTGTAACGGCAGCGATCAATTCCAGGTGCGACAGGTATCTGAGAGCTCCGGTCTTCGAAAACTCGACCCGCACGCGCACCTTGGGCCTGATGGCGGAAGATTGGTCTGTTGGCAGGGAAACAGCCTGTGGTGCACCGGCGCCCGAACCTTCATCAGGTGTGCTGCACGATACGCCCGGATCCTCGCATTTTAAGCCACAGGCGGAGCAGGCTTTTCTGCAATCGGCCGTTATCTTGCCCTCGACTGCCTTCTTGTATTCGCGATAGAGAAAGTCTCTTCCGACGCCGACATCTATATTGTCCCAAGGCAAGGTCTCATCCTCCCGGAACTCCCTTTCCGCATACGCAGCACCGTCTATGCCCGTCTTTTCCATCGCCACCAGCCATTTCGAGAAATCGAAGAATTCGGTCCAGCCGTCGAGCCTGCACCCCGATCTCCAGGCCTCTTCGATAAGATCGGCAAGACGCTCATCACCGCGCGCAAAGATTGCCTCCAGGAAGCTCATCTCCTCGTTGTGTCCCTTGTATTTGAACTTTTTCGAGTTTATCGAGCGCTTCAGAAAGGAGAGCTTCCGCCTCATCTCGTCCAGGTTGATCTGGCCGCACCACTGGAAAGGCGTATGCGGCTTGGGAATGAACGGAGATACCGTGATGTTGATATTAACGAATTTGCCGCTCTTTCTCTTTGCGATCCTCAAGGCGCGCATTGCCATCTCATTTATCGCCTCGATGTCCTCGTCCCTCTCGGTCGGCAGGCCGATCATGAAATAGAGCTTAAGCGTGAGCCAGCCCTCGTCGAAAAGCGCCTCCAGAGCGCGTTCATAATCTGCGTCGGTGAAGTCCTTGTTGATGACGCTTCTGAGCCGCTCGGTCGCAGCCTCCGGAGCCATAGTAAACCCAGT
>DATHDF010000081.1:0-3400 GCA_035319185.1 Dissulfurispiraceae bacterium | reverse complement strand
CGGCAGCTCTTCCTTGGGAGGCATTTCCAGCTCTTTGAAGACGATCATGAAAATCTGCTGCGACATTCCCTGCTGAGAAAGAGGTTTTACGGTGAGGTCTATGTTCTGGAAGTCGCCATTGGTCTTCACCCTTACATCCTTGAGCGTTACAACCCTGTTTTGCGCCTTGGCCTCCCTTAGCGCGCTCGGCAGCTCGATCCGCAGCCCTTCGCGGGCCATTGCAAAGAGATTGACATTGGCCTTGCCTGCCGGCGGCTCAAGGTATTTGCCCGTCCTACCGTGGATGTATAATACATCCCCCTGGTCGTTGACGAAGGCTGCCGCAGGCGTGAAGTTTTCGAGCAGGATGCGGTTGGCTATTTCCGGGATAGAGATGAGTTCTGCAGGCTGAGGTTTCACCAATCTGCCCGTTTGTCCCGCATCACGGTAGAAAAGGGCGAAATCTCCAGCCTCTGCGGGGGACTGAACAGCCGTGCGGCGCTGGTATATCTTCCACTTCGCATCGATGGGAGCGAAGAAATCCGTAAACCTTCCGACAGATTCGGAGGTGCCCAGGAACAGCATCCCTTCGGGCTTGAGGCCATAATGGAAAACCGCCAGCAGCTTTTTCTGCAATTCAGCCGTAAGGTAAATCAGCAGGTTCCTGCAGAAGATCAGGTCCAGCTTGGTAAAGGGCGGGTCCATGATCACGTTGTGTGGCGCGAAAACTACCATCTCCCTGATGCTCTTGCTGATCTGGTAGCGGTTGTCCTCCTTTAGGAAGAACCTTTCGAGCCTCTCGCGCGACATGTCGGCTGCTATGTTTGCAGGATATATCCCCTGGCGGGCCTTGTCTATGGCCTCTTTATCGATATCGGTCGCGAATATCTGAACCTTGTAATCGACGCCCGGCTTGAGCTTTCTGATGCATTCCGAAAAGATGATTGCTGCCGAATACGCCTCTTCGCCCGTCGAGCATCCCGGCACCCAGACCCTTATCATGCGATCTTTTTCCCTCTTGGCCAGTATATCTGGGATGACCTTTTCCTTCAGAGAATCGAAGGCGTCCGGGTCCCTGAAAAAGCTCGTCACCCCGATAAGCAGCTCCTTGAAGAGCAGCTCCACTTCATGGGGGTTGGCCTGGAGGAATTCGACATATTCCCTCGTCGTGACTATCTGATGGACGTTCATGCGGCGCTCGATGCGGCGGAGGATGGTGCTCTTTTTGTAGAGCGAAAAGTCGTTGCCGGTCTGTCCGCGCAGGATGATGAATATCTTCTGGAGGTCGCTTATTATCCTCTCTTCTGCTATTATAGGCTCGGTGATGGGTTTCGCCGTCTGCTTCAGGTATCCAAGTAGCTTTGCAGGCATATTCTCCGAGGGCGTGACGTAGTCCGCCAGCCCCGTATCTATCGCGCTGCGCGGCATGCTGTCGAACTTTGCATTTTCGGGGTCCTGGACCATGACCATCCCCGAATTCTCCTTTATCGTCTTAATCCCGGCGGTGCCGTCAGTGCCCATGCCTGAAACGATTATGCCCACGGACCGCTCTTTCTGGTCCTGCCCAAGGTGCTTGAAAAAGAAATCTATGGGTAAGCGCAGGCCCCGAGTAGCGGTGGGTTCGAGCAGCTGAAGGGTGCTGTGCAGGATGCCCATGTCCTTGTTGGAGGGAATCACATAGACGCAGTTCGGATTTACCTTCATCCCGTCCTCAGCCTCGAAGACCTTCATTTTCGTATGGCGCTGGATCAGTTCGGGCATTACACCCTTGTGGGTGGGGTCGAGATGTGAAACAAGGACGAAGGCGGCTCCGCTGGTATCGGGCATATTGCGGAAGAACTCCTCGAAGGCCTCCAAAGAGCCTGCGGACCCGCCCATTCCCACGATGTAAAAGCGGTCCTTCTGCGTCCCGATGTCAACAGTCTTTCTCACCGCTTCCGGAACGGGTTTCTTCTGGACCGTCTTGGGGGATGATGGAGGGACCGCTTTTTTCTTCGACAAAGACAGGGCTTTTGTTCCCTTCGCATTCTTTCCTTTGACATCCTTCGGAATTTTTTTCATTTCGCCCCCGTTCCCATGCTGTTGGTAAAAATCATTATACCCGAAAATGTAGTCTTTGTCATTGTAAATCCGGTATTTTTCAAATCTTTTCAAAAGAAAATTCCCCCATGCCGTCATTCCCGCGCAGGCGGGAATCCAGGTTCTAGAGTCACAGATTGGACCCCCGCTTTCGCGAGGGTGAAGTTATTTTCAGGAATTATTAATTTGAATCTGTAGTTGCATAAACTGAGATAAGCAAGGATGGATGGGATGGACCAAAGGCTTTCAAGCGATGCCTTAGTTGATTTTCATACTCAACAAAGAGATCAGAAACAGAAATGCATGTCGATTGAGGTTTGCAATTGGCGACTAAATAACGATAGGGTTTGAATAGGTTCGCGTCGGTCCCGAAAAGATTCGCTGCTTTCCAGTATAATAATTTCATGGGTTTTTGGGACTCCGTCAAACGCGATTTTCAGGCTATCTTCAGGCTCGACCCGGCTGCTCGCGGCGCTTTCGAGGTGCTGCTCACCTATCCGGGCTTCCATGCGATCTTTGCTTACCGGATCGCGCATCTGCTCTGGGATCACAAGGTGCCATTGGTTCCACGGCTGATCCAGCACATCGCCCGCTTCTTCACCGGCATCGAGATTCATCCGGCTGCAAAGATCGGCCCTGGGTTCTTTATCGACCATGGAATGGGTGTTGTAATCGGCGAGACTACCGAGATAGGCGAGTGCTGCCTCCTCTACCAGGGCGTGACCCTCGGCGGCACTGGCAAGCAGAAGGGCAAGCGCCATCCGACGCTCGGAAACCACGTGGTGGTGGGCGCGGGCGCGAAGATACTCGGCCCCATGCGGATCGGCAACTATGTTAAGATAGGCGCTAACTCGGTCGTCCTTATAGAAGCCCCGGACTATTCGATAATTGTCGGCGTGCCCGGCAGGATCATAAAGAAAAAGATAATGCGCCTCGAAGACGACGGCGTTGTGGAGCTGATGGACCACGTTAGGCTTTCCGACCCGGTCGATGAACGGATCGATGAGCTAAGAGACCAGATCGATCGTCTGACGGAGAGGATAGAGAGGCTGGAAGGAAGAGGAGGAAGAATGAAGATTTTCAACACCCTTACCGGAAGCAAGGAAGATTTCGTTCCGCTTGCTCCGGGAAAGATAGGCATGTACGCCTGCGGCGTGACTGTTTACGACTACTGCCATATCGGGCATGCCCGCAGCGCTATTGTCTTCGACATCATGTCAAGATATTTCAGATACAAGGGCTTCGACATGAAGTTCGTGCGGAACTTTACTGACATCGACGACAAGATTATCAGACGGGCCAACGAGGAAGGCTCGACCTGGGATGCGGTCGCAAAAAAATA
>DATHDF010000080.1:0-9311 GCA_035319185.1 Dissulfurispiraceae bacterium | reverse complement strand
TATCTATACGGACATGGCCTATCCTGAGAATTGGTTTGAGGGGCCTGACACCTAACTAGTGAATATCTCAAGATGCGCAAGGGTAAGATTATGGCCAGGGATAGCTCTGCGGGCGCATGGGTGAGATAGTAGCTGTTATATTACAAGCTTTGTGTAAGGGCCTCGGCTAAATCAGCTTTTTACAAAAGCAACGTATTATCGTTCATGACCTCTTTTGCCAGTTCTGCATAGGCCTTTGCCCCAGGCGAGTTTGGCGAATAGATTGCGACCGGCTTGCCATGCCCTGGCGCTTCGGCAAGTATGATATTGCGGGGTATGACCGTATCGTAGACCTTCGTCTTGAATACCTTTCGCACCTCGTCGGCAATCTGCTTCGAAAGAGAGATGTGCCTGTTGAACATCGTAAGCAATATGCCCTCCAGGTCAAGGCCCTCGTTGAAGCTGCCGCGTATGCGCCAAAGCAGCTTTATGAGCAGGCTCAATCCTTCGAGCGCAAAATATTCGCATTGCACCGGGATGAGAACGGAATTGGATGCCACCAGGGCGTTCAGGGTCAGCAGGCCGAATGAGGGCGGGCAGTCGATCAATATATACCGGAAATCATTCTTCACAGGCTCGATGGTGCGCCTGAGCGCAGTCTCACGCTCATTTTTCTCCAGCAGATCGAGCTCCGCTCCGAACAGATCCATCGTTGCGGTTATAACATAGAGCCCGTCAATTCCGGTAGCCACTATCGCGTCGCTGACAGGGACCCCTGCGGCATAAATATCGTAGAGGCCGTACTTCATCTGCTCTTTCTTTATGCCTATCCCGCTTGTCAGGTTGCCCTGCGGGTCGGAGTCGATTACCAGGACTTTTTCTTTTTCAAGGGCCAGGAAAGCGGAGAGGTTCAGCGCGGTGGTCGTCTTGCCTACACCGCCCTTCTGGTTGGTTATCGCAATTACCTTGCTCACTGCAGATGGTTCTGCATAGACTGTATATTGTATTTCTTTATCTTGTAACCGATCTGACGGCACGACAGGCCAAGAATACGGGCGGCCCTGGCCTGCACCCAGCCGGTCTTTTTCAGGGCATCAAGTATCTTGGTCTTTTCGATGTCCTCGATGGCAGACGGAAGGGCGTCTTTCATCTGAACGCCGTACCGCGCCTTCATAGTCTGATTCTTGATCGCGATAGGCAGGTCCGCATCCGTAATTATACTTCCCCTGGCCATAACGACCAGCCGCTCCACCGTATTTTCGAGTTCCCTGACGTTGCCTGGGAAATCGTAATTGAGCAGGATGTCAAGGACATTGGGGGCAAGGGTGACGGTCTTGCCGTTCTCCTCGTTGAACCTCCGAAGGAAATAGTCCACCAGCATCGGTATGTCCTGCTTACGTTCCTGCAGGGGCGGCATGGCTATTGGCACAACATTCAGCCTGTAATAGAGATCTTCCCTGAACTTGCCGCTGCGGACCAGCTCTTCGAGATTCCTGCTGGTCGCCGCGATCAGGCGGACATCGACCTTGATCGTCTTTTCGCCGCCGACCCGCTCGAACTCCTTCTCCTGCAGCACTCTCAATATCTTGGGCTGCAGCGTCAACGGAAGATCGCCGATCTCGTCAAGAAAGATTGTACCTCCGTCAGCCAGCTCGAAGCGCCCTTTTCTCATGGCCGCGGCACCGGTAAAGGCGCCTTTTTCATGGCCGAAAAGCTCGGATTCCAGAAGTCCCTCAGGGATGGAGGCACAGTTGAATTTGATGAACGGCGCCTTGGAGCGCGGGCTCATATAATGTATGGCTTTAGCAACCAGCTCTTTTCCGGTACCGCTTTCGCCGAGCAAAAGCACGTTGGCCCGCGAAGGAGCAACACGGTGAATTGACTCGAACACCTCCTGCATGCGGTCCGATTGCCCGATGATATTTTCGACCTTGTACTTGCCCTTGAGCTGGAGTCTCAGATTCTCCTTTTCGGCCTGGAAGGCAGCCCGCTCCTTCTCAACCTCTTCATAAAGCTTTATGGATTGCGCCAGCAGCGAGGCTATGATCTTCAGGAGCCTAAGGTCCTCCTCAAAAGTGACCCCCCTGACGAAGAGCCGGTCTACGCTGAGAACGCCCAGTATTTCATTCTTGAATTTGATGGGAACGCAGAGAAAGGCAACGTTTTCTTTTTTGATAAGCTCCCTGGACCTCGTGCGGTTCAGGAAGAACGGCTCCTCGCCGATGTTCGGTATGACTATGGGGGAGCCATGCTTGGCAACCTGGCCGATGATTCCCTCGCCAATGCGGTACCGCCCCCTCTTTATCTCCTCCTCGGTCATGCCGTATGCTGCCAGAATCGAGACCTCGGAACCGCTGCGCAGCGCCACGGTGCCGCGATTCATGTCCAGGTATTCGGACAGCACCCCCATGACGCCCCTGAAATTCGCCTTCAGATTGAGCGAAGAGCCCAGCAGCTTGCTGATTTCGTACAGGGCGGTGATTTCGACAGTCTTGCCTGCGTGCCGAGACATAGTGCTTATTAGTCTAATGAATTTCCAACAAAAATGTAAAGCCGTCCGACGCAATTGTAGGAAGCCGGCAGAAATTCTGCCTGCGGTATTGGGCTCGAATATTCGCCGCGCGGAGCGTGCGACCGGCCCTTTGAATTTCCTTGCAAATATTGATTCAGGGCTGTATTATTTTACTGTCGGCGGATGCATGCCGACCCTACAACAAGCTATTTCGAGGAGGCTTGCATGAAGCGAACAGTAGTGTTGCTGGCTCTTTTGGCTCTGATATTTTTTCTGAATGGAAATCAGCCGCTTTTTGCGGTCGAAGAGCAGCCGGTTAAGGATTCCCCTGCACCGGCGCCCGCTGCTGCTCCCGCTAACCCGCTCTCCCATAACGATCAGGGCGTCATGCTGTTCGGCAAAGGCGATTACGGAGCGGCGCTCCTTGAATTTAACAGGGCGCTTGCGGAGAATCCGGGAAACCAGACTGTCCTAATAAACCGAGGGGTGGCTTTTGCCAAAAGGGAGCAGTACCCCGCAGCCATCCAGAACTTCTACTATGCCCTTGATTACAATAAGAACAACGTTGCTGCCCTCAGGCTTCTTGCAGCCACCTATCTGCTTGCCGGTGAAGCCGACAAGTCCCTCGATACATACAGCAAAATAATGGCGCTCGCTCCTCCTGATGCTTCTGTTTATGCAAGACGCGGCGCCGCATACATGGCAATAGGCCGTAATGCCGCAGCAGTATCAGATTTCTCTCGCGCCATTTATCTAAAACCAGGCGACTATTCCGCTTACGTCCTCCGCGGCCTCTCTTACACGGCGACTGCAAAGTACGATTGGGCTGTCGCTGATTTCGATACGGCAATCGGCGCGTTGCCTAAAGAAGCATTCCTTTACCTGTCTAGATCGGATGCATACGCCAAGACAGGCAATTATAAGGAGGCATACGCCGATTTAAATCAGTCATGCTCTCTGGGATATCGTGAGGTATGTGATGCAATAAATGAAGCCAAAGCCGAAATGGAAAATACAGAAAACTCCTTTTCGCTGAAATATTCCAGGAAGTCAACCGACGAGTATCTTTATACATCGGCCCGCAACAGGATTGAGGTCTTTGTCGCGGACAGAGAGCGCCTGGAAATACGGAAGCCTGCAGAAAGCGATCTTCTTCCGTTGCCCTTGGCAAAATAAGCTTCAGGCATTATGATACTCTGTTTGCGTTTTTCCCTATGACACCGGATTCCGCCGAAAACAATGAGCGCCTGTACCGCGCAATCGATGCGCGCATGCTTGCACCCGGCTCCCGCCTTCCGGTAGACATATACTTTCGCCACGGCGGCCAGATCACCTCTCTGTTCCTGAGAGGAACCGTCTATACCGGAAAGGCACGTGATATCATCATGACAAAAGATATCAGGGGTCTTTACATCCGGTCGGCAGACAAGGCTAAGTTCGAGGAATATCTCGCTGAAGCGGAGGAAGGTCACTCCCATCCGAAGAAAGAAACTCAGCCGCAGGCAGAACAACCGCAGAAGCCGCCTGCCTTTGATCCGGACGATTTTTTCCAGATAGATCGTAATGCTCTTGTGCCGTCATCGGAAATCCCCTTTGATCTTTACATACGCGACAACGGAGACATAAGGTTGCATGTAGAGGCTTCGGAGAAATACCCGATCAGGCTCAGCGGAATTCTCCTGGCTGCAAAAGGCGACGTATTGATTGACAATATGGACCTTCCGTTTTACAGGGAATATCTCAGGCAGCACACAATAAATCTGAAGACGATCTCAGACCACATAAATGCCAAGCTGTTTGCAACTATGCTTAAGGAAAACTCGAAGCTGACGGTTCAGAATGCCCTCAAAAACCCGCACAGCGCCGAGATTATCAAGGCTTCAAGCGAAGAAGTCAATGCTATCGTAGGCGCAGTCCTGGAAAACAGGGATGTGCTGTACCATCTGATCGATATACGCCATTACGATTATTACACTTATACGCACTCGGTAAATGTCGCTGTAATGTCAATAGGCATGGGCATCAACGCAGGGATGAGCAGAGAGATGGTGCAACGCCTGGGCATAGGCGCCCTTCTCCATGACATCGGCAAAAGCGCCATCAGGAGCGACCTGATCAACAAGCGCGAAATGCTTAACGAGTCCGAATTCGAGATCATTAAGACGCATGTGCAGGAAGGTGAAAGGCTTTTGCAGAAACATCCCGGCGTTTCTCCGGAATCCATTGCGGCGCTCATGGAGCACCACGAAAAGCTTTCGGGGACCGGCTATCCTCTCGGTCTGTCCGGCGCCGGCATCTCTCTGCCGGGCAGGATAGCCTCGATAGTCGACAGCTATGACGCCTTAATTACAAATAGGCCTTACAAGCCTGCCTTTACACCATTTTACGCAATCTCGACGCTGATGCATGAAAAAGCCGACTACGACAGTGATCTCCTGAAGACCTTCATCGAAATGCTCGGACGCGTAAAATAGCTGCGTCTTACCTGATGCCGTAATAGTCCTTGTACCACTGCACGAATTTTCCGATTCCCTCTTCGATCGAGGTCGACGGCTTGAATCCTGCATCTTTCATGAGATCGTCGACATCCGCAAAGGTCGCAGGCACATCGCCCGCCTGGATAGGCATCAGGTTCTTCTCAGCCTTTCTTCCGAGCGCCGCTTCAAGGACCTCTATGAATCGCAGCAGCTCTACCGGGTTATTGTTCCCGATATTGTACAACCTGTATGGTGCATAACTGGAAGCCGAATCCGGACGGTCGCCGCTCCACTCAGGGTTCGGTGCCGGCACCAGATCGATAACCCTTACCACCCCTTCGACTATATCATCTATGTATGTGAAGTCCCTGCGCATCTTGCCGTAATTGAAAACATCGATGGGCCTGTTTTCAAGTATTGCCTTCGTAAAAAGAAATAGTGCCATATCCGGCCTTCCCCACGGGCCGTAAACCGTAAAGAACCTGAGGCCGGTGCTCGGTATCTTGTACAGGCTCGCATACGTGTGGGCCATAAGCTCGTTTGCCTTTTTGGTTGCTGCGTACAGCGATACCGGGTGGTCGACATTGTCGTGCACCGAGAACGGCATTTTAGTGTTGGCGCCATATACGGAGCTCGATGACGCAAAGACAAGATGGCCAACGTTGTTATGCCTGCATCCTTCAAGCACGTTCAGGAACCCGACTATATTGCTGTCGATGTAGGAATATGGGTTCTTCAGCGAATACCTGACGCCGGCCTGGGCCGCAAGATTGACTACCACATCGAAGCCGCCCTCGGCGAAGAGTCTCTCCACGCCGGCCCTGTCCTGCAGGTCGAGCTTCACAAAGCGGAAACCTTTGCGCCCTTCAAGCCCCTTCAGCCGGGCAAATTTAAGATTGACATCGTAATAATCGTTTATATTATCGAGTCCTGCGACCTCGTCTCCGCGGTCAAGCAGCCTGGCGCTGAGGCTGGACCCTATAAATCCGGCTGCGCCTGTCACAAGAACCTTTTTCATTAACTCCCCCCCCGAATGCTTTGAATATATCTGTCTATGCCGTCCTTCCAGTGAGGGATCGGTCGTCCCAATTCGGCGACAAGCTTATTGTTGGACATAACTGAAAAATAGGGCCTCCTCGCCGGGGCAGGGAAGAGGTCGGACACAACGGGCATTACGATATTGTCCAGACCCATCTCCTCAAGGAAATAGCGAGCCACTTCGTATCTCGATGCATAACCGCTGTTAGTCAGATGGTAAAGCCCCTTCAGACCTTTCTCAACAGCAAGCATAGTCATTACCGCAACATCTTCGGTGTACGTCGGCACCGAGATCTGGTCGCTGACGATTTTGAGCACCCGGTTTTTCCGGGCCCATTCAGACAGCTTATACAGGAAATTCTGCCGCCCATTGCCGAAGACCCAGCTGAGCCGAAAGATGAGATACTGCCCCCCGGCCTCCATAACCCGTGTCTCGCCTTCTCTCTTGGTTTCGCCGTAACGGTTTATCGGATTCGTCGCGTCGTCTTCAGTATAGAATCCTTCCTTGAGGCCGTCGAAAACATAGTCGGAGCTGTAATGGACGAATATGGCCCCGCTTTTTTTGCACGAAACGGCCAGCAGCTCAGGGCCGATGGCGTTGATGCTATATGCGGCTTCCGAGTCAGTTTCAGCCCTGTCTACATTGTTGTATGCCGCACAATTGATAACCACATCCGGCTGAAGCGAGTCCATTGTCGCGCTTATCGAAGCGGGATCCGAGATGTCGAGGGATTCCTCAGTGGGCGCCTGCAGTTCATGCCCCGGCAAAGGAATAATGCGCTGAAACTCTCCGGCCAGCTGGCCCCTTACCCCTGTTACAAGTATTTTCAAGGACAGTCCCCGGAAGCGCCGCGCTCATGCGCAATGTTGTATGCAAAATTATTGTCGGCATCTTTCAGTTTAGGATGACGGAGGTCCTTGGACGATAGAATCGGGCTGCCTCCGGGCCACTTAATGGAGAGGTCAGGATCGTTCCAGAATATTCCCCGGTCGTGGTCCGGAGAATATTCCCTTGTGCATTTATATGAAACCTCAGCCGTCTCGCTCAGCACGAGAAACCCGTGAGCAAAGCCAGGCGGCACATATATCATAAGATTGTTTTCCCCGCTTAGCTCAACTCCGACCCATCTTCCATAATATGGCGATCCTTTTCTTATATCAACTCCCACGTCATAGACCGAGCCCCTTATGCAGCGAACAAGCTTACCCTGCGCGCACGGGTCTTTCTGGTAGTGCAGGCCCCTGAGAACATTCTTTACGGATAAGGAATAATTGTCCTGCACAAAATACTCGCTGATCCCGGCGCCGGCGAAATCGCTACCCTTATACGTTTCCAGAAAAAAACCCCTGTCGTCGCCGAACACGCGCGGCTTGACAAGGACAAGGTCCGGTATCGACAGGCGCTCGAACTCAAAATTACTCATCAAGCATCCTCAGCAGGTATTGCCCGTAGCCGTTCTTGCTGAACGGTTCGGCAAGGCGCCGAACCTGCTCCCGACCGATGTATCCGAGGCGGTATGCTATTTCTTCGATGCAGGCCATCTTCAGGCCCTGTCTCTTTTCGATGGTGGCGATGAATTCCCCGGCTTCAAGAAGGCTGTCGTGAGTTCCCGTATCGAGCCAGGCATATCCTCTTCCCATCAATTCGACCCTGAGCCTGCCCAGTCTCAGATATTCGTCTATTACATCCGTGATCTCGAGCTCACCCCTGTCCGACGGTTTGATCTGTCGCGCAATTTTGACCACTTCGTTGTCGCAGAAATAGAGTCCGGTAACCGCATAATTAGAACGCGGATGCTTCGGCTTTTCCTCAATCGAGACAGCCCTGCCCTCTTTATCGAACTCAACAACGCCGTATCGTCGCGGATCGTTCACGTAATAGCCGAAGACGGTAGCGCCGCCATAGCGCTCGACATCTCCTGCAGCCTTCCTCAGCATAGCAGTCAAGCCGTGCCCATAGAAGATATTGTCGCCGAGCACAAGACAAGCGCTGTCGCTGCCTATGAAATCGGCCCCGAGTATGAAAGCCTCCGCAAGGCCGCGCGGTGCAGGCTGCACCTTATAGGAAAATCTCAGGCCGATACGCGAGCCGTCTCCGAATATCTCCTCGAACCTCGGCAGGTCCTGCGGTGTTGAGATGATCATGATGTCCCTGATACCAGCCAGCATCAGCGTTGCAAGTGGATAATATACCATCGGCTTGTCGTAAATCGGCAGAAGCTGCTTGCAGACACCGAGGGTGACCGGATACAGCCTGGTCCCGCTTCCTCCTGCCAGTATAATTCCCTTCATGCTTCGCTCCTCTGTGGTAGATTTTGCCGCGGCGGGCTGCTTCTCCGCGGCACGTTTGAAATTTTCGATCTCAAGCGCATAAATCCCTCTGACCTTAATCCCGTCAGGGTCTTTGCCATCTCACTCATTAACCTTCTCGACTTTATCTCCAGGCGCCATTTCAAGAAGCATGGCCACTGCTGCTTCCAGCCTCTTCCTGTCAGTTGATTCGAACGTCACCATTACAGAATAGTCCTGTTTGTCCAGGACCGGATATGAGCCGATCTTTACTTCCTTCTCGGCAGCTACAATTACATTAAGAGACGCCGCTAATACGGATTCCAACTCTTTGAAATAAACACGCGTCAGAAATTTCCTGGGACCGCTGAAGCGGTGTGCGACCGCACGGTACTTGCTCACCAGCAACTGCGGTATGCCGGGGAAGATATAGACATTCCGGAACCTGATCAGAGGGAACCTCAGGTTGCCGTCTGCTATCAGTTCTGCGCCTTCAGGAACTTCAGCCATTTTAATCTGTTCCGGAGTAAGTGGTGCGTAGCGCGCTTCCAGAATGCCTTTTAATACATCGCTTATTACGGTCCGTACGCCGAAGGCCTTGGATATGCCTTCTATCGTCACATCATCATGAGTCGGCCCAATGCCGCCGGAGGTGAATACATGGTCGTATCTTTCAGAAAAAAAAGCAACCTCGCGAGCAATATCATCAGTGTTGTCCGCAATCACCGAAATGCGGCAGACGTTTATGCCGCTTGACCACAACTGCCCGGCGAGAAAAAAGGAATTCGAATCATGGACCTTGCCGGTCAATATCTCGTCACCGATGATGATTATGCCCGCTGTTTTTGCCGGCGTCATGGAATCAATTATAGCACGATATCACGAACAGAGATAAGCACGAGACAGGCACAGATACTTTGTAACAGTCCGGCCTCGATCAGGCGGTCAATGCAAGGGAAACTATCGATTTATTTGACACTACGAATGATATGTTTTGGAAGGATACGCATAACACC
>DATHDF010000079.1:0-32309 GCA_035319185.1 Dissulfurispiraceae bacterium | reverse complement strand
CAATGCCGTTACGCCTGAGAAGATCAATCGCCCTGAACGGTATGTCCTGAGTGATTCCCTTATTGAATTCCTTAAGCGCAGCAGGATTCGCGCTCTCTACGCCTATATATACGGTCTTTGTGCCGGCCTTCGCCATCAGACCGACCATGTCCTCGTTCTTCAGGAGCAAAGCTGGGCTGGAAAGGCACCACCACCAGATATCAAGACCTTTTTCGATGATCAGGGAGCAAATATCTTTAACGCGCTGCGGGGACACCGTAAAATTGTCGTCGCAGAAGGCGAAGGCCCGGTAGCCGTACTTGTGATAGACATGCTCGATCTCGGAAACCACCGAAGACGCGCTTCGGGCGCGCCACTTCTTCCCGTACATCTGCGGCGTTATGCAGAAGCTGCAATTGTACGGACACCCACGGCTGGACGATATAACCGCAACGGGCCGCTGCCCACCGTATTTGAGGCCTTTACGTTTGTACAGCTCCATGTCGACAAGGTGTCGGGCGGGCATGGGCAGAGCATCGAGGTCCTCGATTAGTGCCGGGGCCGAAGTCCTCTTGATATTTCCATTGCTGATATAGCTTATCCCGGCAACTGAGGACGGATCGCTACCGGATTGCAGTGCATCGAGAAGCAGAGGGAATGTGACCTCTCCCTCTCCCCGGACAATATAATCGACAAGGCCGCTGCCGAGGATTTCCTCATCCGCAAATCCGGGGTGAGACCCTCCCATTACAACTTTGCAGCCCTGCTGCCTCGCCCTCTCAGCTATTTTCAGTGCGCCTCTGAACCTTCTGGTATCGGTGGTGATACCAACCATCTCGTAGTCATTGAAATCGAATGAAGACAGCTTGTGCCCCGAAACGCAGAAATCCTCAATCGCGACCTTGTGGCCCGCCTGCTCTGTGGCAGCAGCCACATAAAGGAGCCCCAGCGGCGGGAACACAAACCCGAAGGCCTCGAAGGCATTGGTGCTCTTAGGATTTGCAAGGAGGACATTCATGCTGATCCGCAGCGCAGGAGCCAGGACATCTGTGCTTATCGCCCGGTCCCTGCATAAGAGAAATCCTGTTCGTGCTTTACCGTTTTCAATATCGTCTGTCTGAAGCCGAAGTTCATTGGATAGAAAAAGTTCTTGTAAGTCCCGTTGCCCCATAACCTTTTGACGATGGCCGAGTATGAGAAACTCTCTTTCAGCACCTGATGATATCCTTCGAGCAGCCTCTCGGGCTTCATGAGCTTTGGCATGAAAACAACGTTGTTGGTGTTGTAATTGGACCAGTCACGGTCGATTATTCTTCCGGCTTCGTTCATCTGTTTGTGAAGCACCGTGCCGGGATAGGGTGTGAGTATCGAGAAGTAGCAGACATCGAGCTTCGCCTTGATAACGAACTCGATCGTGCGTTCGAAGACGCCCTCGTCGTCATGATCGAACCCAAGCACAAAAGAGCCGTTGACGCCGAGGCCGTGATCGTGCATCTTGTTGACCACATCTATATAGTCCTGTGGCTTGTTGAACGATTTGCCCGCGCTTGCGAGACTTTCGGCAGATAAGGACTCGAACCCGATCAGCAGCCCCATGCACCCGCTCTTCCTGCAGAGCGTCATCATCTCTTCGTCCTTGGCCATGTTCACCGATGTCTGGCCGAGCCACTTGAGGTTGTAGGGAACGATCCTGGTCAGCAATTCTTTAGCATGTTTCCGGCTGCTGATTATATTGTCGTCGGCGAAGAAGACCACATTCTTCAGGGTCAGTTTGCCTTCGAAAGGCCTCAGATTCCGAATCTCGCTCTCGACCTCATCCACCGGCCTGTTTCTGAATCTGCCACCGAACGAACTCGTGACCGAACAGAATTCGCAGTTATGCGGACAGCCCCGGGTGGTCTCGATAAAATGCACTGGGAGATATCCTTTATCACGATACAAGTCCCAGTTGGTTGCCGGACGGTTGTCCAGAGAAGGAAAGCCGTTTTCGTGCCTGTAAATCGGCTTCAGCCCTCCGTTCCCCAAATCCGAAAGAACCTTGTCCCAGATGTCTTCGGCCTCGCCTATGACGACGCTATCGCAATGTTGAAGGGCTTCCTCGGGCATTTTGGAGATATGCATCCCGCCCATCACCACCTTCACCCCGCGCTGCCTGAATGCATCCGCTATCTCGTATCCCCTCTTCGCTGCAGGCGTCATGGCCGTAATGCCAACGAGATCGGCGTCCTCCGCAAAATCTATCTCCTCTACCTTTTCGTCGACAATCTTCACCTCCCAATCAGAAGGCGTAAGAGAGGCGACTTTGAGCAGGCCAAGATAGGGCAGCCTGAAATAGAAGTCCCCGCCCAGAAGGCTCTTTGACGCAAGAGGAGAAATCAGCAGGAGTTTTTTCATGATTTCTATTCGGGCTGCTTCCTTACAAGCCCGCCGAAATAGTTGCTGATACTCATGGTATCAACCCGCATCTTGTCCATTACCTGGGCGCCGAATCCTGCTATGGCGCCACCCCAGCCGGTGTATTTGAGCACTACCTCTCCTGTTTCGGGATCTACAAGAGAAACGATCATCGTCAGTTTGCTCTTGCCGGCACCGAAGCCGACAAGAAACCTTGCCGCCGTACTTCCGAAGTGAACCTGGCATTGAGTGCGGCTGACAAGATACTTACCCTTTGCAGCAGCTTTGTCCTTCTTATTTGTAACAACACTGAAACGCTCGGTAGCCTGAAGGGCTTGCGTCATTGAAGAATTTATGCTGCCCTGCAGTTCGTCAAGGAAATTTTTCACCTTCTCTTCATTGGGATCGGTAGTCGTCGTCATAACTGCGCTTTCGACAAGGACTGCTTTATATGCTTTGAGCTTGATCGACGGATTCACATAAGTGCGTTCTTCATGGGACCCCTTCGCCGGATTTTCAATAGTGCTGTTCTTGGCAACTTCGCTGTCACTTGCCACACATGGCATCGCGCAGACAGAAAGGCAAAGTGCAAAGGCAAAGCAGATCGCAAGAGCCGCTTTTAAAAGTGAATTACCACTCATTTTCTCCTCCTCTGATTTGATACTCATTTGCCCTCCGCACCTTCGTGGGAGGCTGCAGCACTCATCTTCATTTTATTGATCACTTCAGGGTCCTGGAGCAGCTTTTCGATCGTATGGTAAATAACACTGCCGAAGGCCCTGCCCAGACTCCATCCCGATGTATCCGTCTCCTCATAGGCCTTTGTCCATCCGTCATCCGTATTCAAAGTAACTTTTATATTGGCGCGGACCTTTGCGAACCCCTGGAAAAATTGAAAATTACTCAGCTTGACCTTCATCTTATTAGGGCTTTCTGCCGAAACCGCAGCGCCTCTCCTGGTCAATTCCGCGGTATAGGTCTTTATAAAAAAGTCGGTCCATTCATTATAGTTTGCATAATGAGAATGCCCGCCGGAAGCTGCAAAAAGCTGTGGTGTCGTATCCGGCTGATTGTTGATAAGATCGACCGATAAAGGCATCTTATAGGGCGCAACAGACGCCGTGTCTATCGGCGGGACTTCCTTCGGGCTCCATGTGTGGGCGCAGCCGCCCGAAAAAATAGCCAGCAAAACCACAAATATAAAGAGTGCAGTCTTGGCTGAAATTTTCATCCTGTCCTCCGTATAGAGTAGAGTCTCATTAACAGCAGTCTGCCTTAATCCTTCCCCCAGATTCCCTCGGTCCTTGTCACCTTGCCCGTCTTAGGATCGAATTCAATTCCGATGTTCTTTCCGAAACGCCTTCTGGAATATATCCAGTTATCCGACTTCATGATCTCTTCAAGGGCCATCTTCTCGGTTCGTCCTGACAATAAAGTTGAAGGTGCGCCCATTGCGATAAACACCTGCTCCTTGGTCATCCCCACCTTGGCAATCCCTTTATTTATGTTCGATTGGACGTCCTTCGGGAATTTGCTTATGTTGATCGGTTTTGTGCTGACGAATTTTTCGAGGTAGGCATCTCCGTCCGCGCCGAGGTCCACTTTATAGCTTTCGCCGTTGTCTTCCCTTACGAAGGTCGCCGTATCGCCATTTCTCGTCACCTTGAGCTTTGTACCGACCGGGATTGTATACGGAGCTGCCTGCCAGTTAACCCATGTAATGTGATTGCCTTTGACGACTTTTATGTTGCAGCGCGCGTAGTAGGCGTCGTCTGCGCAGGCCTGCCCCACCGCAAGCATAAACATTATCAGACATAGTGAAACAGCGAAGACTTTCTTCATGGCGTCCTCCTGATGAACTTGAAATAGCAAATAGATCCTATCTGCTTTACAATCGCGTTCAGCACGTTTCTGTCTCCGAGGCATTGCCTGCAGCGCGGCTGCAGCACCCTGAAACGGTTGAAGGACTGCACGGTCTGCTGGACCGTGTCCGATCCAAGGTATTGCAGTATGGACATATCACCGAAGTTTCCTGCGGATGTCCCTGCATCGTAATCGGTGCAGCAAAGCGTATAATCGCCGTTCCATAAAATGCCGAAATTATCACGGACAGCCGGACAGTACCCGAACGCCGCGTTAACATTCTTCCGGTCGAAATGCACCGACCAGTCTCCCATGATCCTCGTGTGGAAGAAAAGCCTGTCGGTCAATCGTATCACATTCTCGCGGAAAGAGTGTATTTTCCGTATCTGTTTTACTATATCGTCGAGCCTGATTTCAACCGGCGAGCCGTTTATGATCATGTCCGTCCAGGTGCGGAGATGCATTTTCAGATCTCCTGAAGTGTCGGCGATGCTCACCTCCGGATATATCGGAATGATCAGCCGGCGCAATGGCGATGACAAAAAGCTGATGGTGAGCGTGGTTTTTCCCTTATCGTTCAGAAACTGCCTTGCAATCTCCAGTATCCGGCCGGCATAGTCGGTGAAAGTCAGCCCCTTCGCCCCGCGAAATGCGAAGGTCTTTTCATCTGGAGTCTGCAGGGAAATGATTATGCGGTCGAGGCCTGCCCTTTCTAGTTCCTTCAGAAGTGCCAAATCCAGGCGGCTGCCGTTTGTCGTCAGGCAAGTCTCGATCCCTTTACCGCTCGCATATGCCACGATATCGACAAGATCGGGATGCATGGTTGGCTCTCCCATCACATGAAAGAGCACCGTCCTGGCTATGTTATTTCTGCCTGCATCGTCCAGAATGGCTTTCGCGGTCTCGACCGGCATAATCCCTCTCTGTCTCTTCATCTTCGAGTCGGGGCAGAACTCGCACGAGAAATTGCAGATGTTGATCAACTCCATGTGGAGCCTGTTGACGGGCAGCTTAATGCAGCCGATATTTTCAACCATGCGGGGTCCTTCTCCATCTGGCCCTGATATAAGGGATAGCGCCCATAAGAAATATGATCGTCAGGGATATGATGAAGCCTGCGCTCAACGGGTCGAACACCGTGCTCCCGAAATATGTATACAGGAAACTGACGGGAATGAGAGGGATCATGCTTGCGATATAAAAATCCCGAAACTTTATCCCATGAAGGCCGGCCCAGTAGCTTACGATGTCCCACGGCAGATTGAATAGACGCATGTAGAGAACCGCGTTCTTCGAATGCCCCTGGGCGTAAGTCTCGACCCTCGCAAGCACTGCGTTGCCGGCCACCATTGCCTGCATCGCGTCCCTGCCCATCCATCTGGCGAAATAGTAGCCGACAGCCGTCGAGATGGCACCGCCTATTGCGACATAAACCGTCCCCCATGCCGCACCGAACAGCAAGCCCGCCACAATAGTGAGCCCCATCGAAGGGAGAAAGAAAAGCAGCGGCCTGACTGCGCAGAGGCCGACAAACAGCAGTGGCGCCGACATCTGGTTGCGCCCGACAAAAGCGCTTATTTTCTGCGGCGTCAGTTCAGGATAATAAATGATGCAAAGAAAGATTATAGTTATTGTCAGCAGGATTCTTACTGCAGAGGCCATTAATTGTTTCTCGGCTCCACCTTGTTCGTTATCCAGACATCTCCGGGCACGCGAAAGTTGAATGTCTCGCGATCAAGCTCAGGATTGACTTTAATGTTCGAAAGGCGGGTCGTAGTCTTGTCTCCCTTGGGCGTAAGCATCTCGAAGCCCTTCGGCAGCGCGGTCTTTTCGTCATAGTAGATCAAGACCGCAGCCAGGTATTTTCCTACTATCTTCGAGGTAGGGGCAAGCCTGAAGACCACCTCGCTGTCGTTCCGAAAAATATTTACAGCGAATCTCTCTTCCATCTCTGAAATGTCACCGCCCATGGCGGTGGAAAAGAAACTTATAGCATTGCGCGCGATCAGATTTTCGGAGAGCGTGTAAACCTGTGCCTCCTTCACATCGGGATGGTAGACCGTCATGGTTTCACCATCGATTACAGTAAGGGATTTTTCAGGTTTCACAACATCCCACTTGAGTAGGTTGGGTCTGGACATCGTCACGGTCCCTTCCATCACTATCTTCTTCTTGAGGGCCGTTAGCTGCTTCTCCTGTGTTACCAACGCCATGATAGAATGCACATCTTTATGGAGGACCTTGAACCTTTCGAGGATGTTGCGCTTCTCCGCAGCAGAGACTTCCTTGAGTGTACTGTTGGCGGCACACGGCGGGACTAAAACCATGATCAGGATAAGCGCAGTTAAGAGACCTGACAGCAGACAGCTAGCTTCTTTTGTTCTCGACATATTGCTTCTCTACACGGTTTCTGAAGGTGTGGCCCGAGTTATACGTGCAGAAAGGATAGAGCCTGCCGTCGGTCGCAGTGTAATGTACCGCGCAGCGTCTTATCCTCTGCAGGTCGTAGTTGTAATTGTCCATGAAATGCATTCCGAAGATGAAGAAGGTTTTGTAGGTGTGCCCCTTGTGTTCTTCCGTCCAGGTATATTTCTTGTCGGCATAGCCGTCAAGCGTTTTGAGGAATTTCGTGAAGGTCAACCCTTTCGGGGCCTTCTCAGGCATGAAATGGTTATGGAGAATGTTCAGCGTCCTGAGCTTTGAAAAAACCTTGAAACGACTCTTTCTTGTCCTGACTGCCAACGATTCGATATCTTTCAGCGCGTTGAAGAAATCAAGGAACTTCGTAACCGGGACTGCGTTTTTATCCTTGTCTACAAAGAACAGGGACATGGCCCCGCAGTGCGGGTGGCAGGTGTGGTTCGTAATGGAAGAGCCGGTCAGGGCTTCAGCCAGTTTTACGAACGGTGTGCCGGAGTTCAGTGAAAACCAGTCACTGTAAGGATCTGCAAAGCCTGTCTGCCTGCTTGCATCGAGTATCATGTCGGCAAGCGTGTATCGCTCCTTCATGCGGTGGTCCTCAGGATACCTGCCGGTAAACACTATCGGTTGTATCGATATGCCGGTCATGACATCCAGATTATCAAAGGCCAGCCTCACCAGATCGCCGATCTGATGATCATTGACCCCTCTGATAATGGTGGGCACAAAAATGATCCGAAGCCCTGCTTTTCGTGCGGCTTCAATCGTCTTCAGCTTGGTTTCAAGAAGCTTGCGGCCCCTGATCTTCTCGAAGACATCGTCGGTCACTCCGTCCATCTGCAGGTAGAGATACTGGAGTCCGGCCTCGCGAGCCTTTTCCGCAAAATCCGGATCTGCAAGCTTAAGCCCGTTGGTAGCGCATTGAATATGAGTGAATCCGAGTTCCTTCGACCTTCTCACGATATCCAGAAATTGAGGATGTACTGTCGGCTCTCCGCCTGTGTATTGTATCGTAGTGCATGGTGCAGGTTTTGTGTCTCTCAGCCTCTGGAGCATGGCAGTTATCTCGTCGAGGGATGGCTCGTAGAGATTCTTGTTGGAATCGGCAAAACAGATATTGCAACTGAGATTGCACCGGCCTGTTATGTCAATATTGGCGACAGAAGTATGAGTCGCATGCATGTTGCAAATGCCGCATTCGGACGGACAGCGAGTGGCATCGGTCACCTGCGGGTTAGAAAAGCCGCTGCCGTCTCTGAAGTGCCATCTCTCAAGCTCATGAAAAATTCTCACATCAGAAGAGATAATATCGTTGAACACCCCATGCCTGGCGCATTCCTTCGTCATCATCACCCTGCCGTCCTGCTCGTACTCCCTCGCAGGTATTGCAGCAAGGCATTCCGGGCAGAGCGACATCGTGAGTTTGGGCAGTCCCTTTACAAGTGAAGGTATGTGGCTTCCGGTCAGCGTGCGTAAAGGCCTGGAAACAGCCTCATCAACGGCTTCTTTTTCGGTCAGCAACCCCAGATACATTAAATTCCCCCGATCTGAATAGGCGTAAAATTATACCATTGATCTGGGTACTTTACAATATGCCGTTCAAGCGAATCGACGACCATTTTGAGCGCTTCGATATCCTCCCCGTCATCGGTTACAACTAACGGGGGTTCCACAATGCCCCTGTATCCGTTTCCATCCTTTACGACAAAAGCTACAATGATCGGAGCACCGGTAAGACGGCTTAAGGTGAACGGCCCCCTGGGGAAACGCGCCGGATGCCCAAAAAAATCAGCCTCGATGCAGTCAAGACCCTCTCGATAGCGGTCGATGAGCATAGCTATCACCTCCCCATTATTCAGGGCCCTAAGCATCTCAATAGTTGCAAAAGGAGAGTCGCCGATAGTAATCGTATTTACATCGTACTGCTCCCTGTAAGCTTTGCGTACCCCGTCGATGCTCTCGTTGCTGTCCTGCACGGTGACCACGTTGGTTTTCAGTCCATAGCTGCTGAAGAATATCCCTCCCAACTCCCAGTTGCCAAGATGCGCCGTAAGCAGGATAATCCCCTTCTGCATGGACAGCGCAGCATCGAGATTTTCCCTGCCATCGAAAGAGACGATCTTGTCGATAACCATTTTTCTGTTGAGCCCCGTGTATCGACCGTAATCGACAAGATACTTGCTGTAATTCATGAAAAGCCTGAGAGTGAGGGCCGAAAGCTCTCTGTCCGGCAGATCAGGAAAAGCCCTCATCAGGTTGTCCTTAACATTGCCGACAGCCGTCTTATAGAACAGATAACTTACTAACGCGATGCTTTTTGACAGGGCATAAGCCATCGGCTTCGGGATGGCGCCGATCCATCGGGTTCCAAGCCTGTAAACCGCGGGTATATTCAGAAAATGGTTGGACAAATTATTCCTCCGTGAGAGCTGAGACAAGATAATTTTAAGAGGTTTGAAACGGCAATATCAAGCGCTGCGAGGATAATTACTGCGTGGCTGAAAGTAAAAAATTGCTGGCTGCAAAAAGAAGTTGTAGTGGAAACAAAAAACAGTTAAAACCCCCGCTGATTGGATAAAGGCCTACGGTGACGCCGTATTAACGGTTATAAACAACGACAACTACCTGGATTTCATAACATAAGATGTACCAATGTATTAGACTAACCTCGTCTTGTCTCGCATTGCGGCAGATGCATCACATAACGTAGAATATTCATTGGGAGCGCATAGGGTTCTGGTGTCCCTCCCGGACTTCAAATCCGGTGTTGCCGGCCACAAACCGGCAGGGTGTGTTCGATTCGCACGCGCTCCCGCCAAGATTGTCTCTTGCGGGCAGCGTTGATCATGTAGCCATGTTGAGACAAAATTACTGACATATGCGGGGGAGCCGACATGACCATCCGATACTTTATTGCCTTACTGCTTTTCTGCCTGGCATTTCTTTCATCCGGCCCGAATGCAAGTGCTGCTGATGCGCAACCATACCTTGAACGGGGCAATGCAGCATTCAATGCCGCCAAGTATGATGACGCCATCCAATTTTACGGCAAGGCCATATCGGCGAATCCGGGACTTGCGGATGCTTATTACAATCGTGGTCTGGCATACTACAAACGAGGCCGCTATTCGGAGGCCGTATCGGATTTCACAAAAGTGCTGGAAATAAATCCAGGTCTGACGGATGTCTACTACAATCGCGGCCTTGCCAATTTCAAGAAGGGTCACCATGACAAAGCGATCGAAGACTATACAAAAGCGTTGTCTCTGAATTCGAACCTTGCCGAGGCATATCTCAACAGGGGTATCGCATACGCATACAACAGACAATATGATGAAGCCATCGAAGACTATAATAAAGCTATTGTCATAAAACCCAACTACGAGGCTGCGTATTTCAACAGAGGCGTGGCCTATGTCCGCAAGGCTGCTGCAGATTTTTCGAAGGTCTGCAACATGGGGAATCAGGCGGCATGCGAAAACTTCAAACAGGTATCCGAGTGATCTTGAATCGATGAGCGAGGATATATTCCAACCGGGTCAGCAACTGCTTCTGCAATTACCGAAGCTCGACCGGCGCGTTGGGTTGTACGTCATCGGCTGGCAAAAAGACCAGTTCTTCATTACCAATCTGCCCTACGTCGATGAAAAACCGCTGAAGCTCAAGTCCGAAGACAACTGCATCGTTCGCTTCCTTAAGGGAGATGATGCATATGGCTTTCAAACTTCGATAATATCGGTCCAGTTCTTTCCGGCGCCGCTGATCTTCTTTAAGTATCCAGGCCATGTAGACAAAATCCCGTTCCGCAAGTCTAGGAGATTCAAGCTCAACATTCCTGCAAAACTCCTCAACCCTGTGGATGTACAGACATATGATGCCGAGGTCTGTGACATTTCCGAAACCGGGTGCCGGATAAAGCTTTCTGAAATGGAGGAGGATTTTTTCGCAGTAGGCAGCCGCATGTTCCTGACCTTTCACATACTCGAAAAGGGCGTGGAGGCGGATTGCATACTCCGCAATGCCCGAAAGACAGACGGCTCATTATATGTCGGCCTCGAATTCTCCTCGATCTCGCAGTCGTACCGGGATGCAATAGCCTCTTTCATCGACATGATCTCCCGGGTCATTTCCTCCCCATAATGTCCATTATGTCTGCCTATTTTGCAACGATATTTATAGCTACATCGACTTTGGCAGCCTGCCTCTTTCTTCTGATGAAAAATAAAAGGCGCGCCAGGACACTGGAGCGTGATCTCAGGCTGGCTGAGGAAAAATTCACAAAGGTCTTTCGTTCCAGCCCTGACTGGGTGACCCTTTCACTTCTGGAAGGCGGCATTTACCTAGATGTCAATGATGCATTTTGCCGGGATACGGGATATTCGAGAGAAGATATAATCGGCAGGTCTTCGCTGGAATTCGGCCTATGGCCGGACCCCGGCTTGCGAAAGGCAATGGTGGACGAACTGCGTGCAGCCGGTTCCCTGAAAGACCGTGAGCTGGAGCTCAGGACAAGATCGGGAGAGATAAGAAACATACTCAGATCGGCTGAGCTCATTACCATAGACGGCAAGCCTTGCATTATCTCGGTAAACAAGGACATCACTGAAAGAAAGACTGCGCAGGATTCGATCAGCAGATCCGAAGAGCGGTACCTAAGCCTGTTTGAGGAATCTAAGGACGCGGTGTTCGTAAGCACACCGGAGGGACAGTTTCTGGATATCAATCCGGCAGGGGTAGAGCTTTTCGGCTATGAGAGCAAGGAGGAGCTTCTCAATGTGAAAATTGCTGGAGAACTTTACCTGGATCGCCAACACAGGCTGAACTTCCAAAGGCTAATGGAACGCGATGGCTTCTTAAAGGACTACGAAATCGATATGAAGAAAAAGGGCGGCGAAAAGATCACTGTTCTCGTGAGTTCAACGCTCGTCCGCAACACCGCAGGACAGGCTGTAGCATACCGAGGGATCCTTAAGGATATTTCCGATCGAAAATTGCTGGAAGCCCAGCTCAGGCAGGCACAGAAAATGGAGGCGGTAGGCCAACTGGCAGGCGGTATTGCCCATGACTTCAACAACATACTGACCACGATTATCGGATATGCCGACCTGCTGAAAGGACGATTCCGTGATGGAGATTCAGCACTTCACTACATAAACGAACTCCTTGAATCCGCCGAGAGGGCATCGATGCTGACGCGCAGTCTGCTGGCGTTCAGCAGAAAGCAGGTACTTAACATCACCACGGTCGATATCAATGACGTCCTCAGAAAGGTGGAGCATCTTCTGTCCAGGATCATCGGCGAGGACATAGAGCTTAGGACCGAATACTACCCGAAAAAACTAAATGTCATGGCAGATCCGGCCCAGCTGGAACAGGTCCTGATGAACCTTGCAACCAATGCAAGGGACGCCATGCCCGACGGCGGTTCCCTGACGATCAGAACGGACTTGCAGGATATAGACACCCAATTCACCGAGATCCATAAATGTGGCTCGCCCGGCAGTTGTGCCGCGATCCTGGTAAGCGACTCGGGTACCGGAATGGATGCCGGAATCCGCGAAAAAATATTCGATCCTTTCTTTACCACCAAGGAGGTAGGCAAAGGCACGGGGCTTGGGCTTGCAATGGCATACGGGATAGTGAAACAGCACAACGGATACATAGACGTAAGCAGCCGTCCGAACCACGGCAGCACATTCAGAATACTCCTGCCCCTTACCGCCGAAAACGCTGCATCAGAAACGCCGGGTCTCTCTGTCACAGACAAAGCGGGCGGGGAGCAGCCAATATCAGACAAAACAGTGTTGCTGGCTGAAGACAGCGATTCCGTCAGGAAGTTATCCCGCATCGTCCTTGAAAAAGCCGGATTGAAAATTATTGAGGCAGTAGACGGCGAAGATGCCATCGCAAAATTCGTTCAGCACCGGGACGATATTGACCTAGTCGTGCTTGATATAATAATGCCCAGGAAGAACGGCAGGCAGGTTTACGAAGAAATAAGGAAGATAAAACCTGGCGTCAAAGTGCTTCTGACAAGCGGCTACACATCCGATGTCCTCAAGGAAAAAGGGTTCGATGACGCGATGCCCGACATGCTGTTCAAACCGGTATCTCCGCGGGAATTGTTGAGAAAGACGATGGATATCCTAGAGACGAACTCATGACATACACCGGGCTTGATCTGTTTGAAAAGAAATGGCCTTCGTCTCTGACGGGTGCAAGGGCGGCACTGCTGGTGCATCCCGCCTCAGTAAACAGAAAACTCGGTCACGCCTCGACGGACTTCGTCAAATCATCCAAATGCAGGCTCAAGGCCTTTTTCGGCCCCCAGCACGGGATCCGGGGCGAGACCCAGGATAACATGATAGAGTGGAAGGGCTTTCGCGACCCGCAGAGCGGTCTGCCTGTCTACAGTCTTTACAGCGAGACGAGAAAGCCCGGCGCATCAATGTTGAAGAATATCGATGTTCTGATCATCGATTTGCAGGATGTGGGCGCCCGCTATTACACGTTTATATGGACTATGGAATTATGCATGCAGGCGTGCTCCGAGAAAGGCCTCTCGGTTATAGTGCTCGACAGGCCCAACCCTCTGGGCGGAGAGCTTATTGAAGGCCCTGTCATTCAGCCCGGATTTGAGTCCTTTGTGGGCATGCGACCTCTGCCGGTGAGGCACGGGATGACTGTTGGAGAAATAGCGATGTACCTGAAAGGTACGCATTATCCTTCTCTGGATCTGCACGTCATAAAAATGCGAGGTTGGAGCAGAAAGCAATTGTTCGATGAGACCGGCCTTCCGTGGGTGATGCCGTCGCCGAATATGCCGACACTGGATACGACGATCGTTTATCCTGGCATGTGCCTGTTAGAAGGTACACTCATGAGTGAAGGGCGCGGCACCACCCGCCCGTTTGAGATATTCGGGGCTCCCTTTATTGACCCTGACAAGCTGGTTGCCAGACTTAACAAGCACAGGCTGCCGGGTGTCATATTCAGGCCGCTATATTTCCAGCCCACCTTTCAGAAACATGCCGGCACGGTATGCGGCGGTGCGCAGATCCATTTGGTCGATCGGGCGAGATACAGGTCCTTCAAGACCGCAGTCGCGATAATCAGGACGGTTATGGAACTCTATCCGAGGCGGCCCATCTGGAAATCTCCGCCCTATGAATACGAGACCGAAAAGATGCCCTTCGACATACTTGCCGGGTCGGACCGCCTAAGAATCTCGCTCGAAAGCGGGATGTCCCTTGACCTCATGGAATCATGGTGGAAGTCCGAGTGCTCCGGCTTCGATGCAGCCATCAGAAGAGGCTTTCTCATCTATGCCTGACCCGCTCAACTGCTTTATCCTGGCTGCGGGATTCGGGGAGCGCCTTCGACCTATTACAGACCACATTCCAAAGCCGTTGCTGCCGATTCTGGGGAAGCCTTTGCTCCAATCCATAATCGAAAAGGTGCTGCTTCTTCCCATTGAAAAGATCGGCGTCAATGCGCATCACAAAAGAGATCTGATCGAGTCATGGCTGCACAGTTCTGCCCTCGCCGGCAGGATCGTCATTTTCCCCGAAGATCCTATCCTTGACACTGGCGGGGCATTAAAAAACGCAGCTGCTATGCTTTCGGGGGCTGACTTTCTCGTGCATAACGGCGACATAATCTCTGACATCGACCTCAGCGCGCTTCTTGAGACTCACCGCGTCTCGCGGAATATTGCAACCCTGGCGGTTCATCACTATCCGAAGTTCAACAACGTGGCTGCAGGCGCGGACGGCCTGTTCAAAGGCATCGGCAAGATAGCAGGGCCTGCCGATCGACTGATAGCCTTTACAGGTATCGCGGTTTATTCGCCGGAATTCCTCGATTTTCTGCCGGCAGGAGCATCCAGTGTCGTCGATGCATGGCAAAGGGCCGCTGCTGCAGGTCGTCGCATAGGCCTTCACGATGTTACCGGCTGCTACTGGACCGACATCGGGAGTCCTTCAGCATATGCGGCGGCGATAATGGACAGCCTCCGCAACACCGGGGAAACCCTGCACATCGATCCGACAACTAAGGGATGTAACTATGTGATGCTCGGAGCGAATATCGCAATAGAAGGCAACTGCGCTCTAGGGGAAAATTCTGTGTTGCAGAATTGCGTAATCCTTCCTGGAGGATATACGCAGCCAAACAAACGCTATGAGAACAGTATAGTCGGACCCGATTTTATGCTGGCAGTTGAGGAGTCCTCATTTGTGCGTCTTTCGGACAAAGGTGCTCACATCGGCACGGGAGGTTCCGACAGGCAGTATTACAGAATAGTCCAAGGGGGCGTGCCGATGGTTTCAATGGAGTGTTCGCCGGAAGATCCTGATTTTTCGAGGCACATCGAGTATACCTCATTTTTTAGAAGATTCGGCGTACCGGTCCCGGAAATGCTGGGCGTTGATTATGAAAAAAAATCTGCACTCTTTGAAGACCTCGGCGACCTGTCCCTATACTCCTGGTTAAAATGCCCAAGAAATGACGATGAGATTGAAGTAATGTACCGCCGCGTCATGGACATTCTGGTCAGGCTTCATTGCATGGCATCCGATCATATAGCTGAATGCCTTACGTTTGAAGACCGCATTTTCGACTATGACTATTTAAGATGGGAAACCGGCTATTTTCTGGACAGGTTCGTAGGCGGCCTGAAACGAGTGTCTCCGAGCGATCCCAGTCTTCTCGAATGCGAGCTGCACAGTCTGGCGAGTAAAACGGACTCTTACACAAAAAGGATCATTCACCGAGATTTCCAATCCCAGAATATCCTGATTACTAAGGGAGAAATTCCTCGCGTTATAGATTATCAGGGTGCCCGCCTGGCGCCTCCGGCTTATGATGTTGCATCAATCCTATGGGACCCGTATGCGCCGATGAAGCCTGGCATAATGGAAAGGGTTTTGGAATATTACATTGCAGGAGTTGCAGAGAATGCCCGGGGCTGGTTCGATGCTGATGATTTTAATGAGTCTCTGTTATACTGCCGGCTGCAAAGGCATATGCAGGCACTTGGAGCTTACGGTTTTTTATCGGTGGTAAAAGGAAAGTCATATTTTCTCAGGCATGTGCCGGAAGCATTGCGCCTACTCAGGGAAGAGACGCTCCTTGCTGAAAATGAATTCCCGGCCCTGCGTGAGCTTATCATGAAGTTATAGCAATCCTTAATTGCATGATTAACTCCGATGCGGGCGATCAGCCTTCGGTCTCGGGTTCAAATGCGTCCACATCGATTATGTTCTTTACATTCTTGTTCTGATCGAGCATGCTCCGAGTGAGCTGCTCGACATAGTTTGCATGCTTGCCCTTTGTAGCAACCGACTGGGCGACCTCGACAATAAAATTGCATTCCACAAGCACACGCGGCTCTTCAAATTTCTTTGTAACAGCCTGCTCGGCCTTCTGAAAGGCCTCCCTGAGAGGATTGCCCCCCATGTCATCATCCTTAAAAGCGATATTCTCGTCATCCTTCTTTTTGGGCTGTATCATATTTATAATCCTCTCTTTTTTTTGCCTTTCGGAAACCCTATGGCATCTCCAAATCTCCGTACAATATAACGAGGAATGCGCCGGAAAGATCCGGGCATTCCCCGCCCTTCGCCCTATGCCGTCCCTAAAGCTTATTACTAAGTGGCTTCAAACGCAGTTGCTAATGAGCAGAAACCGTAACGTAAAAAGTCGATCCGTTTCTGTAGATCAGTAGCAGTATATCTTCGCCGGACTTGATCGCCGATGCAGCCTGCTCATAGTCCTTTACGGACCTGACTGCCTTCTTATTAATTTGAAGCACAACGTCCCCGCGTGTCAATACTCCTTCGGCAGCGCTGCCCTCATCGATGTCGGTCACAACAACACCGGTGATCTGTTTAGGCATGTTAAGCTCTTTCCTGATCTCGGGGGAGAGATCCTGCACCTGCACTCCCTTTAATAGATTATCATATTCTTTGCCCAATTTCTGCATAGAAGAAGGTAGCTCCCCTATGACCAATTTGACGGAAACAGGCTTGCCATCTCTCAATAGCTTGACAGTCACCGATGTATTGGGCGCAGTTCCGGCAACCATATTTCTGAGTACAGCAGGATCTGAAACCTGTGTTCCGTTATATTCGGTAATTACATCTCCTGTCTTTATGCCTGCCTTTTCGGCCGGGCTGCCTTCTGTAACATCTCCCACCAGCACCCCTGCGTCTTCTTTCAGATTGAACTGTTTTGCAAGATCGGGAGTCACAGGCTGAATTGATACACCGAGCCAGCCTCTTACAACTTTGCCGCTCTTTATAAGACTATCCATAACCGTCTTTGCCATATTGCCGGGAATCGCAAACCCGACGCCCTGATATCCGCCGGAGGTGCTGAATATGGCGGTATTGATACCAATAAGTTCACCATGTATGTTTACAAGCGCACCACCGGAATTGCCTGGATTGATCGCAGCATCTGTCTGAATAAAGTCTTCGTAATCAGCGATGCCTACATTGGCCCTGCCGACCGCGCTGACGATCCCTGAAGTGACAGTCTGGTTCAGACCGAAAGGGGTACCAACGGCCAGCACTGTTTCGCCGACCTTGATGCGGTTGGAGTCACCGATCTTAAGCATAGGCAGATGATGAGCCTCTATTTTTACGACTGCAAGATCAGTCTTTGGGTCGGTGCCGATTACTTTGCCCTTAAACTCTCGCTTGTCTGCAAGCCGAATCTTTATGGTGTCAGCATCTTTCACCACATGGTTATTCGTCAATATGTAGCCGTCTCTGTTGACAATCACACCTGAGCCCAGACTTGCCTGCTTGAACTCATGTGGCTGGCCCTGACCACCGAACTGGTCTCCGAAAAAACGCCTTAAAAAAGGATCGTTACCGAAAGGATTGGCCATGCCCTGCATCTTGACCGTTCTTGTAGATGAAATATTTACGACTGCCGGCTTCACAGCAGCAGCCACCTCTGCCATTGCCCAGTCGTTCTTTGACAGCACGTCAATGGCCTCTCTGGATATCTTAGGCTCTTCTGAATATGCCGGCGCATTCAAATTCAGTCCGATCGACATTCCGAGTCCCACAACCATACCCACCATTGCAAAAGATATAGCTATCAGCATCGCTCTTTTCTTTGTCATCATCTGTTTTGCCTCCTGTCAGTTGTTAGCAATCTTAGTCGTCAAAGTCCTGCTCGGAATTAGCTTCCTTCCCATGCGCAACATATACTCTGCCTTATTTATCGACTTCGTATTTGATTATAAGCAGGGTCGGGCTGGCCAGAGTTGATATAGGTCGGCAGTACTCTTATTCTAGTAATCTTCCGCCCGCAAATCAATACCGGGTCCATTTCCAGGTCACTCTTTGCCGATCTTCTCCATAACTGCAAAATAACAAATCAATGTGAACCTCTTATGAAGGGATTATGAATAATTGTGAACCAGTCCGGAGAAGCAAACAGTCGCGCCAAGGTCGGGATTGGACTATGCATACGATCGCACAAAAAAAAGGGGCCGATGCAGGCCCCCGCTGGTGATTCACATCTGCCGGTTGTTTAAGTCCCCATCTCCCAGCTTTTCAGGTACTTCTTCTGCTCAGGGGTTAAAGCATCGATATCCAGGCCCATTGCCTTCAATTTCAACTTTGAGATCTCTTTATCTATGCTTTCCGGAACGCTGTATACGGTGTTTTTCAGCTTCTTTGCGTTCTTCACCATATACTCCGCGCAAAGGGCCTGATTTGCAAAGCTCATGTCCATGACTGCAGACGGATGCCCCTCTGCCGCTGCGAGGTTGATCAACCGCCCCTCACCGAGCAGATAAATCCTCCGGCCATTCTTCAAGGTGAATTCCTCGACAAAATCCCGAATCACTCGCCGCGCCTTGGACATAACCTTCAGGGCTTCGATATCGATTTCAACATTGAAATGCCCTGTATTGGATACAATAGCGCCGTCCTTCATCAGAGGGAAACAGGTCTTAGAGATAACATTTATATTGCCGGTGGCAGTAACAAATATGTCTCCGATCTTCGCGGCCTCTTTGATGGGCATGAGCTCAAAACCATCCATTGTAGCCTCGAGCGCTTTAAGCGGATCGATCTCGGTAACAATAACGCGCGCACCCAATCCCTTTGCCCTCATAGCAACGCCCCTGCCGCACCAGCCATATCCTGCGACGACAAAGACGGAACCCGCAATAAGCCTGTTTGTAGCGCGGATGATACCATCCATGGTGCTTTGGCCGGTGCCGTACCGG
This sequence comes from Dissulfurispiraceae bacterium, assembly GCA_035319185.1. Lineage (GTDB taxonomy): Bacteria > Nitrospirota > Thermodesulfovibrionia > Thermodesulfovibrionales > Dissulfurispiraceae > Fen-1308. The sequence continues at coordinate 13,399 of DATHDF010000079.1, read as the reverse complement.
TTGTCGAAAAGATGCTTTGTATATGCGTCATTGACAGCGACAATAGGATACTTAAGCGCCCCGTCGGCTGCCATTGCCTTCAGCCTGATAACCCCGGTCGTAGTCTCCTCGGTTCCGCCGATAACGTTCTTCAGCATCGCCTGCTCCTCTTTGTGCAAAGTCGAAACAACGTCAGCGCCGTCGTCCATAGTGATCTGGGGCTTTATAGAAAGCGCGTCCTTAATGTGGCGATAATAGGTCTTGGTATCTTCGCCCTTGATGGCGTAAACCGAGATGCCGGTGTTCTTTGCTAGTGATGCGGCGACATCGTCCTGCGTGCTGAGCGGATTTGATGCGCAAAGCGCAATCTGGGCGCCTCCGGCCTTGAGCGTATCCATAAGAAATGCGGTTTCTGTCGTAACGTGCAGGCATGCGACAACGCGTATACCCTGAAGCGGTTTCTCCTTTGCGAAGCGCTCTGAAATGCTCTTCAGTACAGGCATTTCCTGAGCCGCCCATTCGATGCGAAGCTTACCCTTTTTTGCAAGGTTGATATCTTTCACGTCGTATTTTGCCATCTGTCCTCCGATAAAAATGAAATGTAGAGGCTCGGCATGCCGAGCCTCTACTTATATACTTATAGTCCTGCAGCCTTCCTCAGGGCACTCGCCTTGTCTGTACGCTCCCAGGTAAACTCCGGTTCAGTCCTGCCGAAATGGCCGTAGGCCGCGGTTTTTTTGAAGATCGGCCGCCTCAGATCAAGCGTTTCAATGATAGACTTTGGTGTGAGCGAGAAGTGTTCCCGGATAAGCGAGACAATCCTGGCGTCGGATATCTTGCCCGTACCGAAAGAGTCGATAAAAATGGATACGGGCTCCGGGACCCCGATTGCATAAGCTATCTGCACCTCAATCCTTTCGGCGATGCCTGCAGCCACCAGATTCTTGGCAATATATCTGCCCATATACGATCCGGACCGGTCGACCTTTGTACCGTCCTTGCCGGAGAAACAGCCTCCGCCATGACTGCCTACTCCGCCATACGTATCGACAATGATCTTCCTTCCGGTCAGTCCAGTATCGCCCATCGGTCCGCCCACGACAAACCTTCCTGTGGGGTTGATGTGATATGTTATCCGCTCTTCGTCGAGAAGCTCCGGCGGGATAACAGGCTTTATGACCTTCTCGATTATGTCCTCTCTCATTTCTTTAAGTGTAATGTCAGGGCTGTGCTGCGACGATACGACTATGGTATCCACCCGCAAAGGCTTGAAGTCTTCGTATTCAATGGTAACCTGGGTCTTGCCGTCAGGCCTCAGATAGCCCAGTATGTCCTGCTTCCGGCAATCGGAAAGTCTCCTGGCCAGCTTGTGGGCGAGCATGATGGAGGTCGGCATCAGCTCGGGTGTCTCGTTGCACGCAAAGCCGAACATCAGGCCCTGATCTCCTGCGCCTCCCGGATCAACTCCCATAGCGATATCAGGCGACTGTTCATGTATGGATGTTATTACCGCACAGGTCTCATAATCGAATCCGTACTTGGCACGCGTATAGCCGATTTCTTTTATCGTCTCGCGCACTATTGTGGGGATATCAACATATGTCGTTGTAGTAATCTCGCCCGCAACAAACGCCAGACCGGTAGTAACGAGAGTTTCACACGCGACCCTCGAATACGGGTCTTTACCCAGGATGGTATCAAGAATAGCGTCAGAGATCTGGTCCGCAATCTTGTCAGGATGCCCCTCTGTAACGGATTCTGAAGTAAAAAAATATCTCTTGTCAGTCGACATCGTCACCTCCACAAAAAATTATATTGTACAGGGCCGCAACCCATGCCTACCTGATCAAAACTTCCGCTATCTGCACAGCGTTAAGCGCAGCACCCTTTCTGAGATTGTCCGATACAATCCACATATTGATTCCGTTGTCGATGGATTCATCTTCGCGGATGCGTCCGACAAACACCTCGTCCTTGCCGTCGCAATGGATAGGCAGCGGGTAGATGCTTTTTTCAGGGGCATCGAAAACAATAATACCGGGGGCTGCCGCTAGGACCTCCCGCACCTGATTAGCGGTAAGCTTCCTTTCGGTCTCGATGTTAAGCGACTCGGAATGACCCCTGAATACCGGCACCCTCACCGTGGTGGCCGTAACCCTGATCGAGCTGTCGCCCATGATCTTCCTGGTCTCGTTTACCATCTTCATCTCTTCCTTCGTATAGCCGTTGTCAAGGAATTTGTCTATCTGCGGCAGTACATTGAAAGCGATCTGATGATGATAAACATTGCACTGCACATTCCTGAAATTCAGCAGGTCCGCAGTCTGCTGCATTAGTTCATCCATGGCTTTCTTCCCTGTGCCGGAAACGGCCTGAAACGTGGTGACAATAACGCGCCTGATCTTTGCTGCGTCATGAATCGGCTTTAATGCCACGACCATCTGGATCGTTGAACAGTTCGGGTTGGCGATGATCCCCTTGTGCCACGAAAGGTCATGCGGATTCACCTCAGGCACTACGAGCGGGACTTCGGCGTCCATCCTCCACTGGCTTGAGTTGTCTATGACGATGCAGCCGGATCTCGCTGCAACAGGCGCCCAATTTTTCGACCTCTCCGCGCCCGCTGAAAAAAGCGCTATATCGATCCCCTTGAAGGAGTTCTCATTAATCGTCTCAACAGCGATTTTCTTGCCCCTGTATTCTAGCGATTTGCCGACAGACCGTTCAGAGGCGAAAAGTCTCAGTTTTTCGACTGGAAAATCACGCTGCTCAAGCGTCGCGATCATCTCGTTGCCGACAGCACCGGTTGCGCCTACGACTGCAACGACATATTTTTCTTTCATCTGAAGCACGGCCCTACTCCTTGATTTCAGTTGCAAGCTTTGCTACGAGATCGCCGACCTGGGTCGTCGAAAATCCCATCTTGCCTGCTGCAAGGCTCTTCAGGTGTTTGCCGGTCACTTCCATGACCGCCTTTTCGATCACCTTTCCGGCTGTATCCTCGCCAAGATATTCGAGCATCATCCCGCCCGCACAGATGGCCGCCAGCGGATTGATGACATTCTGCCCCGTATACTTTGGCGCAGACCCGCCGATAGGCTCGAACATCGAAACACCCTGCGGATTGATATTGCCGCCAGCCGCGATACCCATGCCGCCCTGGATCATTGCGCCGAGGTCGGTGATGATGTCGCCGAACATATTGTCGGTGACGATGACATCAAACCACTCCGGGTTCTTGACGAACCACATCGTGGTAGCATCGACATGGGCGTAATCGGTCTTGATCTTCGGGTACTCTTTGGCCACTTCGTAGAAAGTGCGCTCCCACAGGTCGAAGGCAAAGGTCAGGACATTCGTCTTGCCGCAAAGAGTGAGCTTGTTGCCTTTATTTCTCTTCTTACAGTACTCGAAGGCAAACCTGATACAGCGCTCCACTCCCTTGCGAGTATTGATTGATTCCTGGACTGCGACCTCATCCGGCGTGCCCTTCTTCAACACCCCGCCCGCGCCCGCGTAAAGGCCTTCGGTGTTTTCGCGCACGACGACGAAATCGATATGCTCCGGGCCCTTGTCCTTCAGTGGACACTCGACGCCGGGATAAAGTTTCACAGGCCTGAGGTTGATGTACTGATCGAGCTCAAAGCGCAGGCGAAGAAGGATACCCTTTTCCAGGATGCCCGGCTTTACGTCCGGATGACCTATCGCACCGAGGAAAATGGCATTATATTTTCTGAGATCGTCGGCAGCCCCTGCCGGGAGCACCTCTCCCGTCTTGATATAACGATCGCCGCCGTAATCGTAATAGTGGTAATCGAGCTTGAAACCGAAACGCGCGGATGCGGCGTTGAGGACTTTGATCCCCTCTGCAACCACTTCAGGCCCCGTCCCGTCTCCGCCTATGACTGCAATATTATATGTTTTACCCATGCCGATTCTCCTTTATCAGAAAAATTTACCCCTCAATTTTGCTATAATGAACCATTATTATAAACCTTTACCCGCTGAATTTCCAATGAAAGAAGTCATAATACTCCTCGGTCCCACCGGCGCAGGCAAAACCGCCGCCTCGCTGCTTCTTGCCCGGGCGCTCCATACGGAAATCATCAGCGCCGATTCGATGCAGATATACAGGCACATGGACATCGGCACCGCCAAGCCAACACGCGAAGAGCTGGCCCGGATCAGGCATCACATGATCGACATCGTGGAACCCTGGGAATCATACAGCACCGGCAGGTATATAGAGGAAGTCACGCCGATCATATCAGCTTTGCATATGAGGAACGCCATCCCGTTAATAGTAGGGGGCACAGGACTCTATATAAAAGCCCTGACAAGGGGCATCTTCAGCGGGCCATCCGCCGACAAAGCCTTGAGGGATGCATTGCTGCAAAAAGAGAAAGCGGATGCTGGAGCGCTCTATCGGCAGCTGCAGGCGGTCGACCCCCGCGCAGCTGAGTCTATAACCCCTGCCGATTTGAGAAGGACCGTACGCGCGCTTGAGGTGTTTCTCTCTGGAAACAAGAAAATGTCTGAAATGCAGACTGAGCATACGGAGAAACTGCCCTTCGATTTCATCAAGATAGGCCTTACGCGTGACCGAAAAGAGCTCTATGGAATGATCGACCGCCGGGTGGATGATATGTTTGCGATGGGCCTTGTGGATGAGGTGAAGAATGTCCTGCAACTCATCAGCTCGGAAGCGCGCAGACAGGGGAACGCTGAAATCAGGGAGTCGGAATTATCGTCATTGCAGGCAATCGGGTACAAGGAATTGCTCCGGCACCTGAGAGGCGAGCTTTCTTTGCCCGACGCAGTCGCATTGATCAAACAGCGCTCGCGCAATTACGCCAAACGGCAGTTCACATGGTTCAGGAAAGAAGAAGGGATTAGGTGGATCGATATAACGGGAATCACTGACACCGAGGTGATATTCGAAAGGATCGAGGCTGCAATCGGCAATACAGATGGGATTTGATAAATTCCTATCACAAGCTCAGCGGCAACGGGAAGAAATAGAGAAAAAGACCGGCGCAACTGTCTACCAAGAACCTACCCCTTGGATATATTATTGAATAAGTATATACGTTCTGATAGTATTTAAGGGGGTTGAGGCTATTCATTGCGGTGGTGCGGGGAATACCGCCCAGACAGGAGGAGTCATGAAAAGATTGATCTTATTTCTAATTGCCTTTCTTGTAGGGTTGTCCGGCATATCTTATGGAGACAATTACGTCATGGGACCCACAGACGTATTAAGCATATCGGTTTGGGGCAACCCTGAGCTTAGCGTGCCTCAATTGCCTATCAGGCCGGACGGCATGATATCTGTGCCTCTCATAGGCGATATCAAGGCCAGCGGCATGACTCCTGATCAACTCAAGGCCCTCCTGGAGAAGGAATATAAAAAGTACGTAAAGGCCCCTACAGTTAGCGTTATTGTGACGGCAGTCAACAGTGTTAGGATTAGTGTGGTCGGCGCTGTCAGGACTCCCGGGTTATTTCCTTATAAAAAGGGCATGACTGCTTTAGACGCGGTGCTAAGCGCAGGAGGATTTACCGAATTTGCCAATCAGAACAGCGTGATGATAATCAGACCGGATGGAAATATCTGGGTCAGGCTGAAGGATGTAATTAACGGCGACGCCAGCAAGAATGTTGAGCTTAACCCCGGGGATATTATAAGCGTCAAGTCAGGGCTATTTTAGAAGCGTGTTCAGGTCAGTTGCCTGAATATGGTCGATCTTAATCGACATTCAGCACTACGGCGAAGCAGTTGAACAGGACCCACACCCTGTCGCCCTTCTTCAGGTTCAGCCGCCGTCCGCTCTCTGAAGTAATGATGGAACAGAGCTTTGTGGATTCGGAGATATCCACAACATATTCAGTGTTAATCTTGCCGGTATTTATCTGCGTTACTACCCCGCTGAACCTGTTTTCCGCACTCGATTCAGTTTCCCCGTCGGATTTCTGAATTATAAGCGAAGGGGCTTTGACCTCGGCCGTAATCATCTTTCCTATATTCAGCCCCAGGCGGCCTACGCTGTCATTAGTGATAATTGTTGTAACCCGATGGCCTTCTATCGTAGACAGCTCTACCAGTGTTTGTATATCTCCCTGCCTTAGATTGCTGATCTTGCCGAAAAAGGTGTTCCGCGCACTAGTCTTCCTCGAAGATTCCCTTTCCATGAAATGCTTCGTCACCTGTCTAATCTCATCTTCAGAAAACGTCACATAAGAAGAGGTAAGATTTGGCGTTGAATGTCCCATGAGTTTTTGCACGGCCGGTAATGGCATATCCGCCTGCATCAATTCCACTGCGCGGGACTTTCGAATCATTTCGGGACCGCCCATTCGCATGGAGAATCCGGACATCTTTGCCCGTTCATAAAATTTCAGCCGCACAAAACCGGGATCGATCGTAAAAGACCCTTCTATAAATCTCTTAAACTCCGTATCAGCAAGCATATGCCTGAGCTCATCGGAAAGGGCTTCTGATATTTGCACTTCACGCCCTGTCCTGCCGGGATCGCCGCCGGCATTGCGAAAATATACCGCCCTCTTTTTATAGTCAATGTCCCTGAGGGGGTCCAGGGCCAGCACTTCATTCAGTTTGGCTCCAGTGTAGCGAATCAGCAGGAAAATGAGCAGAATCCGCCTGCGCGACAGACGCACATCCGTTCGCGTAGCGCTCTCTTCCCACTTCCGGAATGACTTCTCAATCCTTGCCAGCTCGATAGGGTCAAAATATTGCCTGTCATGGCGCATTGACACGATTCGTCCGTGTCCCTTGGCGTGAGTTATAAATGATGCGACAGACGGTTTTTTTTCGGGCATCCTATCTCCTTAATGTGACACGGGATGGGCTATCATCCTCTCGATCAAGTCTATCAGATTTCTTCATCGGCTGCCATTTGCGGAGCCAAAAAGACGCTTGACATATAGAAAAACAGTGTCTATACTATCACTAAAATTATAATAATCGTGTTATAATAAATCAAGATGTAGTGCCGATCGCCTCAGGAGGGTCCAATGGAATACCTGAATATGCTTTTCCCGATCTCCGGCGTAAAGACAAATATTCTGATCCCGCCTCTTGTCGCAATGGTTGTATCGTTCTTTACCTCTATGGGAGGAGTATCAGGCGCCTTCCTGCTTCTGCCGTTCCAGATGAGTTTCCTCAACTATACGAGCCCGTCCGTAAGCGGAACCAATTTCATATTCAACATCGTTGCCATACCGAGCGGGGTCTATCGTTACATCAAGGAAGGCAGAATGGCATGGCCGTTGACCTGGGTAGTCATTATCGGCACGCTCCCAGGCGTCTTCCTGGGATATTACATACGTGTGCTTTATCTTCCGGACCCGACGGCATTCAAGCTCTTTGTCGGCTTCGTTCTTCTGTATATCGGGGCCAGGCTTCTCTACGAATTCACAGGCAAGGCCAAGCTTAAAAGCACTGCAGCAAAGGCCCTGGATAAAAAATTTAAAGAGCGGGCGGATGAGATCAAAAAACAGCAGAAATCCAGGGTGGCTGCAGGATTGCCTGCTGACGCTGTAGTCAAGACCATTTCGATATCCCTGTCGAAGGTGGAATATGAATTTTGGGGGGAACGCTTTTCGTACAGCACCATCGGCATGTTCATGCTTGCCTTTATCGTGGGCATCATCGGAGGGACTTACGGGATAGGCGGAGGCGCCATCATTGCGCCGTTTTGTGTTGCCGTATTTCACCTTCCGGTTTACACAATAGCAGGCGCCGCCCTTATGGGTACTTTGATTACTTCGGTGGCAGGCGTGACATTTTACAGCCTCATCCCGGCAGCCGGCGGCATTTCCACTTCTCCCGACTGGGCACTTGGATTCCTGTTCGGAATTGGAGGATTCATCGGCATCTATGCCGGAGCTCGCTTCCAGAAATTTGTTCCGCAGAGATACATCAAACTGATTCTCGGCTGTCTGATCGTCTTTCTTGCCGTCAAATACATTTTGCAATATTTTATAAGATAACTTGCGATGGAGATTGAGACTGCATCGAACCGGCAGCTTTTCATTTCTTTTCTAAGACTCGGCCTTAGCGCATTCGGTGGACCGGCCATAGTTGCTCACATAAGAGCGCTCTCCGTCGATCGCCACAAATGGGTCAGCGAAGAGACCTTCAGGGACGGAATCGTCCTTTGTCAATCCATCCCCGGCGCGACTGCCATGCAGACGGCCGCCTATATAGGGTTCAGGACAAAAGGGATATCAGGGGCATTGGTATCCTTTGTAGGATTCGGATTGCCGGCCTTCCTGCTGATGCTCGTTCTTTCGGCTATTTACGAAAAGACTCGCGAGCTTCCGAGGGTAACTGCTCTATTTACCGGCCTTCAGGTTATCGTTATCGCCATTGTCGCAAATGCAACCTACTACTTCGGTAAGAGTACCATTAAGGACGTACGAAATGTTCTGATAGCGGCAGGCTCCTACCTGTCTCTTTTCTATGGGCTAAGCCCCTTTCTGTCTATCGTTGCGGCAGGGCTGGCGGGCATTTTACTTTTCAGGGGAACAGGGACGGTGCCGTCAATATCAGGCCCTAAAAGAAAAGACAACCCGTACCGAAAACAACTGGCCCTGTTCATTGCATTCACAGTCGCAGGAGTGGGCGCTCTCTATTTCGCCGACCGGGAGCTTCTGATTCTGGCCCTCCTGATGGCCAAAATAGACCTGTTCGCCTTCGGGGGAGGTTTTGCGTCCTTACCCCTTATGCTTCATGAAGTGGTGAACGTCCGGGGCTGGCTCGACGGAAAAACCTTCATGGACGGTATCGCCTTGGGCCAGATAACGCCCGGCCCCATAGTAATTACCGCCTCCTTTGTGGGCTTTCTGACAAATGGGTTGGCCGGTGCAATAGTTGCGACAATTGCAATCTTCACGCCCTCTTTTTTACTCGTGATCATAACGGTCCCCTTCTTCGACAGGCTGAAGGCATCGCCGATTTTCCTTAAGGTGACCGAGGGAATTCTGTCATCATTTGTCGGGCTTCTTCTTTTTGTGACGGTGCACTTCACGCTGGCGGTTTCGTGGGACATAGTCAAAGTTTTGCTGGTAACAGCCGCGCTGATCGCATTGTTTAAAAAGGTCGGCATTCATTATATCGTGCCGATTGCAGCCGTGATTTCACTGTTAATATTTCAGCAGTGATCAGGAAAGAATTGGATTGAAAGAAACGCTAGGTCCTTCCATCGATCAGAAACACCGAAAATTCCTTCTTGGCTCCTCCCTCGATATCCCTGACGACCTTTGATGCTGTTGTGGCGTGTATGCCGCGGAAGCCCGCATCTGCAAGCATCCTTTTCAGCTTTTCGCGGTCAAATCCGAAATGGAAAACCCCGGTGTTATCGCCGTGAAACATCCCGTCTTCGGCATCAAGATCGGCGAAGCACAGTCGTCCTTCTCGTTTTAGAAGATCACGCCACATATTGAACAACGCGCCGGTATCCGGCACATGATGAGCAGTCATGCTGCTTACGACAAGGTCATACGTGCCGACAACCTTTTCGCCCTTCTCGAAGTCCACCAGCTGGGTACGTACATTGGCAAGTTTTTGTTGCGAGATTTTATCGGTCAGAATCTTGATCATTCCTTCAGAGCTGTCCACGCCTGTGACGGATCGAACATACGGCTGAAGACGAAGCGTAACCAGGCCTGTGCCGCAGCCGAAGTCAAGGACATCCATATCCTTGTCCGGACTTACAAGTTTAATGATCGCATCGGCGACATCGTTGGCCAGTTTGACCCTTCCGGCATTTTGGTCCCATTTGCCGGCTTCCTTATTGAAATCTCTTCGCTCTTCCACTTTTCAATAATATGCGTCTGCGATCTTCTTCTCTACGGTCTTATTTCAACAACCGTGCCGTTGGGCACCAGTTTGGCAATCTCTTCTATTTCGTCATCTGTTACAGCTATGCACCCCCTCGTCCAGTCAACTGCAGACTGGTGATCGCCGACCCAGGAGAACCCGTTCTTAATACCGTGGATCATGATATCGCCGCCCGGAGAAACCCCAAGTTCTCTTGCCCGCCTTCTATCGCTTTCGTTCGGATACGAAATATGAAGAGACAGATGATAGCTGCTGTCGCTGTTTCTCGCATCGATAACATAAGTACCCTCGGGAGTTTTGTTATCGCCCTGCTTTTCTTTCGCGCCGTTGGGATTGCCGCCGAGGGCTATCTTATAAGTCTTGAGGGCTTTGCCCTTTGATAACAGCGTCAACCGCCGCTCTTTCTTCTCAACCAGAATCCTGTCAGCCGACACCCTGGAGGTTGCAAAAAACTCTCGTTGCAGTGCGGTGATCTCACTCTCTTTGCTTCTGATCCCCTGCTGGAGTGTTTCGACCTTCTTATTCAGAGCCGTAATCTCGTTTCCCCTGTTCTGCATGTCCTGCCTTAGAGACTCAAGCTGCGTCTGCTGCGAGGCAATCGTCTTATCCTTAATGGTGACGTTGTTAATATGGAATATCATCATCTCGCCGTCTTTCCTGTATACGCTTTCAGGATAACCCTTTACGAGCTTCTGAAAACATTCCTGAGACTTCTGATAATCCTTTTGCTCATTGCCGGGATAGGCATAAATAATGCCCATCTCGAATAGGACCCTATCTGCTGCGGGGGGATACTGCGCGCCAATCTGCTCATATTTGCTCAAAGAAGCTTTATAGCTGCCCTGTGTGAAAAGATCATTCGCTTCTTTGAGAGATGCCCGGGCTTCGGACCCCTCATTAAGATGAGTGCATCCGCCTATAACAATTGGCGATAGTATGACGCTGACAAAAAATAAATAGATATGCCTGTATATCCTGCGCTGTTTTCTTGCCATATTCACCTTCGTTTTAGTTATATCAATCCCTATAACCATTAGTACAACTTACACCTTTTATTGAAAACAACTCCTCTTATATTATAAATCAAGAATTGCCGTTTTTGTCATTCTGATTGTCTATAATTGAGAGCTGCTTGGGGTCGGGTAGATACATCGTCTGTGTGCTCGGCAGAGCGGAACATATGCAGGATAAGGAAGTAGCAGAGCCCAAAAGCCCTGCCGCTTCCTTTCCGGCGCAATAAACACAAAGTTAACAGCTCCTATAAATTGTCTTACTTCTTCATTGAACCCTTGAACGCTGCGTCAGCCTTCTGGGCTTTTTCATCGGCCATCTGTGCCTTTTCGTTTGCGATCCGCTCTCTTTCTTCCGCCATCTTCACGGCGTTTTCAGCGCGAGCCGCTGCTGCTTCAGCCTTCACCGTTGCCGCATCAGCTGCTGCCTTGGCTGCCTGCGCATCCTGAGCCGCCTGATCAGCTTTTGCCTTTGTCATAGTCTGCTGAGACTGAACGCCCTCGAGGTCTCCCTTTGTTGCACAACCAACCAGGGTAAGAGCAAAAGCGAGCATCAAAACTACCAAAAGAGTCTTCTTCATTGTCTAGTCACCTCCTTTCTGTTTAGATTCGAACTACTCTTCCTGACGGGCTCAATCAGTTTGCCGTCAATTTCAAGATCAATTCTCAAACGCTTGAGCGCGTCTTTAGCATCTTTAAGATCGCTGAATGGTCCTGCAATAACTCGGTATCTGCCGTTTTTTGACACCACCCTCGCCGGAATCTGCGGACCCTGGTGGTTGATCATGGCCGCGAGTCTTACGGCATCAACTTCGTCAGACGTATCAGCGGCCAGAATAGACCATGCATCCGCTTTCATCGGCGGTATTGCAGGCTTGCCATATAATTCGTCCGGATGTTTTAGCTCAACGGGGCTCGGAACTCCTTTCATACTTCCAGGCCGCATCTCAAATATAGGCACGGGAATCCCTCGGGCCTCGGCCAAAACCCTCTTGACTTTGTCCCAGTCAAGAGGGCGCCCCGATTCCCTTTCAAGTTTTTTCAATTTTGCATATATCCTGTCAAACTCTGACGCATCGAGATCTTCAAAAGGAGTATGAACTTCCAGATATACCACCCCATTTGATTGACCCAGCAGATATGGCTGGCTGATCATAATGACAGGCGTCTTGACCGGCGTATTTGCGTACACTTTCTTTATATCTTCCGGATAAAGCCTTATACATCCATTGGTAGCCCTGAGACCTATGCTCGCAGGCTTATTGGTGCCATGGACCAAATAAGACGGTTTGCTCAAATAAAGAGCATACTCGCCCAGGGGATTGTCGGGACCGGGCGGGACTGCAGCAGGCAGGGGGTCCCCCTTTTTCAAATGGTCCTTTGCTATCGAGGCGGGCACGTGCCATGTCGGGCGGGGCACCTTATGGTCCACGTACATTTGACCCATTGGCGAGGGCCTCTCCTCGGTGCCTACGCCGACCGGATGGGTCGACACGGTATAAGAATCCTGATTCCCCCTGAATTCAAAAAGCCTCATTGCAGCCAAATTGATTACGATGCCTTTCCTGGGAGCATCCGGCAGGATGAAACTAAGAGGCAGCATGATACGCTCACCCTCCTTTGGAACCCAGACATCTACGCCGGGATTGGCCGCGCTGACTGCATTGATTCCCAGATCGAAATGCCTTGCAATATCCGGCAGAGTATCTCCCTTTTCAAGAGTAATGAAAGCCAACCGCCCGATCACATCCTCGCTTTTAGAAGCCGGAAACTCCTTCGGCGGCCGGTATTCCTCAGAACCAATCTTTTTAGTACTGATGACAGCGCATCCAAACAGAGACAGGATACTGATCATAAAAACAATAATACGCAACCTGTTAAACAGCAGTGAGACATCAATCAGTCGGCACATGTATCAGGTAAGGTCCTCTCCTTTATGAAAAAAATATGCTTTAGAATAAAGTCGGTTTGTTAAATTTGAATGAAATATTTATGAAGATATCTTCATTTGAAGCCCATATCCGCAGTTGCAGCTATAACGGAAGGAAGAATTGAAAGGGCGAATGCTTAACTGATTGCAACTAAAGGTTTCTATCAGGTCCTGAAGAAGCCGGAGACGCCGATAGCGCGCCACGGCTCATTTTCTTATTTACACACTCTTCAAGTGTAAAAAGAATGTCAATTTCGCGGCCTGCAATCTCCTGTACTTTGCATAAAGCGTCATGCGGAATTGCATCCTTCAGCCTTTGGCATATAAAGTTCACACAGATAACATGCCGCGCCCTAAGCGCACATCCGCGCTCAGTCAGAAAATAACAAAGACTAGTATCGGACGGCCCGGATGGAAGAGACCTGCCCAGCAGCAGATTAATCAGCAGAAGAACGCTGCCGCTCTTATATCCGGTGCGAACACCACAACATGTTCCCTGATCATTGCCGGCGCAATCCGCGCACTCCCTCACGATTCCGGCACTGCTCATTGCATTCTGCGTAGCTCCGATGCGAAGATCCAGCTCCTGCAAAAGAGCTCCCACCTCTTCATCCT
>DATHDF010000078.1:0-48994 GCA_035319185.1 Dissulfurispiraceae bacterium | reverse complement strand
AGGGCTTCGGGTGGAGAAGAAGAGGCAGCGGAGAAGATCACGGACATGCTGGGCTACGATCGCTTTGTAAGGGACTATGTAACAGAAAAGTTCAACATACCTGTAACCGCGCTGGATCTGGTCCTTGGAAAGTCCATGGCCGACCGCATAAAGGAATTCGGGCTGAAGGTAGAAAAAGAAGGCGATGAGTATACTCTTACGCCACTGAAGAAAGAGAACAACTAAGGCAATCTTTCGGGAGCAGCCATCCTGCACTCGTCCGATATATCAGGAGGGGAAATGAAATTTTTCATCGACACAGCAAACATTGAAGAGATCAGAAAGGCGTGGGAACTCGGCGTGATTGACGGCGTCACCACAAATCCATCACTTATTTCCAAAGAAAAGAAAGAGCCGGTCGCGCTCTTCAGGGAGATATGCTCTATCGTCGACGGTCCGATCAGCGCCGAGGTCATAGGGGTCAAAACTGATGAAATGGTCAAAGAGGCTAAAGTTCTAGCAAAGATTCATGACAACATCGTAATTAAAATACCTATGATTGAAGACGGGCTTAAAGCGGTTAAACGGCTTGCAGCTGAAGGGATCAAAACAAATGTGACCCTGATCTTTTCGCCAAGCCAGGCACTGCTCGCTGCCAAGGCCGGAGCTACTTATGTTAGCCCCTTCGTCGGAAGGCTCGACGACATCAGCCACACCGGAATGGATATTGTCGCCGACATCCAGACCATCTATGAAAACTATATGTTCGACACCGAGATAATTGTTGCAAGCATCAGAAACCCACTGCATGTGGTCGAAGCGGCGCGAATCGGGGCGGACATTGCCACGATTCCGTACAGCGTGATCGGACAGCTTATCAAGCACCCGTTAACCGATATCGGACTCGAAAAATTTCTGAAGGACTACGAGAAGGTCAAAGCGGCAAAATAAGACATTTGCGCATCGCATGGAAATCACTGCGTCTGCACAGTTGCATCGGCGCAGCTGAATGCGGCGGTTCCGCAGACGGAAAGAGGTGCGGTGGCAAAATTTGGCGAAGATCTCTTGACCCAGGTAATACACGGCGAGAAGAAACTCAGCCTGATCGAGCCGCACATATATTCACTTCATCCTGACCCGGATATTGAACACACCTACGACACGCTATTCGGAAATATTTATGACCGAATAGCATGCAGCTCTCTATACAATCGCCTTGTATGGGGCTATTCGATATCGACACTTGCCTCTGTCGTCCATGAAGCACTCGAGTTATCCGACGGAGGCAATTTACTTGATATCGGATGCGGTGCCCTTGCATTCAGCGCGGAGACATATATTCATAATACACGCCGTCCAGCTGTCCTGATGGACCAGTCGCTGAAAATGTTACAAATGGCGAAGACCCGTCTCATGAGGTCATGCGGGCAAGTGCCACAAAACATGGTCTTTCTGCACGGAGACGCCCTTCAACTACCATTTATTGACGGCAGTTTCGATACGATAATTTCCCTGAACCTTCTGCATTGCATCAGCGACACTGGCTTATTATTGGATGGGATAAAACGCGTCCTCACAGGAAATGGTCGCATATATTTTACCACTCTCGTGAGAGGCAGCCGTCTTGCTGATAAATATCTGGAAGTATTGGCGCAGAACGGCAAACTGTTTTCGAGAGCTATGGATGACCTTGAACGCATATTCCAAGAAGCTAGGACGCCTATAAAATACGACGTGATCGGCAATATGGCAGTCATTCGCGCCTGATGCTAATATAGAGGATACTATGAAGCCGTCAAATCGTCTGGCTCTCTTAGCAACCCAAATTATATTCAGCGCAATCACGCCTCCGTTACTGATTCCATGGATAGGCAATTTAAAGCTGACTAGATCCATCATTTCCTTTTGCTTCGGACGGGCTTACGGCAACAGGTATGAAGACATCATTGATTCATTTCACGGACGCTACGGTTCAGCAATGAGTGCGGCATTACAGAAAGCCAGCGAAATGGCCGACCGCATTTCGTTGGTGGCTGACTGCGGCACCGGCACAGGGTTTGTTACAAAACAGGCCGCAAGGCAATTCCCTCAAGCCTCGATCATCGCATTTGACCTCCTTCCGGGAATGCTTGCCCAAGCTCGGAAGAACTGTGAGAATATCCACGGCAAGGTTTTTCATGTTCAAGCCGATTCATTCTCAATTCCATTGCCTGACGATTCCGTTGA
The DNA here is from genome assembly GCA_035319185.1 of Dissulfurispiraceae bacterium. Classification (GTDB taxonomy): domain Bacteria; phylum Nitrospirota; class Thermodesulfovibrionia; order Thermodesulfovibrionales; family Dissulfurispiraceae; genus Fen-1308. The sequence continues at coordinate 46,789 of DATHDF010000078.1, read as the reverse complement.
CCTGCTGCTGGCGCAGAATACGATGCCCTGTTTTTCGGAGTTCGCAAGAGTATGCTGCCGCGGTGGAATAATTATCTTTGTTGACAGTTCGGCAGGCTGGATATCCGGACTTGCCAAACGGCTTGTGGAGAAACAAAAACTATTTGAACTGGTGCTGGCAGCCAGGATCGATCTGGGGTTTTACGTATTGGTGCGGAAATGACATTCAATAACATAAAGAGATTCTACCGAGCCCTGCTTTTCATTTGCGCAGTCTATTTCCTTGCCGTGGCTATCATCCACCAAACGGGAATAAAGATATCCATGCTGTTTGTGTTTTATGATATCCCCTCTGAGAGATACCAGGACTTGATTATTTCATTCCTTGCCGCCGGTTGGTCGATGCTGTTTTTGATCGGATTTCTTGACGATGAACTGAAACCAAGGATACAGATACCGATTATAGTGTCCGGAGTCATGGCGATTTGCGGATTGATCCGAGCGCGAATGGAGGTCCAGTTTCATAGCGAAGTCAATTATGAAATCATTGCCCTCGCTTTTCTTCTCTTCGCATTGATTGCCGCATACTATAAGGCCGTTGTACAGAAACGATAGGACAATGAAAAACAAGCGTCAGCAAAGCATTTTGGGAGTCGGTCCATGGCTGGCAATAGTCGGAGTCGTAACGCTGTTGCTGGTATTATGGCTGGATAAAACTTTGAGCTTTGCAATACACGTAGCTGAGCACTATTCTCAATGGCTACGGGCCATTGGATTGTGCTTGGTGGCAATCGGCCTCTGGTTCTGGATCTGGTCGGCCATACTTGTCATGCGCGGCCATCTTTGTCGCAAGCTGGTTATAAATGGAGTCTACCGCTACTCGCGAAATCCGATGTATGCTGCTTTCATCGTCTTCCTAATCCCTGCTCTTTCCTTCGTCTCAAATAATCTGATGATCTTGTCGGTGTCCGTCGTGATGTTCGCAGCATTCAAGATTTTGATCCGGAAAGAGGAAGTTTACCTGCGAACAGAATTCGGAGAGGAATACGAACAATACACGAAGCGGGTGGCACAGCTTATTCCTTTTATCAGGATCTGAAGCCGCATCATGCACAAAGAAAATCGGATTCATTTATCTCAGAATACTTCTGATAAAATCACCCATAGCGCTGCGAACTCTAATCCTTACCTGGAGTAATATACCGTCAGGGCTGCCTTATCAATGGCGTGCTGATTCAGATAAAACCCGACCATCGCACCGGATGCATTTGCGTCAAGATCCAATTTATCTACATCGAGTGCATAGACCGTGAACTGATAACGGTGCGGCTTGTGCCCAACTGGTGGACATGCGCCGCCATATCCAGGCTTGCCGAAATCAGTCCGGCTCTGGATGCTGCCATCGGGGGCCAGTCCTGATGCAGGATCTCCCGCATTCTCAGGCAGGCTGAGGACTTTGGCGGGTATATTGAAGATCAGCCAGTGCCACCATCCGCTGCCTGTCGGCGCATCTGGGTCGTAGACCGTTACGGCAAAGCTCTTTGTTCCCGCAGGAGCATCTTTCCAGCTGAGCGCCGGTGAAATATTCTTGCCGCTGCATCCAAATCCGGAAAATACCTGGGCATCATGGAGCCTTCCGTCCGGTTCAAGCTGCGGGCTGCTCAACGACATCTGACCTGCCGATGCAACTGTGAACGCAAAGACTACCAGAACTGCAAGCACAATAGGAACGATTCTTTTCATTTTTCCTCCTGTTATAAATCATCGGGAATGATCGATGCTACCATAAGTAATAGTACACGACAAAAGCTTGATTGACAACCGATGCAGATTACTGCAGGCACCTGAACAGTCCGGTGCACCAGAGGCATGCTCCGCAAGGCACAGGACTCACATAGCAGTCCTGTGTAAAATCGGCGAGCTGGACATAGTCGCACAAAGCTACGCTGCAGTCGTAGCAGAACGGGAAGTCATACCTCGAGACTCCTTCCCTGAAAGCCCTGAATTTCGGTCCGTTCCAGATCGAAAGCATATCCTGCTCTGCCAGATTGCCGAAGGCTTCGGGCTGGACGCATTTGACGACACCCCCGAGGTGGCAGTTATACCGGTGCCACAAGAAATAGCAGGGGTGTACATCGCCATCCCACGAGATGAATGCGCTGCCGTTTGCAACAAACTCACATTTTCGCGTTCTCGAAGGTACCAGTGCCGGAAGGTGAAGATCGATGCCTGAAGCCCTTGCTATCTCGTCGGCCTCTGCGAAGGCTTCCCTTACACTATTCAACATTTCTTCATCGCATTTAAGCAGATTGTCGATATTTAGGTCGATGCCCTTGGAGGTTGCATCAGCGATCATCTTCCTGACATAATTCGTAACCTGTTCTTCTTCCGGCGTCTTATGGAATTTCATGAAGACGTCAAAGTATCTTTCGATGTCCACTCCATCGGCAGCGGCACGATCCTTCCATTGCCTGAAGTGCTGAAGGGCGCTGTCGGTGTTTATGTCAAACGCCACCGCATCGGACATCCCCGCCTGATACGGAAGCATATGGGTGACGATCACAAAACCCACCGAATTCAAGGCGGCCCACCGGAGAAGCCGCGGCAGTTCGCGCACGTTTCGCTTCGTCACGACAAATTCCAGCCCCAGCGCAACTCTTCGGCCCTGCCGCACGGAAGCCTCATGGAGCTGTGTGACAGCGTTTTCAACGGCCTTCTGATTTCCGCCATTCCTCATAAGCCTGAAAATGTCCGGGGAAACGGCGTCCGAAGATACGCATATTCTGTCGGCGCCTGCGGCCACAAGGGATTCGGCCCTTTGCCTGTCGATGAGCTGCCCGTTGGTCTGGAAGCCGATTGATCCCAAGAAAGGCATCTCTCTTCTGGCCGTCTCAATGAATCCCTCGAGTTGGGGATGCATCAACGGCTCGCCTATTCCGTTGAGCACAAGGGCATCGAGTCGCGCAAGTGCAGGCACGATGCGCGAAAAAGTCTCCGCGCTTAGATCGCCGTCGATGATGCCGTTGCCTGGAGAATGCTTGCTGCACATGGCGCAGCGGAGATTGCAGCGGGTTGTGACCTCCACAAATAGCCTCGACGGATATGGCAGGAATGCCCGATCCTCAATATCCCCAACAGTCTGCTGTTCCGACTGAATTCTATTGTCCATGATTCTTATATTATTCGCAGCATAAGGCAGGCGCCTTGATCTAAGTCAAATGACGTAATCCCACAAAAAGCCGCCGCATGGCCGGCGCAGCTACCGCTTTACAGCCCCCATCCTGCCGCCCCGCGGTATTATGCATATGCCCGAATTCTGGTCGATATGACAACGGAAGCGGTCCTTTTCAGGGTCCATGCCTATCTGCTCTCCATCGCTTATCACGTTGAACTTGTCGACAATGGTCTTGCGCAGCTTGCAGCCCTTGTTGATAGTTACCCGGTCCATAATAATACAGTCTTCGATGGAAACGCCGTCTTCGATCGTGACACCGCTCTGAATTATCGAATTTCGGATCTTCGCTTTCTTTATTACAGACCCTTCCGCTATGAGACTGTTCCTGATGTCACCATTGAGTATCTTCGTTGACGGCCCTTCATACCCCGACGGATGGATCGGCCACTGATTGTTGTAAGCGTCGAAAGGCGGCTCGCTGCTGAGCAAATCCATATGGGCTTCGAAATATGCGGAAATCGTACCCACATCGCGCCAGTATCCTTTCTCTTCGTAAGGCTTGGTTCCAGGAATTATGTTAGTTGCGAAGTCATAGGCAAAGACCTTGCCTGAGCCGACAAGATTGGGGATGATGTGGGCGCCGAAATCATGCTCCTTCTTTTTCTGAGCCTTCACAAGCGCATCGATAAGTACGCTGGTCTTGAAGATGTAATTACCCATGGATACATAAGCCCGCAAAGGGTCACCAGGCATAGCTGTCGGGTTCTTCGGTTTTTCCTGAAATCCTGTGATCCTCTTTTCGCCATCGCTCAGGATCACTCCGAAAGCGCTTGCCTGGGCCAATGGCACCGGCCTTGCGGCAACAGTAACGTAGGCGTCTTTCTCAATATGGAAATCTATCATCTGCCTGATGTCCATTCTGTAAATGTGATCGGCCCCGAAGATTATCACGTGATCGGGGTTATGGTCCTTGATAAGATTGATGTTCTGAAATACCGCGTCCGAAGTGCCCTGGAACCATTCCTGGCCCATACGCATCTGAGGCGGCACAACAGCCACGAAATGGTCTTTAACGATCGATGAAAAATTCCAGTGCTGCCTCACATGCTCTATGAGCGATTGCGATTTGTATTGAACGAGCAGATAGATGGAATATATGTGGGAATTTACGAAACTGCTAAGGACAAAATCGACTATCCTGTAACGGCCTCCGAACGGCACAGACGGCTTGGAGCGAAACACGGTAAGGGGAAAGAGACGTTCACCCTTTCCACCTGCAAGTATTAAGGCAAGAACTTTCGGCAACGCCATGAATGCCCCCTTTCAGTATGTGTTCCGCCAGGACTGCGCTGTCAAATTATATCAATTTATCGGCTTTTACGGATACATAAACCCTTAAGCTATTTTTGCGCTTTGGGCCCCAGAGTCCTAAATCAAAATAAAACTTGTTTTGTTTCGCAGATATGACATCGTCTTTGACCGCATGAAAGGCCCTTCTGAATTCCGTTTGACCAGCTCTGCAATATCAGCCGGCCTGTCCATGTCGCTCCAAACAGGAAGGACATAAACGTCGATACCCTCCCGCTCAAGGACTGCGATTGACCTTTCGAATATATCTGAGCTGCCCCATGACATGCCACGGAAAACCTGGCCTGCATATGCGTCTCTCCTGAACCCTATCAAATAATACCCGCCGTCCTTTGCCGGCCCGATAACCGCCTGCTTATTTTCAAGCGCAGAAAAAGCCTCGGTTATTATCGCAGGCGGGAGGTCCGGAATGTCACTGCCGATAAGCACAGCCTGCAGACATCCATCCTCAAAGACGCGCTTGAAGGCATTCTTCATTTTTTCACCCAGGTCTCGGCCTGATTGCGGCATGTAATCTTTCCCGTTACCGAGCCACGCCGCAACCCTGCTTCCAGCCTCCTCAGGGCAATATGCTATCAACGGCCGGAACCCTGCTGCGCCGGCCATCGCTACCGTATCTTCCACAAAACATTTATAGAGTTTACAGGCCCCTTCCTCGCCTATGGCCGCTGCAAGGCGCGTCTTCACCTTTCCTTTCTCAGGCCACTTCACAAAGATTATAAGGCGGCATGCTGTCATTTACCGATAAAACCTTACCAGCTTATCCGGGCGAATGCCCAGCATATAAAAAGTGACGAGCGCCCAGTTTCTGAGTGTGCAATAGATGACCCCTTCAGCCTCCCATCTCCTGGGGGATGTCCTTACCTTGCGCGGAATAATTACTATGTTTTGACCCGACCTTTTCAGCCTCCGCATGAGATCGACGTCCTCCATGATCGGTATATCTTTAAATCCGCCCATGGCATTAAAAATATCGCGTCTCATGAATATAGCCTGGTCGCCATATGGTATCCGCGTGACCCTCGATCGCAACGAGGCCGCACCTTCAACGATCTTCAAGGCCCTTCTCTGAGAATCGATACCGAGATCGAATGCTCCTCCCGCATATCGTCCGTCTTTCATCGCTGCATTGATCTTCCCGAAGGCTCCGGCTGGAAGAAAGGTGTCGGCGTGAAGAAATAGAAGGATGTCTCCCGATGCAACAGCCGCTCCTGCGTTCATCTGAGCACCCCTGCCCCGCCGGGAAAAGACACCGATGACACCTGTGTCGGTTATAGCCCGCAGGGTGCCGCCCTGCGGGTCTCCGTCCGAAACGATTAGCTCAACGTCGCCGATATCAGAAACCCGACGCACATGTGTGATGAGTTCATTTATGGTCGCAGCTTCGTTCAGTACCGGGACGATAACCGAGACGGCGACTCTTTCAGTCATTCCCCGCAGGCCCTGCCGCGCAGGTTAAAGAAGAATTGCAACCCCTTCTTCACCTTATCGGAAAAGATTTTATTTGAGAAGAAGTTCGCCGCCACCTTCTTATTGATCTCCGCTATCGTCGGATACGGATGCACAGCCGATGCCAGGGTAGACATTTTCACATGGCCCTTCAGCGCTACAATCCATTCGCCGACAAGGTCGCCTGCGCGAGGTCCGAATATCTGGACGCCTACAGGAGATTCCCTTTCATTCAGGATAAGCTTGATCCTGCCCCACTCGCTCCCTTCCGCCAGACTGCGATCGTTGGCTGAAAATTCTTCAGTCCACACCGAATACGGAATGCCCGCCTCGCGAGCAGCTGTTTCATTCATGCCGATGCTGCCGAGCTCCGGGTCGGTATAAGTACACCACGGGAAAAATTTATAGTCGGCCCTTCTGGGCAGCTTGAAGACGGCATTGCTCACTGCGATGCCCCCCTCGTAACCCGCAGCGTGTGTAAAGAGATAACCGCCCGCAACGTCTCCGGCGGCGTATATGTGCTTCTGGTGCGTTCGCATGCGATCGTCAACCTTTATTCCCCTTTCATCAAACTGTACGCCTATTCGTTCAAGTCCGAGCCCTTCGGTGTTCGGCTTTCTTCCGGCAGCGACAAGCACTGTTTCAGCACTAAGAACTCGCTGCTCACCGCCGGTCTTTATCAGGACCTCTCGCATGTTACCCGCTTCCTTGACCCAGGTCACCGATGCATTGAGATGAAAAATCACACCTTCACCGGCAAGGACATCCATGACACTGCCCGCCATGTCCTTATCGTCTCTGGGGAGAATCTGTCCTGAACGCTGAACAATGGTTACCTGCGTACCTAACCTGTTGAATGCCTGTGCCATCTCGATGCCGATAGGCCCACCACCCAGTATTATCATGGATGAAGGGAGCCGTTCCAGATAGAATATCTCTCTATTGGTGATATATGGGGTTACCTCCAGTCCGCCTATCACCGGTATCTTCGGAGATGAGCCGGTGGCTATGACCCAGTTTCTGGCCGAATAGACCTGTCCATTCAGGCGGATGGAATGTTCGTCTATGAATTCAACTGCACCAAATACAACCTTTGCGCCGAGATTGCAAAATCGCTCTACCGAATCATGCTTCTGGATCTTCGATATTACAGACTCTATTCTTTCCGTTACTTTTCTGAAGTCAACCGGCGCGACTTCGACCTCAGGAAGCCCGAATCGAGCGGAATTTTTCATCAGATGATAGATACGGGACGTATTTATCAGGGTCTTGCTGGGCACGCAGCCGTAATGAAGACAATCGCCGCCAAGCCTGCCTTCGCGCTCTACCAGCAGCGTCTTGGCGCCAAGCTGAGAACTTCCGGCGGCTGCTGTTAGCCCTGCAGATCCTCCCCCGATAACGCCTATGTCGAAGTCATATAGCGCCATACATAACCCCTTGGCAACATTTATTTTCTTCTTTTTCTATACCAGGCCAACGCCTTGCGCGCGGCAATCGGCAGCAGGCCCAGCAGGATAAACGAGCCTATAAGCCCCGGCGAAAGTATCCCCGACAGCGATTCAATCCTGGAAAGCTCTCTTCCGGCGTTAACGTAGACGACAGTTGCCGGAAACATTCCAACCTGTGAGACCCAGTAAAACGTCCTCAACCGTATCGGAGTAAGACCCATCACAAGATTGATCATGAAAAATGGAAAGATCGGCACAAGCCGAAGAGTAAACAGATAGAAAGGCCCCTCTTCCTCAATCCCTTTTTGAATGCCCGACAATCTGTCGCCGAACTTGGACAAGACCCAGTCTCTCAGCAGATAGCGGGAAACAAAACAAGCCAGTGTAGCGCCAATGGTGCTCGCAAGCGACACGATTACCGTACCGGCGGCCAGGCCGAACAGGGCGCCTCCCGCAAGCGACATTACAGCAGCGCCGGGAAGTGATAAGGCAGTGACAATAACGTAGGAAATCATATAGCCGGCAACTACGGCGAGGCCGTGTTCGGCGTAAAGAGTGCGGTAACGGTCCTGGGAGCTTTTTATATAGCCGAGGTCCAGATAGTTGCCGAGATCAAAAAAATAGTATGCCCCTACCAGCGCAATAGCTGCAATGACAAGGATTATCCTCTTCGCATCCTTCTTCCGGTCGTCCATGACTCAGAAGATAGTATAAAGGATTTAGCCGAGCGGTCAAAAAACAAAGGGACAAAGGCCTAAGCCTCTGTCCCTCCTCGTTTTCTTGTTACTGCCTTACTGCGGGAATATCGGGATCAATCCAGGGTGCGGCAAATTACTTGCAGCAATCCTTCAAAGGGCATATCTGGCGAAGCAATTTTTTGTTCTTTGCGATCAGCTTCGAAAACTCAAAAAAGGCCTTTCTCGCGTTTTTTCCCCTGATGTTTCTGTAGTTTTCCAGAACAACTGTTTCCTCTTTAGACATTTTCAGAGTAGTCTCCTTGCGGGCTCCCTTTTTCTCAACCGGGAAAAAGGTGAAAATGGAGGTTTCCAGTGCCTTGGAAATCTGCTGTAGCCTGTCGACGCTGATGCTGCTGGCTCCTTTCTCGTATTTTTGGATTTGTTGGTATGAGACTCCGACCAGATCTGCCAACTTCATTTGGGACATGTGCCTGGACTTCCTGATTTCCTTGATTAGCTGCCCGATTTGATTATTTTCCCTTCCCATAATTAATACTATACTCTAGGTCGCAACAAAAATCTAGCTATTTTTTATCCGGATTGGCCCGCAGCAAGCCGGCCCGGCAATAACGACTCAGCGGCATAAAAGGGGCATTGTTTTTTCTGCGTCCATATATTACCCTTGTATATGGGGATTTCAGGATACGTGAATGGTTGTAATGCTGTAATTCCGGCTGATGCCGAATACCCTCTGACAGGCGCGGACAATGTATAAAGACTATTTCAGACTGCGGGACCTTCCCTTTTCAATCTCGCCGGACCCGGCATACCTGTATATGAGCAGTCAGCACCGCGAAGCCCTGGCACATCTGGTGTATGGCGTTAAATCAGATAGCGCCTTTGTTCTTCTGACCGGAGAGGTCGGCACCGGCAAAACCACCGTCTGCCGTTGCATGCTGGAACAGCTGGCTGATAACTATGACACGGCCTTCATCCTGAACCCGAAACTGACTGAGGAGGAGCTGCTTGCGTCAATATGCGAAGAGATTCGCATCCAGTATCCGATCGAGGCTCCGACTGTGAAGAATCTGGTCGACCGCATCAACCACCATCTGCTCGACTCTCATGCGGCAGGACGCAGGACGCTGCTGATCATCGACGAGGCACAGAACTTAAGCCCCTCTGTGCTGGAGCAGCTGCGGCTGCTTACCAACCTCGAGACAAACCGCTGCAAGCTGCTTCAGATAATATTGATCGGCCAGCCCGAGCTTAGGAAGATGCTCGACAAGCCCGAGTTGAGACAGCTTTCCCAGAGGATCACTGCCAGGTTTCATTTAGATCCGCTTTCCAAAAACGACATATCGCATTATGTGGGTCACCGTCTGGCAGTCGCAGGAGCCCGCCGTCAACTCTTCACACCGGCCGGGATGAAGAAACTTTACGTATTGAGCGGAGGGGTCCCTCGTCTGATCAACCTTATATGCGACCGGGCCTTGCTGGGGACATATTCGCAGGGCCGGACGCGGGTAAACAAAAGGACCCTCAACAAAGCCGCCCGTGAAGTCCTGGGCAGGAAGCGACCCGGCCTTCAGTTACGGCACCGGCTCGGCAGATTTTCATCCTGGCTTCGCAGGAGACTGACATTGGCGCCGCACTGATAAAATGAATACTCGTAAAAGGACCAGCAGATGTCGTATATACTCGATGCCCTGAAGAAGGCCGAACAGGATCGGAGATTAAGAAAATCTCCTGATTTCATGTCCGAGCACGATAGCGGGGAAGAAAGGCCCAGACGGCGACTTTGGCTGTACTCGGTGTTAGTGTTGCTCGCGGCCATTTCCGGCGGCATAGGATGGTTCCTTGGGGCCGAAAAAAGTCCCGGCGTTCCGGCGCCACAACCTCAAGTTGCTCATGCACCGGCTACAATACCTGAAAAGGTCACGCCTCCTGCTGTAACGCCCGCAGCGTCGCCAAACGCTTCCCAGCCTGAAAATGCGGTCCAGCTACCCCGGGCCAAGAGCGCCGAAACAGCCGCTCAACCGGCAAATACCATTGTACGAAATGAGCCGGTCGAAAAGACCATGAAACAGGATTCAGCACCGGCAAAAACTGACCTTTCTTTAAATAAGGTCCCCTCGCCGAAGGAGCAAAATCAAACGTCGAAGAGTTCGAAAGATATGTCGGAGCCTCCGCCCGCCAGGAAAGCCGTTCCCGGCAAACGCATCTACTCGATCTCTGAGCTGCCTGAAGAGATCAGGGGCGGACTGCCGGCCCTATCCATTTCGACGCACATCTACTCACAGGAAAAAAGTGAACGCCTTGCCTCCATCAACGGACACATCGGCCGCGAAGGCCAGGAAATTTTTTCAGGCGTCAGGATTGATTCAATTGTTCCTGATGGCGCAATTCTAAGCTATCAGGGATACAGATTCAAGATCGGGTTGAAATAAACCCGGACGCCGAAAGTCCGTGAGGGTTGCAAAATTATAAGCGCGGGGAAAATGGACAGCCGGGACATGTAGAAGCAATATGATTATGGCGGAGGGGGTGAGATTCGAACTCACGGTAAGGGTCGCCCCCTACAACGATTTTCAAGACCGCCGCTTTCAACCGCTCAGCCACCCCTCCATTCGGAGAAGTATTATGGTACCAAACGCCGACGGCAAAATTCTACCTTGTGGGACAGTGCATTGGTATATCAAGAAACCGCGCAACCCGGTTCGGCAGATGTAAATAGTTGGCCGGCCTGGTGCGCTGGAAGCGGACGGTTCAGCAGATACCCCTGAACATGATCGCAATCGCATCCCCGCAAAAATATCAGTTGCTCCTCTGTTTCTACTCCCTCGGCAATTACACGCAAATTTAGACTGTGCGCCAGGGCAATGACCGACTTTACAATGGCCTGATCGCTCGGATTAACAAGGACCTGCTCAATGAAGGAACGATCAATCTTTATAAAATCCAGCGGAATCCGCTTCAGATATGTCAGGGATGAATACCCCGTGCCAAAATCATCTATGGATATCTGGACTCCCATGCCCTTAAGCCTGTTCAGCGTGATTATGGCCGCTTCGGGGTCCTTCATTACCGTGCTCTCCGTTATTTCCAGCTCCAGATACCTTGGGTGAAGGCCTGCCTCCTGCAAGGCATTGGTTACAATGTCTATCAGGTCTTTTTGATCAAACTGGCGACTTGACAGATTTACAGACACGATTATCGGCCCATAGCCGGCGTCCTGCCAGGCCCTGTTTTGAAGACAAGCTGTACGCAGGACCCAATCGCCGACCGGCATTATAAGGCCGCCTTCTTCGAGGATGGAGATAAATTGCGAAGGAGGGACCAGATCCGAGTCGTCAGGCTTCCAGCGAAGCAAGGCTTCCAGGCCCATAATTGACCCGTCTGCCACCGAGTGCTTCGGCTGGTAATAGAGCAGGAATTCATTATTGTCAAGGGCCCTCCGCAACTTATTCTCCATCGTCAGATATTTAAGCTCAACCGACGTCAGGTCTTGGGAGTAATACTGATAGTTGTTCCTGCCCTTTGCCTTTGCATGATACATGGCAACGTCGGCATTCTTTATCATGTCCTCTACATTGCCCCCGTCGTCCGGATAAATTGAAATGCCGATGCTCGCGGTTATATATACTTCATGTCCCTCTACATTAAACGGTTTCGACATGTCCTTAATTATACGCATGGCTACCCTGCCGGGATCATGAAGGCTAGCAAGGTTGTGCAAAAGGAGTATGAATTCATCTCCTCCGAGCCGGGATACAACGTCTTTTTGCTCATTTTCATCAGAGCGGGACATGAAGTCGGAGCTTCTGGTCGAATTAAGCAACCGGTCTCTAACAGCCTTCAGCAGCTTGTCCCCAATGTCATGCCCCAGCGTATCGTTTATACGCTTGAAGAAGTCCAGATCGATGAACAGTATCGCCATGACATAATTATGGCGGCTTGCGGTTGCAATCGCCCGTTCAAGAAGCTCCTTGAACAGCGTGCGGTTCGGCAGATTGGTCAAATTGTCATAGTACGCCAGATAGCGAATTTCTTTTTCGGCTTCCTTGCGGCTTTCGAGTTCCTGCTTGAGTCTGCTTATTTGTGCAACAAAGATAATAATCATAGGGACCACAATCAAAGGCACAAATAATGAGTCAATGCTGCCTACAATCAATACTTCACGCGGGGTATACTGCCATAACAATTGGCTCACTACAAAAGAAATAGCCGGGGTGATTAATTCCGACGAAATAACCGATATCCACAAGAAATGCCACGGGTGAATAGATTGTATTTTGTGCAATATTGTTTTTAACAAATGCATTATCCCCTTTTAGGAAACACGCATCCGGCAAACCAGGATATATTCTGAGAAGGCTTTCAGAAAGGACTATTCTGAACTTACAGCTTATATTTCCTGATTATATATACTCGATTACAACCGGCCCTGCCCCCCGGATAATTATATCATAACCCTTATCCGCGAACTAATTTTTTTCACGCAGTTTAAGGCTACATTGTTGTCGCCCCGGCAAATCAGGCTCAAATTAACCAAATCTTAATTGATCATTGCCCCCTATTCTGCTACAATTGTAGAGATATAGGTGATTTATATCTTGTCATGGCTGACGCTCTTTTTTGAATATTTTTGATGTGATGTTGGGGGGGGCTTATGAAAAATTATCACTCAATTTCATCACTACCTTAGACGACACCTCTTATCAGTATCAGCCGGATGGAGATCTTGTGTTAAACAGGTGCAGCATGCCATTTATGCTGCCAAAGTGTACGAATTTTGTTCATTTATCCAGACCACTTGAGTGGTTTGAATGCTGCACTTTATCAGGATAAACCATTTATGGACAAGAGGTTCAGCAAGCGAATACCGGTCAGCATCGAAGCGCATATCACCTGGGGTGACATAACTTACAGGGTATTTATAACCGACGTTTCCGAAAGCGGCCTTTATGTTATCGCCCCATCCGGTGAAAAGGAATTTGCAGGTCGCAACAGGTCGTCTGCTATAGTTAATTTTCAGTCTTCGCCCGGCCATATGATGACGTTGCACTGCAAAGAGATCCGGTCGGATGCCGATGCAGCAGAGCATTCGACTCAAACGATAGGACTGGAAATTCAAAATCCCCCTGCTGAATATAAGGAATTTTACAGGACCTGCTTCTTCAGGATAAAAAAAGATATGTCCCACGACGCTATCGCAGTTGTGGGGATGGCATGTTATTATCCCGACGCGCCTGACCTTAAATCATTCTGGGAAAATGTTCTTGCCCGCAGGAGGGCTTTTCGCCGGATTCCTGATAGCCGCTTGCCTCTCTCTGAATACTACGATGCCGATCCCCTCGCTCCCGACAAAACATACGCGAACCGGGCCGCCGTCATCGACGGGTTCGAATTCGACTGGGTCAAACGAGGCATACCGAAGTCGGTAGTCGAATCGTCCGATATCGCTCACTGGCTAGCGCTGGAAGTTGCGATCAGGGCCATGGAAGATGCCGGGTACAGCAAAGGCAACACCCCATCGGACCGATCGGGCGTCATCTTAGGCAACACCTTGACGGGTGAGCACAGCAGGTCGCAGAACATGCGGCTGCGATGGCCCTATGTGAAAAAGACATTGGAAGCCGCCGCTCGCAAGAAACAATTGCCTGCTGACGTTGTAGAGGACCTTGTTGCTACTATGGAAACCTATTACAAGTCGGCGTTCGCCCCTGTTACAGAAGATACGCTTGCAGGAAATCTGTCAAATACTATTGCGGGTCGGATATGCAATTTTCTGGACCTGCACGGCGGGGGATATACTGTCGACGGCGCATGCTCTTCATCCCTTATTGCGCTGGCAACAGCGGCCAATGCGTTATCTACAGGCACTCTTGATCTTGCCCTGGTTGGTGGTGTCGACATCAGTCTCGACACCTTTGAACTGGTCGGCTTTGCAAAGACGAACGCGCTGACCCGAAAAGACATGAAGGTCTATGACCGCAATGCGAGCGGCTTTATCCCGGGCGAAGGCGCGGGCTTTGTCATTTTGAAGAGGCTGCAAAACGCTCGCGCCCATGGCAATTATATCTATGCAATCATGCGCGGCTGGGGAATGTCATCTGACGGAAAAGGAGGGATGACAGCGCCGAAGGCTCAGACCCAGACGCTCGCAATACGGAGAGCATACGGAAAAGCAGGCTACGGATTAGACGATATCGATTTCATTGAGGGCCACGGCACGGGCACCGTTGCCGGAGACAGGGCTGAACTTGAAGGCATAGCTGATGCACTTGGTGATGAAAATGCAGTGCGGTTGCGCTCGTGCGGTATTACGTCGCTGAAATCCCTGATAGGGCATACGAAGGCCGCATCCGGAATCGGCGGATTCATTAAAGCAGTAATGGCCGTCAACAGACGGGTTGTCCCCCCAACAGCCGGCCTGCGCGAACCAAACCCGGTGTTTGACCAGAAGGCGCGGCGGATATATGCCGTTACGCAGGGAGAAGTTCGCAACCCCGATGATACCATGCGGGCGGGGGTATCCGGCATGGGATTCGGCGGGATCAACGTGCATGTAACCATCGAATCCGATGGTAAACCCGCAAGGCATCTCGATCCCTCGATAGGCGAAAGAGAGCTCTTTGCGTCATACCAGGAAACGGAACTTTTTGTATTGTCAGCAGGCTCTCAGTCCGAAATGCTCGATCGCCTGAAAACCCTTAAAGGTTTTGCAATCGGCATGAGTGTTAGTGAAATGGTCGACCTGTCTAAATACCTGACCCAAAACATCTCCTCCGACAGTTCATATAGAGCTGCCTTCGTCGCCGAAACCCCTGAACATGCGGTCGAATGCCTGGACAGCATCGAACAAATGCTGAATTCTCGATCAATACCTGAAGGCAAGACAGTGTCATCCCCGCGGCAGGACGTGTGGATCGGCAATCATGCTACCCGGCATCGCATTGGGTTCCTGTTTCCAGGACAGGGATCGCAACAGCTTAATATGGGGACGCGCCTTGTGGAGCGCTATCCATGGGCACGCGAATTCATGGCCAAGACCGACTTATGGCTTTCCGAAGATGGCCACGACAAAATATATGATTACATTTACCGGCCACTGGACAGGGCTGCAGACGGCAAGCAGACAGCGGAATGGCTGTCTCTTTTGTCGGATTCGAAGATAGCACAGCCTGCGATATGCATGAATTCTCTCCTGTGGATGCGGCACCTCGAACATCTAGGGATCAGGCCGTTCATTGCAGGAGGCCATAGCCTCGGGGAGCTGTCCGCCTTTCATGCGGCAGGCTCATTCGACGACAGAACACTGTTGCGTCTTGCGGCATTCAGAGGCAAAGTGACTTCAGCTTCAGACGAAAAAGCCGGAACTATGGCTGTCTTTGCATGCGGCAGAGAAAAGACGGAAGGGCTGCTGAAGGAAATCGAGGGCTATGTGGCGATAGCAAACATTAACGGCCCTATGCAAACGGTGATATCCGGAGAAAAGTCTGCCGTCGAGAAAGCTGTTCATGCCGCGTCGCTCCTCGACATAAAAGCTAAATACCTTCCGGTTTCCAACGCCTTTCATTCGCGTTTCATGGTAGGTGCAGCCGACAAGATACAGCGGTACGCTCCTGTCTCAGGGACGTTTGACGACTTGGACATTAAATTATTAAGCTCGCTTGACGGGCAATTGGTACCTCGCGGAACGGACCTGCGGACTCACTTTGCCAAGCAGGTGACAAGCCGGGTGGATTTTGTTTCTCTGGTGTCAAACATCAGGAAAGAATGCGACCTTCTGGTGGAAGTTGGCCCGGGCCGCGTATTGTCGGGGTTGGTCGAGTCAATGGCAGGCAAGGACGGAATGACATGCCTGCCGCTTGAAGCTACTGCGGGAGATGATCGGTCACTGAATGTAATGCTTGCCTCTTATTTTGTTCATGGAGGAAGCATCAATTGGCAGTCCTTTTTTGAGAACAGAATGATAAGGCCGTTTATACCTGCGTCGGAGCGGTTGTTCATTGACAACCCGTGTGAACGTTCTCTAGGCATGCTGGACGAGCTACGTGAAGATGAACTATCACACCGCACAAGTTCGGTCGATCAAAACCATATAGCTGTAAATGATGACTCCGTCGGTCTATTCTCTCATCAACAGATCGCTTATATACGCAGGCTGATTCAGGAGCAGACCGGGGCTGCCGTGGAGCTTAAATCCAATAAACATTCCGTAAAGAAACAGCTATCCGAACCGCCTCAACCGGCGGCTGTTACCCAAAAGACAATCGAGACTGATATTGCCGCGCAGAGTTCAGATGCAATCCTTGCTCTCGCATCTGAAATGACCGGGTTCCCAGTCGGTTCAATATCTCTCGATCACCGGCTTTTGGATAACCTTAATCTCGACTCAATAAAGGCCGGAATATTCGTTGCCAAAGCGGCTAAGTTATACGGGGCCGAGAGGCTCTCCGACCCCAGCGCACTGGCAAACAGCACCCTGAGAGAAATCTACGAAGCTGTTCTGGCCCAGAGCGCGCCGTCGCAAAAGCATGCCGAACAGGTTGAATCGGCCCCCGTCCAACAGGTAAGCGACCTGCCGGAGCCTGCGGGACATGATAACTGGGTCCGGAGTTTCAAGATTACATATGAAAAAAGTAATCTCGTTTCGCCATATACTTTCGAGGAAATAATAGCTGCGGCAAGAGTTGAAAATAAAAAGGTGCTGATCGTCTGCCGACACGATGACAGACTGGGCCCGCAGCTGCAAACCCTGCTGATGCAAAAAGATGTCGCAGCGAAAGCAATCGATTACCTGCAGCTGGGTGCTGACGGCAGGCATGACTTTAACTGCAAGGAATATGACTATTTTGTATTTCTGCTTCCGCAAGACGAAAGCCCAAGCCTGTTAACAGGCAAAGAGGCCTGTGATATGGCGGCAAGAATGCATTGTATAGGCTCCGTCATAACCGACCTGAAAATGCGCAAGGAGAAACCGACTTATATAGCAGTGCAGTTCGGGAATGGGGACTTCTTCAAGTATGATCCGAATCTTTCTGTAAAGGCGAAAGGGGCCGTGGCGTTTCTTTGCGGCATCCACCTTGAAAACCCGTCTGAGAGGATTCGCATCCTGGAGTTCAGCAATACCGCCGACGCATTTCAGATACTAAACAAGATAACTGAAGAACTCCATTCCGATGAGGTATTCGGCATAGCGGCATATGACGGCAAATTCAATAGAAATATTCCTATAATGACGCTCGCAAGCTCAGAGTCATTTCAAGACCGGAAGATACAATGGACCGGCAATGATGTAGTGCTTGTAACCGGAGGGGCCAAGGGCATCACGGCTGAATGCGCGATTGCCTTTGCGCGTTCAACAGGCGTCCAGCTGGCACTTGTGGGAAGCACGGTCCTTATAGACAATAATGATGAGATACAGAATGCCCTGAGTCGCTTCAGGGAAAACGGGATCACTTATCGTTATTACGCCTGCAATATTTCCGAGAGAGATGGCGTGGAAGATCTGATCAGACGGATAGAGAAGGATCTTGGCGCCATCACCGGAGTTATACATGGAGCTGCAATCAACAAGCCCCGCCGGGTTGAGCAGGCTGATTTGAAAGATGCATTGTCAGAAATAGCCCCCAAGCTTATTGGAGCCATTAATATATGCGAATGTCTGATGAATAAACCGCCGAAATTGTTTGTCGGGTTCGGTTCTATCATAGGAGTGACCGGCATGTCCGGCAATGCGTGGTACGGGTTTGCCAATGAAGCTCTAAATCTTGTGCTGCAGCAATTTGCCTCGGCAACTGCATTTACGAAAACCATTACCTGCGCATTCAGCATCTGGAACGAAGTCGGCATGGGGACGCGAATGGGAAGCATGTCATTTCTGTCGCGGATGGGCATATTGCCGATACCAAAGGGAAAGGGCATTGACAGCTTTATGCAGCTGGCATGTTCCGACGCTGGAGAGCCGCAGGTCATCGTTGCCGGCAGAATGGGTACACTCAACACAATTAGAAAGCCGGCGTTCGTACGGCCTCAACGCTCGCGCTTCCTCGAAGAGGTGCTTTTCTATGAAAAGGGCGTGGAAATAGAATCCGGGGCCCTTTTGACACTCGACAAAGACCCTTACTTGCGCGACCATTGTTTCAATGGGACTTATTTATTTCCAACTGTTTTTGGGATTGAAGCGATGTCTCAGGCCGTGGCAGCTGTCATGGGCAGGACCGGCCTCGATCATCTTCGGATGGAAAATATTCTATTGAGTTATCCCATAACTGTTGAGTCCGGCAATCCTACCGAGATTCGCATACGAGCTATAGTTGAAGATTCAGCCGACAGCGATAAGACAATTAGAATCAAAGCCGGCATAACAGTCGATCAGACAGACTTTTCAAAAAATCATTTTGAAGCTGAATTTGTTCTTGATTCACAGCGGCGGGTGGAGCGATTCGATGCCGAAATACCGGAAACCATGCTGGATATCAAGCCTGACGAAGACCTGTACGGCCATATGCTCTTCCAGGGCGGCATGTTTCAGAAGATAAAGGCTGTCCGACAGATGAACGGAACGCGATGCATATTTGAATCTGAATTTGAGGGTTCCGCGCACGATTCTGATCAGGGCAGCTTCACATCGGGAGATCCGTTCTTCAATGACACCCTGCTTCAGTCAATACAAATTATTCTGCCTGATGTAGTAGCATTGCCTATTGCAATTGAAAAATGGGAAAGCGGCACTATCCCGGCTAATTCAGGATCGCGGCGAGTCGTGGTTGATTTGCTGGATAAAGGAGACCAGATTATTGTTGCAAATGTCACATCTGTTGATAAAAACGGCAATATCGTAGATAGAGTTAGCGGGTATAGAACAAAAATTATTGAGAAATTACAAAATGCGCCCGCAGTGGATGATCTGATCAACCCCGACATCTGCGACACAACTGCAATTAACAACAAAATGTCGTCCTATTGCAAAAAAATGGACGCAGCAATCCCCGCACTGATTGTAAAACACAAGAATGGATTGCACGGTATGACCAGGGAGGCGCGTCACCCCTTCGTCAAAGATTTGTTCAAGGCAGCCTACAGCAATCTCAGAGCAAGGAACAGGGATTTGCCTGAGCAAATAACCGTCCAATGGACAGAAAATGGTAAGCCCTTCATTGTCGGTTCGGATAAAATCGGCTTGTCGTGCAGCCACGACGACAGGCTGTGCATATGCGCTGTCGGACAGGGCACTCAGGGTTGCGATATTGAGCCTATCAAGCAGCGCAGCCCGGAAGCATGGAAAGACTTAATCGGGACGATGAGGAGCAAACTTTTTGACACCATTTGTAACATGGATAAAACGCCCGACTTTGCCGGGAGCCGCATATGGTGCGCACTTGAGGCACTTCGCAAGGCAACGGATATGACAGAGAGTGATCTGAAATATGACAGCCGGACTAATGATTGCATCATTTTCAGTGGTGGCGAACTGACAATACTAACCTTTCCGATCAAGCTGTTAAGGGGCCGCGAGAGGATG
Source organism: Dissulfurispiraceae bacterium (assembly GCA_035319185.1). GTDB lineage: Bacteria > Nitrospirota > Thermodesulfovibrionia > Thermodesulfovibrionales > Dissulfurispiraceae > Fen-1308. The sequence goes on along the minus strand of DATHDF010000078.1, from coordinate 27,160 downwards.
GTTGCTGTGACGGTATCCGGCAGAGGCTCTGTTAATCAAGAGGCTGAAACAACATCGCATTCTTTCTTGGCTTCCTCTGATAATGAAAAGGGGTTATTTATTGATGGCGGGCCTCAGGGGCAAAAAATGTTCACATGCCGATTTTCCTTAGGATTAAGAGATAACTCATCCATTGGCGGTGGAGTCTATTTTGCAAATTACTTTCACTGGATAGGAAAGGTCAGGGAAAAAGCCCTGAAGCCGATAGGAAAATATATCACCGATGAATTTTCAACCGGTCATTTTATGGTGACAAATCATACGCGAACCGAGATAACGGGGCATGTCAGAAACCATGAAGTAATCGATTCTCGTGCATGGATTCAAAGCGCCTTGGGTGACTCGAACTCATCGTTTATTCTAAATTTTGAATGGCGCAAACTTAAGCCTGATGGAAAGACCACGACAGTTGCCGTTAGCCAGCATCATGTATCGTGGATCAAAGTTGTAGGTCACGGGTTAGTAGAACCTGTTCCATGTCCCGAGTTCTTTATGGAGTTTCTGCAGCATAACAGCCTTTTGCCCAAGTTACATTCGAATAAAGCCGGATTAAACCTCGATGATATGATTTTATCTAAAGATATGCTTGGCAGAGTATTACACAAAGGCAATCTCCTGGGTGAGGACGTATTGGCAGAGAGCATAGTCGACACGACAATGGAACATTCTAATATTGCCCAGAATATATACTTCTCAAACTATTATACGTGGCAGGGGCATTTGAGAGACAGATATCTATTTTCACTTTCTCCCGGAGATTACAAGAAAATGGACGGGCGCGGAAAATTTGCATGCGTACATTGCGAGGTCAAACATCTGCGTGAGGCCATGCCGTTCGATCGTATATATGTTGCCATGAAACTGAAAAATATATATGAGCGGGGAGTTGATCTATATTTTGAATACTTCAAGGTCGAAGCCAACGGAGGCAAAACCAAGCTTGCCTATGGCATCCACACATTAGCTTGGGTTTCCATCAACGGATCGGACGGCTATGTTCCTCAGAACCTTCCGCAGTCTTATGCCGCTAAAATACTTGCCAGGAACCAAAAGATTAAATGGACCGCATCGATCATACCTTCATAAACGCCATCTTCACGCCCGATTATTACAAATCGTACCTGGCCATTGAAAATTATGTTGCCAAGATCGTTCTTCGCATTATTAACAACGCCGGTATTGGAAACTATCTTCTCGAAGAGTCCCGAAGCATAGATGAAATAATCGAACGTTATAGAGTCCATCCGCAATCCGGGCCCATATTAGATTGGTCGCTTCGATATCTCCATCAAAATGGCTATTTAAAGAAATCTGAAGCAAGATATCAAATGTACGCATCGACACGCTTAATTGATGCGAGCGAAGATATTGACAGGATATTAACATTGATGCCGAGCGCAGATATCTTTATAAAGTTGGTTTCACATATAGAATCAAACATGCCTATGTTCCTGTCCGGACAAAAAAGTGGCGCGGATATCCTGTTCGTGGACAAGGCTGCTGCAGTTCTGTGGAATGATTATTTCAATAATAGCTTTTATGGATATTCGGTTCTCAATTACGGCGTCGCCTATGGAATAACCAAGTGGTTTTCGCAAACAGGCGGCATCAGCATGCTCGAACTCGGCAGCGGAACGTCAGGCGCCACAGTTAAAGTTTTCCGGATGTTGCGGGATAATTGCCTTTTGGACACAATGAACAACATAGTATTAACCGATGTTGTTCCATCACTGCTGGTCGTAGGCGATCAGAACATTCACAAAAATAATATCATTCCAAAGGCCGGCTACAAACAGAAAATACTTGATATCAACAGACCCTTTACCGACCAGGAGATAGGCAAAGATTCTTTCGATATCATATATGGGGTAAACGTCCTGCACGTAGCCAGAAATTTAAGCAATTCGTTGGCTGAAATTTACAGTTGTCTGAATAAAAATGGCTTTCTTGCAATTGCTGAGACAATACGGCCCTTTGACGACAGGGCTATGCATCACGAGATAATCTTCAATCTGCTTGAGAATTATCATTCCGTGCAACTTGACCCAGAGACCCGCCCGGCTCACGGTTTCCTGACAAAGGAAAACTGGCTAGCAAATCTGACCAGGGCCGGCTTCAATAACATAGATTGCCTGTCTGAACCGGAAAGGATTGACCAGCTTGATATCGACATCAAGCCCTTGCATTCTGCGTTAGTACTGGTAGCTCGAAAATAACTTTCAATAATCAGTACATTTACTGAAACATTGTCGCAAATGGATTTTCTCTTTTTTCCCTGCCTATGGTTGACGCCGGTCCGTGGCCGCAAAATACTTTAGTATCTTCAGGCAGTGACAGCAACATGCGAAGGGATTTGCCTATCACTTTTTCGTTGCCGCCGGGCAGGTCTGTCCTGCCGATTGAGCCTGCAAACAGAGTGTCCCCGGTAATGGCAATACCCTCGCCATACAGTGACAGCCCTCCTGGGCTGTGTCCGGGTGTTTGTAAGACTGCAAAGGTCAGGCTGCCGACGCTTATATTGTCTCCCTCGTGCACAAATTCATCAGGTGCAGGTTGCGGTTCGAATTCCAATCCGAAATAGTGCGCCATCTCTGCGGCAGAATCGTAAATATTCATATCGCTTTCATTTATTACAATTTTAGCCCCGGTCCCTTTCTTAATGTCTCCCACAGCGCCGACGTGGTCGAAATGGCCATGGGTGCATATGATATATTCAACTATCAGCTTCAGTTTTCCGACTGCATCCAATATCATGTCCGGCTCGTCGCCAGGATCGATTATCATGGCTTTGCCGGTTTTCTCATCTCCGATGATATGACAGTTGACTTGCAGCGGTCCTACTACAACAGTTTTAATAATCATGGTTCTCCTCCAGAGCGCCGATGAGACTGACTGCTGACCTCTTATGCGTTATTGCCGACTTTTTCTCTAACCTTCTTTACAAGATAAGCCATCTCTTCTATTCTCAAAAAATAGGACGCAATAAAATATATTCCAAGGCATCCAACAATGGCAACCATGAGCAAAAATGCCTTTTGTCCGGTATGACCACCCATTGTCCACAGATCACCCCTTGTGGCAGACCATCCGCAAATGCCCATCGCGGCGGCTGCAAAACAGGTCTTCGCAAAAGATGAGACGATGCGCCTCGTCCCCACACCTCCCAGCTTTTTTCGCAGGAAATAGAAGAGCAGTAGAAAATTAAACATGGCGGCAAGCGAGTTTGCAAAGGCAAGCCCGTTGTAACTCAAAGGACCCATAAGCCCGACACTGCAAAGTATGTTAAGAAGGACGCCGCACACCATAATTTTGAAAGGGGTCCTTGTGTCCTGCATCGAGTAAAACGTAGCGTTCAGCGTTCGCACGCCCACGATTGCCCAAATGCCTACAGAATAGAATACGAGTGCATCAGCCGTGCCCATTGTTGCAGCCCGGCTGAATTCGCCGTGCTGAAAAAGCGTACTAACTATCGGCACTCTCAATGCTATGAGTCCGACCATAGCGGGCACAGTAATAAAGAGAAGCAATCTCAATGCAAAAGAAAAATCATCTTTAAGCGCGCCGAACTGTTTCATCGCCGCATGTTCCGACAGCGTCGGCAGTACAGCCATTCCCATTGCTACACCGAAAATGCCTATCGGAAACTGGATAAGCCTCATGCTGTAATAGAGGTAGCTAATGCTCCCTTCTGAAAGATAGGACGCCAGGATTGTGCTGATGAAAATATTGATCTGGCTGACCGCCAGCACAGCCGTCATCGGCAGTATCAAAGTCCCTATCCGTTTCAGGCCGGGATGTAAGCCCTTATATCGCGGCAATGCCGCACCGCGGCTTTGAGAAAAGGAGAACCCGTGCTTGAAAAAAGATGGCAGCTGGAAAAGCAATTGCACGAACCCTCCAGCTGTCACGCCGATAGCAGCCGCAATTACCGGATTGGCGAACTCCAGCGCAAGCCCCACTATGCATGCAATCGTAACAATGTTGAGGACAGCCGGCGCCAATGCCGGGACAAAGAAAACGCCCCTGGTATTTAAAGCACCCATCACCACCGACGCAAGGCTGATAAAAAAAAGGAAAGGGAACATTATACGGGTAAGAAGGACGGCTGAAGCAAACTTTTCCGAACCGGTTTCCCATCCGATCGCTATCATTTTCACTATGGCCGGCGCAAACATAACACCGGCAATGCATATCAAACCGACAACGACAAAAAGAAATATGAACGTCGCGCGAACCAGCCGGTTGGCTTCCTCATTGCCCTGCCTGGTCTGATATTCGGTCAATACCGGAACAAACGCAGAAGACATCGAACCTTCGGCGAAAAGCTCCCTCAGCAGGTTCGGAATTCGAAAGGCAACAAAAAAGACATCCGACGTGCCGGTCGCACCAAAAAAACGCGCGAGAATCATGTCCCTGATAAATCCAAGCACGCGGCTGATGAATGTAGCAGCCGACATTACGCCCGCGGCCCGTGCTATCTTCCCTCGTGAACTCATGCCTTGCTACCTTTGCGATGGCGCAGAAACTCTACTATGCTCGGCATAACCGATACTATAATAATTGCGAAAATTACCAGTGTAAGATTATTTTTCACAATCGGAATATTACCGAAGAAATATCCGCCCAGCAGAAAAGCCGTTATCCAAGCAATGCAGCCGATGAGATTATACGCCATAAAGCGTCGATAATCCATCCTTCCAATCCCGGCGACAAAAGGCGCAAAAGTCCTGATAATGGGCAAAAAGCGCGCAATTACTATCGTTTTGCCGCCGTGCTTATCATAAAATGCATGTGTTCGTTCCAGATACTCCCGTCTCAGGAAACGCACATCTTTTTCAAAAACCTTCGGTCCAACAAGACGTCCGATATGATAGTTGACTACATTACCTACAGTTGCAGCCATACAAAGCAAGGCATACACAGTTGCAAAGTCGATGTCTCCCCGCGCAGCAAAAGCACCTATCACAAACAACAGTGAATCCCCTGGAAGAATAGGGGTCACGACCAGACCAGTTTCGCAAAAAATAATCAAAAAAAGGATTAAATATGTATATCCTCCGAATTGCTGAAGCACGGTGCTAAGATGCCTGTCAATATGCATAAAAAGGTCTATGATTGAGGCGAGCAGTTCCATTAAGTTCTCCAAATGTATAGAATCTGTAATTATAGCGGAAATCAAACGACAATGTCGTTCCCCGTGTGATAAGATTAGGCTTAGGGGAAAGCATTTCCTTTTTCTGCGTTGCCGAAAAGCAAAATGACATATTTCAGAAAATTAAAAGCGGCCATTGACGTCCTTTTTTCTTACAAAGAACTGGAAAGGATGGATATTTTCACTTCCTTTCCAGCAGTGCGAAGATTCTTTCTCGACCGCAGTAATCTCTTGCGGGTGCGCTCCGCGGGGGACATAGCATTTACCATTATTATCATGATGGGACTGTTCGGCCCTCAGGAGGCCGACAGAAATATCTCGCTATTTCTTGCGTGGGGGATATGGTGGACCAGCGTGGTGCTGAGCTGGTTCGTTATGGGCAAGTTCTGGTGCGGCCTCTGCCCTTTTCCGGGCATTGGACGCCTTCTTCAAAAAATGGGGCTCAGCTTTAATCTGGAGCCTTCTCCTCTTGTAAAAAAATATGGCATACATGTTTCCGTATTCCTCTTTGCAGCAATCATCTGGTCTGAATCAGTAACCGAAATGAAGAGCTGGCCGATGGGCACGGCATTACTGCTTTTAAGCATACTTGCCGGTGCAACAATACTCGGAGCTATTTACAAGGGTCAGGCGTGGTGCCGTCATCTCTGCCCACTGGGTAAGATCATCGGCACGGCAGCAACCATATCGATGCTGGAGCTACGCCCCGACTACAACAAATGCAGATCCTGCAAGACTTTCACGTGCAAGAAGGGGATGGACGGCGCCCCCGGATGTCCAGTCTATCTCGGCGCATTCAACATAAGGAATAACATAGACTGCCTGATGTGCGGCCGCTGCGTATACTTGTGCGACAAGGACTCTCCGCGCCTTAGGCTCAGAAACCCTTTCGTGGAACTCATTCTGAACAAAGGGCGCTATATCACATGCTCTTACATCATACCGTTTCTTATGGGCTCGCAACTGGCTCGTTTCGCGCAGCACACGTCATGGTACGAAAGGCTGGAAGCGGCTCTCTTTGCATCCAACGCTGCCGCGTTCTCCTTGCTGCTGGTCCTTGGATTCGCATTCTTCGTCATGATTCAGAAATTGGGTGCGCAAATATTCGGGATTACCGAAGATCCTTCCTTCGGAAAATTCTCACCGCTTATACCCGTTCTTGTGCCGTTCGCTTTTACCGGAGAGCTAGTCTACAGGCTCGACTATTTCCTGTCAAACATAGGAGACATGATTCCAACTTTCGGGCGTCAGTTCGGGATCAACCTTGAAGGTTTTTTCTTTGCTGTGCCCAAGCCATTTATTTTCTGGATCGGCATTCTGACGCTGACAATAGGGGCAGTTTCCGGAGGTTATGTGCTACATATATTCAACTCACGTGATTTCGAAGGGACAATAGAAAGAAAGAGATACTACACCCTGCACTTAATAGTTGTGCTTATATTTGCAGGGTATTCGGTGCTGTTTGAGGCTTTTTCAAGACTTTAGGATCGGGCGGTGAATATCCTCTCGATTCCCGCATAATCTTTCATAAAGCGGATATCCCCGAAACCATGCCGGGCAGCTATTTGCCGAATATCGTCCGCCTGGCCGATGCCGATCTCAAGAATGATGACACCGTTGCTTTTAAGATAGCGAGGAGCTTCTCTCAATATGCGCCGATAGAAATCCAGACCGTCCTCACCACCATCCAGTGCAGCAACAGGCTCAAACGATATCTCTTTCTGAAGCCCCTGGATGTCGTCTCTTCTGATGTACGGCGGATTCGACACTATGCAATCGAAACAGGCATCCGGTATTATTGAGGCAAAAAGGTCCCCTTCGATAAAGTTGACGTTCTGAATTCCATTATATTTTGCGTTCCTTCGCGCATATGAAAGTGCAGTCGCGGACTTGTCCACACCGTAGACATATGCGCCTGCATATTCCTTCGCAAGAGCAAGAGCAATGCAGCCGCTGCCGGTACAAAGGTCAAGTATGGTGATGGGTGTTGTTTCATATAGGGGCGTAGCATGCAACGCCCCTACAATTTTAACCGCCTCTTCTGCAAGCAGCTCCGTTTCCGGTCTGGGAATCAGCACACCTTTGCCGACATGGATTTTCAGGCCCCAGAATTCAACATGACCGATTATATACTGCAGCGGTTCACCAAGGACCCTTCTGGCTGCAAGAGAATCAATCCGGTCGGACTCGGCCTTGCTGATATCAGGCGGTGAGGAATGAAGACCGGTTTTGCTAATATGGAGAATCTCGGTAAGGAGTAAAACCGCTTCCCTGGCTGCATCTTCGACGCCTTCTCTTTCGAAAAGACAAGCCAGCTCCTTCAGCTTCTCCAATGCGGTCACAGCTCTTTCAGTTTTTCTGCCTGGTAATGCGTAATAAGACTGTCGATCATTTCATCCAGAGCGCCTTCGAGCACCTGTTCCAGCTTGTGCAGGGTAAGCCCGATTCGATGGTCGGTCACACGGTTTTGCGGATAGTTGTAGGTGCGGATTCGCTCGCTCCGATCACCCGAACCCACCTGGGTCTTCCTGTCCTGAGCACGCTCCTTTTCCTTCTTCTCCATCTCGATCTCGTACAGGCGCGACCGCAAGACCTTCATCGCCTTCTCGCGGTTCTTGATCTGCGAACGCTCATCCTGGCATTGCACAACAGTGTTGGTCGGAATATGAGTTATGCGGACAGCGGAATAAGTTGTATTTACACCCTGGCCGCCCGGTCCGGATGCGCAGAATGTGTCTATTCGCAGGTCCTTCTCTTCCACCTTTATGTCCACCTCTTCGGCCTCGGGAAGAACCGCTACAGTCGCTGCAGATGTGTGGATTCGGCCGGAAGCCTCGGTCGCAGGCACACGCTGAACCCTGTGCACGCCGCTTTCATATTTCAGTCTGCTGTATGCGCCTTTGCCGGTGATATTCGCCACTATTTCCTTCAGCCCGCCTAATCCGGTGGGATTGGAATCTATAACCTCGATCTTCCATCTGCGAGCCTCCGAATACTTCGAATACATACGGAAAAGCGCTGATGCAAAAAGTGCCGCTTCTTCCCCGCCGGTACCACCCCTTATCTCGAGAATGACATTGCGCTCATCGCGGGGGTCCTTGGGCAGCAGCATTATCTTCAGCTCATCTTCAAGGATGGGCTTCTTCTTTTTCAGCTCTTCCAGTTCTTCGCGAGCAAGGTCCTTCAGTTCGCCGTCTCCGCTCTTGATCATTTCCTCCGCATCTTCGATCTCGCTGAGAACGCGCTTATACTCCTGTATCTTGTCGTATATAGGCTGAAGGTCCGACCGCTCCTTCGAAAATTTCTGATACTCCAGATTGTTCGACAGCACCTCCGGGTTCATGAGAAGCGCCGTTATTTCGTCATATTTCTGCTCTATCGTCAAGAGTTTCTCTAACATTGACTGCAACCCTCTTTAAGAGTTTCATCAAGTTTCAGGACTTCCTTAAGGGCAGCGATTGCAACCTCGATCTGCGAGTCGTCTGGCTCATATGCCGTCAGTCTTTGCAGGAGCAAGCCCGGCAGGATTATGATTCCCATAAGCGGATGGTCTTTCAGTTTTGCCGACAGTTTCAATGTCTCAAACGATATGCCGGCGATGACCGGCAAAAGGGCTATCCGTGCAGCAAGTTTCTGCAGGAACGACCATTCCTGCGGAATGAACATGAACGTAACGATGCTGATTACCATCACTATCAGCAAAAAACTGGTGCCGCATCTGGGATGATACGGCTTGTACTTTCTGGCATTTTCTACGGTGCATTCTTCCCCGGCTTCAAACGCATATATGACTTTGTGTTCGGCCCCGTGATATTCAAATATCCTCTTCATTTCCTTCCAATAGCCGATCGCATAAACATACAGAAGGAATATGCAGACACGCGTCACGCCGTCGACCACATTGAAAAGCAGCGAGCTTTTTGCTACACCGCCATATAAATTTCCGACAAACGTCGCGATGAGAAGAGGCAGAAACTTGAACAGGGCAATCGCGAAAACCAACGCAAGGGCGATCGACACGCCGATGGCCCAGGAACTGATGGGCTTGTCGCCCTTGCTATCGTCTTCCTGGTACGCAACGCTTCCCGAAAACTCTATCGCCTTCACGCCTATGATCATTGCCTGCAGTAGCGCCACGCCCCCCCTGATCAAAGGAAGCTTAAGGATCGGATTGGCTGCTTTTGACCTGACAGTCTTGAAGTTTATCCCGCCTTTCGGGTCGCGCACGGCCACACTCCATCCAGCAGGTGACTTCATCATCACACCCTCTATAACAGCCTGCCCGCCAACAGTTTTCATGATCCAGTCATTCCTCTTTATATTGCAGCCATTTCAATCAATAAAAAAGGGTTAGAATTTAGAAGTCCTCTAATCCCTAACCCTGAGACCTTGCAGCGGTAGCTACTTCTTGGCGTATTTCTTCTTGAATTTCTCCACTCTGCCCTCTGCGTCGATGAGCTTCTCCCGGCCCGTAAAAAACGGGTGGCATTTTGAGCAGATGTCAACCTTAATGGAATTCATGGTAGAGCGGGTGTCGAAGCTTTCGCCGCAAGCACAAACTACTTTGCTCTCTTTATAGTTGGGATGTATCTTCTCTTTCAATTCAGTGCCTCCTGACCATGTTATTAGAAACTTAATTATACTCAATAGGGAACGAACTTATCAAGATTATGGCTGTCGCAGCCCGAGGCCGTCCTGTTCCGCCTCGCAAGCCCTGTTTCGACAAGCCTGGCTATCAATGTCCCAAGAACAGCGCCTGCCAGCACATCGCCCGGGAAATGCGACGTCCCGTCGATCCGCGCAAGGCCTTCAAAAACAGCAAACAAATAAAACAGTATCCAGTATTTCGGATAATGTTGCGTCAGCACCGCCGCAAGGCAGAAGGCCATAGCGGAATGACCGGACGGGAAAGAGTCATAACTGCCCTTCAAAGAAGGTCCGATAATGACAAGACTATCTGTAATTCGCGGTCTCGCCCTCCCAATCAGATGTTTGAGCAGTTGAACGCTTAACCCGGAAGCAACAAGGCCGATGAGAAGCGACTTTCCTGAATCCTGAAGCTCACGATTGACGTATCTGCCGTAAAGCAAATACAGGAAGGCGCCCACGATCATGGTCGTGCCGTGAGCCGCGTAATACATGATTTTATCAAACAATCGCAGAAACTGGCTCACGTCCGGATTGGCGCCATGAAAAGTCCTTACCCATGTCAGTACAGGTTCATCGATATAAATAAGCGATAAAGGCACAAGTGCAGCCAGACTGACAATTAATTCATTCCTTTTCAAGCAGAGCATATCCCTTTTCCGTATCTAACACGACCAGTCCGAGCTGTTTCAGCCGTTCAGCATCCTTCGCCTTGGCAATTACTATCTTGCCACTGCCTTCTGAAATACTTCGCTGGAGCTCGTCGGTCCCGCCTGCAACAACCACCTTGCGATCGGAATAAAACACTATGCTTGGTTTATTGAGGCCATATGTGATGATGCGCTCGTCGGCCCGCGTCTTTTCCTTGCCGTACAGGCTGAATTTATGCAGAGGCCCCTGAAGATATTCGGACGCCACCGGCAACGCCGTAATCACCAATGCTGTCAGAAAAACAAACATGCCTGAAGCCAGGGCCCCGTAAAACGGTCGGCGGGCAATGGCCGCATAGAAACATAATGCAGCCACAACCAGCGCAATAACAGCAACAGCCGGCATCCATTCGGTTCCCGCAATGCCTTTTTGGACGAGATAAGAAGGCAAATAGACAAAAGCAAAACCGGCAGCGACAGATACAATTCCTATGAAGACCCAGGCCGTCTGCATCCATCGAATGCCTTTGTCATTCATGCCTGCTGAAACGAGTATGCACGCTGCCGGAATTGCCGACAATATATAGTCGGGAAGTTTTGTGGTAGCAAACGAAAAGAAAATCACGATGAACGCGAGCCAGATGCCCGAAAATATCAGGAGCGGGTCTCTGTCCTTAAATATCTTATTTATCCCAGCAGGCAAGAATGCCACCCAGGGGAAGAAGCCCACCACAAGCGCTGCCAGATAATAATATACCGGCCCCTTGTGACCCGATATGACTTCCGTATATCTTCTGAAATGGTGCTTAATGAAAAACTGTTCAATGAATTCATCGCCTTTGATTGCATATTCAGCGGCATACCACGGCACACCTATGACGAGAAAGAGCATCGCAGCTTTAAGATTTATCAACCTGCGAAGGCCGCCGATGCCTTCGGTCAAAAGTAAAAAGACAGTGGGGATGGCAAACGGGAAAACGATCCCTATAAGACCTTTTGTAAGAAAGGCAAGTGCCGAAAAAGCGAACAGGCCGTAAATATAGCGTCTGTCCTGCTTGAGGGAAAGATAAAAGCAGAATAGAGACAAGGTGATAAATAGTGTCAGCGTCATGTCGGTCACCGCAGAGCGCGAATAGACAAGGTAATAGGCACTCAACACCATCGACAGTACGGCGTACAGTGCTGTTGACAGATCGCGGAAGTGGCGGACGAAAAAGAAGAGAGCTGCCGCCAGCAGGCAGCCGGTCAATGCCGATGGGAACCTGGCCCCGAATTCATTGATGCCGAATATTTTGTATGAAGCTGCCATCAGCCAGTAAAAGAATATGGGCTTGTCATATCTCGGCTCACCATTATAGGTTGTAGAAATATAGTCACCGCTCTGTACCATCTCCTTTGTCGCCTCGGAAAAAACCGCCTCGTCGACGTCGAAGAGCAGGACCGATCCGATCCGGAAGAAGGATATGAACAGCACAACGGCAAAGACAAGAACGGCGGCGTAGGATTTCTTCATGAAAATTTAGAAGGCTCTCCCTTCGGAAGTATCGGCAGTTATTATAATGGTTTCAGGGAGGAAAATAAAAATCCGGCAGGAGCGAACCCCTGCCGGACATGAAGTTTAAAGCAATAGGCTATTTGCCCATCTTGATCATAAGCGGAACGATCAGAAGAGCAACGATGTTGATGACCTTGATCATCGGGTTGATGGCCGGGCCTGCGGTATCCTTGTAAGGATCGCCGACCGTATCACCGGTAACCGCAGCCTTGTGTCCGTCGCTGCCTTTCTTGTGCATTTTACCGCTGTCATCGACAACGCCGTCTTCAAAGGCCTTCTTCGCGTTGTCCCATGCACCGCCGCCGCTGGTCATGGCGATAGCCTGGAAAAGACCGGTGAGGATGCTGCCGATCAGAACGCCGCCGAGTGCCTCTTTACCGAGGACGAATCCAACGATAATCGGGGCTACGACAGGAATCAGAGCAGGAATCATCATCTCTTTGATGGCTGATTGTGTGACGATGTCAACGCACTTTCCGTATTCCGGCTTGGCTTTGTATTCCATGATGCCCGGAATTTCGCGGAACTGTCTGCGGACCTCTACGACAACGCCGCCGGCAGCTCTGCCGACCGCAAGCATAAGCCTGCCGCCGAAGTAGTACGGGATAAGACCGCCGATGAAGAGACCGGCGATGATCATAGGATCGGAAAGGTCGAACTTCAGGGTCTGACCCTGGAATGAACGCGAATACTCTGCAAACAGAACGAGTGCTGCAAGAGCGGCTGAACCGATGGCATAACCCTTCGTTACCGCCTTGGTGGTGTTTCCGACTGCATCCAGAGGATCTGTAATTGCACGGACGCTCTCGGGAAGCTCTGCCATTTCGGCGATACCACCGGCGTTGTCGGTGATCGGGCCGTATGAGTCGATTGCGACGACGATACCGGTCATCGAAAGCATCGAAACCGCTGAGAGCGCGATTGCATAAAGGCCGACTGCAACATTACCGCTGAATCCGCCGCCGAGATAGAAGGCGCCGACGATAGCGGCAACAATGGTAAACGCAGGAAGCGCGGTGGCTTCCATGCTCATTGCAAGTCCGGCGATAACGTTAGTACCGTGGCCGGTGAGACTGGCCTTGGAAATGACCTGAACAGGCCTGTATTCCTTACCTGTGTAATACTCAGTTATCCAGACGATAAGGCCTGTCAGTGCGAGACCGATAACTGCGCAAAGAAATACGTTCATTACTGACATTACTTGCTCGTTAGCCGGCAGAAGGCCCATAAACCATGTTGTGGCTGCGTAGAATACGACTGCCGCGAGTATACCCGCAACTGCAAGGCCTTTGTAAAGCGCGCCCATGATGTAATTGCTGCCGCCCATCTTTACGAAGTAGGTTCCAATAATGGAAGCTATGATCGAAATGCCGCCCAGCATAAGCGGGAACTGCACCCAGAGGCTCTCGGGACCGAAAACGGTCTTTGCAAGCAGCATGGCTGCAACGATTGTAACGGTGTAGGTTTCATAAAGGTCGGCTGCCATACCTGCGCAGTCACCGACGTTGTCACCGACGTTATCGGCGATAACGGCAGGGTTACGAGGATCGTCTTCCGGGATACCGGCTTCAACTTTACCGACGAGGTCGGCTCCTACGTCGGCAGCCTTGGTGTAGATACCGCCGGCGATACGAGCAAAAACCGACATGAGTGAGCAACCGAAACCGAGTCCGATAAGTGCATGGAAGGCGGTTTCAGTGTCAGCTGCGCCCTTGGCGATCATATAAAATACCGAAATTCCAATCAAGCCAAGGCCGACAACCATAACGCCTGTGACCGATCCGCCCTTGAAGGCAACAGACAGCGCAGCCTGAAGGCCCTTCTTTGCAGCTTCGGTGGTTCTTACGTTAGCCATAACGGTAACGACCATGCCGAAATAGCCGGCAAGTGCTGAACCTGCAACACCGATAATAAAGCCAAGTGCTGTCCAAAGGCCCAATGATGCGAAGATAAGGGCGAAGAGGATAACTGCAACGATAGCTACTGTTTTGTACTCTCTGGCGAGAAATGCCTCAGCGCCTTCTTTAACGGCTGCTGAAATCGACATCATCTTTTCTGTGCCTGTCGGCTGACTCGATACCCAAGCTTTGGTCATGAAAGAATAAACAATAGCTAATGCACCGCAAGCAAGGGCGAAGATAAGTATTGGACTCATCTCTTCTTTTTTCCTCCTTTAGTTTTTTAAAAATTTTTCCAAAATGCTGCAAGCCTGATACTAACTGCTTGTAACTTCCCCCTCCCTTCACCTCCTTTGATAGGCTTTGGCTCTTCCGCAAGGGAAGGCCCATTTATAAGAACTGCGTTATCCTGCAGAGCCTGTCACTCGCGGCCGGTATGCCGTGCAAATACCATTGCCGTAGTCCTGTATACCATGTGAGCCATCTTCGAGAATGGGGCATATGCAAACAGGACGAAGATAAAGACCAGATGTGCAAAGTACATGGGATATGCCAGAACGGCCAGATCAAACAGCCTGAGTATTTCCGCCAGGAATCCGGTCGCGCCCACTCCGTAAACGATAAAGATGAAGAGCCAGTCGAAATAGCTGCCCATTCCTGCCTTTTCCTTATTCTTCATCCTGTTGTTGATAACAAGCGTTATTCCGATCAGAAGAGCTATAGCGCTTGCATTGCCTATGATCTTCATGGGGTCATAGAGCGGATATGGAGACTCTCCGAAGTTGATGAGGCCGTGAGTCTCTATCCCGAATATCTCATACCCGTAAAGATAAAGCACTCCGATGGATGTTGTAATCGCCAGGCCGATGAAGGCGAAGAAGACGAGCATGTGAGAGACCTTTCTGTCTTTTGCCACGCCGCAAACTGCGAATTTCTTGTGAGTTATGATATCTTTTATCGTCCCGATGATGCTCTGGGTCAGGTCGCCCGAACCGGCTCCGTTTGTACTTACCATTGCTTCCCAGTACTTTTTGATCCCTAATATGAAGCAGATAGCTGCAAAGAAGGCAGTCGGCACGAATACCGTATCAATAAATTTTGTCGGAGGGAACATCAGTGAGTATGAGATCTTTCCCATTTCATTCCGGGGTATGCCGTTTGTAAAATGTCCCTGGATGAACAACTCAAAGAGGAATATCATTACAGGTATCGCAAACAGCAGCAAAACATACTTGGAGTTCGCCGTCCATTCCGCCAGAAGGCGAGGCGCCGAATATTCCTTGATCGCCATCTTCCTTACAGCACCGAGAACCTCTCCCGGTTTTGCGCCGCGCGGACAGTATGCCGTGCAGTCGCTGCACTGGTGGCACATCCATATATCAGGGTTGGTCAGGAGCTGGTCTTTCATGCCCCACTGGGCCTGAAGCATCTCCTTTCTCGGAAAGGGCTTCTTGTCCGGTGTCACTTCGCAAACAACGGTGCAGGTGGAGCATTGGTAGCACTTCTTCAGAGAATCCGCACCGGAGGCGATTACTTCTTTGACGAAATTCAGATCTGGGCTAACTATCTGTTCAGCCATGTATCTATCCCTCCTAGAAACCTTTGAATGGATTCGGGCCGACAGCCTTGACCTTATCCACAAAGTCTGTAATTATTTGCGGTAAATTGCCGTAATCGTCGATGGCCAATTGCACGAGCCCGACTCTGTCAGCCTCGAGCTGCAGCTTATCCAGCGTCTCTTTGACCTTGCTGAGACGGTAGTTGGCAAGTTCGCTGCCCTTGGCCATATGACACTGATAGTTGTCGCCGTATTTGCAGCCCAGCATCAATATGCCGTCGATGCCGCGCGAGAAGGCATCGGCTATCCAGACCAGGTTCACCGCGCCCATACATCTGAGCTGGATGATTCTGACAGCCGGGTCTATCTTCATATGCTGAAGGGCCGATGTATCGATTGCGGGATATGCGTCGTTTTCACAGCATAGTACCATGATCCTCGGCTGATCTTCATCATCCGGGACAGAGACATTCTTCATCATGGTGCCGATCATATCGACGTGGAAATCCTTGAACGATACGATTCTTTCAGGGCAGGCGCCCATGCATGTTCCGCACCTGCGGCAGCGGCCGATCTTGTAGAAAGGCGTACCTTTTTCGTCCTCGTCGATGGCGCCGAAAGGACACTCTTCAGTACAGCGCTTGCAGGCCGTACATTTTGTCATGAACGGATCAGGGAACGTTACGTCCCATGCCCTTGGATGAACAGCCATTCCTACGGCTGCATGTTCGTTAGCCTGAATCGCCTTGAGAGCGGCGCCTGTAGCATCTTCCTGGGCCTCAGCCATGTTCATGGGCTGTTTGACCGCGCCGGCAGCGTAGACGCCGGTCCTGCGGGTTTCGTACTGGAAGCAGATGAAGTTGGAATCGGCAAAACCGTTGAACAAATCGAGATCGGGCAGGCCCGGCCCCTGGCGGTATGCAAGATTCAGGACCGGATCTTCGAGCGTCGCAGGAACCATGCCGGTTGCCAGAACCACGAGATCGGCCTCGACAGTCACATCGCCGATAAGCGAGTCCTTCATCTCTATGTACACGTTGTCATAGGCTGCTTCGGTTAGCGACTTGACCTCGCACTTTGTCAGCATCACACCGGGATCGTTCTGGGCTTCCTTGTAATAATACTCAAGCCTGCCGGGTGTCCTGATGTCCTTGTAAAGGATCATAGCCACTGCATCTTCATCCTGCCGCACATATTTTGCCTGTTTCAGCGAGGTCGCGCAGCACATAGCCGAACAGTAAGAGAGGTGATTGGGGTCCCTCTGGCCGGCGCACTGTATAAAGGCAACCTTCTTGGCGGGCCTGTTGTCTGAAGGTCTCAGTATCTTGCCCTTCTTTGCTATCTCTTCAAACTGGATATTCGTAACCACGTTCTTGAGCTTGCCGTAGCCCAGATGTGTGAGCTTCTTGGCGTCGTAGGGCTTCCAGCCTGCTGCAAGTATGACCGATCCTATTTTGACAACCTCTGTCTTGTCGCCGGTCGAGATCGTTACATCAAAGGCCCCGGGCATACCATCGGTCTTTTCGACCTTGGAGGATTTGTAGACCTTTATGTTAGGGTTGGATTCAACGGCCTTGATCATCGATTCGATGTCCGTATCGACTATGAGCGGCTCTTTATAATACTCGGAAGTCGGAATTTTCTTATAGAGCGAATTGGCGAAACCGCCAAGCTTGGCCTCTTTCTCAACCAGACAGACCTGCGCCCCGGTGTTAGCTGCCTCCAGAGCAGCCTTCATTCCCGAAACTCCGCCGCCGATCACCAGGATCGTCTTGACGGTTTCCATCTTATAGGGTTCCGGAAGATCGCCCTTCTGCGCCTTGAATATGGACATCTTCATATAATCCTCAGCTGCAAGCTGTGCAAACGGGGACCCGGCTTCCTGAGTCCATACCGCGAGCTCGCGGATCGGAGAGCGCTCCACTATGCATCCCGGGAAGTCGAATTCCTCGAACTTCACGCGCTGGGAACATGCAGCAAGGATCAGCGTATTGACACCTTCGGTTGCAATATCATTCTTTATAAGCTCAACACCTTCTTTGCCGCAAAGAGCGAAATGTGTCTTTATCAGCGGAATCTTGTGGGCGTTCTTGGCGATGGTCGCCATCTTCTCGACATTGACGGACTCTCCGATAGAGCAGCCCGTGCATATATAAAGTGCATATTTCTTATCCATATCGGCTTACCTCCCCTTCCCGATCTGCATCGCCTTGAGCGCCGCCCCCGTGGCGTCCTGGACCGATTTGGCCACATCGAGCGGGTTCTTGGCGCATCCGGCTGCAAACATCCCGACGCCGGCAAGGGCGAAACCCTCTTCGGTATATGATGCGCCGGGAATCTTCGACGCCGGTTCCATTCCGGTGGCGAGAACGACCATTTCAACCTGTGTCCGGACCTTTTCGCCCGTGAGCATGTCTTCGGCCTCGAGAATCACATCATCAGAGCCAGGTGCCTGCTCTATCTTTGCAACTTTACCCTTTACGAGACTTACATTGGGATCGTCCTTGACCTGCCAATAGAATTTCTCGTATCTGCCGGGGGTCCTTATATCTATGTAGAAGATGCTTGCCTTTGATTCGGGGTTTTGCTCCCTGAGATACAATGTCTGTTTGAGGGAAGCCATGCAGCAGATGTACGAGCAGAAGGCGAGATGGTTCTCGTCACGGCTGCCGGCGCACTGGACAAATGCTACACTCTGAACCGGCTTGCCGTCGGACGGCCTGACGATCTTGCCGCCGGTCGGGCCGCTGGGCGCAGCAAGTCTCTCCATCATCATATTTGTAATAACATTTTTAACCTTGCCGTATCCAAGGATATCGAGCTTTGATGCGTCGTATGGCTTCCAGCCCGTCGCCACAACAATCGAATCGAACTTCAGATTGAGCGTCTCGGCCTTCATCGTCATGTCGATTGCATCGTATTTGCAGGCCTCCTGACAGGCCTTGCCGCAATTGCCCGAGCAGTGCTTGTCATCTATGGCATATTTCTGGGGGAATGCCTGACTGTACGGAAGGTAAGCGGCCTTTATCTTGTCCATGCCGAAATTGAAATCGTTCTCTCTTTCCGCCGGACAGGCCTCGGCGCAGGCGTTGCACGCCACGCAGTTATCGTTGACATAACGGGGAGCCACATTGATGGCTACATCATAATTCCCCGGACCTCCCTTTACATCCTGCACTTCCGCCATGGTGTAAAAAGTAATGTTCGCGCTTTCCCTTATACGCCTGAAATTTATCTCAAGACCGCAGGCGGGCGGACACAGCTTGGGGAAATATTTGTTCAGCTGTGCAACCCTGCCGCCGAGATACGGGTTCTTTTCGACGATGGTCACCTGGGCGCCCGTTTCAGCCGCCTCGACCGCAGCCGTCAAACCGCTGAATCCTCCGCCAATCACCAGCACGCGATTGGCTTTTTCACTCGACTCCGACATGCCGTTTTTCCTCCTTTATTGACTTTGACTCTGTTAACAGACCGGTAGTTCGCAAGGCACGAAACGCCGGCTGAAAGATAGCCGACGCTCCTTGCGTTATGAACTAATGGAAAAATTAGAGGAGGGGCTTTCGCCCCTCCCAGGTTTAATTATGCAAAGAGCTCCACATAGGGAACCTTCTTGAGCTCCCATGTGTTGTTGTCTGCATCGTATTTGGAGTTGACAAAGCACTTCCAGTCTTTGTCGTTGATGGCGAGGAAGTCGCCTCTGTAGTAGTAGCCAGGATACCTGGACTCTTCCCTGAAGAGAATGTGTCTTGCGTGAGCCTCGACGGAGAGAATTCTGTGATAGTTCTCCCAGCATCTCATCAGCTCGTGGAGGTTTGCGGCTGCCATCTTGTTGGCATCTTCCTTGAGCATCTCGAGAAGCTTCAGACCTTCATCAAGCATGGTCTTGGATGTCATGTACCAGGTGCTGATTCCGCCAAAGTATTCGTCGGCGATCTTCTGCAGTCTGGCCTGGAGCATCTTCGGCCTGATGTAGTTCGGGTTGGTGAAAGGATCCGTCGAAAGAGTTTTGTATTTCTCGTAAACCTCAAACGGCAGATAGAGCTCGCCTGCGATCTCATCTACAGTCTTGGATACGGCGGGTTTGTAGTTCGGCTCGTCCAGGATCAGTGCAAGAGCGGCCTTTGCAGCGATTCTGCCTTCAGCATGGGAGCCGGAGGAGAACTTGTGGCCGGAAGCGCCGACAACGTCACCGGCCATGAAGAGGCCCTTGACGGTGGACATTCTGTTGTAGCCCCAGCTCCACTCTGCCGGTGTTCCCGGAACGTCGCCAGGTCCGCTGCACCAGAAGCCTGCGCAACCTGCATGGGAACCGAGGAGATACGGCTCGGTCGGCATGATCTCGGAAGGCTCTTTGTTCGGCTCGACGTTCTTGCAAGCCCAGAGGCCTGCCTGACCGATGGCCATATCGAGGAAGTCTTCCCAGGCTTCTGCTTCGAGGTGCTTAATCCTCTTGGCATCCATCTTGGTCGCGAGCTCTGCCATGGCAAGGTGAGTGTTCATCCAGATCGGGCCTTTGCCTTTCTTCATGTCCATCATCATCATGTGGTTTCTGATGGCGGTGCCCATCTTCTCTGCATAGGGGCTGTAGAGCTTCTTGGTCTCTTCGAAGTTCTCGCCTGTGCAGTAGTCTTCGCCAAGTGCGTTGGTTGCCTTCGCCTTGAAGAAAAGGAACCATGCGCCGACAGGGCCGTAACCGTCTTTAAAGCGGGCCGGTACGAACCTGTTTTCCATAAGGGTCATCTCTGCGCCGACCTGCATGCCGAGGGCATAACCGGAACCTGAGTTCCATACAGGATACCATGCGCGACCCTGACCTTCTGCAACCGATCTCGGCCTGAAGACGTTGACCGCGCCGCCTGCTGCGTTGATCATTGCCTTTGCCTTGAAGAGGTATATCTTGTTTTCTCTTACGCTGAAGCCGGCTGCTGCTGCAACCCTCTTCGGGTCATTGGCATCTTTGTAGAGCTTAACGATGAATACTCTTTCATAGTGGTTCTGTGCAACGCCGGTGGCCTTTCTGTTTACTTCGAGGGCTGCCTTTGCTGCTTCTGCTACGACGACCTTGTAGGATTCGCCGTTGATCATGATCTGCCACTTACCGGAGCGGACCGGTGTTCCGCCGTCCTTCAGCATTGCCTTGCCGGCATCCCTTGCCTGGAAACCGTCGAGGGAGAAGCCGTCATCGGCCTTCTTCCAGATCGGGAGTCCCCACTCTTCAAAGAGGTGGACGGAATCGTCAACGTGCCTGCCGAGGTCATAGATCAGGTCTTCCCTGACGATGCCCATCAAGTCGGCTCTTACGTATTTAACATAATCGGCGCACTTGTTCTCGCCGAGGTAGGTGTTGATGGCCGAAAGACCCATGGCAACCGCGCCGCTTCTGTCGGTTGCAGCCTTGTCAACCATGGTGACCTTAATTCCCTTCGGGGTCGCCCAGCGGGCTGCCTCGAAAGCAGAGCCGCAGCATGCCATACCGCCGCCGATGAGGAGAAGATCGGTTTCAACCTCTATTATCTCGGGTCTCTGACAATATGAAAACGTACAAGTTTCTTTTTCCATCGTCTATTCCTCCCTTATTCTGTTCTAGCCGGATTGTTAAAGAATCCGGAGGCCTTGATTTTTGAGAAATCCGGCTCGGGCTTCCCTGCATAGGGATCGACGGAACCTTCGGGGGTGGTCCTGATCGGGAACTTGAATCTCTTCAGAGAGCCGTTTCTGAACTTAACGGTCCACATGATGGAGTCGGTGCCTCTCATCGGGATGACGTTTCCGCCGAGCGGAGCGAAATCCTGATAGGCCCTGACTTCGATTGCCTGCTGAGGGCAGATCTTAACGCAGTTGTAGCACTCCCAGCACTGCTCGGGTTCCTGATTGTAGGCCTTCATGATGTCCCTATTCAGGGCCATGAGGTCGTTCGGACAGATGTACTGGCAGGCAGTCTTGTCCTGGGCCTTGCAGCCGTCGCACTTCTCAGTGATAACGAAACTTGGCATGTTGCAAACCTCCTTGTGATGTTGTGTGGTTATTTTTTCCCATTTTGCAGATTGGGCGCCGAACCCTTACTAAAAAGTAACTTTCCGGACACCTCCTTTCAGGAAAGCCACGGGAAGCAGCCAAAGGCTGCCTCCCTTATAGCCTTGCTACCGTAATACTATTTCTTCTCACCTCCTGCGTATTTGTGAAGCTTGATCTTAGTCTCAACCTTAATTTTATTTTGGAAGACTCTGATAATATTTAATCAGGATCTGGGCCACTTCAGGGCGTGAGAATTCCTTGGGCGGTTCAATACCCTGACCTAACATTTCACGGACCTTCGTACCTGAAAGCAGGACGAAATCCTCTTTCACATGATCAGGAGCCTCACACATCATAACAACCTTCCCCAGTTTCTTCGAGTAGGCGGTATGGTCTGCCTTGAAGATCTCGATCTTAAGCGCGTCTGCCGGCACTTCTTTATCAAATATGGTCTGCGCATCAAAGGCACCGTAGTGGTCTCCGACACCGGCATGGTCGCGACCGACTATGAAGTGGGTTGCACCCATGTTCTGGCGGAATACAGCGTGAAGCACAGCCTCTTTCGGACCGGCATAAAGCATGTCAAAACCGTATCCGGTAACCATCGCGCTGTTCTTGGCGAAGTACAGCTCGACCATCTTGCGGATCGCCGCATCGCGGACGGGTGCGGGGATATCTCCCTTCTTCAGTTTGCCGAGCAGCATATGGATAACCAGGCCGTCACAACCTAAACGATCCATTGCCATATGACAAAGTTCTTCGTGGGCCAGATGCATAGGGTTGCGAGTCTGGAAGGCAACGACCTTCTTCCAGCCGCGCTCGGCGATTTCGTTGCGGATTTCGACCGCCGTACGGAAGGTGTCGGGGAATTCATCCTGGAAGTATGAGAAGTTCAAGACCTTGATCGGACCGGAAAGAATGACTTTACCCTGGGCCTTGAATGTATCGACGCCGGGATGCGCTTCCTTATGGTTCGGACGATAGACTTTTTCAGAGATCAGCTCGATTTCTGCATCGCTGAACTCTTCAACAGCCTTCACATCCATAACCGCAAGTATCGGATTACCTTCCCTGTTCGGGTCCTTGAGGGCTATGGTATCACCGGCCTTGATGCCGTTAGCCGACTGGAGCAGGTTCAGAACAGGCACAGGCCAGAACAGACCGGATGTCATCTTCATGCTATTGGCAACTGAGAGAGCATCGGCCTTGTTCATATAGCCCGTCAACGGGTTAAAATAACCTCCGCCCAACATGACGGCATTGGCTGCGGCGGCTGAGCTTACGACAACAGAAGCCATCTTCTCGGCTTTCTTCTGAAGGGCTTCGTTTTCAGCCGGGTCATACACAAATAGTGGGTTCAGTTGGTCTGAACCGTGTGGCTTAATCATTTTCTTCCTCCTGTTTAATTCGTTTTGTATATCTTCAAGACAAAGCTTGAAATACCGAAATTATTTGAGCCCCAGCACGCTGCAGACCTGGCCGAATATGCCGTCAATACTGCCTGTGCCGGCAACTGACTTCAGAATACCCTTGCCCTTGTAATAGTCGATAAGAGGTGCGGTAGAGGCGTTGTAGACCTCAAGGCGCTTCTTGATTGTATCTTCCTTGTCGTCATCTCTCTGGAAGAGATCTGCGCTGCACTTGTCGCATTTGCCTTCAGCCTTTGAAGGCGAGAAATAAACATTGTACATCTGGCCGCAGGACTTGCAAGTCCTTCTGCCGGTAAGCCTCTTCATGAGGTCTTCGAAGGGAACATCAACGCTCAACGCAGCTGTAAGCGGCATATTGAGCTTGGCGAGCATAGCGTCGAGAGCTTCCGCCTGTTTTGTATTCCTCGGAAATCCGTCAAGGATGTAGCCTTTCTTCATGTCGTCCTGTTTCATACGCTCTTCCATCATGCCGAGCACTATGCTGTCGGGAACGAGCTCGCCCCTGTCCATAACGGCCTTTGCTTCCTTGCCGAGAGGCGTCCCTGCTGCAACTGCTGCCCTCAATAAATCTCCGGTAGAGACCTGGGGGATGCCATATTTTTCGACCAATTTCTTTGCCTGAGTACCTTTGCCGGCTCCGGGAGCACCGAGAAGAACTATTCTCATTATAGAAACCTCCATTTTTATAAGGATGGCGTTGCGGTATATACCTTAAACAGTGGGAAAATTGAAAATCAATTTTAAAATAATAATGATTAGATTAAAATTACTTATAATATACAAAAGTAATTAGAAAGACAGCTCATTTAGGTATCTCTTAAGCCTTTCCAGCGCAGCTTTCCTGTGGCTTATTGCGTCCTTCTCATCAGGAGTCATCTCTGCAAAAGTCCGCTCAAACCCGCTCGGGCAAAAAAGCGGATCATACCCAAATCCCATTGTTCCAGCAGCTTTTTTTTCGATATGCCCTTCTACAATCCCTTGAAATGTCTCAGTTTTCCCGTCAGGGAAAGCGATGGCAATGATGCATATAAATCGTGCACCCCTGAATTCATATGCGATATTACGCATGTCATTTAGCAATTTTTCGTTGTTGGCGCGGTCGTCGGCCAGCGGACCGGCATACCTGGCGGACATTACGCCGGGCGCGCCTCCGAGAGCATAAACTTCAAGCCCCGAATCGTCGGAAACAGCAATCCTGCCGGTCCAGCGAGCTATCGCCACGGCTTTTTTTAAGGCGTTGCCCTCGAATGTCCCGGCATCTTCGACAACCTCCGGGCATTCGGGAAAGTCGTCCAGGGTCAAAATCCGGACATCAAGGCCATCAAGAATCCTTTGGATTTCTGCAACCTTCTTTTTGTTTCTGGTTGCCAGTACAATCTCCATGACCGCTCATTATAACATGTGATGGACGAACGCCAATAAATCGGGACAGGTATTATGGAAAAAACTCATGCCCTGCAGCCTATCTCAATTGATAAAAATCCAGGGCATAAAAAAAGCTGCAGGACGGTTGAGTCCTCCAGCCTTGCATCAGAATCTTTGGTGGCGGGGACAGGATTTGAACCTGTGACCTTCGGGTTATGAGCCCGACGAGCTACCGGACTGCTCCACCCCGCTGGTATCTACAATACCGGAACAATCCTGACAATGTCAACGAAGCAGTCCTGAAACCTTGTCCTGCAACACTTTGAGCGATCAGGGTTTATCGGCGACTGCAGATCTGGAACCGTAGTTCTTTGCTATCCAGTTGCGGTATTCACCGGTCCTGATATTCTCTATCCAATCCCTGTTCCGGAGGTACCAGAGTACAGTCCTTCTCAGTCCGGTTTCAAAGGTTTCAGTCGGTCGCCAGCCGAGTTCGTGCTGCAGTTTCGACGCGTCGATAGCATATCTGAGATCATGGCCCGGACGGTCGGCGACATATGTGACAAGATCTTCAAAGTGAGAGAGAGGCCTTCCCGTTTCTTCGGACATGAGCTTGCAGATTTCCCGTACAACCTCTATATTGCGTCTTTCGCTGCTGCCGCCGATATTGTATGTCTCGCCGACTTTTCCCCGCTCAAAAACAAGCCATATGGCCTCGCAATGGTCTTCGACAAAAAGCCAGTCGCGCACATTGGCGCCCTTTCCGTAAACCGGCAGGGGCTTGCCTTCAAGCGCGTTCAGGATCATCAGCGGTATCAGCTTTTCAGGGAACTGGCGCGGCCCGTAGTTGTTGGAGCAATTCGTGATCTTGACCGGCAGCCAGTAAGTCTTGTGATATGCCTTCACCAGATGGTCGCTGGAAGCCTTGGACGCAGAATACGGGCTGCTCGGGTCGTATTTCGTCTCTTCCGTAAACAGGCCCTTATCTCCGAGCGAGCCGTACACCTCGTCTGTGCTCACATGATGAAAGAGATGCTCTCCCCCGCTTTTCCAGCGTTGCCTGCAGGCCTCAAGAAGATTGAACGTGCCTGTTATGTTCGTTTGGATAAAGGCTGACGGATCTGCGATGCTCCTGTCGACATGGCTCTCGGCAGCAAGATGGATGACCCCGTCCGGCTCATATTTCGAAAATATCGCTTCGACCTCTGATGCTTCAGATATGTCGCCCTTTTCGAAAATATAATTCCGGCATCCTGCAATCTCCGTCAAACTCTGAAGATTGGCGGCGTAGGTAAGGACATCAAGGTTTATGAAAAGGCAGTCAGGGTTTCGCGGCACAAGCAGATTCAGCAGGTTGGAACCTATAAATCCAGCGCCGCCGGTAACTACAATCCTTTTCATCAGCGGCCCATGGGGCGGCGGGTCCTGATGCCTGCTGCAGGCGGTACGGTAGACGGAGACGGCGGCTGCATCGTTGTAGTCTGGCCTGCAGTTGGAGAAGGAGACATAGGCGAAGGTTGCGCTGCACGGGGCACAGCAGGGGAAGACATAGCAGGAGTAGGCATCGCAGGCTGAACGCCGGGCGCAGGTGACCCAGGCATAATTCCCGCATCTTCCGCCCTTTTCTCCTTCCTGCTTTCCGGTGAGATAACCTTAAGGTCTATCCGGTCGTCGCCTCTAACCATCACAGCGCCGTTGGGCGATACCTCCTTAAGCGTATAACCGCTCATGGTCTCTCCGAGTTTCAGCCCGGTCTGCCTCGTTCCGCGGCCCGGCGTTGAACGAGGCGCTTTCTTATCGCTAAGATATGCGATACGTACATTATCTACAATTAATGTTCCATACAAGACAAACTCCGGCTTCGGTACAGTATCTTCCTTCTTAAGCGGAGGGACGATCCTTTCGGGATGGAAAAGGTTCTTTTCAGCAAGCAATGCGTATTCCTGCATCGGCGGGACCGCAGCCTGCTGTTCCGCAGTCTGGTCATTTTTCTGGGCTGCAGAACCGGTGGTCGAAATCGAGGGCGACGGCACCTTTACATCGACAATAAAAACCGGGGCAAGGGCAAAATACGCGAATGCCAATATGCCCGCAAGCAAGATGCAATTAAGGACTGTAAGCTGCTTCAGGATCGAGTTTAAACTCAAGTTATCTGCCCTCGTAAAGCCCCATAGCGTCCATTCTCACCATTAGATCTCTCGGATCTCTGAAATTCCTGACACGCACATCCAGCTCTTTCATAACTATATACGGCGTACTGGTTTCCAGGGAATACAGGATATCGCTCAGGGCCGACGTATCGGGGATAGTGCTGTCTATGCTCACGCTCAGCACCTGCAATTTTGGTCCTGCTGGCCTGGCCGTCTTTTTGTCGGACGTCGGTTTTGCAGTTGCAGAGGCGCCCGCCTGCGCAGACGCCGCAGCCTTCTCAAAGTCCTCGGTCTTGCCGATCCGTTCACTGGTAATAGTACCATTCCTTCCGGTAACAACCCCCTTGACCAGTCCCTGCAGGTTGGCAGACGCGAGAGATGCGGGCTCACCGCTTATCAATTTCACGTCCTGGGCTTTGGCCTGTTCTCTCAACGCCGCCAGCTGCTTTTCGAGCTCGGGCTTTTCTGCAATAAGATTTACATATTTCTTGAGCGTCGCCATTTTTGCGTCCTGCTGTTCGCGCAAAGAGGCAATTTCAGTCATGGCGCCGACATATACATATTTGTATAAAACCAGAACGAGTAGAAGGACCGCTAACGGTAAGCCTATCAGAAGGAGCCTATTATTTTTTTTCATTCGCGGCCTCCTCGGTCTTAACTCCACGGAGATCCATCTTGATCTGGAAACGATCCATATTCAT